>NZ_PDIZ01000003.1 GCF_002563635.1 Bacillus sp. es.036
TCTTGTTAAAGGATTATCTAAATCGATCTTGAATGAATTGCTTATCCTTACTCAACCAGGCTTCTTACAACAATATGCTGGGGCGAGTCTAACCCCTACAGAGCGAGACATTAAACGTGCTACTTTAATTAGAGAACGACTTGAACTTGAAGATCAACTAACGAAGAATGTGGAGGGTGATGAACAATGATGTTTGGACGATTTACAGAACGTGCCCAGAAAGTACTTGCATTAGCACAAGAAGAGGCAATCCGACTTGGTCATAATAACGTTGGAACTGAACATATCCTACTTGGCTTGATTCGCGAAGGGGAAGGCATTGCTGCTAAAGCTTTAACAGCTCTTGGGCTGGGCTCAGAAAAGATTCAAAAAGAAGTAGAGAAGTTGATTGGGCGTGGACAGGATTCAGTTCAATCTATTCACTATACACCAAGAGCTAAGAAAGTTATCGAGCTATCAATGGATGAAGCACGTAAGCTAAGCCATTCCTATGTTGGAACTGAGCATATCTTACTTGGTCTTATTCGTGAAGGAGAAGGTGTTGCAGCTCGTGTTCTTAACAACCTTGGTGTCAGCTTGAATAAAGCACGTCAACAGGTTCTTCAGTTGCTTGGAAGCAATGAAAGTTCTTCTTCTAGTCATCAGGGTGGTGGAGCAAGTGCCAATACGCCAACGCTTGACAGCCTAGCAAGAGACCTTACTGTCATAGCACGAGATAATGGTTTAGACCCTGTTATTGGCCGAAGCAAAGAAATTGAGCGAGTGATTGAAGTGCTTAGCCGACGGACGAAAAACAATCCGGTTCTTATTGGTGAGCCCGGTGTAGGTAAGACAGCAATTGCTGAAGGCCTTGCGCAACAAATTATTAATAATGAAGTACCTGAGACTCTCCGTGATAAGCGTGTCATGACGCTTGATATGGGTACTGTAGTAGCCGGAACGAAATACCGTGGTGAATTCGAAGATCGTTTAAAGAAAGTAATGGATGAAATTCGTCAGGCAGGTAATATCATTTTATTCATTGATGAACTTCATACGCTAATAGGAGCTGGTGGGGCAGAAGGTGCAATTGATGCATCGAACATCCTCAAGCCGGCACTAGCAAGAGGGGAGCTTCAATGTATTGGTGCGACAACACTTGACGAGTATCGTAAATATATTGAGAAGGATGCGGCACTTGAAAGACGTTTCCAACCAATACAGGTAAATGAACCGACAAGTGATGAATCGGCGCTTATCTTAAAAGGTCTGCGTGATCGTTATGAAGCACATCACCGCGTTACAATTACAGATGATGCTATTGAAGCCGCTGTAAAGCTTTCAGATCGATATATTTCAGATCGTTTTCTACCAGATAAAGCGATTGACTTAATTGACGAAGCTGCTTCGAAAGTTCGTCTACGTTCTTATACAGCACCACCGAATTTGAAAGAGCTTGATAAGAAGCTGGAAGAAGTTCGAAAAGAAAAAGATGCTGCTGTTCAAAGTCAAGAATTTGAGAAAGCCGCTTCTCTTCGCGACTCTGAGCAACGCTTACGTGAGCAGCTTGAGCAAACGAAGAAAGAGTGGAAAGAAAAGCAAGGCAAAGAGAATCAAGAAGTTACACCAGAAGATATTGCGATTGTCGTTGCCAATTGGACCGGAATTCCGGTTTCCAAACTAGAAGAGCAGGAAACAGAGCGACTATTGAAGATGGAAGAAATTCTTCATAATCGTCTGATCGGTCAAGAAGAAGCTGTTAAATCAATTTCAAAAGCAGTTCGACGTGCTCGTGCTGGTCTTAAGGATCCTAAACGCCCAATTGGTTCATTCATCTTCCTTGGACCAACTGGTGTAGGTAAGACAGAACTCGCTCGTGCAGTTGCTGAAACGCTATTCGGTGAAGAAGATTCTGTAATCCGTATTGATATGTCTGAGTACATGGAGAAACACTCAACGTCACGCCTGGTTGGTTCACCTCCAGGATATGTTGGCTATGAAGAAGGCGGTCAGTTAACTGAGAAGGTAAGACGCAAACCTTATTCTGTTATCTTGCTAGATGAGATTGAAAAAGCACATCCAGACGTGTTTAATATTCTATTACAAGTGCTAGAAGATGGACGATTGACTGATTCTAAAGGGCGCGTAGTTGATTTCCGCAATACAGTAGTCATTATGACGTCAAACGTTGGAGCTAGCACGCTTAAGCGCAATAAATATGTTGGGTTCTCAACAGGATCTGAAGGTCAAGAATATAGTGATATGAAAGGTAAAGTGATGGATGATCTCAAGAAGACTTTCCGTCCGGAGTTCTTGAACCGTATTGATGAGACGATCGTATTCCATTCTCTTGAAAAGAAACACCTGAAAGAAATCATAGTCCTGATGGCCAACCAACTTAAGGCTCGGCTATCTGATCATGGGATTGATTTTGAATTAACTGACCCTGCTCTTGATAAAATTTCTGAAGAAGGCTATGATCCAGAATATGGGGCTCGACCGCTTAGAAGAGCTCTGCAGCGCCATATTGAAGATCGTCTTTCTGAAGAATTGTTAAAAGGAAATATTGAAAAAGGTCAGCGAGTGAAGATTGATTACAAAGAGAACGATTTTGTTGTCGAAACGCTATCTGAAGCAACTTCATCATAAGAAATTTAACCGGAAGTTTTATCTTCCGGTTTTTTTCTATTTGAGGAGTGGTTTGCTTCACTTAAGGGAAAGGTATTGTGATTAGAATTTTATTGATCCTTTTTGAGGAGTTCATACTCTTCAGTTTAAGAGTGATTCACTGAATCTGTGGAACTTTTGTAAACGGCTAATCGTTATGAGTTCATAGGAACTTATAAGATGTGATAAAATAAATGTAGTGAATTTGTTCGGTTAATTGAAAGTGAGGATATTAGATGGCGAAGAAAAAGACGAAATTTATGTGTCAGGATTGCGGCTATGAATCTCCAAAATGGATGGGGAAATGTCCAGGATGTCATCAATGGAACACGATGGTAGAAGAAATGGTTCCAGGGGATAACGATCGTAGACGTTTTGTTACTTCAAGCAATGAAACAGCGAGTAAACCGACATCTATTAGAAGTATCCAAAAAGAAATGGAGCCTAGAATACTAACCCACATCAAGGAACTTGATCGTGTCTTAGGCGGTGGTGTCGTTCCAGGTTCACTCGTTCTTGTTGGGGGTGATCCGGGGATTGGTAAATCAACGCTCTTATTACAAACGTCGTCGAAGTTAGCTGATCAAGATCACCCCGTTCTGTACATCTCTGGTGAGGAGTCGGTCAAGCAAACGAAGCTTCGTGCAGATCGCTTAGGTGTTGATGCGGAAAAATTATTTGTATTAGCGGAGACGGATCTTGAGTATATTAGTAAAGCGATTGAAGAAATAAACCCGCAACTTGTCATTATCGACTCAATCCAAACGATTTTCAGATCAGAAGTTACATCTGCTCCGGGGAGTGTTTCTCAAGTTCGTGAATGTACTTCCCAACTTATGCGTATAGCTAAAACAAAGGGAATTGCAGTTTTTATTGTCGGACATGTGACGAAAGAAGGATCAATTGCGGGTCCGAGACTTTTAGAACATATGGTAGATGCGGTGCTTTACTTTGAGGGAGAGCGTCACCACACATTTCGAATTCTTCGCGGCGTAAAAAACCGTTTTGGATCGACAAATGAGATAGGTGTTTTTGAGATGAAGGAAGAGGGTCTTGAAGAAGTACTTAATCCTTCTGAGATTTTTCTAGAAGAACGATCTTCTGGTTCTGCAGGGTCCACGGTTGTGGCATCTATGGAGGGAACACGGACGGTGCTTGTCGAAATACAAGCCCTTATATCACCTACTAGCTTTGGAAATCCACGTAGAACGGCAACAGGTATTGATCATAACCGAGTATCGTTATTAATGGCGGTTCTTGAGAAAAGAGTAGGTCTGCTTTTGCAAAACCAGGATGCTTATTTAAATGTGGCTGGTGGTGTAAGACTTGATGAGCCTGCAATTGACCTTGCTATTGCTGTTTCCATTGCTTCAAGTTTTAGAGACAAACCAACACGTCCTTCTGACATAGTAGTGGGTGAAATTGGATTGACCGGAGAAATTAGACGAGTATCTCGTATTGAACAACGAGTGATTGAAGCCGCTAAACTTGGTTTTGAACGGGCTATTATTCCAAAGAAGAACATAGGTGGATGGACTTTCCCCGAAGGCATTCAGGTAATCGGTGTTCAAACAGTAGACGAAGCATTAAAAGAAGCGCTAGGAGGGTAGAAGATGGAGATCGATAAGCAGCAGGAAATTATAAACGGCATATTAAAAATCGTTGCGCCAGGGACTCAATTAAGGCATGGGATCGATAATATTCTACGCGCGAATACCGGTGGTCTTATTGTTGTAGGGTATGACGGTAAGTTGCAAGAAATTGTCGATGGAGGCTTCTCAATTGAGTGTCGCTTCACCCCTGCTTATTTGTATGAATTAGCAAAAATGGACGGGGCCATTATATTAAACAAAGAAGCCTCCAAAATATTATATGCAAATACACAATTAATTCCAGAAACCTCTATTCCATCAACGGAGACCGGAATTCGTCATCGAACTGCAGAGCGGGTTGCCAAGCAAACAGGTAATCTAGTGATTTCGATCTCACAGCGTCGTAATGTCATTACGCTTTATCAGGGAAATATTCGCTATTCATTAAAAGAAATTGGCGTTATTCTGACAAAAGCCAATCAAGCGATGCAAACGTTAGAGAAATACAAATCAGTTCTAGATCAGGGGATTACAGACCTCGGTGCGCTTGAGTTTGAAGAACTTGTCACGCTTCAAGAAGTAGCACAGGTGATTCACCGGATTGAAATGGTGTTACGTATTAAGAAAGAGATTCTTAATTACATTAACGAGCTAGGGACAGAAGGACGATTAATTAGCATGCAGATGGAAGAGCTTGTATCTAATCTTGAGTCAGAGGCAAAGTGGCTGATTGGAGATTATGTGAAGGACGTTGATGAATCTCCTGCTGATGTAATGAAACGTTTGAAGAGGCTCTCAAGTGATGATTTGCTAGAAGAAAACGCGATAATGAAGATTCTTGGTTACCAGGATCAGAATGAGAATGTTACTCCACGAGGTTACCGGATTCTGCATAAAATTCCAAGGTTACCATCTAACATTATTGAAAATTTGGTCGATAGTTTTGATAACTTAAATGCGATTTCGAAAGCTTCGATCGAGGAATTGGATCATGTCGATGGAATCGGAGCTATTCGAGCTAAGAAAATAAAAGATGGACTAAAGCGAATTCAAGAACAACTCTTTGTGGATCGCCATATATAGGGCTGTGAAATAGACATTCCATAGGGGGTGTGCTACTCTATAATTAATTTATAGTCATGCAAGCCAACCTATAATCATACTATAAAATTCACAAACTTCAAGGAATGACGTTTCAATTTTGAGAAATTGTTTATAATGTTAAAAGGAGGTGAGAACGTCAATGATAAAGTGGATTGTACAGTTGTTTTTTATCATTTTAGGCGGAGCACTGGGATTAGTATACTTACCAGATTTAATACAATTACTCAATATAGGGGATCTTCCATCAGTTTTTAGCAACTCTTATGCAGGTGCTGTCATTGGAGCGGTACTGTTCTTTCTAGCAACATTTTGGATAACAGATTATATTGTGGATTTTATTCGAATTATTGAAGAAAAGGTAGTTAAAGCACCTGTTGGAGACGTACTATTTGGGGCAATTGGACTGATTATTGGACTTATAATTGCATTTTTACTAACTGTACCTCTGGCTGAGATTAACTTTCCGGTTGTTAGTAACATTCTGCCGATTTTCATTACGATCCTTTTAGGGTATTTTGGATTCCAGGTTGGGTTTAAAAAGCGCGATGAGCTTATTAACCTTTTCTCCAACACCAAAGGCAAGGAAAAGAAAAAAGATTCGGATGAGGATGAGATTGATTCTGGATCATCTAAATTAAAGATCCTTGATACAAGTGTCATTATTGATGGAAGAATCGCGGACATATGTCAGACTGGGTTTCTTGAAGGCACGTTAGTCATTCCCCAATTTGTCCTTGAGGAACTCCAACATATTGCTGACTCGTCAGACGTTTTAAAACGTAATCGCGGGCGTCGTGGCCTTGATATCTTGAACAAAATACAAAAAGAGCTTGAAATAAACGTTGAAATCTATGAAGGTGATTTTGAAGAAATTCAAGAAGTAGATAGTAAACTTGTGAAGCTCGCCAAGCTTGTCAATGGCATGGTTGTTACAAACGATTTTAACTTAAACAAAGTATGCGAACTGCAAAAAGTTCAAGTTTTGAATATCAATGATTTAGCCAATGCGGTTAAGCCGGTAGTGCTTCCTGGGGAAGAGCTTAATGTGCAAGTGATAAAAGACGGGAAAGAATACAATCAGGGCGTTGCGTATCTAGATGATGGTACAATGATTGTCGTAGAAGAAGGTAGAAACTATATAGGCAAAACGATTGATGTTCTTGTAACGAGCGTGTTGCAAACATCAGCAGGGCGAATGATATTTGCGAAGCCCAAGCTACTTGAGAAAGCACTTTAAGCGATAGACAACGGGGGTTCTAGCTTTGAAGTATTCAGTAGTCATTCCTGCAGCCGGTCAAGGTAAACGGATGAACGCGGGAAAAAACAAACAATTTATTATGCTTGAAGGAAAACCGATTATCGTTCATACGATGTCGGTTTTTCAAAGTGATCCACAGTGTGAAGAAATTGTGCTTGCTATTAATGAGCGGGAGCACGACGACTTCCGGGCACTTATCGAAGAGTATGGGTTAACGAAAGTAAATCATGTAGTAACAGGTGGGCGTGAAAGGCAACAAAGTGTTTATGAAGGTCTAAAAGCCTTGCAGGGAGAAAAGATCGTGTTAATTCACGACGGAGCGCGACCGTTTTTTTCACATGAAGTTGCAAACAAAGTGGCGCTGGCAGCAGCGAATTATGACGGAGCTATTGTCGCTGTTCCGGTTAAAGATACAGTGAAGCAGGTAGAGCAATTACAAGTAAAGAGAACAATTGATCGCTCAAGCTTGTGGGCTGTTCAAACGCCACAGGCTTTTCGTCTATCTGTGATTAAGGATGTCCATCAATGGGCGGAAGCGAATGACGTGATTGGAACCGATGATGCAAGTTTAGTAGAAATGAATGGACAAGCGGTGCATGTTATTGAGGGTGACTATTGGAACGTTAAATTAACAACACCTGAAGACTTAATCTTTGCTAGAGCGATATTGCGAGAGAAGAAGGAGAGTGGCATTTGATGCGAGTAGGGCATGGTTTTGATGTACATAAATTAGTAGAAGGACGTCCATGTATTATTGGAGGGGTGACAATTCCGTTTGAAAAGGGTTTACTAGGACATTCCGATGCCGACGTTCTTCTTCATTCCGTTGCAGATGCTTGTCTGGGTGCAATTGGAGAAGGCGATATAGGGAAGCATTTTCCGGATACAGATGAGGCATTTAAAGATGCTGATTCCAAGGAACTCCTTCGTCATGTGTATGGCATTGTAAAAGAAAAGGGATTTGTACTAGGAAACGTCGATGGTACGATTATCGCCCAGCTTCCGAAAATGGCGCCTCACATTTCAGCGATGCGTGAAGTGATTGCTGAATTACTTGAGGCAGACATAAGTCAGGTGAATGTGAAGGCAACAACTTCTGAGAACCTAGGCTTTACGGGTAGAGGAGAAGGAATTGCGGCTGAAGTAGTCGTGTTGCTTCAAAAAGCTTGACCGATAATTTGACTCTAATGGTAAAATAATAAGACAGTTGAAGATAATAACTAATGGTGGTGGATAGTATGGGAAATGAAGTACGTGTACGTTATGCCCCGAGCCCAACGGGTTATTTACATATTGGGAATGCCAGAACGGCGTTATTTAATTATTTATTTGCTAGAAATCAAGGCGGTAAGTTTATTATTCGCATTGAAGATACGGATCAATCTCGTAATGTAGAAGATGGCGTTGAGAATCAGCTTGATTACTTAAAGTGGCTTGGCATGGATTGGGATGAAAGTATTGATAAAGAGGGCGAGTACGGTCCATATACTCAAATGGAGCGTCTTGACATTTATACTGAGCACACGAAAGAGCTATTGGAAAAAGATCTCGCATATAAATGTTATTGTACAGAAGATGAGCTGGAAGCGGAGCGTGAAGCACAGCGCGCACGTGGAGAAATGCCTCGATACTCCGGGAAATGCCGACACCTAACTCAAGATCAGCGTGAGAAACTAGAAGCAGAAGGTAGAGAGCCGAGCATCCGTTTTGCTGTTCCGCGCGACAAAGAATATGCATTTGATGATATTGTAAAAGATCGCGTATCTTTTGAATCTAATGGAATTGGCGACTTTGTTATTGTTAAGAAAAATGGTATTCCTACTTACAACTATGCGGTGGCGCTAGATGATTATCATATGAAAATTTCTCACGTTTTACGTGGAGATGATCACATTTCAAACACACCGAAACAGCTGATGATTTACGAAGCATTTGGCTTTGAACCACCTAAATTTGGCCATATGACCTTGATCGTTAATGATCAAAAGAAAAAACTTAGTAAGCGAGATAAGTCAATCGTGCAATACATTGAACAGTATCATGACTTAGGTTTTCTTCCAGAAGCGTTATTTAACTTTGTCACTCTTCTTGGTTGGTCTCCTAAAGGAGAAGAGGAACTATTTACAAAAGAACAGCTGGTTGAGATCTTTGATCCAGAACGCTTATCTACTTCTCCAGCGGTTTTTGATTCACAAAAACTTTACTGGATGAATAATCAATATATTAAACAGTCGAGTCTTGAGCGAGTAGTGGAACTTGCGCTTCCACACCTTGTGGAAGCAGGAAGATTCCCGCTTGAAATGACAGATGAGCAAAAAGAATGGGCTAAAGAATTGATTGCTCTTTATCAAGAGCAGCTTCATTACGGCAGAGAAATTGTTGAGCTTACTGAGTTGTTCTTTAAGCAAGAAATTCAGTATAATGAAGAAGCAATGACAGTGTTGAATGAAGAACAAATTCCTGAAGTGATGCAAGGCTTTTTAGATCAACTGAAGGAAGTTGAAGAATTCGAGCCGGCGGCTATTAAATCAGCGATCAAGGCTACTCAAAAGGCAACTGGTCATAAAGGCAAAAAACTATTTATGCCGATCCGTGTTGCTACGACAGGTGAAACGCACGGTCCTGAACTTCCACAGGCGATTGCCTTGCTTGGAAGAGATGCAGTTAATGCCCGTTTGAATCAAGTTCTTGCGATGAGTAAAGCATAAACGATATAGATGTTTACTAACGTTGAAGAGGAAAAGTAAATCAGTGTAATTCTTTATAGAGAGAGCTGTCTGCGGCTGAAAGCAGCTTAAGAATTCACTCATTGAAATGCCCCTCTGAGTCTTCTTTCGAAAGCCAGCATGGTGATTAGTTAGGAGCGGTGCCCCCGTTATCGGTGATAGGAGCATTTCTTGGAAATGTTCGAAGCAGAGTGGAACCACGCGAATGGCGTCTCTGTGTGATGACAACATCACACAGAGACGTCTTTTTTTAGTCCACTGACTTACGCACCTTGACGGTGGAAATTTCAATTTAACCTTATGGGAGTATGAGGAGAGGGGTGAACACATGTGGAAGACGTTGAAGCAGGATATTGATGTCGTATTTGATCAAGATCCTGCAGCGAGAAGTTATTTTGAAGTTATTTTAACTTATGCTGGGCTTCATGCGATCTGGTCTCATCGCGTTGCACACTGGTTTTGGAAAAAGAAATTCTTCTTCCTTGCAAGAGCTGTTTCGCAAATAAGCCGCTTTTTCACGGGTATTGAAATTCATCCAGGAGCAACAATTGGGGAACGTTGTTTTATCGACCACGGGATGGGCGTTGTAATAGGAGAAACGTGTGAAATTGGAAATAATGTAACGCTGTTTCAAGGAGTTACCCTCGGCGGTACTGGAAAAGAAAAAGGTAAACGTCATCCTACCCTTGAAGACAATACGCTCGTTGCCACTGGAGCAAAAGTACTTGGATCCATAACGATTGGAGAAAATTCAAAAGTAGGAGCTGGATCGGTTGTACTTCAGGATGTTCCAGTCAATTCTACGGTTGTTGGTATTCCTGGAAGAGTCGTTATCCAAAATGGTGTTAAGGTACCTCATCATTTAGATCATCACAAAATGCCTGATCCTGTAGCTGATAAATTTAAACAAATGGAACAAGAAATGCGTGACTTACAAGAAGAAGTTCGAACGTTACGAAAGAGGAGTGAAAACGATGGCGATTAAGCTATATAACACATTGACGCAGAAGAAAGAAACATTTCAACCCATTGAAGAAGGAAAAGTAAGGATGTATGTGTGCGGTCCTACTGTTTATAACTATATACACATTGGTAACGCCCGACCTGCTATCGTCTTTGATGTTGTTCGTCGTTATCTTGAGTATCGAGAATATGATGTCCAGTATGTTTCCAACTTTACGGATGTCGATGATAAGTTAATCCGCGCAGCTAAAGAATTAGGTGACGACGTGCCAAGTGTCGCTGAGCGTTTTATCGCAGCTTATCATGAGGATACGGGAGCACTAGGTGTTAAAAAAGCGGATGAACATCCAAGGGTAACGGAAAACATGCAAGAAATTATCGATTTTATCACGGCTCTTATTGAAAAGAATTACGCCTACGAATCTGAAGGTGATGTGTATTTTAGAACACGTCAATTCGAAGGGTATGGAAAGTTATCCCATCAATCCATTGATGAACTTAAGCTGGGGTCTCGTATTGTAGTTGGTGAAAAGAAAGAAGATCCGCTTGATTTTACTTTGTGGAAAGCAGCTAAAGAAGGCGAGATCTCCTGGGCAAGTCCGTGGGGAGAGGGACGACCAGGCTGGCATATTGAATGCTCTGCAATGGCGAAGAAATATTTAGGAGATACGATTGATATTCATGCCGGCGGAAAAGACCTTGCATTCCCACACCATGAGAATGAGGTAGCGCAAACAGAAGCCTTAACGGGTCATCCTTTTGCGAATTACTGGCTGCATAATGGGTATATCAATATTAATAACGAGAAAATGTCCAAATCACTCGGTAATTTTGTGCTCGTTCATGATTTGATAAAACAACATGATCCTGAAGCCATTCGATTCTTTATGTTGTCTGTTCATTATCGCAATCCCATTAACTTCGATCATGAACTTTTAGAAAGTGCAAAAACAGGGTTGGATCGCATTAAGGATACAGTGGAGAACTTAGAGCACCGCCTGTTAAATAGCGCAGATCTTGCTGAAGATATTCAGGACTGGAAAGAGAAAATTGAGGACTATCGGAAGCGCTTTGTAACTGAGATGGACGATGATTTTAATACAGCTAATGCGATTTCCATTTTATTTGAACTCTCAAAAGAAGCAAATCTATACCTGCAAGGAACGAATTCTTCCAAAGAAGTACTTGAACAGTTTATGGAACGTTTTGCTGATTTTGGTTCAGTTCTTGGTATTACCTTTAAACAGGAAAAGGCACTTCTAGATGAAGATGTTGACCAGCTGATTGAAGAACGAAATGAAGCTAGAAAACAGCGTAATTTCAGTAGAGCAGACGAAATTCGCGATGAATTGAAAGAGCAGGGAATACTTCTTGAGGATACTCCTCAGGGCGTTCGCTGGAAAAGGATGTAGCTTATGAAGGAAATTGATGTAAAGCAACTAAATTCTCTTGCACTTGCGTATATGGGTGACTCTGTCATTGAGATTAATGTGCGGAAGCGGTTGTTATCTCTTGGGCACATTCGCCCGAATCAGCTGCACCGCACAGCAACAACGTACGTTTCTGCTAAAGCGCAGGCTGCTTTTCTTCACTACGTACTGAAGCAAGAGTGGCTATCGGAAGAGGAAGCTGGTGTTGTCCGCAGAGGACGGAATGCAAAATCAGGAACGGTACCTAAGAATACGAGTGTAAGTACGTACAAATATTCGACTGCTCTTGAAGCGTTGTTTGGTTACCACTACCTACAGGGAAATGAACGAAGAGTCGATGAACTTTTGGAGAAGCTTTTTGAATTTGTAGAACAACCAAAGAAAGAAGTGAAGTGAGATGGAGAAAGAATTTATTGTAGGACGGAACTCGGTTCTTGAAGCGCTGCGATCAGGACATGAAATCAACAAGATTTGGATTAATGAAGGGTCCCAAAAAGGCCCCCTTCAAAATTTGATACAAAAAGCCAAAGAGCAAAATGTGCTCGTTCAGTTTGTACCTAAGCGAAAGCTTGAACAATTATCTGGGGAAAGTAACCATCAGGGCGTAGTCGCTTCTATCGCTGCTTATGAATACGCTGACCTGGACGATTTATTCAAAAAAGCTGAAGAGTCAGGAGAAGCACCTTTTTTCCTATTGTTAGATGAGATTGAAGATCCTCATAACCTCGGTTCTATTTTAAGAACAGCTGATTCAGCAGGAGCGCATGGCGTTATTATTCCGAAAAGGAGAGCGGTTGGCTTAACATCTACAGTGGCTAAATCCTCAACGGGAGCTATAGAGTATATTCCTGTTGCACGCGTAACGAACCTTGCTAGAACGATGGATGATTTGAAGGAGCGGGGGATCTGGTTTGTGGGGACAGACGCGCAAGGTGGACAAGATTATCGTCAGGCAGATTATGACATGGGAATTGGACTTGTTATTGGAAGTGAAGGAAAGGGAATGGGTCGTCTGATTAAAGACAAATGCGACTTCCTAGTTAGCCTTCCAATGGCTGGAAAAGTAACCTCGCTCAATGCTTCGGTTGCCGCAGGATTAATGATGTATGAGGTTTATCGACAACGTCATCCTCTGGGGGAGTAAAACATGGACGTGCTGTTAGTTGATGGATACAACATAATCGGGGCGTGGCCGGAATTAAGATCGTTGAAAGAAAGTGACTTTAGTAAGGCTCGTGAGCTATTGATCGAGAAAATGGCCGAGTATCAAGCTTATACCGGATATCGGGTGATCGTCGTTTTTGACGCTCACCTCTCCCACGGTATTGAAAAACGTCATAGTCAGTATCGAGTCGAAGTCATCTATACAAGGGAAAATGAGACAGCAGATGAGCGGATTGAGAAGATGGCAAGAGAACTCAAAGGAATACGCACGCAAATTCATGTTGCAACGTCAGATTATACCGAGCAATGGGCCATTTTTGGACAGGGAGCCTTAAGGAAATCAGCCCGTGAGCTTTACAATGAAATGCAGGGAATTGAAAAAGGGATCGAAAAAAGTGTCCACACTGAAAATCGGAGAAACCGTTCACCAGGCCTGCATTTATCAGAAGAAATTAGCGAAATATTTGAAAAATGGCGAAGAGGTGGTAAATAAGCGGTTGACGATTTTTCGACACGTACTGTATAATATTTCTATATAGCGTACTGGTCGGGGGGAACGCATATTGAGTACAGTAGACCTCAAAGAAAGCACGGTAAATCAAGAACAACAGTCAGTAGACCCAAGACACCTGGAACACGTAGCATTCGATCAACTTGATGATGAACTGCTCGTCATCATGGTTCATGAAGGTCACAGTAGAGCGTTGGAACATTTGATTACGAAGTACAAAAATTTCGTACGCGCTAAAGCGAGGTCATATTTTCTCATTGGAGCAGATCGCGAAGACATCATTCAAGAAGGAATGATCGGTCTGTACAAAGCCATTCGTGATTTTAGAGGGGACAAGTTCTCATCTTTTAAAGCGTTTGCCGAATTGTGCATCACCCGGCAGATGATTACAGCTATTAAAACCGCTACAAGACAAAAGCATATTCCGCTGAATTCTTACGTATCACTTGATAAGCCAATCTATGATGAAGAGTCAGATCGGACATTGCTAGACGTCATATGCGGAACCAAAGTGACAGATCCTGAAGAATTGATTATTAATCAGGAAGAATTTGATGACATCGAACTTAAAATGTCTGAAATTTTAAGCGATTTAGAGAGAAAAGTGCTTATGCTTTATCTCGATGGACGTTCTTATCAAGAAATATCGGTTGATTTAAATCGACACGTTAAGTCAATTGATAACGCTCTACAGCGGGTGAAACGTAAGTTAGAGCGTTATCTAGAACTGCGGGAAGTCAGCCTTTAATATGGACAAACCTATTAGAAATATTGGGAGAGAGTAGGGCGACGTCCCTACTCTCTTTCTATGTTAGCCTCTCTTGGCCTTTATTGACATGCCGAAACGGGCTATGATAAAGTGATAAAAGTAAGAATGTCAATTTTTTGTTAGGTTTGTAAGAACGTCACAGGGTAGCTGAACGTTTTTTTATTTTGCTCTTTTTTTTGATATAAGAAAGCTAATATAAATACAAACTTCACTACTGCGCGGCTTAGGAAGGTGTCATTATGCGTAAAAAGGCAGTACTAGCATGTGTTCAATGCAATAGCCGAAACTATACAACTATGAAAAACTCACAGACAAGCCCGGCCCGCATCGAAGTTAAGAAGTATTGCAAATACTGCGATGCTCATACTGTGCATCGTGAAACAAAGTAATGCCTCGCAGGGTGTTTGCTTTTTGAGGCAAACGACAAAATAGATTCTCGGGGGAGTTTTCCGCCAGATTAATTGGGGGTAACAAGTAATGGCAAGTATTGTTCAACGTTCTGGTAAGTTCTTTCGTAATGTCGCAAGTGAAATGAAGCGGGTAAGCTGGCCAACGCGTAAGGAATTAACTCGCTATACAATTGTAACTGTTACAACAGTTATTTTTATAGCTGTATTCTTTGCGTTGATTGACCAGGGTATTTCCTCAATAATCCGCCTCATTTTAGGATAGATCGTTATAAAAATTCATTCTCAAGGTTAGAATGAGAGAGTAAATGAGTTGGGGAGGGAAGGACACAGTCCTGCATATATGGAAAAAAGATGGTATGTTGTTCATACGTATTCTGGGTATGAAAACAAAGTAAAGACCAACCTCGAAAAAAGGGTTGAGACAATGGGCATGACGGATAAGATCTTTCGTGTTCTCGTCCCTGTAGAAGAAGAGACAGAAGAGAAAAATGGTAAGAAAAAGACTGTTATGAAAAAGGTCTTTCCTGGCTATGTTATTACAGAAATGGTCATGACGGATGATTCATGGTATGTTGTCCGAAACACGCCTGGTGTTACTGGATTCGTAGGATCAAGTGGCGCTGGATCTAAACCGACTGCTTTGCTACCGGAAGAAGTAGAATCCCTTCTTAAGCAAATGGGAATGGAGCAGCCGAAAGCTGATGTAGACTTTGAACTTAAAGAGAAAGTCAAAGTTAAAGAAGGTCCGTTTGCTGATTTCGTAGGTTCTGTTGAAGGGATCGACATGGATAAAGGCAAAGTGAAAGTTCACGTAAATATGTTCGGCAGAGAAACCCCTGTAGAACTTAATTTCGGGCAAGTTGAAAAGTTCTAATCGAAAAGTCCTTGCTTAACTTTTCGATTAATGATAGAATTTTAATGTTTCATGAGTCTCATACTAATCGAGACATTCAATTGATATATAAGGTGGGAGGGTGTAAACACCCAAATACCACATCACGGACTTAAGGAGGTGTGTCGCGTGGCTAAAAAGGTAATCAAGGTTGTTAAATTGCAAATCCCGGCTGGGAAGGCGAATCCTGCACCACCAGTAGGACCTGCACTAGGTCAAGCTGGAGTTAACATTATGGGATTCTGTAAAGAGTTTAATGCTCGTACTTCTGACCAGGCTGGTATGATCATTCCAGTAGAAATTACGGTTTTTGAAGACCGTTCATTTACATTTATCACTAAAACTCCACCAGCTGCAGTTCTTCTTAAGAAAGCAGCAGGGATCGAGTCAGGTTCTGGTGAACCAAACCGCAACAAAGTTGCGACTGTGAAGCGTGATAAAGTGCGTGAAATCGCTGAAACAAAAATGCCAGACCTTAACGCAGCGAATGTAGATTCTGCAATGCGTATGGTTGAAGGTACTGCACGTAGCATGGGAATTACGATCGAAGATTAATGTTACACAAGCCGTTGCGATTAAAAGGGATTCCTGCCTGTGTTATACAGGTTCGCAACTTTTATTATGATGTCACATTTTGACATCATAAATAGTGGGAGGTTAATCCGCTAAACCACATTCAAGGAGGAACACAAAATGGCAAAAAGAGGTAAGAAATACCAGGAGGCTGCCAAGCTAGTTGAACGTACAACTTTCTATGAGCCTCAAGAAGCAGTTGAACTTGTTAAAAAGACTTCTGTAGGAAACTTTGATGGAACAGTTGAAGCAGCAGTTCGTCTTGGAGTAGACCCTAAGAAAAACGACCAGCAGGTTCGTGGCGCGGTTGTACTTCCAAACGGAACTGGTAAAACTCAACGCGTTCTTGTTTTCGCAAAAGGCGAAAAAGCGAAAGCGGCTGAAGCAGCTGGCGCTGACTATGTTGGAGAAGCTGATTACATCGCTAAAATCAACGAAGGTTGGTTTGAGTTTGACGTAATCGTTGCAACTCCAGATATGATGGGCGAAGTTGGTAAGCTTGGTCGTGTTCTTGGACCAAAAGGCTTAATGCCAAACCCGAAAACTGGAACGGTAACGTTCGATGTTGAAAAGGCAGTTAACGAAATCAAAGCTGGTAAAGTAGAGTACCGTGTTGACCGTGCTGGTAACGTCCATGCACCGATCGGTAAAGTATCATTTGAAGCTGACAAGCTTGTAGAAAACTTAAACACACTTGTAGAAACACTTGTGAAAGTTAAGCCTGCAGCAGCAAAAGGTACGTACCTTAAAAACATTTCGGTTACATCTACTATGGGACCTGGTGTTAAAGTTAACGCATCAACTTACCGCTAATAAAATTAGCTATTGACATTTGCGTAGCTATTAAATATACTTGTAAATGTTGTTTGATAAATTAATACTTTCTGTACCGTAGACAGCAGGGGTGCGATCGCACTTAATATCCTGCCGAGGTGTGAAGTGATTCGATACGTATGTAATCGTAAAGCCTTCATGTCTTCGGATGTGAAGGCTTTTTATATGACCTCATATTCCAGGGCGGTATAGATACATTTCTTTAGGAGGTGGAACTATGAGCAGTATAGTTGAACAGAAGAAGCAACTAGTTACGGAAATCGCAGACAAACTTCGTGATAGCCAATCAACAATTTTTGTTGATTATCGCGGACTTGATGTTTCTGAAGTAACTGAGCTTCGTAAGCAATTGCGTGATGCAAACGTTGAGTTCCGTGTTTACAAGAACACAATGACTCGTCGCGCTGCAGAAGAGCTTGAACTTACTGATTTGAATGAACACCTTGTCGGTCCTACGGCAATCGCGTTCAGCAATGAAGATGTTGTTGCTCCTGCTAAAATTTTGAACAACTTCGCTAAGAATCACGAAGCTCTTGAAATCAAGACTGGTGTAATCGAAGGTGGCGTTGTATCAGTAGAAAAGATCAAAGAACTTGCGGACCTACCAAACCGCGAAGGGCTACTTTCTATGTTGCTATCTGTGCTACAAGCACCGATGCGCAATATGGCACTTGCTACAAAAGCTGTGGCTGATCAAAAGGAAGAACAAGGCGCGTAACATTACCGTCTATCAATTGGTATAAATAAAACAAAAATTAAGGAGGATTTACTCATGGGTAACGAGCAAATCATTGAAGCAATCAAAGAAATGACAGTTCTTGAGCTTAACGACCTAGTTAAAGCAATCGAAGAAGAATTTGGTGTAACTGCAGCAGCTCCAGTAGCAGCAGCAGGTGGCGCAGCAGAAGGTGCTGCTGAAGAGCAAACAGAATTTGATGTAGTTCTTGAAAGTGCTGGAAGCAGCAAGATCAAGGTTATCAAAGTAGTTCGCGAAATCACTGGTCTTGGCTTGAAAGAAGCTAAAGAACTAGTTGACGGCGCACCAAGCTCTATTAAAGAAGGCGTTGCTAAAGAAGAAGCTGAAGAGCTTAAAGGCAAGCTTGAAGAAGTTGGCGCAGTAGTAGAAGTTAAGTAGTCATTTGTCTGAAACAAAAGCTCGCTTTTAAAAGCGAGCTTTTTGTTATTTGGCGCTATTGATTAAGATGCTAGTAAGGATGGGTAAGCTGATAGAAATGGCGATAGAAAGAGGGAGAATGATGAGTGAACATTATTATACGAAAAACCCTGGCGTGAAAAGCAACCCGAACAAAATCGCAGCGGATTTGCGAGGGAAACAGTTCCAGTTCACGACCGATTCCGGTGTTTTTTCAAAAAAAGAGATCGATTTTGGGAGTAAGCTTCTAATCGAATCATTTGAAGAACCTGAAGTTGAAGGGGATATTGTAGATGCTGGATGTGGCTATGGGCCAATTGGCATTTCACTTGCTTTTGAATTTCCGAATCGCCGTTTTTATATGCTGGACGTAAATGAGCGGGCCACTGAGCTTGCGACGAACAACGCAATTAAAAATCGGGTTCATAATGTAATAGTTATGGAGAGTGATCAGTTAAGTGCGGTGAAGGGGAGTGTGTTCGCTTCCGTCCTTACAAATCCACCTATACGAGCAGGGAAAGATATAGTTCATGGCATACTTGAAGATGCTTATGAAGTATTAAAAGAACATGGTACGCTTTGGGTTGTTATTCAAAAGAAACAGGGTGCTCCCTCAGCAATCACTAAGCTAGAAGAAATGTTCCAACAAGTTGAAACTGTCGTGAAAAAGAAAGGATACTATATTCTTAAAGCAGTCAAGTAAATTATGAAATTATCCTTTGACTTCATGGACGGCCTATGCTAATATAATATAATGCCAATGATGGATTTTCCAGGCCTTTTTCGCATTCGTGTGCAAAGAGGTATAAAATGCCGTCGTCTGGAAAAACTAATATAATCGTTTATAGTTAAGGGGAATTTTTTATCAATGCCCTTTTTCTTTTTTTGTCCAACGATAGATTCGATTTAACAGAATCTAATTGGGCTAAGAAAATAAATACGCTGGATTTGAGGGGTGAATCATTTGACAGGCCAACTAGTTCAGTATGGACGCCACCGCCAAAGAAGAAGCTACGCGCGAATCAAAGAAGTGTTGGATTTGCCAAATCTAATTGAGATTCAAACGGCTTCTTATCAATGGTTTCTTGATGAGGGTTTACGAGAAATGTTCCAGGATATTTCTCCAATCGAAGATTTCACAGGTAATCTTGTGCTGGAATTTATTGATTACAGCCTCGGTGAACCTAAGTATCCCGTGGAAGAAACCAAAGAGCGAGATGTAACCTATTCTGCACCTTTACGAGTTAAAGTACGCTTGATCAACAAAGAAACAGGCGAAGTAAAGGAACAGGAAGTGTTCATGGGTGACTTCCCATTAATGACTGAAACAGGTACGTTTATAATTAATGGGGCAGAACGCGTAATCGTATCTCAGCTCGTGCGTTCTCCAAGTGTCTACTATAGTGAAAAGATCGATAAGAACGGCAAAAAAGGATATACAGCTACTGTCATTCCAAACCGAGGAGCATGGCTGGAATTTGAAACTGATGCCAAAGATATTGTCTATGTGCGAATTGATCGTACTAGAAAGCTACCAATTACGGTGCTGCTCAGAGCGTTAGGGTTTGGGTCTGATCAAGAAATCATAGATCTCCTAGGTGAAGATGAGTATCTTCGCAATACCCTGGAAAAAGACAACACGGACGGCACAGAAAAAGCGCTTCTAGAAATCTACGAACGCTTACGTCCTGGCGAGCCTCCGACTGTCGACAACGCCAAAAGCTTACTTGATTCCCGCTTTTTTGATCCAAAGCGCTATGATCTTGCAAACGTAGGACGTTACAAGATTAACAAGAAGCTTCACATTAAAAATCGTCTATTCAATCAACGTCTTGCAGAGACACTTGTTGATCCTGAAACAGGCGAAGTGATTGCAGAAGAAGGTGCGATTCTTGATCGTCGCTTACTTGACAGAATTCTTCCTGCCCTTGAGACAAACGTCGGTTTTAAAGATGTTGAGCCTCATGGTGGCGTGATTGAAGATGAGTCAATCGGTCTGCAATCAATTAAAGTTTATGCTCCTGATGATCCTGAAGGAGAAAGAGTTATTAATGTAATCGGGAATGGTGGAGTTGAAACAGGCGTGAAAAACATCACACCTGGCGATATCATTTCTTCTATTAACTACTTCTTTAACCTTCTACATCAAGTAGGAAACACAGATGACATTGACCATCTTGGTAACCGTCGTCTGCGTTCTGTTGGTGAACTTCTTCAGAACCAATTCCGAATCGGTTTATCCCGTATGGAACGTGTTGTTCGTGAACGTATGTCAATTCAGGATACGAACGTTATCACGCCACAGGCGCTAATTAACATTCGTCCTGTTATTGCATCGATTAAAGAATTCTTTGGTAGCTCACAGCTATCCCAGTTCATGGACCAGACTAACCCGCTAGCTGAGCTAACTCACAAGCGTCGTTTATCTGCTCTTGGACCAGGTGGTTTAACGCGTGAGCGTGCAGGGTTCGAAGTTCGTGACGTACACTATTCCCACTATGGTAGAATGTGTCCGATCGAAACGCCGGAAGGACCAAACATTGGACTTATTAACTCGTTGTCTTCTTATGCAAGAGTTAATAAATTTGGCTTTATTGAGACGCCTTATCGCAGAGTAGACCCTGAAACAGGTAAAGTGACGGAGTATATTGACTACCTAACTGCCGATGAACAGGATAACTACGTTGTGGCACAGGCTAACGCAAAGCTGCACGAGGATGGTTCATTCCAGGACGAAGATATCGTTGCTCGTTTCCGTGACGAGAACATTATCATCGCCCGTGAAAAGATTGATTACATGGACGTATCACCGAAGCAGGTAGTTTCGGCCGCAACGGCTTGTATTCCGTTCCTTGAGAACGATGACTCCAACCGTGCGCTTATGGGTGCGAACATGCAGCGTCAAGCTGTACCATTGATGGTTCCTGAAGCACCAATTGTCGGAACAGGTATGGAGCATGTTAACGGAAAAGATTCCGGTGCTGCTGTTATTTGTAAACATGACGGTTTAGTCGAGTTTGCATCTGCTGCAGAAATTCATGTCCGTCGTATTTCTGTCATTGATGGCCAGGAAGTTAAAGGTGATCTTGACCGCTACAAATTGCTTAAATTTATTCGTTCCAACCAGGGAACGTGCTATAACCAAAAGCCAATTGTTTCAGAAGGCGATCGCGTAGTTAAAGGTGAAATCCTTGGCGACGGCCCTTCAATGGAAAAAGGTGAAATGGCCCTTGGACGTAACGTTCTAGTCGGTTTCATGACTTGGGAAGGTTACAACTACGAGGATGCTATTATTATGAGCGAACGTCTCGTAAAAGATGACGTTTATACGTCAATCCATATCGAAGAGTATGAATCAGAAGCTCGCGATACAAAGCTTGGACCTGAAGAGATCACTCGTGACATTCCGAACGTTGGGGAAGACGCGCTGCGTAACCTTGATGAACGCGGAATTATTCGCATGGGTGCTGAAGTTAAAGACGGAGATATCCTTGTCGGTAAAGTGACGCCAAAAGGTGTAACTGAGCTAACAGCGGAAGAGCGTCTCCTTCATGCTATCTTTGGTGAAAAAGCTCGTGAAGTTCGTGATACATCTCTCCGTGTACCGCATGGTGGAGATGGAATTGTACTTGACGTGAAGATCTTTAACCGTGAAGATGGCGATGAGCTTCCACCGGGAGTAAATCAACTTGTTCGTGTTTATATTGTACAGAAGCGTAAGATTCATGAAGGAGATAAAATGGCGGGTCGCCATGGTAACAAAGGTGTTATTTCAAGGATTCTTCCAGAAGAAGATATGCCTTACCTACCAGACGGCACACCAATCGATATCATGTTGAACCCACTAGGTGTTCCTTCACGTATGAACATTGGACAGGTACTAGAGTTGCATATCGGTATGGCAGCACGTGCACTCGGTATTCACGTAGCAACACCAGTATTTGATGGAGCACGTGAGGAAGATGTATGGGAAACGTTAGAAGAAGCAGGTATGCCACGTGATGGTAAGACTGTTCTCTACGATGGTCGTACAGGTGAACCATTTGACAACCGTATTTCTGTCGGTGTCATGTATATGATCAAACTTGCTCACATGGTCGATGACAAGCTTCACGCACGTTCTACTGGACCATATTCACTTGTTACACAGCAACCGCTTGGTGGTAAAGCACAATTCGGTGGACAGCGTTTCGGTGAGATGGAAGTATGGGCACTCGAAGCATATGGTGCTGCATACACCCTTCAAGAGATTTTGACTGTAAAGTCGGATGATGTTGTTGGACGTGTTAAAACTTACGAAGCAATCGTAAAAGGCGAAAATGTTCCTGAGCCTGGTATTCCAGAATCGTTTAAAGTTCTAATCAAAGAACTGCAATCACTTGGTATGGATGTCAAAATGCTAGCAAGTGATGAGCAAGAGATTGAGATGAAAGAGTTAGACGATGAAGAAGACCAATCCAGTGAGAAATTAAACTTGAATGTTGGGTCAAATCAGGCGAGTGAGTAAGGGTTAAACCTGAATTCTAAAGGGAGGTAGGCCCCTTGATAGATGTCAATAAATTTGAGTATATGAAAATCGGTCTGGCGTCACCGGATAAAATCCGCTCTTGGTCAAGAGGAGAAGTTAAGAAGCCAGAAACCATTAACTACCGTACCTTGAAGCCAGAGAAAGATGGACTTTTCTGTGAGCGTATCTTCGGACCCACAAAAGACTGGGAATGTCATTGTGGGAAGTACAAGCGTATCCGTTATAAAGGCGTCGTTTGTGACCGTTGCGGAGTTGAAGTAACACGTGCGAAAGTCCGTCGTGAGAGAATGGGGCACATTGAGCTAGCTGCTCCTGTCTCTCACATCTGGTACTTTAAAGGCATTCCAAGTCGTATGGGACTTGTTCTCGACATGTCGCCACGTGCACTTGAAGAAGTCATTTACTTTGCTTCTTACGTTGTAACTGAAGCTGGTGATACACCGCTTGAGAAGAAACAACTTCTTTCTGAGAAAGAATACCGCGCATACCGTGAAAAGTATGGCAAAACATTCTCTGCAGAAATGGGTGCGGAAGCAATCCGCAGACTTCTATTTGATATCGATCTTGACAAAGAGGTAGATATTCTTAAAGAAGAGCTTAAAACAGCACAAGGTCAACGTAGAACGCGTGCAATCAAGCGCCTAGAAGTACTTGAGGCTTTCCGTGGCTCAGGAAATAACCCTTCATGGATGATCTTAGATGTTCTTCCGGTTATTCCACCAGAGCTTCGTCCGATGGTACAACTAGACGGTGGACGCTTTGCAACTTCAGACCTAAATGATCTGTATCGTCGCGTTATTAACCGTAATAATCGTTTGAAGCGTTTGTTGGATCTTGGAGCACCTAGCATTATCGTTCAGAATGAGAAGCGTATGCTTCAAGAAGCGGTCGATGCCCTTATTGATAACGGCCGTCGCGGTCGTCCTGTAACGGGTCCTGGTAACCGTCCGTTGAAATCTCTTTCACACATGTTGAAAGGGAAGCAAGGTCGTTTCCGTCAGAACCTACTAGGTAAGCGTGTTGACTATTCAGGTCGTTCCGTTATCGTCGTTGGACCTCACTTGAAAATGTATCAGTGTGGACTTCCGAAAGAAATGGCACTTGAACTATTCAAACCTTTCGTAATGAAAGAGCTTGTATCAAAAGGTCTTGCACACAATATTAAGAGTGCGAAACGCAAAGTAGAAAAAGTTCACCCTGAAGTTTGGGACGTATTGGAAAACGTTATTAAAGAACATCCAGTTCTTTTAAACCGTGCACCGACGCTTCACAGACTTGGTATTCAGGCGTTTGAACCAATTCTTGTAGAAGGACGCGCGATTCGTCTTCACCCACTCGTATGTACAGCTTATAACGCTGACTTTGATGGTGACCAAATGGCCGTTCACGTGCCGCTTTCTGCTGAAGCACAAGCTGAAGCACGCATCTTAATGCTTGCTGCGCAAAACATCCTTAACCCGAAAGATGGTAAACCAGTTGTTACACCATCACAGGATATGGTTCTAGGTAACTACTACCTAACGATGGAACGTGAAGGAGCAATTGGTGAAGGCTCTGTTTATAAAGATACTAACGAAGCGTTGATTGCTTACCAGAATGGATTTGCACATCTTCATTCTCGCGTAGCGATCCCTGCTGCATCATTAAATAAATCTGCTTTTACTGAAGAGCAGAACAAGCAATTGCTTGTGACAACGGTAGGTAAGTTGATTTTCAACGAAATTCTTCCGGAGTCATTCCCATATATTAATGAACCGACGACGAATAACCTTGAAATTGCGACACCAGAGCATTACTTCCTTCCTCACGGAGTGAACGTAAAAGAAGAAATTGCTCAGCGCGAACTGATCGCACCATTTAAGAAGGGTATTCTTGGTAAGATCATCGCCGAGGTGTTCAAGCGTTTTAAAGTGACAGAAACGTCTCGCATGCTTGACCGCATGAAAGATCTTGGCTTCAAGTTTTCAACTAAAGCCGGTATTACCGTTGGTGTAGCTGACGTAGTGGTACTTGCTGAGAAGCAAGAAATTGTTCAAGAAGCAGAAGAAAAAGTTGAAAAAGTTCTTAAGCAATTCCGTCGTGGTCTTATTACCGACGATGAGCGTTATGATCGTGTTATTGCGATCTGGAGTAGCGCAAAAGATCGTATCCAGGAAAAACTAATGAATCGTCTTGAAAAAGATAACCCAATCTTTATGATGAGTGATTCTGGTGCTCGTGGTAACGCATCTAACTTTACTCAGCTCGCAGGTATGCGTGGATTGATGGCTAACCCATCTGGACAGATCATTGAACTTCCAATCAAATCCAGCTTCCGTGAAGGTCTAACGGTACTTGAGTACTTTATTTCAACACACGGTGCGCGTAAAGGTCTTGCCGATACTGCACTTAAAACAGCTGACTCAGGTTACCTTACTCGTCGTCTTGTTGACGTGGCACAAGATGTCATCGTGCGTGAAGACGATTGTGGTACGGATCGTGGCCTTGAAGTTAGTGCCATTAAAAATGGCAATGAATTAATCGAGGGATTATATGACCGACTTGTTGGCCGTGTTGCCTTTAAGAAAGTTAGACATCCTGAGACAAATGAAGTACTTGTTGAGAAAAATAACCTAATTACAGAAGACATTGCTACTGAAATCGTTGAAGCAGGTATTGAAAATGTTTATATCCGCTCTGCCTTCACATGTAGCACAAGTCATGGCGTATGTAAGAAGTGTTATGGACGTAACCTTGCAACAGGTACTCGAGTTGAAGTTGGTGAGGCAGTCGGAATCATCGCTGCTCAATCAATTGGTGAACCAGGTACACAGTTGACGATGCGTACATTCCACACAGGTGGGGTTGCCGGAGACGATATCACTCAAGGTCTTCCACGTATCCAAGAGCTATTTGAAGCACGTAATCCGAAAGGTCAGGCCGTGGTGTCTGAGCTAGACGGAAAAGTGATTGATTTAGCTGAGGTTAAAGAGAAGAAAGAGATTGTCGTTCAAGGTGAAACTGAAACAAGAAACTACCCTGTACCATATGGCGCACGTCTGAAAATTGTTGTCGGAGATGAAGTAAAGGCTGGTCAACCTCTTACAGAAGGTTCGATTGACCCTAAACAACTCTTAACAATTAGCGGTATTGATGGAGTGCAAGAGTATCTTCTAGCTGAGGTACAAAAGGTATACCGTATGCAGGGTGTTGAAATTGGTGATAAGCACGTTGAAGTAATGGTTCGTCAGATGATGCGTAAGATTCGCGTTATTGATGCGGGCGATACTGAAGTGTTGCCAGGATCCCTTATCGACATTCACCAGTTTAAAGGTGTTAACCGTAAAGTTCTTAGACAAGGCGGTTTACCTGCAACGGGTCGACCGGTTCTTCTTGGTATTACTAAAGCATCTCTTGAAACCGAATCATTCTTATCCGCTGCATCCTTCCAGGAAACGACTCGTGTCCTAACTGATGCTGCTATAAAAGGTAAGCGCGATGAGCTACTTGGTCTTAAGGAAAATGTTATTATCGGTAAACTTGTTCCGGCAGGTACTGGTATGCAACGTTACCGTAGAATCAACGTAGCAGGCGAAGCTCAAGAGGCTGAACAGCTTTTAGAACAAGAAGAAACTGCATTAGTTAGTCAAGAATAAACAGGGGAAGTGTTGACATCGGGAGTGCAGGGTGATATTATATCCAAGGTGCTCCCGATAATCCTGTTGCTTTGGAGGATATGTTCGTGTCTTATGAAAAAGTATCGCAGGCAGATGAATTAATTATTGGGACGAAACAAACTCTAAAGGCCCTCCAGATTGGAGAAGCGAAGGAAGTTTTCATTGCTGACGACGCTGATCGCAGGGTAACTTCTAAAGTTGTTGCACTCGCCGAAGAGAAAAGCATACCTGTTCATCGAGTTGATTCTATGAAGAAACTTGGTAAGGCATGCGGGATCGAAGTCGGCGCTGCAACAGTTACGATAAAAGCATAACCGTTTTTGCCGGGCGAGGCATGCCCTGCCAGGCAAAAACTTTCCTTTTATCTATACATGAACCACCTGGATGTGTGGGCTTGCTATTAACAAAAGAAGGGAGGAAAACAAAATGCCAACTATTAACCAACTTGTTCGTAAAGGTCGCGTTTCTAAAACAAAGAAATCCGATTCTCCAGCATTGAACAAAGGGTATAACAGCTTCAAAAAGTCTCATACAGACCTTTCATCTCCACAAAAACGTGGTGTATGTACTCGTGTAGGTACGATGACTCCTAAGAAGCCGAACTCCGCATTGCGTAAATACGCTCGTGTTCGTCTTACTAACGGAATTGAAGTAACAGCTTATATCCCTGGTATCGGGCACAACCTTCAGGAGCACAGTGTCGTGCTTATCCGTGGAGGACGTGTTAAGGATTTACCGGGTGTACGTTACCACATCGTTCGTGGTGCGCTTGACACTGCAGGTGTTAACGATCGTAGACAAGGTCGTTCTAAATACGGTACTAAGAGACCGAAAGAAGCTAAGAAATAATAGCTATCATATTATTAAATAATGAAAGGGGGTTAACCCATGCCACGTAAAGGTCCAGTAGAACGTCGTGACGTATTACCAGATCCAATTTACAAATCCAAGCTAGTTACTCGCCTGATCAACCGCCTTATGGTAGACGGTCAGAAAGGTAAAGCTCAGCAGGTGCTATACAAAGCATTCGATCTTATCCAAGAACGCACAAACACAGAGGCTATGGAAGTATTTGACCAGGCGTTGAAAAACGTTATGCCAGTACTTGAAGTACGCGCTCGTCGTGTTGGTGGTGCAAACTACCAGGTGCCGGTTGAAGTTCGTCCAGAACGCCGTACAACGCTAGGTCTTCGTTACCTTGTGAACTATTCCCGTCTTCGCGGTGAAAAGACTATGGTAGAAAGACTTGCTAACGAAATTATGGATGCAGCTAACAACACAGGTGCTTCTGTTAAGAAGCGTGAAGAACAGCACAAAATGGCTGAAGCAAACAAAGCGTTTGCTCACTATCGCTGGTAATCAGCACACAACCCAAATCCCTTTATAAAAGGAAGGAGAAATACTAATGGCAAGAGAATTCTCCTTAAGAGATACACGTAATATCGGTATCATGGCTCACATCGATGCTGGTAAAACAACAACTACTGAGCGTATTCTTTTCTACTCAGGGCGAATCCACAAAATTGGTGAAACTCACGAAGGTGGATCACAGATGGACTGGATGGAGCAGGAGCAAGAACGTGGAATCACGATCACTTCTGCTGCTACCACTGCCCAGTGGAAAGATCACCGTGTTAACATCATTGACACGCCTGGTCACGTAGACTTCACAGTAGAAGTTGAACGTTCATTGCGTGTATTGGATGGAGCAGTTGCAGTACTTGATGCACAATCTGGTGTTGAACCACAAACAGAAACTGTTTGGCGTCAAGCTACTAACTACGGCGTACCTCGTATTGTATTCATTAACAAAATGGATAAACTAGGAGCAGACTTCCTTTACTCTACAGGTACACTAACTGAGCGTCTACAAGCTAACGCGCACCCTGTTCAGCTCCCAATCGGTGCTGAAGATGAATTCGAAGGAATCATTGATCTTATCACAATGGAAGCTTTCTATTATCTTGATGATCTTGGTTCACGTACTGAATCACGCGAAATTCCTGCTGAATACAAGGAACAAGCTGAAGAGTACCGTACGAAGCTTATCGAGGCTGTCGCTGAGCTTGATGAAGATCTTATGATGAAATATCTTGAAGGTGAAGAACTAACAGTTGAAGAAATCAAAGCTGCAATCCGTAAAGGAACTTGTAACGTTGAATTCTATCCTGTACTTTGTGGTTCTGCATTTAAGAACAAAGGCGTTCAGCTTGTTCTTGATGCTGTACTTGACTTCCTACCTTCACCACTTGATGTACCAGCAATTAAAGGTCATCTAAAAGACTCTGAAGAAGAAGTAATCCGTACTGCTGACGATAATGGTCCTTTCTCTGCACTTGCATTTAAAGTAATGACTGACCCTTACGTTGGTAAGCTTACATTCTTCCGTGTTTACTCAGGAACGCTTTCTTCTGGTTCTTATGTTAAGAACTCGACAAAAGACAAGCGTGAACGTGTTGGTCGTATCCTTCAGATGCACGCTAACTCTCGTGAAGAAATCTCTACTGTATATGCAGGGGATATTGCAGCGGCAGTTGGTTTGAAAGATACTTCTACTGGTGATACTCTATGTGATGAAAAGGATACAGTTATCCTTGAATCTATGGACTTCCCAGATCCGGTTATTTCAGTAGCAATCGAGCCGAAGACTAAGAGTGACCAGGATAAAATGTCTGTAGCTTTAGCTAAGCTTGCTGAAGAGGATCCAACTTTCAAAACTGAAACAAACGAAGAAACTGGACAAACGATTATTTCTGGAATGGGTGAACTTCACCTTGATATCATCGTTGACCGTTTACGTCGTGAGTTTAAAGTTGAAGCAACAGTTGGTGCACCTCAGGTTGCATACCGCGAATCAATCCGTAAAGCTGGTAAGGTTGAAGGTAAATTCGTACGTCAATCCGGTGGTCGTGGACAATTCGGACACGTATGGGTTGAATTTGAACCTAACGAAGAAGGCGCAGGATTTGAGTTCGAAAACAAAATTGTCGGTGGTGTTGTTCCTCGTGAATACATCCCTGCAGTTGAAGCGGGTCTTCGCGATTCAATGGCTAATGGTCTCCTTGCAGGCTATCCACTAATCGACGTAAAAGCTCGTCTTGTTGATGGATCTTACCATGACGTTGACTCCAACGAAATGGCATTTAAGATCGCAGCATCTATGGCTTTGAAAAAAGCTAAAACTGTCTGTGACCCAGCTCTTCTTGAGCCTATGATGAAAGTTGAAGTTGTAGTGCCAGAAGAATATATGGGAGACATCATGGGCGACGTAACTAGCCGTCGTGGACGTGTTGAGGGTATGACTGCACGCGGAAACGCTCAAGTTATCAACGCATTCGTTCCACTATCAGAAATGTTTGGTTATGCAACAACACTTCGTTCTCGTACGCAAGGTCGTGGTACTTACACGATGACTTTCGATCATTACGAGCAAGTGCCTAAATCAATTTCTGAAGAAATCATTAAAAAAGCTACAGGTGAATAATTGTAGCAAACCAACTTTTGTTGTAATCTAAGATAGGCGAGATTGATTTATTCATACGCCTATCTTGGCATAGATAATTTCTTGGTAATCAAAGGAGGAAACACTAATGTCTAAAGAAAAATTCGACCGCTCCAAGCCCCACGTTAACATTGGTACAGTTGGACACGTTGACCATGGTAAAACTACTCTAACAGCTGCGATCACTTCAGTGCTTCACAAGCGTTCTGGTAGTGGTACTGCTATGGCTTACGACCAAATCGATGGTGCTCCTGAAGAGCGCGAACGTGGAATCACAATCTCAACTGCACACGTTGAGTACGAAACTGAAAACCGTCACTATGCACACGTTGACTGCCCAGGTCACGCTGACTATGTTAAAAACATGATCACTGGTGCTGCACAAATGGACGGAGGAATCCTAGTAGTTTCTGCTGCTGATGGCCCAATGCCACAAACTCGTGAGCACATCCTTCTTTCTCGTCAAGTTGGTGTACCTACTCTTGTTGTATTCTTGAACAAGTGTGACATGGTTGACGACGAAGAACTACTAGAACTAGTTGAAATGGAAGTACGTGATCTTCTTTCTGAATACGACTTCGATGGCGACGATGTTCCAGTAATTAAAGGTTCTGCACTTAAAGCTCTAGAAGGCGACGCTGACTACGAAGCGAAAATCTTCGAACTTATGGATGCAGTTGATGAGTATATCCCAACTCCAACACGTGACACTGACAAGCCATTCATGATGCCAGTTGAGGACGTATTCTCAATCACTGGTCGTGGTACTGTAGCAACAGGCCGTGTTGAGCGTGGACAAATCAAAGTTGGTGACGAAGTTGAAATTCTTGGTCTTGCTGAAGAGAACAAGAAGACAACAGTTACTGGTGTTGAAATGTTCCGTAAGCTTCTTGATTATGCTGAAGCTGGTGACAACATTGGTGCACTTCTTCGTGGTGTATCCCGCGATGACATTCAGCGTGGACAAGTTCTTGTTAAGCCAGGAACTGTAAAAGCTCACACTAAGTTCCAAGCTGAAGTTTACGTTCTTTCTAAAGAAGAGGGTGGACGTCACACTCCATTCTTCGCTAACTACCGTCCTCAGTTCTACTTCCGTACAACTGATGTAACTGGTACAATTGCACTTCCTGAAGGCGTTGAAATGGTTATGCCTGGAGACAACATCGAAATGACAGTTGAACTTATCGCTCCAATCGCTATCGAAGATGGAACTAAGTTCTCTATCCGTGAAGGTGGACGTACTGTAGGCGCAGGCGTTGTAGCAACAATCACTGAGTAATCTCTATGATTATCCAAAACACCCGGATTTTTCCGGGTGTTTTTTATTTGGAAGTTATGTTAAATTAGACAAATGGGTTCGATTCAGTTCGATCGAAACTTCTTAAGGATGTTCAAATAGTCTGAAATTGCTTTTAGGCCTTGCATTTTATGGCTCAGGCCGTTATACTATTAAAAGTGTGCGATTGACATACTTTTTAGTTGGACTAAGCCTTGCAATTAGGCTTTAGGTTTAGTATAATAAGAATGTTGGTCATAAACAGCGATGATGTGGAAGGTTGCTGACACACCCGGCCCCTTTGCCATGGCGAGTGTGTTGGGTTTATTTTCACGGAGAACTGTCTATAACAATATGGGCGATAAAGGAGGGGAAATAATGGCAAAGCAAAAGATTCGTATTCGTTTAAAAGCATATGATCACCGTATTCTAGATCAGTCTGCTGAGAAAATCGTAGAAACAGCAAAACGTTCAGGTGCACAAGTATCCGGACCGATCCCGTTGCCGACGGAAAAATCTGTTTACACAATTCTACGTGCTGTACACAAGTACAAAGATTCTCGTGAGCAGTTTGAAATGCGTACGCATAAGCGTCTAATTGACATCATCGAGCCTACACCACAAACGGTTGACTCGTTAATGCGTTTGGACCTACCGTCTGGCGTTGACATTGAAATTAAACTTTAATATAACGCTAAATAAATTATTTAAAAACAATTAGGAGGTGTGACGAATGACCAAAGGAATCTTAGGAAGAAAAGTAGGCATGACACAAGTCTTTGCTGACAACGGAGATATTATCCCGGTAACTGTAATTGAAGCAGAACCAAACGTTGTCCTTCAAAAGAAAGTTGTTGATACAGACGGCTATGAAGCAATCCAAGTTGGTTTTGCTGATAAGAAGAAGTCTCGCTTCAACAAGCCTGAGGAAGGCCATGCTACAAAAGCTAGCACAACACCTAAGCGCTTCGTGAAAGAAATTCGTAACGCAGAAGGTAGTTACGAAATTGGTCAGGAAGTCAAGGTTGATATCTTTAACGAAGGTGACGTAGTTGATGTAACTGGTACGTCTAAAGGGAAAGGTTTCCAGGGTGCAATCAAGCGCCACAACCAATCTCGCGGACCAATGACTCACGGTTCTCGTTATCACCGTCGTCCAGGTTCAATGGGACCTATCGATCCAATGCGTGTTATGAAAGGTAAACTTCTACCTGGTCGCATGGGTGGCGAACGTGTAACTGTACAAAACCTTGAGATCGTTAAAGTTGATTTAGAACGTAACGTAATTCTAGTAAAAGGTAACGTACCTGGAGCTAAGAAGAGCTACGTAACTATCCAAAGCGCGGTTAAAGCAAAAGAAGCTAAGTAAGAAGGGAGGATATCCAAGTGCCTAAAGTAACAATGTTCAACCAAACCGGAGCACAAGTCGGCGACATCGAACTCGCTGAAGCAATCTTCGGGATCGAACCAAACGAAAGTGTTATGTATGATGCGGTTATCATGCAGCAAGCATCTTTGCGTCAAGGTAACCATGACGTGAAAAATCGTTCAGAAGTACGCGGTGGTGGAGCTAAACCATGGCGCCAAAAAGGAACAGGTCGTGCTCGTCAGGGCTCAATCCGTTCACCACAATGGGTTGGCGGTGGAGTAGTATTTGGTCCGACACCAAGAAGCTATTCTTACAAGCTACCTAAAAAAGTTCGCCGTTTGGCAATCCGTTCTGCTTTGTCTTCTAAAGTACAAACAGAGGATATGGTCATCGTGGACAGCATTTCTTTTGATGCTCCAAAAACAAAGGAAATGAAATCAGTATTATCAAGCCTATCTGCAGAGAAAAAGGCGCTTATCGTTACAGGAGACTATAACGAAGCAGTTGCATTATCTGCACGCAATATTCCTGGTGTTACTGTTGTAACTACAGCTGGACTTAACATCCTTGATGTCCTTAAAGCTGACAAACTAGTTATGACAAAAGACGCTGTGGAAAAAGTAGAGGAGGTGCTAGCGTAATGAACGCTCGTGATATCATCAAGCGCCCCGTTATTACTGAAGCTACTACAGACGTAATGGCAGACAAAAAGTATACTTTCGAAGTAGATACTCGTGCTAACAAAACTCAAATCAAGAGTGCTCTTGAAGAAATTTTCGGAGTTAAAGTTGCTGGAGTAAATACTCAGAACTATATGGGTAAAAAGAAACGTGTTGGCCGCCACAGCGGATTTACACCACGTCGCAAAAAAGCTATCGTGACGCTTACACCAGAAAGCAAAGAATTGGACTTCTTTGAAGGCGTCTAAAAATAATAGAGAAGGAGGGAAATAAGAATGGCGATTAAAAAGTATAAACCGACCACAAACGGTCGTCGTGGTATGTCAGTATCTGACTTTGCTGAAATCACAACAGACCAGCCTGAAAAATCGTTGCTTGCACCGATTCATAGAAAAGGCGGTCGTAACAACCAGGGTCGCTTGACAGTTCGTCACCAAGGTGGCGGCCATAAGCGTAAATATCGTATTATCGACTTTAAACGAGATAAAGATGGAATACCAGGCCGCGTTGCTACGATCGAATACGATCCGAACCGTTCTGCAAACATCGCTCTTATCAACTATGCTGATGGAGAGAAGCGTTACATTCTTGCTCCAAAAGGAATTAAAGTAGGAACTGAAATTATGTCTGGCGTAGAAGCTGACATTAAAGTAGGAAACACTCTTCCACTAATCAACATTCCAGTTGGTACAACAATTCATAATATTGAACTTAAGCCAGGCCGTGGCGGACAGCTTGTTCGTTCTGCTGGTGCAGAAGCTCAGCTTCTTGGTAAAGAAGGTAGATACGTACTAGTACGTCTTCGTTCTGGAGAAACTCGTATGATTCTTTCTACTTGCCGCGCTACAATCGGTCAGGTTGGAAACCTTGAACATGAGCTTATCAATATTGGTAAAGCTGGTCGTTCTCGCTGGTTGGGCATTCGTCCTACAGTTCGTGGTTCTGTAATGAACCCTGTTGATCACCCACACGGTGGTGGTGAAGGTCGTGCACCTATCGGACGTAAATCACCAATGTCACCTTGGGGCAAACCAACCCTTGGATTTAAGACTCGTAAGAAAAATAAAGAATCCGACAAGTACATCGTACGCCGTCGCAAAAAATAACGGGATTTACCTACGGTTCCGCGGAGCCGTAGCATAATCTCAAAAGGGAGGTTCACAAATGGGTCGTAGTTTGAAAAAAGGACCTTTTGTCGACGATCATTTAATGAAAAAGGTCGAAGACTTAAATGAAAAGAGCGACAAAAAAGTTATCAAAACTTGGTCTCGTCGTTCGACAGTATTCCCAGAATTTATTGGACACACTTTTGCAGTATATGATGGACGCAAGCACGTACCGGTTTATGTTACAGAAGACATGGTCGGCCATAAGCTTGGTGAATTTGCTCCAACTCGCACATATCGCGGGCACGCTGCAGATGACAAAAAAACTAGACGTTAATTTGAGGGGAGGTACAACGAATGCAAGCTAAAGCTGTTGCAAAACACGTGCGTATTGCTCCTCGTAAAGCACGCTTAGTCGTAGATCTCATTCGAGGAAAGCAAGTCGGTGAAGCTATTGCGATTTTGCGCAACACAAACAAAGCTGCTTCTCCAGTAGTTGAGAAAGTGCTTAACTCTGCGATCGCTAATGCAGAGCACAATCTTGAGCTAGAGCCGAACAATCTTACGGTTTCTCAAGTGTTTGTGGACGAAGGAGTAACAATGAAACGTTTCCGCCCACGTGCTATGGGTAGAGCTAGCCGCATCAACAAGCGCACTAGCCACATCACAGTCGTGGTATCAGAAAAGAAGGAGGGATAACGAGTGGGTCAGAAAATTAATCCGGTAGGACTTCGAATTGGTGTCATTCGTGATTGGGAGTCTAAATGGTACGCAGACAAAGATTACGCTAACCTTTTACACGAAGATATTAAAATTCGTGAATATATTGAAAAACGTTTGAAGGATGCATCTGTTTCAGCTGTTGAAATCGAACGTGCAGCAAACCGAGTGAATGTAACAGTGAAAACTGCTAAGCCTGGTATGGTAATCGGTAAAGGTGGTTCTGAAGTTGAGTCTCTTCGTAAGTCTCTCGCGGAACTAACAGGTAAGAAAGTTCACGTTAACATTTTCGAAATCAAACAAGCTGACATCGACGCAACTCTAGTTGCTGATAACATCGCTCGTCAACTTGAAAACCGAGTTTCATTCCGTCGCGCTATGAAGCAAACAATTCAACGCGCTATGAGATCTGGAGCTAAAGGTATTAAAACGCAAGTATCTGGCCGTCTAAACGGTGCTGATATTGCTCGTTCTGAATCATACAGTGAAGGTACTGTACCTCTTCACACACTTCGTGCTGACATCGATTATGGTACTGCAGAAGCAGATACTACTTACGGTAAGCTTGGTGTGAAGATTTGGATCTATCGTGGTGAAGTCCTTCCAACGAAAGGAACGCAAAAAGAGGAAGGGGGAAAATAAATCATGTTGTTACCTAAACGTGTTAAATACCGCAGAGAACATCGCGGAAAAATGCGCGGACGTGCTAAAGGTGGCACTGAAGTAGCATTCGGCGAATACGGTCTACAAGCTCTTGAAGCTAGCTGGATCACTAACCGTCAAATCGAGGCAGCTCGTATTGCTATGACTCGTTACATGAAACGTGGCGGTAAAGTTTGGATTAAAATTTTCCCATCAAAGCCTTACACTGCTAAACCACTTGAAGTACGAATGGGTTCCGGTAAAGGTGCTCCTGAAGGCTGGGTAGCTGTAGTAAAGCCAGGGAAAATCTGTTTTGAAATTGCAGGCGTATCTGAAGAAGTAGCGCGCGAAGCACTTCGCCTTGCTTCTCACAAATTGCCTATTAAAACTAAGTTCGTAAAACGCGAAGAAGTGGGTGGTGACACAAATGAAAGCTGAGGAAATTCGTAACTTGACCACTGCCGAAATCGAGCAGAAAGCGAAATCTTTTAAAGAAGAACTTTTTAATCTTCGCTTTCAACTTGCTACAGGTCAACTGGAAAACCCAGCCCGCATTCGTGAAGTCCGTAAATCAATCGCTCGCGCAAACACTGTTTTGCGTGAAAGAGAGTTAGGAATCACAAACGGTTAATATGAGGGGAGGTTTGCGAAATGAGCGAACGCAATAATCGCAAAGAATACACTGGGCGTGTTGTCTCTGACAAAATGGATAAGACAATTACTGTTTTAGTTGAGACTTACAAAATGCACCCTTTATACGGTAAACGTGTTAAGTATTCTAAAAAGCTAAAAGCACATGACGAAAACAACACTGCAAAAATCAACGACGTGGTAACTATTATGGAAACTCGTCCACTTTCTAAAGATAAGCGTTTCCGTCTTATGGAAGTTGTTGTAGAAGCAGTTATTATCTAAATGAACTCGGATCATTGAATAATGTCCGAAGGGAGGTCTTTCTAGATGATTCAACAGGAATCTCGTTTGAAATCAGCTGACAACTCTGGTGCTCGTGAATTGCTTTGTATTAAAGTACTTGGTGGCTCTGGTCGCAAAACAGCTAACATTGGTGACGTAATTGTATGTTCGGTGAAACAAGCAACACCTGGTGGCGTTGTTAAGAAGGGTGAAGTCGTAAGAGCTGTTATTGTACGCAGTAAATCTGGCGTTCGTCGTCAAGATGGTTCATACATCAAATTTGACGAAAACGCAGCGGTTGTTATCCGTGATGACAAAGGACCGCGCGGAACACGTATTTTCGGACCAGTTGCACGCGAACTACGCGACAACCAGTTTATGAAAATCGTTTCTCTAGCTCCAGAAGTTCTTTAATCATTTGAAAATAGATGCCTTGTAAGGAGGTGCGCGACCTTATGCACGTAAAAAAGGGAGATAAAGTAAAAGTTATTTCTGGTAAGGATAAAGGTAAACAAGGTGTGATCCTTGAAGCTTACCCGAAAAAAGATAGAGTTATCGTTGAAGGTGTAAACCTTGTTAAGAAACACTCAAAACCATCCCAGGCTAATCCTCAAGGTGGAATTATTGAGCAGGAAGCAGCGATTCACGTTTCTAACGTAATGGCGCTTGATCCGAAGTCTGGTGAACCTACTCGCGTTGGTTACAAAGTAGACAACGGGAAAAAAGTTCGTATCTCAAAAAAATCCGGTGAAGTACTCGATAAGTAGTTCGTAGCGAAAGGAGGTCAATCCGATGAATCGTTTCCAAGAAAAGTATCAAAATGAAACTAAACCTGCATTGATGGAGAAATTTAATTATTCCTCTGTTATGGAAGTTCCAAAACTTGATAAAATCGTAATCAACATGGGTGTTGGTGACGCTGTACAGAACCCGAAAGCTCTTGATACAGCTGTTGAGGAACTTGAGTTAATCTCAGGTCAAAAACCACTAATCACACGTGCTAAGAAGTCTATCGCAGGCTTTAAGCTTCGTGAAGATATGCCAATCGGTGCAAAAGTTACTTTGCGCGGTACTCGTATGTTTGAATTCCTAGACAAACTAATTTCTGTTTCACTTCCACGTGTACGTGACTTCAGAGGTGTGTCTAAGAAATCATTCGACGGTCGTGGTAACTACACACTTGGTATTAAAGAACAGTTGATTTTCCCTGAAATTGATTACGATAAAGTAAATAAAGTACGCGGAATGGACATCGTTATCGTAACAACAGCTAATACGGACGAAGAGAGCCGTGAAATGTTGACTAACCTAGGTATGCCATTTCAAAAGTAAGTAAGGAGGGAAAATTGTGGCGAAAAAATCAATGATCGCGAAACAACAGCGTCAAGCTAAGTTTAAAGTTCAAGAATATACTCGTTGTGAACGTTGCGGACGTCCTCATTCAGTTATTCGTAAATTTAAACTATGCCGTATTTGTTTCCGGGAACTTGCACACAAAGGTCAAATCCCAGGCGTTAAAAAGGCTAGCTGGTAAACCCGAAATAGGGAAGGAGGTAATTACTAATGGTCATGACTGATCCAATTGCAGATATGCTTACAAGAATTCGTAATGCGAACACAGTTCGCCACGAAAAACTAGAGTTGCCTGCATCGAATTCGAAAAGAAACATCGCTGAAATCCTCAAACGTGAAGGTTTTGTACGTGATGTTGAAATGATCGAAGACAACAAACAAGGAATCATCCGTATCTTCTTAAAGTACGGTTCAAATAACGAACGCGTTATCACTGGATTAAAGCGAATCAGTAAACCTGGACTTCGCGTATACGCTAAAGCAGACGAAGTACCTCGCGTACTTGGCGGCTTAGGAATCGCTCTTGTTTCTACTTCTAAAGGAATTATGACGGACAAAGAAGCTCGTCAACAGCAAGTAGGCGGAGAAGTTCTAGCGTACGTTTGGTAATTCTTAAAGCAGAATGGAGGTGTCAATATGTCACGTGTCGGACTTAAACCGATTGAAATCCCAAGTGATGTAACAATCGATATCAAAGGAGACGTTGTAACGATCAAAGGACCTAAAGGGGAACTTTCTCGTACATTCAGCCCAGATATCAAAGTAAACATTGAAGAGAACGTGCTAACAGTAGCTCGTCCTTCTGATCATAAAGAGCACCGTGCACTTCACGGAACAACTCGCAGCCTGATCGCTAACATGGTTGAAGGTGTGACTAAAGGCTTTGAAAAAGGTCTTGAAATCATCGGTGTTGGTTACCGTGCAAGTAAATCTGGTCAAAAATTAATCCTTAACGTAGGGTACTCTCACCCAGTTGAGATGGTACCTGAAGAAGGCATTGAAATTGAAGTACCTTCTAACACAAAAGTTGTTGTTAAAGGTATCGATAAAGAACGCGTTGGAGCTGTTGCAGCAAACATCCGTTCAGTACGTACTCCAGAACCTTACAAAGGTAAAGGAATTCGTTACGAAGGCGAATATGTACGTCGTAAAGAAGGTAAAACAGGTAAATAGGTAAAAACCTAGCGGAAAGGAGTGACGTTTAATGATCACTAAGGCCGATAAAAACAAAGCGCGTCAAAAAAGACACGCTCGCGTACGCCGCACAGTTACCGGCACTACTGAACGTCCGCGTCTAAACGTATTCCGTTCTAACAAGAACATCTATGCTCAGCTTATCGATGACACTAAAGGTGTTACAATCGTTGGAGCTTCAAGTATGGAACAAGGAATTGACGTTGAACACGGCGGTAACACAGAAGCAGCTGTGACAGTCGGAGAAGCTATCGCAAAGCGTGCTGTTGAAGCAGGTTATTCAGAAGTGGTTTTCGACCGCGGAGGATACCTCTATCACGGACGTGTAAAAGCTCTTGCAGACGCAGCGCGTGAAGCAGGACTGAAATTTTAATAAAAAGGAGGTTAACTCATGCCTAGCATTGATGCTAACAAACTAGAACTTGAAGAACGCGTAGTTACCGTTAACCGCGTAGCGAAAGTTGTTAAAGGTGGACGTCGTTTCCGCTTCGCAGCTATCGTAGTTGTCGGAGATAAAAACGGTCACGTTGGATTCGGAACTGGTAAAGCACAGGAAGTTCCTGAAGCTATTCGCAAAGCTATTGAAGATGCGAAAAAGAACTTAATTACTGTTCCTGTTGTAGGAACTACAATCCCTCACCAAATCACAGGTCATTTCGGAGCTGGTAACGTACTATTGAAGCCTGCTTCTGAAGGTACTGGAGTTATCGCTGGCGGACCCGTTCGTGCGGTACTTGAACTTGCTGGTGTAGGTGACATTCTATCGAAGTCTCTTGGATCTAACAATCCGATTAACATGGTGCGTGCAACTCTTAATGGCCTTGAAAACCTTAAGCGCGCTGAAGACGTTGCGAAGCTTCGTGGAAAATCTGTAGAAGAGCTACTAGGTTAAGGGAGGGAAATTAGATGGCTAAGCAATTAGAAATCACCCTCACACGTAGTGTGATTGGTCGCCCTCAAGACCAACGCGTGACGGTAAAAACACTTGGACTTAAGAAAATGCATCACACGGTTGTTCATAACGACAATCCTGCGATTCGCGGTATGATCAACAAGGTATCTCACCTTGTAACTGTTAACGAAATTGATGCATAAAAAATCTATACATTGAGGAGGTGCCCACAATGAAACTACACGAACTAAAACCATCTGAAGGTTCTCGTAAAGAACGCAACAGACTTGGTCGCGGTATTGCTACTGGTAACGGTAAGACATCTGGCCGTGGTCAAAAAGGTCAAAAAGCTCGTTCTGGCGGCGGTGTACGCGTCGGTTTCGAAGGAGGACAACTTCCAATCTTCAAACGTCTACCGAAACGTGGATTTACAAACATGAACCGTAAAGAGTTCGCGATTGTTAATCTTGATTCGTTGAACCGTTTTGAAGATGGAACTGAAGTTTCTCCAGAACTTCTTTTAGAATCTGGCGTAGTTAGCAAAGAAAAAGCTGGAATTAAGATTCTAGGTAATGGTAAGCTTGAGAAAAAGCTTACCGTGAAAGCCCACAAGTTCTCTGCTTCTGCAAAAGAGGCGATTGAAGCGGCAGGCGGAAATACTGAGGTGATCTAATGTTCCAAGCAATCTCCAACATTATGCGCGTAGGTGATATTAGAAACAAGATTATCTTCACCCTACTCATGCTTGTCGTGTTCCGAATCGGAACATTCATACCGGTTCCTGGTGTGAACAGAGATGTATTACAATTCCAAGATCAAATGAGTCTCTTCGGAGTTCTCAACACCTTTGGCGGTGGAGCGTTGCAAAACTTCTCCATCTTTGCCATGGGAATTATGCCTTATATCACTGCTTCTATCATTGTGCAGCTTTTACAAATGGACGTTGTTCCGAAGTTTACCGAATGGTCTAAACAAGGGGAAGCCGGACGTAAAAAGCTAACACAAGTTACTCGTTATGGAACGATTGCGCTTGGACTTGTCCAGGGTATTGGTCTTTCCATCGGGTTTAACAATATTGTTGGTGGTCAGTTGATTAGTAATCCCGGTGTACTAACGTATCTAAATATTTCTCTAGTTTTAACAGCCGGAACGGCTTTTTTGATGTGGTTAGGCGAACAGATCACAGCAAAAGGTGTTGGAAATGGAATCTCAATAATAATCTTTGCTGGGATTGTAGCTGCAATTCCTCCAGGGCTTAATCAGCTTTACGCTCAGATGTTTGAGGGTTCTCAGGATGAGTTGTTCATTAACATCGTCACTCTTGCGATTATTGCACTTGCAGCACTTGCAATTGTTGTCGCTGTTATCTTTGTTCAACAAGGTCTTCGCAAAATTCCAATTCAATATGCAAAACGAACTGTTAACCGCAGACAAGTAGGTGGTGAATCCACTCACTTACCGATTAAAGTTAATGCAGCAGGTGTTATTCCAGTTATCTTTGCGATATCACTGATCATTACTCCACCAACGATCGCCAGGTTGTTCGGAGATAATACGGTAACGGAATGGATCATTAGGGTGTTTGACTATACACAACCTATTGGTATGGTCGTGTATGCGTTACTCATCATTGGATTTACGTATTTCTATACGTTCGTCCAGGTTAATCCGGAGAAGATGGCTGAGAATCTGAAGAAACAGGGTGGATACATTCCTGGTATTCGTCCGGGTAATGCAACGGAAACGTACATTACTCGTATTCTCTACCGTTTAACGTTTGTAGGAGCACTTTTCCTTGCTGTTATATCGATTATTCCGGTATTTTTCACAACCGTAGCAGGACTGCCGCAGACGCTGCAAATCGGCGGAACAAGCTTGCTGATCGTTGTTGGGGTAGCGCTTGATACGATGAAGCAAATTGAAAGTCAATTAATTAAACGTCATTATAAAGGCTTTATTAAATCTTGAGGATAAATTGGGAAGAACTTTCTTCCCCTCCTTCATCCTCGATTGGGTGACGTGCGGAGGGATTAGATGAATCTAGTATTAATGGGGCTTCCGGGTGTCGGAAAAGGAACCCAGGCAGAAAAGATTGTCGAAAAGTATGGCATCCCTCATATCTCTACTGGAGATATGTTCCGAGCAGCGATCAAAGAAGGAACGCCTCTTGGTCTAAAAGCGAAAGAGTACATGGATTCTGGAAACCTCGTACCTGACGAAGTAACAATCGGTATAGTACGGGAGCGTTTAGGAAAAGATGATTGCGAAAAAGGTTTTCTACTCGATGGATTTCCAAGAACTGTCGCACAGGCTGATGCACTTGAAACGATCTTATCCGATCTCGGAAAGAAACTTAACTATGTTATTAACATTTCAGTTGAGGAAGATCAGCTCATGCAGCGTTTGACTGGACGTCGCGTTTGCCGAAATTGTGGAGCAACCTATCACGCAGTATTCAATCCTCCTAAGGAAGAAGGAGTTTGTGATAAGTGCGGTGGAGAACTTTATCAACGTGATGATGATAAAGAAGAAACTGTACGCACTCGCCTCGAAGTCAACAAGCAGCAACAGCAGCCATTGTTGACCTTTTATGAAGGCAAAGGCTATCTTAAAACGATTGATGGCAATAGAGACATCAACGAAGTTTTTGAAGATGTCGATCAACTTCTCAAAGGGTTGTCGTAATGATTATTTGCAAGACTCCTCGTGAACTTGATATTATGCGAGAGGCAGGCAGAATTGTCGCGTTAACACATCAAGAACTACAGAAGCACATCAAGCCTGGAGTTACGACAAAAGAGCTGGATACGATTGCCGATCGGTTTATTCGTCAGCTTGATGCAATTCCTTCCTTTAAGGGTTACAATGGATTTACTGGAAGTATATGCGCTTCAGTTAATGAAGAGCTAGTACATGGTATTCCAGGGGATCGCGTGTTGGCGGAAGGAGATATAATTAGCATTGATATTGGTGCTAAGTATAACGGTTATCATGGAGATTCAGCATGGACCTATCCTGTTGGCACTATCTCAGAACAAGACGAACGGTTGTTAAAAGTTACCGAGGAATCGTTATATAAAGGGTTGGATGAGGCGAAAGCTGGTAGGAGGCTTTCAGATATCTCTCATGCGATCCAAGCATATGCCGAAGCTGAGGGTTTTTCGATTGTACGAGAATATGTTGGTCATGGTGTAGGTCAGGACCTTCATGAAGATCCTCAAATTCCCCATTACGGTCCTCCAGGAAAAGGGCCGCGGCTTAAGCAGGGGATGGTCCTTGCGGTAGAGCCAATGGTGAATATGGGCTCTCGCTACGTTCGAACACTTTCGGATAATTGGACTGTAGTAACAACTGACGGTAAGAACTGCGCTCATTTCGAGCACACGATTGCCGTTACGGAAGAAGGATATGAAATACTAACAAAGGCCTAAGTGAAGGTGATGGTTCGTGAAAGAGTCGGATACCGTTCCCGAGATCGGTCAGATCGCTCGGAATAAACGGGGAAGAGACGCTGATCAATATAGCGTGATTGTAGGGATTGTAGATGAACGTTATGTTTTCTTAGCGGACGGGGATAAACGAAAGTTTGATCGTCCTAAGCGGAAGAACCTCGCACACCTTGAGCTGGTAGAGTATATATCTCCTGAGGTAAAGCGAAGTCTTGAAGAAACGGGCCGTGTCACAAATGGCAAGCTACGTTTCGCGATCTCAAAGTATTTGAGTGAACACGTCATTGATTTAAAGGAGGGAGAGCAAGTAGATGGCTAAAGAAGAAGTAATTGAAATGGAAGGCACGGTTATCGAACCTCTACCGAATGCAATGTTTCGAGTAGAACTCGAAAACGGTCATAAGATTCTTGCTCACGTATCCGGAAAGATACGCATGCATTACATTCGTATTTTACCAGGTGACAAAGTAACTGTTGAGCTTTCTCCATACGACCTATCACGTGGACGTATCACGTATCGTTATAAATAAGAAATTAATCTCCGAATACAAGGAGGGTTAAAATAATGAAAGTAAGACCGTCAGTAAAACCAATGTGTGAAAAATGTAAAGTTATTCGCCGTAAAGGTAAAGTTATGGTTATCTGTGAAAATCCAAAGCATAAGCAAAAACAAGGCTAATATATAAGGAGGTGCAACGTAATGGCACGTATTGCTGGTATTGATGTTCCACGCGAAAAGCGCATCGTAATCGCGTTAACTTACGTTTATGGAATCGGTAAAACAACTGCGAAACAAGTTCTAGTTGACGCTGGTGTTTCTGAAGACACTCGTGTACGCGACTTAACTGAAGAAGAGCTCGGAAAAATCCGTGAAGTAGTAGACAAAATTAAAGTTGAGGGTGATCTTCGTCGTGAAATCTCACTTAACATTAAACGTCTAATCGAAATCGGTTCTTATCGTGGTATCCGCCACCGTCGTGGTCTTCCTGTCCGAGGTCAACATACGAAGAACAACTCTCGTACTCGTAAAGGCCCTCGCCGTACAGTAGCTAACAAGAAGAAGTAAGGGAGGTAATTAACAAATGGCTAAACAACGTAAAGCAAATACGCGCAAAAAGCGCGTGAAAAAGAATGTTGAGAGTGGAGTAGCTCATATCCGTTCTACTTTTAACAACACTATTATTACGATTACTGACACTCACGGAAATGCGATTTCTTGGGCAACTTCCGGTAACATGGGCTTCAAAGGTTCTCGTAAGTCAACTCCATTCGCTGCTCAAATGGCTGCTGAAACTGCAGGTAAAACTGCACAGGAGCATGGCATGAAAACTGTAGAAGTTTCTGTTAAAGGCCCTGGAGCTGGTCGTGAAGCTGCTATCCGTGCACTTCAAGCTGTAGGTCTAGAAGTTACTGCGATCCGTGACGTAACTCCAGTACCTCATAACGGCTGCCGTCCACCAAAACGTCGTAGAGTCTAAGGTAGTAGAGAGTTCAAAAACGTAGATATTCCCCTTCGGGAGAATGCCTGGTTTTGAACAATCTCTTATGGAAAGATTCAATCTATCGGTATACAATTGATGAACATGTCAATAATGATAATGTATAAATTGTTGACGGTTGACGAATCATAATTAGGTTGTTGGTATTTTGACCGCCTAAGGGGATTATTCGGTTAGACAGCATGTCTAACCGAAGTTCGACGTTTTGAAGGAGGGTTTGTTGGATGATCGAAATCGAAAAGCCAAAAATTGAAGCGGTAGCTATCAACGAGGATGCTAAATACGGAAAGTTTGTTGTAGAACCATTAGAGCGTGGTTATGGAACTACCCTGGGTAATTCCCTTCGTCGTATCCTGTTATCTTCACTACCTGGTGCTGCTGTTACATCTGTACAAATTGAAGGAGTACTCCACGAGTTCTCTACGATTGAAGGCGTACATGAAGATGTAACAACTGTCATTCTTAATCTTAAGAAATTGGCTATGAAAGTTTACTCTGAAGAAGAGAAAACATTAGTAGTTGATGTGCAAGGCCCAGGTACGGTAACAGCTGGAGATATTACTCATGACAGCGACGTGGAGATCTTAAACCCTGACCTTCATATTGCTACCCTTTCTGCAAATGCACGTTTCCAAATGCGAGTTACTGCAATTCGCGGAAGAGGCTATGTACAAGCGGAAGGAAACAAAAATGATGAACAGCCAATCGGTGTGATTCCGGTTGACTCGATCTTCACTCCTGTTTCTCGTGTTAACTACCAGGTTGAAAACACTCGCGTTGGCCAGGTAACTAATTATGACAAACTAACCCTTGATGTTTGGACAGATGGAAGCATTCGTCCTGAAGAAGCTGTTTCGCTAGGTGCAAAGATTTTAAATGAGCATTTAAACATCTTTGTGGGCTTAACAGATCAGGCACAAAATGCTGAAATCATGGTCGAAAAAGAAGAGGATCAAAAAGAGAAAGTGCTTGAGATGACTATCGAAGAGCTCGATCTCTCAGTTCGTTCATATAACTGCCTGAAGCGTGCTGGCATTAATACTGTTCAAGAACTAACTCAGAAGTCTGAAGAAGACATGATGAAAGTTCGTAACCTTGGACGTAAATCACTTGAAGAGGTACAAGAGAAGCTTGAAGAGCTTGGACTTGGACTTCGTAACGAAGAATAGATATTTAAGTTGTTGATTTTATAAACAACAAAGGAGGGAATACTTCATGGCATACCAAAAGTTAGGTCGTACGAGTGATACGCGTAAAGCGCTATTCCGTGACCTTGTTACAGATTTGATCATCAATGAACGTATTGAAACGACAGAATCGAAGGCGAAAGAGCTTCGTTCTTTCATCGACAAAATGATTACGCTTGGTAAACGCGGGGATCTTCACGCACGTCGTCAAGCAGCTTCTTTCATCCGTAACGAAGTAGCGGATCAAGAAAGCGGTCAAGATGCAGTTCAAAAGCTATTCAGCGATATCGCTCCTCGTTATGCAGAGCGTCAAGGCGGTTACTCTCGTATCCGTAAACTTGGACCACGCCGCGGTGACGGTGCTGAAATGGTTATCATCGAGCTAGTATAAGACGCACTTGATTAAAAGGGCGGGACAGGATCTCGACATTGGATACTGATTCTATGCCCTTTTTTCGTGCGTTTTTTTGTTTAAACGCACATCTTCAAGTGGTTGCATGCTGCTAGCCATTAAAGAAAGCCTGGCAGATGCCGGGCTTTTTTTATAGGATTAAGCATTTCTAGAGGCGTTGCCACGATCGATATGCTGATAGGAAAAAGTGGCGGTTTTGCTGCCCGCCTTTTTTTCGCACCAGTATCATGTATCTGAGGCGATGACCGCTTGAATTTAGCAGAGGTAGGAGGAACGAGTATGGAAGAACTTATCACCGTTCAAGGTGTATCCTTTCGATATCACGAAGATCAACCCCACGTGTTGCGTAACGTGTCTCTCTCCGTTTATAAGGGTGAATGGTTAGCCATTGTAGGACACAATGGGTCAGGGAAGTCTACACTTGCCAAACTTTTAAATGGTTTGCAACTTCCTGAGCAAGGTGATGTTCTCGTTGAAGGGTACAATAGCCGAGATGAGGAAAGCATTTGGGAGATTAGAAGAAGAGTAGGGATCGTTTTTCAGAATCCAGATAATCAGTTTGTCGGAACTTCCGTTCGGGATGATGTTGCATTTGGACTTGAGAATAGTGGGATAGCTAGAGAACTAATGTTAGAGCGCATCAGTGAGAGCGTTCAGAAGGTCCGAATGGAAGATTACCTTGACCAGGAGCCACATCGTCTTTCTGGTGGACAAAAACAGCGTGTAGCCATTGCTGGCATTATTGCACTAAGGCCTTCGATTGTTATTTTAGATGAGGCAACATCAATGCTTGATCCAGCTGGACGTAAAGAAGTGTTGCAGACGATGCGTAAGTTGAAAGAAGAAGAAGGCATGACTGTTATCTCAATTACCCATGATCTTGAAGAAGCGGCACAGGCCGATCGCCTTGTAGTAATGAATGCAGGTGAAGTTATTGACGAGGGACTTCCTGTGGAAGTTTTTAAAAAAGGGGACATGCTCGAGCAAATCGGTTTAGATCTACCGTTTCCACTACAGGTGCAGCGAGCACTTAGTGAGAAAGGATACGATTTCTCAAGGCTTACTTTATCTCAGGAGGAACTGGTGAACGAGCTATGGACATTACAATCAAAGAATTAGAGCATTCGTACAGTAAAGGAACACCATTTGAACGAAAAGCTCTTTCAAATATTAATTTATCGATTCCATCAGGCACGTTTCAAACGATTATTGGTCACACTGGTTCGGGAAAGTCGACGTTAATTCAGCATTTAAATGGACTTCTAAAACCAACGCGAGGAAGTATTCAAATTGGTGAGTTTTTCATACAAGCTGGTGTAAAAGAGAAACGGTTAAAAGCACTGAGAAAACATGTAGGGATAGTTTTTCAATATCCAGAGCATCAGCTATTTGAAGAAACCATTGAAAAAGACATTATTTTTGGGCCGCTTAACTTTGGTGTTTCAGAAGAAGAAGCAAAGAAGCGTGCAACAAGACTAATTCATCAAGTGGGACTTGATGAATCTTATCTTAGTCGCTCTCCCTTTGATTTAAGTGGGGGGCAAATGAGACGGGTTGCTATCGCTGGGGTACTAGCCATGAAGCCATCCATTCTTATATTGGATGAGCCAACCGCTGGCCTTGATCCTCGCGGTAGACGTGAAATTATGGATCTTTTTTATCGTCTACATGAAGAAGAGGGATTAACGACGATTCTTGTCACTCATAGCATGGAAGATGCAGCGCGTTTTTCGGATGACATTTTAATTATGGAAAAGGGTGGCATCGCCCTGCAAGGTGGGCCAGAGAAAATTTTTTCAAATCCTGAAGCTTTAAAAAAACTAAGCCTTGATGTCCCAGAAACGGTACAGTTCATTCATCGCCTGGAAGAGCGCTTTACTAAAAATCTTCCTCACAGTGTTTTTACACTTGATGCAGCGGTAGATGCAGCGTTATCGATTTTGCAGAAGGGAGAGGAGGATTCCTAATGCAAAATATCATTATTGGACAATACGTTCCGGGACAATCCTTTATTCATAAACTTGATCCGAGAGCTAAGCTTTTAACTGCGTTTCTTTTTGTCATTATCGTCTTTTTAGCGAACAATTGGATTACCTATGCTTTGCTTGGTGCTTTTACCTTACTGGCGATTTTTGTCTCTCGACTACCTCTTCGCTATATTTATAATGGTCTTAAGCCCATTTTGCTCGTTATCATCCTCACGTTTCTCCTACATGTATTTTTAACGAAGGAAGGGCCCTTGCTGTTTGATTGGGGATTTCTTGAAGTATATGAAGGTGGAGTGAAGCAGGGGGTTTTTATCTCGCTTCGTTTATTGTTTTTAATTATGATTACTTCTCTCTTAACGCTAACTACGACACCAATTGATATTACGGTAGGGATTGAAACGTTGCTTGGCCCAATGAAAAAAGTGGGCTTACCAGTTCATGAATTTGCGCTGATGATGTCGATCGCCCTTAGGTTTATACCTACCCTTCTGGAAGAGACAGAGAAAATCATGAAAGCTCAATCTGCCCGTGGTGCCCAATTCTCAAGCGGTCCGATTAAAGAACGTTTGAAAAGCATCGTGCCACTTCTTGTACCACTCTTTGTTAGTGCGTTTAAACGAGCAGAAGATCTTGCTATGGCGATGGAAGCGAGAGGTTACCGCGGCGGAGAAGGTAGAACGAGCATACGTTTACTAAAATGGTCTGGAAAAGATACTACCCTATTTGTGATTCTTCTCCTGCTCTGTATTAGTTTACTACTGCTAAGAAGTTAGGGGAGAATGTGTGATGCAACGTATAAAAATGACGCTCACTTACGATGGGACGGCTTTTAATGGTTATCAGGTGCAACCAAATGGACGCACAGTGCAGGAGGAACTGCAGCGTGCCTTAAAGCAAATGCACAAAGGTGAAGCTGTCCAGGTTACGGGGTCTGGAAGAACAGACGCACGGGTGCATGCATTTGGTCAGGTGATCCATTTTGATACAACACTATCGATTCCTCTTGAAAATTGGACGAAAGCGTTAAATGCGCAGCTTCCTGATGACGTGAGGGTTTTACATTCAGAAGCTGTATCAAGTGATTTTCATGCTAGATATGACGTTGTTCGAAAAACCTACCAGTATCGGGTGCACAATCGTGCAGCGGTTGACGTTTTTAGAAGAAACTATGCTGTGCATGAGCCACAGACGCTTGATATCATGGAAATGAAGCGTGCAGCTACTTATCTTAGTGGTGAGCATGACTTCACATCTTTTTGTGCCAGTAAGACAGATGTGAAGAATAAAGTAAGGACTATCTATCGAATTGAGATTGAGCAAGTGCAAGATGAACTTGTTTTTACGTTCGAAGGGAGCGGCTTTCTATATAATATGGTCCGCATACTAATGGGCACGTTGTTTGAGGTTGGAAAAGGGCGCCGTTCAGCTGATGACATTCCGATAATCCTAGAAGCAAAGGATCGAAACAAGGCAGGAAAAACGGCTCCTCCACATGGACTCTATTTATGGAAAGTCTCGTATTCTTAAAAAACGAAAGAAAGTTCTCAAACACTTGACATTTGTCTCCCAATATTATAAGATATTCTTTGGTATTTCTACATCCACTTGCCCCGGATTTAGAAATCTGACTGACAACTGACAATGAATATTCTGTGGTAGTTTTTAAAATAAATTGGATTGATTTTAGGAGGGAAACTCATGCGTACAACATTTATGGCTAAAGGCCACGAAGTCGAGCGCAAATGGTACATCGTTGATGCTGAAGGTCAAACACTTGGCCGTCTTGCTAGTGAAGTAGCAGCGATCCTACGCGGTAAAAATAAAGTAACTTTCACACCTCACGTTGACACTGGTGATCATGTGATCATCCTTAACGCTGAGAAAATTGAACTAACTGGTAACAAACTTAATGACAAGATGTATTACCGTCATAGTGGACACCCAGGTGGTTTAAAATCAAGAAATGCTCTAGAAATGCGTACTAACCGTTCAGAGCAAATGCTTGAACTTGCAATCAAAGGTATGCTTCCAAAGAACAGCCTTGGTCGCCAAATGATTAAAAAGCTTCATGTATTCGCTGGTAGCGAGCACAATCACCAGGCACAACAGCCTGAAAAATACGAACTAAGAGGTTAATTAAAAGGAGGGAATCAACTTGGCACAAGTACAATACAACGGCACTGGCCGACGTAAACACTCTGTAGCACGCGTACGTTTACTTCCTGGTAACGGACGTATGGTTATTAACAACCGTGAGATCGACGACTATTTCGATCTTGAAACACTAAAGCTTATCTCTAAGCAACCACTAGTTGAAACTGGCACTGAAGGCACTTACGATATTTTCGTAAATGTTAGCGGTGGTGGATTCACTGGACAAGCAGGCGCGATCCGTCACGGTATCGCTCGTGCACTTCTTCAAGCTGATCCGGAATCACGCGCAACACTTAAGAGCGCTGGCTTCCTAACTCGTGATGCTCGTATGAAAGAACGTAAAAAATACGGTCTTAAAGCAGCACGTCGTGCACCTCAGTTCTCAAAACGTTAATTTGTTTTATTCAAAACCTCTGGCTTCTAGCCAGAGGTTTTTTTATGTTCTGCTTTATACATTGAGATTGGCGACATCCCTAAGACTGAAGGAATTACCAGTTCACATATCGCATACTCCATGACGCTTGAGTGAAACTAAAAACAAAACGAGTCGAGAGGATGGGTGAGATGGACAATGTGATTACCGTATTTAAAGAACGTCAGCGTCATAAGCGCCTTGAATTCGAACGGAGGGTTTTAATCGAAATATCTCTGAAAGAGTTATCTGATAACATTAGAGATATGTTTTCTCCATTTTTCTCTGAGGCTATTCTCTACAAAGGGGATGTCGAAAATGTTTGTATGGATATCGCGATCGAAGCCTATTTACTTGGCGCAGAGTATAGTAAATTTTCGTATTATGGAGAACCGATGTCAGTGGTGCATAAGCGTTGTTTTAAATTGGAGAAAGCGCTTATAGAGGCTCTCTTTGATTATTGGCTTTTTTGGAAAACGTCAGCTGTTTATGAAGAGTCCTTACAAATTACGTGTGATGTATTTGTTTCGAATTGGTGGAAAGCGGGTTGTGAAAAAGGAATGATGAGACGTCGTCTTCGCTTGCAATAATCCATAAAGTTTGAAGACTAATTCTTTCACCTGTCCCATATAGATAATGTAGGACAAAATAAGGGGCGGTGTTGGAAAAGAATGAAGAAGTGGTATAAGCGATTTGGCGTTGCCACTGGTATCATCGTGCTGCTATTTATTATTAATTACAAATTTGCGATTGATTCTTCATGGGATGCCTGGCATCTACCTTTATCAGGTCAGGTTATTGTGATTGATCCAGGTCACGGGGGCGCTGATGGAGGAGCGGTAGGTGATAATGTTGTTGAAAAAGACATTGCACTTAAAATATCTCTAAAGCTAAGGGATTATCTTCAGGAAGCAGGAGCACTTGTTATTATGACAAGAGAGACGGATACCGATTTAGCATCTGAAGGAACGAAAGGGCTAAGCAATCGAAAAGCTGAAGATTTAAGAAAACGTGTTGAACTTATTAACGAAGGAAGTCATCATCTTTTTGTTAGTATTCATTTAAATGCGATTCCATCGTCTCAATGGAGTGGTGCGCAGACTTTTTATAATCCTGTAAATGAAGAAAGCGAGGCATTATCTCGTTTTATTCAAGATGAAATTAAGCGGAATTTAGAAAATACAAATAGACTAGCGAAGAATATGGACAGTGTCTATTTGCTCCGGGAGGCTGAAATTCCAGGATCTCTTGTTGAGGTAGGATTCCTTTCAAATCCCTCGGAGAGAGAACTATTGAATACGGATACCTACCAGAACAAAGTAGCCGCTTCAATTTATCAAGGGATTATTCGCTATGCGACAAACGAGTCAGTGCCAGAAGAATAAGCACTGACTCGTTTTAGTATTTAAAGTCCATGAATTTCACGTGAAGCACCGTAGTCAAAACTCTCTGAATGATATGTTATACTAGCAATGTAATCGAATTCAGAGAAGGTGGTGCCTCCATGTTAACGAAAGATCAGGTCGTTGAATTACTACAAAAGGTGCAAGATCCTATTTTACATAAAAGTATCACGATTCGTGATGTGAAAACGAAGGAAGGCTATGTCAGTGTAAAGGTAGCCCTAGCTCAAACAGAATCGGCTGAGCAAATGAAGGTACAGCAAGAGATTGTGAACACGTTAAAGGATGCTGGAGCGGAATCTGTTGGGTTACGATTTGAACAATTAGCAGACGAAGAACTTCCTGAGGGAACATCAGCTAATCCAGATCTTCCTCCACTGCTTTCCCCGGAAAGTAAAACACAATTTATCGCGGTAGCAAGTGGTAAAGGTGGAGTTGGGAAATCAACGGTTACAGTAAACCTTGCAACGTCACTTGCCCGTCTCGGAAAAAAAGTTGGTATTATTGATGCGGATATTTACGGATTTAGCGTTCCAGATATGATGGGGATTGAAACGAGACCAAAAGTAGAAAATGAAAAAATCTATCCCGTTGAGCGTTTTGGCGTTAAAGTCATGTCGATGGCCTTCTTTGTAGAAGATAATGCTCCTGTTATCTGGCGCGGGCCGATGCTTGGGAAAATGCTAAATAACTTCTTTAGTGAAGTTGATTGGGGAGAATTAGATTACCTTCTACTTGATTTACCACCAGGAACAGGTGATGTGGCGCTGGATGTTCATACGATGCTTCCTGCTTCAAAAGAGATCATTGTAACGACACCGCATGCAACGGCTGCTTTCGTTGCAGCTCGAGCGGGTGCAATGGCGCTTAAGACGAAACATGAAGTCCTTGGCGTCGTGGAAAACATGTCTTATTTTGAAAGTAAAGTCACTGGTGAGAGAGAGTATGTATTTGGTCAGGGTGGCGGAGATAAGTTAGCTTCAGAATTATCTACTGATATTCTTGGCAGACTTCCTCTCGGGCAACCAGACTTCGATGAAGCTGAATTTGCTCCTTCTGTTTACCAAGAAGAACATCCGATTGGCATGCAGTACCTCCAAATTGCTAATGAGATTATCAAAAGAACTGCAGAATAAAAGGAAAGGACGTGCCTTGGGGCATGTCCTTTCCTTTCGTTTGGCTATTCCTGTCCAGAATTTGAGCTTTCTCCATTCTTTGAATCAGAATTACCATTGCCTTCTTCCTTACCACCACCGGAAGATTTCAGTTGCTCTGACGTAATTCCTGTAAGCATCTCCTGAATCTTTGCTTGGAATAATGGGCTTTCAAAAGTTTCGGAAATCAAGTCTTTGATTTGTTGGCGAGACTGGTTGCTTTCAAGGAGTTGTAAATAGTGCTTTTCCATGACTGGATCTTGCAACAGATCCATCATCTTTTCCTGAAAGTCAGGATCATCCATTAGGGATTTGAACAATTCCTTATTCTCTTCCTGAATGTTTTTAGCAAAGTTTTCAACGAAAGTAGGGTCTTTCAACATTTCTTGCCAGTATGCTTTTCCTTCTTCAGTTGTAAGCACCTTTTGTATGGTTTCTTTCACAAATGGTTGTTCCATAACAAGTTGTTTCTTTATTTCTGCATCTGACAGTACTTCTTGAATGGCTTTCTTGCCTTCGTCCGACTTCAGAAGGTCGACAAGCATTTTTTTCGTTTCTTCATAATTGGCTTGAGATCCTTCAGCAGAACCTGTGGCACATCCTGCAATCAGAAGAATAACGAAGCATAGTGTGAGTAGTTTGAAACGCTGATACATATAGATGCGCTCCTTTCTCAAAATCTTATTCTTAATATTAGGCGAAACTGTGAATTTATACCCGGTGAATAAAGGAAGGGTGGCAATTTAAAAGTGGCATTGGTACAATTCAACATAGAAGCACCATTAACGTTCACGGGGGTTTGATTTTGAAAACAAGAAATCTTGTTTATTTATTTTTTACAACCCTTCTGATTGGATCAACAGCTGGTATGCTTACAGGTCTTGTTTTAGACTGGTCACAGTACTGGGCAGATCTAAAAAATGGAGAAATATTATCGTTCCTAATCGTCATACTTTGGTTATTAGGAGTATCGAGCATCTTTAGTTTGATTAGTCAGATGGGGTTTTTTGCGTATTTAACGATTCACCGATTTGGTCTTGGTATTTTCAAATCAGTCAAACTCTGGAATACAATCCAGGTAGTGTTGATTGCAGTAGCTTTATTTGATTTAGTCTATTTCCGCTATGAGGTCTTTGCAGAAGAGGGAGAAAGTGTGATTAGCTACATACTCATTGCGTTATTTCTTTTAGCTGTCGGACTTGTTACGGCATATGTGAAGCAAAAAGAAACGAATAAGCAGGCGTTTATTCCAGCTCTTTTCTTTATTGTCGTTGTTACCATCCTCGAATGGATTCCAGGACTACAAAGCAATGATCCAAAGTGGCTCTGGCTTATTTTGATCCCTCTCTTAGTAAGTAATGTATGGCAATTGCTAACACTTCATCGTTTAATTCAAAAAGACGTATAAACGAAAGCCGCTTTCCAATTGGAAAGCGGCTTATTTTACTTCTTTACTATTGATGTTGGCGTTAGAGACAAGTTCACTCACCGTTGCGAAAGAATAGCCTTTCTTCTTTAAAGCAGCAATCACTTCTGGAAGAGCTTCTGCCGTCTGTTTTGCTGAATCGGATGCATGCATAAGAATAATGTCACCTGGGTCGATCTCTTTCGTTACATTTTTCACAATGTTCTCTACCCCTGGGTTTTTCCAATCTTCAGAATCAAGACTCCAGTGAATAAGGGTATAGTTAAATTTGTTTGAAATCGTGAGAACACGCTTATCAAAGTTTCCGTTAGGTGGTCTTAGCAATTGTGGTTCTTCATCGGTTACTTTTTTTATAGCTTCGCTCGAACGAATGATATCCTTCTTGATCTCCTCATCTTTCATGTTTGTGTAGTTTTCGTACCGATAACCAAGGTTACCAATTTCGTGGCCGTCTTTTGCTATTTGTTCGACTACTTCAGGATGACGCTCCGCCCAAGCACCAGAAATAAAAAAAGAAGCTTTAACATTGTGTTGTTTTAATTCTTCAAGTATCGGGATTGCTTTTGTTTCACCCCAACTAATGTCAAAGGTTAAGGCAAGGCGTTTATCATCGCTCTTTACCTGATCCACGGCGAGCGGAACATCATTATTTGTAAACACAGCGAGGTCTCCACTTTCGACAAAAAGAATAATGGCAGCAAAGAAAGCAGCCGCTACAATAATAAGGCCTTGTTTAATTCTAATTCCATTCCAAATCCAAAAAAACTTCATGATGCACCCCCTTTGTCCCATTCATATGCGAAAAGTTTCTTAACTATGTACAAACTGTTTAGGATACACATAAATCACAAATTACCTGGTCATACTGGTGTGAGGAAGGAGTGGTTTTAGATGATGGGCTTTTTAGTTAGCTTTAAAGAAATGAAAGAAATAGAGTATTTGCTAAAGCGAGAAATGGAAGAGCTACTGTTAGATTTGGATAACAGTCGGATTGATGGTTTAATTAAAAGAGCGATGGAAGAACGTTATCAGCTTCTATTAGGTATCTATAAAAGAACCGCTACACAAGCTGAAATAGCAAAGTACGTGCGCATTTTGAAAAAAAGTTCAAATTAATTTAAATTATCTCTTGTCAAATTGAAAAACTACCTGTATATTTATATAGGTCGCCGCAACAACACGGTTGACACAAAAAAACAATTTCAAAAAGTTGTTGACGCCAACTTAGTTAATGTGTTACATTAATAAAGTCGCTGAAAACGACATTGAAAGAAACGAATTGCTCTTTGAAAACTGAACGAAACGCCATGTAAGTAGTTGTTTCTACGGAAACAAATTGTTTTAAAAGCTAGATTAAGCTTTCTATCGGAGAGTTTGATCCTGGCTCAGGACGAACGCTGGCGGCGTGCCTAATACATGCAAGTCGAGCGAAGAGATGGGAGCTTGCTCCCTGATCTTAGCGGCGGACGGGTGAGTAACACGTGGGCAACCTGCCCTGCAGACTGGGATAACTCCGGGAAACCGGAGCTAATACCGGGTAATACATCGCACCGCATGGTGCAATGTTGAAAGTTGGCTTTCTGAGCTAACACTGCAGGATGGGCCCGCGGCGCATTAGCTAGTTGGTAAGGTAATGGCTTACCAAGGCGACGATGCGTAGCCGACCTGAGAGGGTGATCGGCCACACTGGGACTGAGACACGGCCCAGACTCCTACGGGAGGCAGCAGTAGGGAATCTTCCGCAATGGACGAAAGTCTGACGGAGCAACGCCGCGTGAGTGACGAAGGCCTTCGGGTCGTAAAGCTCTGTTGTTAGGGAAGAACAAGTACCGTTCGAATAGGGCGGTACCTTGACGGTACCTAACCAGAAAGCCACGGCTAACTACGTGCCAGCAGCCGCGGTAATACGTAGGTGGCAAGCGTTGTCCGGAATTATTGGGCGTAAAGCGCGCGCAGGCGGTCTTTTAAGTCTGATGTGAAAGCCCACGGCTCAACCGTGGAGGGTCATTGGAAACTGGAGGACTTGAGTGCAGAAGAGGAGAGTGGAATTCCACGTGTAGCGGTGAAATGCGTAGATATGTGGAGGAACACCAGTGGCGAAGGCGGCTCTCTGGTCTGTAACTGACGCTGAGGCGCGAAAGCGTGGGGAGCAAACAGGATTAGATACCCTGGTAGTCCACGCCGTAAACGATGAGTGCTAGGTGTTGGGGGGTTCCACCCTCAGTGCTGAAGTTAACACATTAAGCACTCCGCCTGGGGAGTACGACCGCAAGGTTGAAACTCAAAGGAATTGACGGGGGCCCGCACAAGCAGTGGAGCATGTGGTTTAATTCGAAGCAACGCGAAGAACCTTACCAGGTCTTGACATCCTCTGACAATCCTGGAGACAGGACGTTCCCCTTCGGGGGACAGAGTGACAGGTGGTGCATGGTTGTCGTCAGCTCGTGTCGTGAGATGTTGGGTTAAGTCCCGCAACGAGCGCAACCCTTGATCTTAGTTGCCAGCATTTAGTTGGGCACTCTAAGGTGACTGCCGGTGACAAACCGGAGGAAGGTGGGGATGACGTCAAATCATCATGCCCCTTATGACCTGGGCTACACACGTGCTACAATGGACGGTACAAAGGGCAGCAACACCGCGAGGTGAAGCAAATCCCATAAAGCCGTTCTCAGTTCGGATTGCAGGCTGCAACTCGCCTGCATGAAGCCGGAATTGCTAGTAATCGCGGATCAGCATGCCGCGGTGAATACGTTCCCGGGCCTTGTACACACCGCCCGTCACACCACGAGAGTTTGTAACACCCGAAGTCGGTGGGGTAACCTTTATGGAGCCAGCCGCCGAAGGTGGGACAAATGATTGGGGTGAAGTCGTAACAAGGTAGCCGTATCGGAAGGTGCGGCTGGATCACCTCCTTTCTATGGAGAATTACGAAGGTAACTTACGTTACCAACCTTACATGAGCGTTTCGTTTAGTTTTGAAAGAATGATTACTTCTTTCAAAACGTGGCTTATATGATGAAACAGATGTGCACCTGCGTCTTCGAGTAACGCTAACGATGTTGGCTTCCTCGGTGCAAGGCAGCATAGAAGTGGATTCAAGTAGTAGCCTTGTTCCTTGAAAACTAGATAGCATAAACAACGACATCCAATAATTATTTTTTATGCAATAACTTAGTAATAACTGATGCGTTATGGCAGTAATGCCTAACAAATCGAAGGTTAAGCTACTAAGGGCGCACGGTGGATGCCTTGGCACTAGAAGCCTAAGAAGGACGGGACGAACACCGATATGCTTCGGGGAGCTGTAAGTACGCTTTGATCCGGAGATTTCCGAATGGGGGAACCCACCATCTTTAATAGGATGGTATCCATTTCTGAATACATAGGGAATGGAAGGCAGACCCGGGGAACTGAAACATCTCATTACCCGGAGGAAGAGAAAGCAAATGCGATTTCCTGAGTAGCGGCGAGCGAAACGGAATCAGCCCAAACCAGAGGGCTTGCCCTCTGGGGTTGTAGGACGTCTCTTTGGAGTTACAAAGGCACGGATAGACGAAGCGACCTGGAAAGGTCCATCACAGAAGGTAACAATCCTGTAGTCAAAATCCGCTGCCCTCCGAGACGGATCCTGAGTACGGCGGGACACGTGAAACCCCGTCGGAATCTGGGAGGACCATCTCCCAAGGCTAAATACTCTCTAGTGACCGATAGTGAACCAGTACCGTGAGGGAAAGGTGAAAAGCACCCCGGAAGGGGAGTGAAAGAGAACCTGAAACCGTGTGCCTACAACTAGTTGGAGCCCGTTAATGGGTGACAGCGTGCCTTTTGTAGAATGAACCGGCGAGTTACGATCCCGTGCAAGGTTAAGCTGATAAGGCGGAGCCGCAGCGAAAGCGAGTCTGAATAGGGCGAAATAGTACGTGGTCGTAGACCCGAAACCAGGTGATCTACCCATGTCCAGGGTGAAGTTCAGGTAACACTGAATGGAGGCCCGAACCCACGCATGTTGAAAAATGCGGGGATGAGGTGTGGGTAGCGGTGAAATGCCAATCGAACCTGGAGATAGCTGGTTCTCTCCGAAATAGCTTTAGGGCTAGCCTCGCGGCAAGAATCTTGGAGGTAGAGCACTGATTGGACTAGGGGTCCTTACCGGATTACCGAATCCAGTCAAACTCCGAATGCCAACGATTTATCCGCGGGAGTCAGACTGCGAGTGATAAGATCCGTAGTCGAGAGGGAAACAGCCCAGACCACCAGCTAAGGTCCCAAAGTATACGTTAAGTGGAAAAGGATGTGGCGTTGCTTAGACAACCAGGATGTTGGCTTAGAAGCAGCCATCATTTAAAGAGTGCGTAATAGCTCACTGGTCGAGTGACGCTGCGCCGAAAATGTACCGGGGCTAAACGTATCACCGAAGCTGTGGATTGTCTTACGACAATGGTAGGAGAGCGTTCTAAGGGCTGTGAAGTCAGACCGAAAGGACTGGTGGAGCGCTTAGAAGTGAGAATGCCGGTATGAGTAGCGAAAGACAAGTGAGAATCTTGTCCGTCGAAAGCCCAAGGTTTCCTGAGGAAGGCTCGTCCGCTCAGGGTTAGTCGGGACCTAAGCCGAGGCCGAAAGGCGTAGGCGATGGATAACAGGTTGATATTCCTGTACCACCTCCTTTCCGTTTGAACGACGGGGGGACGCAGAAAGATAGGGAGAGCGCGCTGCTGGAAATGCGCGTCCAAGCGATTAGGCTGGTGAATAGGTAAATCCGTTCACCGTGAAGGCTGAGTCGTGATGGCGAGGGAAATTTAGTACCGAAGTCCTTGATTCTACGCTGCCAAGAAAAGCCTCTAGTGAGGAAAGAGGTGCCCGTACCGCAAACCGACACAGGTAGGCGAGGAGAGAATCCTAAGACGATCGGGAGAACTCTCGTTAAGGAACTCGGCAAAATGACCCCGTAACTTCGGGAGAAGGGGTGCTTCCTCGGGTTAATAGCCCAGGGGAGCCGCAGTGAAAAGATCCAAGCGACTGTTTAGCAAAAACACAGGTCTCTGCAAAGCCGTAAGGCGAAGTATAGGGGCTGACACCTGCCCGGTGCTGGAAGGTTAAGAGGAGGGGTTATCCCTTACGGGAGAAGCTCTGAATCGAAGCCCCAGTAAACGGCGGCCGTAACTATAACGGTCCTAAGGTAGCGAAATTCCTTGTCGGGTAAGTTCCGACCCGCACGAAAGGTGCAACGACTTGGATACTGTCTCAACGAGAGACCCGGTGAAATTATAGTACCTGTGAAGATGCAGGTTACCCGCGACAGGACGGAAAGACCCCATGGAGCTTTACTGTAGCCTGATATTGGATTTTGGTACAGCTTGTACAGGATAGGTAGGAGCCATAGAAGTCGGACCGCCAGGTTCGATGGAGGCGTCGGTGGGATACTACCCTGGCTGTACTGACATTCTAACCCAGCACCGTGATCCGGTGCGGAGACAGTGTCAGGTGGGCAGTTTGACTGGGGCGGTCGCCTCCTAAAGTGTAACGGAGGCGCCCAAAGGTTCCCTCAGAATGGTTGGAAATCATTCGCAGAGTGTAAAGGCACAAGGGAGCTTGACTGCGAGACCTACAAGTCGAGCAGGGACGAAAGTCGGGCTTAGTGATCCGGTGGTTCCGCATGGAAGGGCCATCGCTCAACGGATAAAAGCTACCCTGGGGATAACAGGCTTATCTCCCCCAAGAGTCCACATCGACGGGGAGGTTTGGCACCTCGATGTCGGCTCATCGCATCCTGGGGCTGAAGTAGGTCCCAAGGGTTGGGCTGTTCGCCCATTAAAGCGGTACGCGAGCTGGGTTCAGAACGTCGTGAGACAGTTCGGTCCCTATCCGTCGCGGGCGCAGGAAATTTGAGAGGAGCTGTCCTTAGTACGAGAGGACCGGGATGGACACACCGCTGGTGTACCAGTTGTTCCGCCAGGAGCATAGCTGGGTAGCTACGTGTGGAAGGGATAAGTGCTGAAAGCATCTAAGCATGAAGCCCCCCTCGAGATGAGATTTCCCACAGCATTAAGCTGGTAAGATCCCTTAGAGATGATGAGGTAGATAGGTTCGGGGTGGAAGCGTGGCAACACGTGGAGCTGACGAATACTAATCGATCGAGGGCTTAACCTAAAACAAAAGTGATGTGAGCATGTCTCACTAAACTTGATATTATTGGAATACGTTGTGCGTGCTATCTAGTTTTCAGGGAATAATATTTTTCTTGATCTTTACAAAGAAATATAGTAAGATATATCTTGTCCTTGGTTAAACACTTTCTAGTGGATCAACCATTGATTAGTCTGGTAATGATGGCGAAGAGGTCACACCCGTTCCCATGCCGAACACGGAAGTTAAGCTCTTCAGCGCCGATGGTAGTTGGGGGATCTCCCCCTGCAAGAGTAGGACTTTGCCAGGCTGACCAATATTCCACAGTAGCTCAGTGGTAGAGCAATCGGCTGTTAACCGATCGGTCGTAGGTTCGAATCCTACCTGTGGAGCCATTATGCTTCCATAGCTCAGCAGGTAGAGCACTTCCATGGTAAGGAAGGGGTCATCGGTTCGAATCCGGTTGGAAGCTCCAGGACATGGCCCGTTGGTCAAGCGGTTAAGACACCGCCCTTTCACGGCGGTAACACGGGTTCGAATCCCGTACGGGTCACCAATATTAATTTTTGCTCTGTGGAGGATTAGCTCAGCTGGGAGAGCATCTGCCTTACAAGCAGAGGGTCGGCGGTTCGAGCCCGTCATCCTCCACCATTTTTCTAATAATAATTAACTTACTTTCAGGAGTACTCAATCGAGTGCACTGTTTTTTATTTGTAAGTTAGATTGATTTTCTCAAAATTCTTCGCCGGCCTAGCTCAATTGGTAGAGCAACTGACTTGTAATCAGTAGGTTGGGGGTTCAAGTCCTCTGGCCGGCACCATTTTTTTCTCACTTGTGGAGGGGTAGCGAAGTGGCTAAACGCGGCGGACTGTAAATCCGCTCCCTCAGGGTTCGGCGGTTCGAATCCGTCCCCCTCCACCAGTAAGAGCCATTAGCTCAGTTGGTAGAGCATCTGACTTTTAATCAGAGGGTCGAAGGTTCGAGTCCTTCATGGCTCACCATATGCGGAAGTAGTTCAGTGGTAGAACATCACCTTGCCAAGGTGGGGGTCGCGGGTTCGAATCCCGTCTTCCGCTCCAAACTTTATATGCGGGTGTAGTTTAGTGGTAAAACCTCAGCCTTCCAAGCTGATGTCGTGGGTTCGATCCCCATCACCCGCTCCAAATGGGGCCTTAGCTCAGCTGGGAGAGCGCCTGCCTTGCACGCAGGAGGTCAGCGGTTCGATCCCGCTAGGCTCCACCAATTTCCTTAAACCATGTTTAGGGTTTTTTTTATGTTTAAAATGCTTCACATCCTCCATTTCGTTCTATTCCAAGTTTTCCTGTTACCTTCAAGTTTAACTTTTACATGATCTCCTTACAGTTATTTATTCTTCCACTTATATTTATCCGTAAAAAGGTCCAATTTACGTAATTGTATGAATATTTATTCGTATTTTATGTCAGGTTGAGTCATTTGTCGAGATCTGGGTAAAATAGAGCTAGACTAGGATACGAGGAGGACTACATAATGAATCATGAACTTTCAATTATCGGTGTACCAATGGATCTTGGGCAAATGAGACGCGGTGTCGATATGGGACCAAGTGCCATTCGATATGCAGGAATAGTCGAACGGTTAACAAAATTGAATTATGATATTGAAGATCTTGGAGATATTGAAATTGGTAGACCAGAAAAGCGACCTGAGGATCAAGATCATCAGCTGAAGAACTTAAAAGAAGTGGCTGATGCTAGTGAGAAGCTTTCTAACGTTGTTAATGATGTCGTAAATCGAAAGCGTTTTCCGTTAGTGTTTGGAGGAGATCATAGTATTGCAATCGGAACTCTTGCGGGAGTTGCGCGTAATTACGATAATTTAGGGGTTATCTGGTATGACGCCCATGGAGATTTAAACAACTCAGAAACGTCACCATCTGGAAATATACACGGTATGCCACTTGCTGTAAGTCTAGGAATTGGCGATGATTCTTTAACTGGAATTTCAGGATACTCTCCTAAGATTAAGCCTGAGAATATTGTGATTATCGGCGCTCGTTCACTTGATGAAGGAGAGCGAGAACTTATTAAAGAAAAGGGCATTAAAGTTTATACAATGCATGAAATTGATCGAATGGGTATGACAAAAGTAATGGAAGAAGCGATTGAGTATGTATCGAAGGATGCAGATGGTGTGCATTTAAGTCTTGATCTCGATGGACTTGATCCACACGATGCACCTGGAGTAGGAACGCCAGTGCTTGGAGGAATCAGCTATCGTGAGAGCCACCTTGCGATGGAAATGCTTGCAGAAGCCAATATTCTAACATCAGCAGAATTTGTTGAAGTGAACCCTATTTTGGATGAAAAAAATAAAACGGCTACAGTGGCTGTTGCATTAATGGGGTCTTTATTCGGAGAAAAATTAAAATAACATAGAAAACCGCTGCTTTCTTCATTAGAAAGCAGCGGTTTTTTTATTTCGACGCTGATCGTATTCGTTTAAAAGATAATCAAGATAAGTGCTAATTTCTATAATTTCATTAGAGCTAAGTGGCTTGTTTCGTGCTAACAAATTCATTTTATTACGTGAAGCTTCAATTTCTTTTAATAAAAGGTCTTTTTCCGATCCGATTTGAAAGCTTATCTTTCGATTCACCCTTTCCATGAGTCGAACCACCCTTTCAATAATTTATACCCTTATTACCCAAATTGCATAAAAGATAAACCGTTTTTGCTAGAAAATTATGTATTTCCGTTATAAAGACCAATTCAAACGTGATAGAATAAGAAAGGATAATATGATTTTTTTTTGAAATAATGAAACTTTGTTTTTCCTGATACGTAACTATAATAGCCGCAGGAATCAGCGGGGGTTGAGAAAATATGGACGCGATAGTAAAGCGAATCGTACTAAAAGTAAGAAAAGGGGATCATAATGCATTTGGGGAGCTGGTAGAGCTCTATAAAGATCGAGTCTTTGCTCTCACCTATCGAATGCTAGGAAACAGGCAGGAGGCTGAGGATGTGGCTCAGGAGGCGTTTATTCGTGCATATACGAATATCGATCGCTATCAGATCGACCGGAAATTTTCTACCTGGTTATACCGGATCGCCACAAACTTATCGATTGATCGAATGCGTAAAAAGAAACCGGATTATTACCTTGATGCTGAAGTATCAGGTACAGAAGGGTTAACGATGTATTCTCAAATTTCGACAGATGAGCCATTACCTGAAGAAGAAGTGGTGTCTTTGGAGGCGCAAGAAGGGATCCATCAGGCAATTTTAAGCTTGCCAGCTAAATATCGAAGTGCTATAACGTTAAAGTATATCCAAGAACTATCGCTCAAGGAGATTAGTGAAATTCTCGATTTGCCAGTAGGTACAGTCAAAACCCGTATTCATCGTGGGAGAGAAACACTTAGGAAGAAACTTCGGGAGCAGTGAGAAAGGGGGAGAAGCTATGAAATGCCCTGCAGAAATAATTGTGCTCATGCATGAAGTACTTGATGAAGAAGCTACGAATGAACAGCGTCGCGAGCTATTTGATCACTTGCAAACATGTGATGATTGCAAAGAGCATTATGAAGAATTGAAAAAAACGGAATCGTTTCTCCTCAGCTCGCCTTCTATGAAGGCGCCCGATGGTTTTACATCAAAGGTAATGGAGCAGCTACCTCAGGAAAAGCGTACTGTTTGGATGAAACGCTGGATGAAATCACATCCATTTGTAACTGCTGCTGTCCTATTCCTTGTTTTGATGGCAGGATCCGTTTATTCATCGTGGACGAGTGAGGATCAATTGTCTGCTCTTTCTGGGAATTTAAGATTTGAGCAGGATACAAATACAGTTATTGTGCCTGAAGGTGAAGTGGTTGAGGGCGATTTAACAGTAAAAAATCGCAACCTTGAAATAGAAGGTCAAGTTAAAGGGGATGTGCTTGTCATTAACGGAGAACAGTACATGGCCTCTGCAGGACAGGTAACCGGTGAGATTGAAGAAGTAGACCATATTCTAGACTGGACTTGGTATCAAATTAAAAACCTTTTACAAGATGTGGGTAATCTTTTTTCTAGTGAAGAAGAAAAAAAGTAAATCGTCTAATAGGCGATTTACTTTTTTTATGGAGGTAATTCTTTCAAACGTATATGGCATCCTTATTGAACGAGGAGAGCGATTTAGTGAGTAGGTAGTTGCTTTTTTGAAGTTGTCAAAAATATGATATAATTAAAAAGTTACAAATGTATTTTAGCGATGCATTTGAAGTGAACTTCAGGCTAAATACAATATGTTTGGAGGAAGAGCCGTGCTGCCTGTCGGAAATGTAAATGTACTTGATTACATAACTGAGATTATTGATATTTTACTCGTTACGTATGTGATATATAAAATTATTATGCTTATTCGCGGCACGAAGGCCGTTCAGCTTCTAAAGGGAATAACCGTCATTATTGCAGCCTGGTTTTTAAGTAGCTTTTTCGAACTAAATACTTTGCATTGGATTTTGGAGCGAGTCGTGCTCTATGGACTTCTTGCCATTATTATTATTTTCCAACCAGAGCTTCGAAGGGCACTTGAACAATTAGGACGTGGTCGGCTGTTTGCTCGTTCGGCAGTAGAAGAGGAAGAAACAAATAAAATGGTTGAAGCGATCATTAAGTCCTCATCCTACATGGCGAAGCGAAGAATCGGTGCTTTGCTCTCAATTGAGCGTGAAACTGGACTGAACGATTATGTAGAGACAGGAATTCCTATGAATGCTAAACTGACTTCGGAGCTTTTAATTAACATTTTTATTCCTAATACCCCTCTTCATGATGGTGCAGTGATTTTGAAAAAAGATGAAATTCTAGCTGCCGCCTGCTATTTGCCCTTATCAGAAAGCCCTTTTATTTCTAAGGAGCTTGGAACTAGGCATAGGGCAGCACTAGGTATAAGTGAAGTTACAGATAGCTTAACACTTGTTGTTTCTGAAGAAACGGGTAGTATCTCCCTGACAAAGAATGGAGAGCTACATCGAAATTTATCAGAAGAGGCTTTGCGTGATCTGCTGAATGCAGAATTAAACCCGTCCGTATCAAAAACCGAGTCTTCCAACCGTTTCAGTAATTGGAGGGGGAAAAAGTAATGGATAAATTATTGACGAGTAACTGGTTTGTCAAAATCATCTCTTTTCTTCTCGCTCTTATGCTTTATACGATTGTTGCCATGCCTGATGCCTCAACGTCAAACACGAACGACGTTCTTCAGCCACAGTCTGAATCAGAACGTATTCCAAATATGGAGCTCGAAGTACTTTATGATGAGGAGAACGTGGTCGTATCTGATTTACCTGAAACTGTAGATGTTCTGGTTGAAGGTCGGACAGATGGCTTAATGCTATCAAAGCTAACAAACAAAGAAATTTATGTGGATTTACGAAATCTCACTCCTGGTCAGCATCTTGTGACAGTAAAGCATAGAGATTTCCCAGAAAACGTGGATGTGACGATTGATCCTGTTCGGGTGTCTGTCACGATCGAAGAGAAAAAATCAAACACGTTCCAAGCTGGAATCAATTTATTGAAAGCAGAAGAGCTACCTGAAGGCTATTCAACAGAAGAACCAATTGTTTCTCCAAAAACCGTTACCGTGACAGGTGCTAGTTCCAAGCTTGAACAAGTTGCCTTCGTTAGAGGATACGTGAATGTTAGCGACGCAAAAGAAGAAGTAAACGAAAGAATTACACTAAATGTGTACGATGCGAATATGGAAGAAATACAGGGACTATCGATTGACCCTGCCGTAGTGGATGTAAAGGTACCAGTTACAGCCCCTTTTAAGAAGGTGCCAATTAAGCTTGATCAAACAGGCAAGCTTCCTGAAGGCACCAGCATCTCGTCGATTGAACTTGAGCCAAAAGAGGTATCTGTATTTGGTCCAGAAGAGGAACTTGGAAAGTTAGAATTTCTTGATGGTATTCCGCTAGATTTATCAGAAATTACGAAGGATACAACCATTGAACTTGATGTGCCGGTGCCCGAAGGAATGAAGAAAGTAGATCCTGAGACAGTAAAAGCAAAGATTACAGTCGGTAAAGAGGACGAAAAAGCATTTGAAGATGTACCGATTAAAGTTACCGGAATATCTGAAGGCTTAGCGGCGAATATCTCAGAACCGGAGCAAGGTTCAACGAATATGACACTTTACGGTGTATCGAGTGTGCTTGATACGATTCAGAATGGGGATTTTCAAGCTTATATTGATGCAAGCGGCCTTTCTGAAGGAGAGCATGAACTTGAATTACAATGGAACGGACCATCTTATGTACGCTGGTCAGGTTCAGATAAAAAGATTAAGCTGAAAATAGAGAATAGTTCGTCCTAAATAATGGAACTGCGTCATAATAAAGGAGAGAGTAAAACGATGGGTAAATATTTTGGTACTGACGGTGTAAGAGGGATAGCGAATACTGAGCTTACCCCAGAGCTTGCATTTAAATTAGGCCGTTTTGGTGGTCATGTTTTAACGAAAGATGCGGAAAAACCTAAAATTCTAATTGGACGCGATACGCGTATTTCAGGATACATGCTTGAAGGAGCTTTAGTTGCTGGTCTTCTTTCGATTGGAGCAGAAGTCATGCGTCTTGGTGTAATTTCAACACCTGGTGTTGCTCATTTAACGAAAGCACTTAGCGCACAAGCAGGTGTGATGATCTCTGCTTCTCATAATCCAGTTGGTGACAATGGGATTAAATTTTTTGGGCCGGATGGATTTAAGTTATTGGATGCACAGGAAGCCGAAATCGAATCCCTTATTGATAGTGACGAAGATCATGTTCCACGTCCTACTGGTGCTGACCTCGGTATTGTAAGTGATTATTTCGAAGGTTGCCAGAAATACCTTCAATATTTGAAGCAAACAGTGGACGAAGATTTTTCGGGTCTTCATATTGCGCTTGACTGTGCACACGGTGCTACATCATCTCTTGCAGCACACTTATTCGCTGATCTTGAAGCAGACATTTCTACGATCGGTACGAACCCAACAGGTACGAACATTAATGACGGTGTCGGATCGACCCACCCAGAAACGCTCGCTGAATTTGTGAAAGAAAAGAATGCTAACGTAGGCTTTGCTTTTGATGGTGATGGTGATCGTCTTATCGCTGTTGATGAAAATGGTGACATTGTTGATGGCGACCAGATTATGTTCATTTGTGCTAAATTTATGAAAGATCAAAAGCGCTTGCGTCATGATACGGTTGTTTCAACTGTCATGAGTAATCTTGGTTTCCATAAAGGGATGGAAGAATCGGGCGTTACGTCGCTGCAAACAAAAGTAGGAGATCGTTATGTAATGGAAGAAATGCGTAAAGAAGGCTACAACCTTGGGGGAGAGCAGTCTGGGCACATTATTTTCCTTGATCATATTACGACAGGTGATGGTATGCTGTCAGCGCTTCAGCTTGCTAACATTATGCAAGTAACAAACAAACCATTGTCGGAGCTTGCTGGGGAAATGAAAAAATATCCTCAATCTCTTGTGAACGTAAAGGTGACAGATAAAAACAAAGTGGATTCGAATGATCGCATTCAAGAAACCATACAACAAGTAGAAAGCGATATGAACGGTGAGGGTCGTATTCTAGTTCGTCCATCTGGAACAGAGCCGCTTGTACGAGTAATGGCAGAAGCTCCTACGAAAGAGCTTTGTGATGAGTACGTTAATCGCGTTGTCTCCATGGTGAAAGAAGAACTTGGCGCGTAATTGACAAAAATAAAGATTTTGTACGAATGGTATGCATGTGCAGCACAAAATAGCTGCATGTGCATACTTTTTTATATAGAGATTTTTTTCTGCTAAAATGAGGCAAAATAGAGCTATCGAGAATAAGAGCGACTTATTCTAAGAAAAAAAGAATTGACCATCTTTTTACAGTTGATATAATATAGAAGTATGTTTGGTTTTTATTCAAGAAGGGAAAGAGAGGGAAGTTAGGTTACTTTGAAAAAAAGCGCCTGGACTGTTTTTCGAACGGAAGAAAACAGTTGACGAGGAAGAGGTTTATCGATCATCGGCGGATACCTCTCGATTGCTTCACCACAATCGAATGGTTTTGTGAAAAACAGAGAGGTGACTTTCTGAACAAAAGCAAAACTATGGTGACATAATAGAAATTAATCGGAAAAGAAGGGGCAGGTCTGCCCCGATGTACGCCTGCTCCTTCAATTGAAGGAGGACTTTTACATGTGCGGTATTGTTGGATATATTGGAAATCAAGACGCTAAAGAAATTCTATTACGAGGTCTGGAGAAGCTTGAATACCGAGGGTATGACTCAGCGGGTATTGCGCTTCTTAACGACGGTGGTCTTCACCTTTTTAAAGAGAAAGGTCGCATTGCCGATCTAAGAAAAAAGGTGGATACTAGTGTGGAAGCAACAGCGGGCATCGGCCATACACGTTGGGCAACACACGGTGAACCAAGTCAGGTGAATGCTCACCCACATCAGAGCACAACTGAACGTTTCACTCTTGTTCATAACGGAGTAATTGAAAACTATCAACAAATCAAACGTGACTTCTTATCCGAAGTTGATTTTGTAAGTGCAACAGACACGGAAGTGGTAGTTCAACTAATCGCGAGTCTTGTTGAAGACAATAACATGTCTGTCGAAGATGCTTTTCATCAAACATTGAATGAACTTCATGGCTCTTATGCACTTGCACTTATTGACAATCATAATCCAGAAACGCTATACGTAGCGAAGAATAAGAGTCCGCTTCTAGTAGGAATCGGCGATGATTTCAACGTAGTAGCAAGTGACTCAATGGCTATGCTTCAAGTAACGAGTAAATTCATCGAGCTTATGGATGAAGAGGTAGTGATTGTGAAACGTGATTCGATCACAATCAAGGATATGAATGGAAATGTAATGGAGCGCGAGCCTTTCACAGCTGAAATTGACGCTAGTGATATCGAAAAGGGAACTTATCCTCACTACATGCTAAAAGAAATTGACGAGCAGCCGCTTGCAATCCGTAACATTATTACGAAGTACAAAGATGACAACGATAATATCAAACTAGATGAAGATATCCGTGACGCGATGAGAGAAACAGATCGGATTTATATTATTGCATGTGGCACAAGCTACAACGCGGGTCTTGTTGGTAAACAATTAATTGAGAACATTGCAGAAGTGCCGGTTGAAGTGCACATCGCAAGTGAGTTCTTATACAATATGCCGCTTGTTTCAGAGAAACCTCTCTTTATCTTTATTTCACAAAGTGGTGAAACGGCAGATAGCCGTGGCGTCCTTGTGAATGTGAAGAAAAAAGGGTTTAAGTCTCTTACAATCACCAACGTTCCTGGATCCACACTGTCTCGCGAAGCGGATTATACACTGCACACGCATGCAGGCCCAGAAATTGCGGTTGCTTCAACAAAAGCCTATACGGCACAAATGGCTGTGCTAACATTGCTTGCTGTTGATACAGCGCAGGCAAAAGGCATGAAGCTTGATTTCAACCCAATTCAAGAACTTGGTATCGTTGCTACAGCAATGGAATCCATGATTGATCAAAAAGAAATGATTGAAACAGTTGCTCGTAACTTCCTTTCAGTAACGCGTAATGCGTTCTTTATTGGCCGCGGCGTAGATTACTACGTATGCCTTGAAGGAGCTCTTAAGCTTAAGGAGATCTCATACATCCAAGCAGAAGGATTTGCTGGCGGTGAGTTGAAGCACGGTACGATTGCTCTTATTGAGAAAGGCACGCCTGTTATTGCACTTGCAACTCAGAAGCATGTGAATGGAAGCATCCGTTCCAACGTACAGGAAGTGGTTTCTCGTGGTGCATCCCCTTGTATCATCTCCCTTGCAGGACTTGAAGAGGAAGGCGACACTATTGTCCTTGATGAAGTACATGAGCACCTTACTCCACTCGCTTCAGTTGTGCCGCTTCAGCTGCTTGCTTACTATGCAGCGCTACACAGAGAATGTGATGTAGATAAGCCAAGAAACCTTGCTAAATCAGTAACGGTTGAATAAACATTGATCGATAAGAACGGCCTTTTCCAATTGGAGAAGGCCGTTTTTTCGTAATGACAATGGTAGATAGAGGGCTGGGACTTTCCTTCGACTACTTACAAGCATGTCCGAATATAATGATACGAATACGACGAAGGGTGGAGGCGTATGAGTATCTTTATTAGCTACATCTTTTTAGGACTATCACTTTCAGCTCCAATGGGGCCGATTAATGCGGCGCAGCTCGACAGGGGAATACGATTTGGATTTATGAATGCTTGGTTGGTAGGGTTTGGTGCGATGGTAGCAGATGGTGTCTTCATGATGCTGATTTACTTTGGGCTCGCTCAAGTTATTGATACGCCATTTATGAAAACTTTTTTATGGTTGTTTGGTTTTTTTGTTTTAACGTATACCGGTATCGAAAATATCGCTAAGGCTAATTCCATTGGATCCAAGGAAACGAGTAACCGAAATGGTTCAAACCGTAAATCTTTTCAAACAGGTTTTTTTATTGCGATATCAAATCCGCTAAATATTTTATTCTGGCTTGGGATCTATGGCTCCATTCTAGCTCAAACATCTAGCATGGTTGATGGCAAGCAGCTGTTGCTTTATAGTACAGGCATTTTTCTAGGCATCACCTTATGGGATCTCACCATGGCCAGTGCAGCAGCAAGTGCGCGTGCATGGGTGAATCCAAGTATGTTGAAACGAATATCGATCCTATCTGGAATAACATTAATTGGTTTTGGTTTTTATTTTGGAATACAAGCGATCAAGTTGTTCATTGGATAGACTGGCACCACTTTCTGTCCCTCCTAATAAAATAACGCGTGTCGTGTTAAGGAGGGATTCCATTTGGAACTATATACGAAATCATGGATTGATGAACACGAAGAAAAAATGGAAGGTTGGAAGCACACTGCGTTTACTCACTTGGAGGCAATGTTAGGAGACCGTGAAAAACCTTATCCTTGTATTCCTGGAAAACAGGGGTTTTATCAAGATAATTTGCGTTACGGGTTTGCAGATGATCCAACAACAGATAGCGCATGTACTCAGTTAGCTACTTTGTTAGAAAATTACGGAGAAGTAGCCAGGGGCACAGGTAAATATGCCTCTCTTGTTGTTTTTTTTGACTCAAGGAGGTTACAGCAACAAAATGCTGAGGTCGAGCAGTATCAATCACTCTTTTGGTCGCTATTAAACCGAGTACATGAACTGGATAAGGAAGCGTGGCCGGAGCATATTCCTAAAGATCCTCATGATCCTAAATGGGAATTTTGCTTCAATGGAGAACCGTATTTTGCCTTCTGTGCAACCCCAGCTCATGTTGTTCGACAAAGTCGTCACTTTCCGTGTTTTCTAATCGCGTTTCAACCAAGATGGGTTTTTGATGAAATCAATTCGGAAACCACTTTTGGCCAAAAGCTTAAGAAAGCCATTCGGCAGCGTTTGGTTTCTTACGATGGGATTCCAGCCCATCCCGCTTTGAAGTGGTACGGTCAGCAAGATAACTATGAGTGGGAACAATATTTTTTATCAGATGATGACTCTTCGCTTTCTAAATGTCCTTTCATGGCGATGAAACAGAAATGGAAGAGCATCCGTTCCTAGTGCTGTTTCCTTTTCATTTTAAAAAAGGTAGCCGAAGCAATGAGTAGAAGAAAGCATAGACTGACAAAAAAACCTGCTCTACTAATGCGATCAAATAACGTTCCTGAAACAGCTGTACTTATTAGAAGAATACCAATGACGAGATTTATCTTATCTTTGAACGTGGTCTGAGTTAATTTTCGATAAGAAAAAAGGATAAACATCCAATTGTATAACAGCATTAAACCAGCGGCAGTTGTTAAATACTCAAAGATGTTTTCAGGTAATAAGAGAGCAACACCAATTGAAAGTATGACAATTAGGGTTGTAAGACCAAAGGCGGGAAGGGAAATCTTCCTGCTTTTTTTTGCGAAAATCGCAGGCGCGTCATTTTCTTCAGCGAGTGTTACAAGCATGGTTGTAACGGCATAGAGAGAAGCGACCATTGTTGAAAATCCAGCGATAATTAAAATCGCATTAAATACGTGAGGGATCCATGGGAGATGAAATTGAGTGAGTGCTGTTAAAAACGGGCTTTCATTCGGGGTAATGCTTTTGATAGGAATAAGCTTTAATACAACAATGAACGAAAGAATATATAGAATGGTTAAGACGATCAGCATCACTTTTCCAGCTTTAGGAGCGTTTTTTGGATCTTCAAGCTCATTTGCCATCAGTCCCATTACTTCAATCCCACCAAATGCATAGAAAGCATATACAAGAGCAACCCAGAGTCCCATTGGATGACCTGAAAAGAAGTCATTTGACGTCACTTGAACGGCCACGTGATCTTGTTTAGGATCAAGCCATCCAAGTAAGGCAGCGGCACCGATTGCGAGAAACATGACGATGGCAGCAATTTTCATTATCCCAAACACGTTCTCCATTTTTTCTACGAGCTGGACCCCTATAAAGATGATGAGTAGCCCAAGCGAAGCAAATACGGAGGCATTGAGCCAAAGAGGAGTACTTGGAAACCAGAATTGAGCGAATAGCGCAAGTGCCGTTAACTGGCTTCCCATGATAAGCATTTCAGAAGACCAGTAGACCCAACCATTGCTAAATCCAGCCCATGCTCCGAAAGCTTGTTTCGCATATGTTCGAAATGATCCTTTTGTTGGATGCTTAGCTGTTAGGTTTGAAAGAGCCTCATAAACGATCCAGGTTCCAATCGCAGCTAAAGAATATGCTACTAAAATGAGATAGCCTGCTTTTTCAATGACGATGCTTGAACCAAGAAAATAGCCTGTTCCTATGATGCAGCCAACACCAACGCATGACATTTGCCACCAGCTTAATTTTTTTCCTTGAGCTGTCGGTTTACCCATTCTACCACCCTCCTCCAGCCTAGTTTGAGGATCGAAGACAAGGTTTATGTGTTTATAAAATTGTAGAATCATTTTTTTAGTTGAGGAGAAAGTAAGAAGACCATGGATATAAAGGGGTTTAGTGAGATGAACATCCAACCAAATTGTTGGAATGAATACGGACAATTAAAATCGGTTATCGTTTGTTCTCCGTCGATTTCAGATGTACCTGATCAACAGACAGCTACAGATGTGCAATGGGAAAAGGCAGTGAGACAAAAAAAGGCGAGAGAAAATCATCAAATAATGATTGAAGCGATGGAGGAAGAAGGAGTAAATGTGATTGATTACTCCGTTCATTTATCACGAGAGGAACTTTTATTAAATGAAAAATTAATTAATCGCATTTTCGTCCGCGATCTTGCATGTGTGTTTGGACAAATTATTCTTCCCGGGGCAGCTGGGACGTCTATGAGGAGACCTGAATATTTTCAAAGTCACACGTTATTTCAACAATGGTTTGATAACAAGACGTTTCGTTTGGAAGAAAATAATAATTTGAAGGCGCTCGAATATGGAGATGTGATGATCCTGAATAAAGATGCCATTTTGATAAATGCAGGCATTCGGACAAGCATTGAAAGTGTAGAAGCTTTGCAGGGCGATTTGTTCAAGGCTGGTTTCTCAGAAATTGGTGTCATTGATTTACCCCGTCGCCCAGACACAATGCACCTCGATATGAATTGTAATGTGGTTGGGGGAAAACTTTTTATTGGGAAAAGCTACATGAACTATTTACCGATTCAAGTTATAACAGCAAAAGGGTTTACTTATGAAATGCCAGAAGTGTTTTTAAAGCGACATGGGTTTGTAACGGAGTGGACTTCTGCCATTAAACATACCGTGGCAGATATCAATTTTTTAAATCTTAATCCAGAGACGCTGTTAATCAGTACAAAAGCTAATAAATCAATCTTTAAAAACGATTCTATTCTTAAAAAGAAAAAGCTGATTGAAATCGAAGTAGACGAATTAGAAAAAGGGGGCGGAGGTATACGGTGTATGACGTTGCCTTTGGAAAGAGACTGAAAAAAACCTACATGATGTAGGTTTTTTTTATGATACGATTAAGTTGACACACATACCTGAGGGGGGTATATTGAACTTAAGAAAATATAGAGGAGTTGATTCGAATGGATGACTTGAACATTCCCCTACAGCCGGAGAAGAAGCCCACTGAACCGCGAACCGAAGAAGAAAAGCAGCAGCTTCAAAACCGCTTAAAACGCATTGAAGGCCAGATCCGTGGTATTCAAAAAATGGTCGGAGAAGACCGCTATTGTGTAGACATTCTCATTCAGCTTTCTGCGATTCAGGCAGCATTAAAAAAAGTTGGTTATACGCTTCTTGAACGCCATACGAAAACGTGCGTAGCTAATTCAATTAAAGAAGGTACGGGTGATGAGCAGATAGAGGAGCTAATGAAAGTGATTCAGCAGTTCTCCAAATAAGGAGGTGAACCAAATGGATTCTAAGAAGCAGATCTCCCTTCAAGTTACAGGGATGACGTGTGCATCTTGTTCCACAAGAATCGAAAAAGTATTAAACAAAATGGATGGCGTCGATGCGAATGTTAATTTGTCGATGGAAAAAGCAAGCGTAAGTTTTGATCAAGACAAAGTGAAAACGGAAGAGATTGTAGAGAAGATTGAAAAGCTTGGTTACGGAGTTCGAAAGGAAAAGGTAGAGCTTGATATTCATGGGATGACGTGTGCAGCCTGCTCAACGAGAATCGAAAAAGGTTTAAATCGCACTAAGGGCGTTGAGCTTGCTTCTGTGAATTTAACAACAGAATCTGGCGTTGTTGAATATCAGCCAGGAGAAGTGACATTAGATGATATTCTTCAAAAGGTGAAAAAGCTCGGGTATGAAGCTGTTGTTAAAAAAGACCGACAAGATCAGAAGTCTTATAAAGATGAAGAAGTTAAAAAGAAAAAACGTCGCTTGCTTATCTCAGCGCTTCTTTCGTTACCGCTACTCTTAACAATGCTAGGTCATCTACCTGTCGGATTAGCACTTCCGGTGCCCCATCTTCTCATGGAGCCCTGGCTTCAATTTCTTCTAGCTACACCCGTTCAGTTTGTCATTGGCGCACCATTTTATTCTGGCGCTTATCGAGCACTGGTTAATAAGAGTGCAAATATGGATGTCCTTGTTGCGCTTGGGACATCCGCGGCTTATTTTTACAGTGTGATAGAGGGCATTAGAAGTTATCTAACGGAAGGCTACAATCCGTCTCTTTATTTTGAAACAAGTGCTATTCTGATAACGCTTATTTTAGTCGGAAAGCTATTTGAAGATCTTGCGAAAGGCAGAACAACGCAGGCGATTACAAAATTGCTTAACCTCCAGGCGAAAGAAGCAAGTGTCATTCGGGATGGGGAAGAAGTAAAAGTACCTGTTGATCAAGTACAGGTAGGAAATCATATCATTGTTCGTCCTGGTGAGAAAATACCTGTAGACGGTATCGTAGAAAAAGGCAATTCATCCGTTGATGAGTCTATGATCACAGGGGAATCCATCCCAATAGAAAAAGAAGTAGGAGAGAGTGTAATTGGTTCTACAATTAATGAAAACGGTACGTTAACCATTCGCGCTGAAAAGGTCGGAAAAGACACAGCACTTGCCGGAATCATTAAAATTGTAGAAGATGCCCAGGGGTCTAAAGCACCAATACAGCGGTTAGCCGATGTCATTTCAGGTGTTTTTGTACCGATAGTAGTCGCTATTGCCGCCGTTACGTTTTTCATTTGGTATTTTCTTGTTGATCCATACAATTTACCACAGGCGCTTGAGGTTGGAATAGCCGTTCTTGTTATTGCATGCCCTTGTGCATTAGGTTTAGCTACACCAACATCAATTATGGTTGGGACAGGTAAAGGGGCTGAGCAAGGTATTCTTTATAAAGGTGGCGAATTTCTAGAGGCCACTCACAAAATTGATGCGATCTTACTTGATAAAACAGGGACTATTACAAAAGGAAAGCCAGAAGTAACAGATTTTGTTGCTTTTCAAAGTAATGAGGAGAGCGTGCTGGAAAAATTGGTAGCTGCTGAGAAAGCTTCTGAGCATCCTCTAGCCAAGTCCATTGTAGAGTACGGTTTGAACCAGAAGATTGAAGTAGTTGAAGCAGAGCAGTTTCAAGCTATTCCAGGACATGGGATTGTGGCAACTGTGCAAGAAAAGCAAATCCTTGTTGGAACGCGCAAGCTGATGGAGCGGGAACATATTTCCGTTTCTGCATATGAAGAGCAAATGACTACGTACGAATTAGACGGGAAGACGGCTATGTTTATTGCATTTGATAACAGTGTGCAAGGGATTATTGCTGTCGCTGATACTGTGAAAGAAACGTCTCAGAAAGCGATCGAAGAAATGCGTGCGCTTGGCATTGATGTGTATATGATCACAGGTGACAACCAACGCACAGCTGAGGCAATTGGAAAACAAGTAAATCTAAATGGCGTGTTTGCTGAGGTGCTCCCTGAGGAAAAGGCTAGTAAGGTGAAAGAGTTACAGCAAGAAGGCAAACGAGTTGCGATGGTAGGAGATGGAATTAATGATGCCCCAGCTCTTGCGACAGCTGATATTGGAATGGCTATTGGAACAGGAACAGATGTAGCTATTGAAACAGCGGATGTTACTCTCGTTGGTGGCGATCTTCAAAACATTCCAAAGGCGATTCATTTAAGTCAGAAAACGATGCAGAATATTCGCCAGAATTTATTCTGGGCGCTATTCTATAATTCAATTGGTATTCCAATTGCTGCGCTCGGTCTACTAGCTCCATGGGTTGCTGGAGCGGCTATGGCATTTAGCTCCGTATCTGTCGTAGCAAACTCCCTCCGTTTGAAGCGAGTCAAACTTTAAGAAATGAAAGGAGAATGAAAATGGAACAAACAACGTTAAAAATCGAAGGTATGACATGTGATCATTGTAAAGCAGCAGTAACTAATGCATTAACAGAGCTTGATGGTGTAGCAGAAGTAGATGTGAATGTAAAAGAAGGCACGGCAAAAGTTTCTTACGACTCTAGAAGTGTTTCTGTTTCAGAAATGAATGAAGCGGTTGAAGAACAGGGATATGATATTGTCTAACTAAAAAGGCTGAAGAAAGGACGGAATCCTTTCTTCGGCCTTTTTTATGATACATAAGTTCACCTCTCCACTAATAAAATGCGCTAATAGGACAAGTGGGTAGAAGAGAAAGCTTCTTCAATTCATTTAGGAGGGAATGCAGTCATGGTGACGTCATTGTTAACTCTTTTTATGATTGGCTTTGGAGGACTTATGATCGGCTCGTTCGCAGGGAGAATGGCATTTACATATTATCAACATCGTCTAGAAGCTCTTTACCTTATTTGCGGAGGAATGCTCATTGGTGTCATTATGCTTGAATTAATACCCGAAAGCATACGCACATATCCGTTTTGGGCCCTTATGGCAGGAGCATCGTTGTCGGTCTTTGTGTGTGTGTTTACGGATCACGCTATACACGGGATGTTTCGTGATAAAAGCTATCTTCCTGTGTTCGCTTTCGTACTAGCCATTACTTTTCATAATATCCCTGTAGGAATCGCGCTAGGAATGACATTAGGTGAAGGTATCGGCATATCGTTGCTTATTGCTCTATTTATTCATCATTTACCAGAAGGAGTTGCCCTCTATATTTTAATGAGAATGAATGGGGTTAAACGCATTTTTGTTATCATCGGTGGGAGCTTCGTAACGATTGTTTTAACAGTGGCAGCGTGGTTTGGGATGGTTTCGAGTCAATCTATTCTTATCAACGGCGTGTTTTTGGGCATTGCAATCGGCTCTTTAGGCTATGTAGCGCTTCATGAAATGATCGGCCAAGTTGTCGGGAAAGTTTTAAAAAGAGAGTTGTACTTGTATACGTGTTTGGGAATACTTTTGTTATCACTCTACCTACAGGTGGCTCACGAAATCTTTTGACAACGTGCAAAAGATTCAGTAAAATTGTACATAGATTAATATGAACACATGCTCATATATTGAATACAATAGATAAATGAACGAAGAAAGGAGTAAAACCCGATGGAAGAATATCGTCTTAAGGGCTTATCTTGTCCTAACTGTGCTGCTGGCATGGAGCAACAGATTCAAAAACTTGAGTACGGCGAATCAGCTCAAATTCAGTACAATTCAGGTAAACTAAAAGTAGATAAAAGAGTTAACATTGAACAGGTCGAGAAAATCCTTGATTCCGATCATGCTTCTATAATGAAGGAAGAAGAAGGACATACACACGCTCACGCTAGTATGAAGTGGCTCCTAGGCATTTCAACTGGTATCTTTCTATTCGCTCTGCTATTGGATTTCGTCACAGCTGTTCCAGCTGTTCCGTTTTATCTTACTGCGATTATCTTAAGCGGTTATCAAACGTTTATGAAAGGTCTTCGAAATTTAACGAAGTTAACATTTAATATTGAAACCTTAATGACGATTGCGTTAATCGGGGCTGTTTCCATTGGAGAGTGGAAAGAAGGAACGCTTGTTGCGATTTTGTTTGGATTGAATGAATACTTAGAAGGACTTGGCATGGAGAAGGCCAGGAAGTCGATGGAATCTCTTCTTCAAATCGCACCGAAAGAAGCGCTTCTTATCCGAGATGGAAAAGAAGAAGTTGTCTCAATTAACGACCTTAAAGTAGACGATCTTGTTCTCGTTCAATCTGGCGCTAAAATTCCTTCAGATGGGATTGTATCAGCTGGATATAGCTCAGTGAATGAAGCTGCGATCACAGGAGAAGCTATGCCGGTTGAAAAAGGTGTTGGTGAATCTGTTTTTGGCGGAAGCATTAATAATGAGGGCATTCTGCACGTGAAAATCTCAAAGGCCTATGAGGATTCTTCGCTCGCAAAAATTTTGCATTTAGTTGAAGAAGCTCAAGAAACGAAGACACCAACAGAGTTATTTATTAATCGTTTTTCAAGATTCTATACACCAATTATCATGGTCATCTCAGCCCTGGTTATGCTTGTTCCTCCGTTATTGTTTGGTGGGATTTGGGGTGACTGGTTTTATCAAGGACTTGCTGTATTGATTGTAGGTTGTCCTTGTGCTCTTATACTGTCATCACCTATTGCGAACATCTCCGGTATTACAAGGAATGCGCGTAACGGCATTCTTGTAAAAGGATCGGTTTATCTTGAGCAACTGGGTAAAATCGATACGCTAGCTTTTGATAAGACTGGGACACTTACAAAAGGATTCCCTTATGTTGAGACATATGAAAGCTATAGCGATGAGAAGTTTTTATCTGTAGCAGCAGCGGTCGAGAAGCATTCTTCTCATCCACTAGCCAAAGCAATTATGAAGAAAGTAGCTGATTTTCCTTATAGAGAATTCGAAGCAACCAATGTCGAAACGGTTTCAGGGCAAGGCATCATTGCAGAGGTTAATGGAAAGAGACATTGGGTGGGAAATGAAAAAAGCGTATGTCATGTTTCCATACCTGAGAATGTGCAGTCATCAATTGATGCGATGAAACGAGATGGGCTAACGCTTGTCATTGTAGCCGATGAAACAAAGATACTTGGTATGTTTGGTATTGCGGATGAAATTCGCGAAGAAAGCCAGTCTGTTATACGGGATTTGCATCAAGCAGGTATTAAGAATACGGTGATGTTAACAGGAGATCATGAGAAAACAGCTGAGAAAGTAGCAAACCGTGTTGGTGTTCGTTCTTATTTCGGTGGTCTTTTACCTGAAGACAAAGTCGCTAAAGTGAAAGAATTAACAGCGAAAGGCAAAGTAGCCATGATTGGTGACGGAATTAACGATGCACCGGCTCTTGCTTCAGCTGATCTTGGAATTGCAATGGGGAAAGGGACGGATAGCGCGATTGAAACAGCCGATATTGTATTGATGCAGGATCATCTCGGTAAGCTGCCAGAAGCGGTCTCGATTGCCAAGCGCGTGAATCGAACGATCCGAGTCAATATTGCACTAGCCCTTGGTTTGAAACTCATTGCCTTACTCCTTACTATTCCTGGACTATTGACGCTATGGATTGCAATATTGTCGGATATGGGTGCAACGATTCTTGTAACCTTGATTAGTTTAACGATTTTATGGGAGCGGAAAGAAAAAGAAAAGCCAACGATAAAGAAGGGAGCTGAACCCCAGCATTCGTAAAACCTCTGGTTGTCCAGAGGTTTTTCTTTATGAGTATTTTGGGAAATTCGCCTAAATTATAGAAAGTTAAAAGTGTTTATTTAATCATGTCAACAAGTGCTGCGCCGAATTCGCGTTTGGATTTCATTGTATATGACTCAAAACGCTCGTATGATAAGAACTACAGAAAGTCGCACTGGGATAAGGATCCTATATAAGCGTTCATATTAACTGATTCAAATAAGAAACGTACAAACAAAATGAAAACGCTTTTAACGTGCGCATGAAAAGGAGGAAATACGATGAGTGAACAGAACACAGAGAAATCTGGATTCAAAGTAAAAGTTCAGCGGTTCGGAAGTTACTTAAGCAGTATGATCATGCCGAATATTGGTGCGTTTATTGCTTGGGGGTTAATCACTGCTCTATTCATACCAGATGGTTATTTACCAAACGCAAGTCTAGCAGAATTAGTAGAACCAATGCTTTACTACCTATTGCCACTACTGATTGGATATACTGGAGGTAAAATTGTCTACGGCGGTCGTGGTGGAGTGGTCGGTGCAACAGCTACGATCGGTGTTATTGTAGGCGCGGACATTCCGATGTTCCTTGGAGCTATGGCAATGGGACCCCTTGGAGGATATTTAATTAAGAAATTTGACGAGGCCATTCATGGCAAGATTAAATCAGGTTTTGAAATGCTTGTTAATAATTTTTCAGCAGGAATTATCGGTGGAGCGTTAACAATTATTGCTTCAATAGCAATTGGACCAGTTGTATTGGGACTAAACAAAGCACTTGCTGCTGGTGTAGAAGCGATTATCGCTGCAGGTCTACTCCCTCTAGTAAGTATTCTAATTGAACCAGGTAAAGTACTCTTTTTAAATAATGCGATTAACCACGGGATTTTCACCCCACTTGGACTTGAACAGGTAGCGAATACAGGTAAATCGGTTCTCTTTTTGGTTGAATCCAATCCTGGTCCAGGTTTAGGGATTCTCCTTGCCTACTCGATTGTGGGTAAAGGGTCAGCAAAACAATCAGCACCAGGAGCTGCACTGATTCATTTCGTTGGGGGTATTCATGAAATTTACTTCCCTTACATTTTGATGAAGCCAGCACTTGTACTTGCTGCCATTCTTGGTGGAATGGGTGGTGTATTCACATTTACACTTCTAGATGCAGGACTGTTAGCAGCGGCTTCACCAGGTAGTATCGTCTCTCTTATGATTATGTCACCACGAGGCGGCTATCTAAGCGTTATTGCAGGTGTTCTTGTAGCAACAGCTATTTCTTTCTTAGTCTCATTCGTCATTCTAAAACGCTCAAAAGATAGCGGAGAAGATATTTCAGAAGCAACTGAAAAAATGGAAGCAATGAAAGGGAAGAAGAGTAGCGTATCGTCTAATCTAAAAACGAATGCGGAAGAGCCAAAAGTAGAAGCATCTTCTTATGGTAACATCGCTAAAGTAGTCTTTGCATGTGATGCTGGAATGGGATCAAGTGCAATGGGCGCATCCGTACTTCGTAACAAATTCAAAAAAGCTGGGTTAACAGACATTGAAGTAACGAATACATCGATTAGCAACCTGCCGAATGATGCTGACCTAGTCGTCACGCACCAGGATTTAACGGATCGTGCGAAGGATAAGCTTCCAGAAGCGAATCATATCTCGGTTAAAAACTTTATGAATAGTCCAAAATACGATGAGCTTGTTGCTGAGTTAACTTCCACAGGAGAAACGCCAGTAAAAGAAGAGACAAAACCAGAACAAGCAGAGCAGAAAGAAATTAATAAAGTAGTCTTTGCATGTGATGCTGGAATGGGATCAAGTGCAATGGGCGCATCGGTTCTACGTAATAAGTTCAAGAAAGCAGGACTTAAAGATATTGATGTGACAAATACGGCTATTAGTAACTTACCAGATGATGCCGATTTAATCATCACTCACCAGGACTTAACTGATCGAGCAAAAGCGAAACGCCCTGATGCTGAGCATATCTCAGTTGCAAACTTTATGAATAGCCCGAAATACGAAGAGCTTGTTGATAGACTAAAAAAATAGTTATAGCCAGAATTCGAGGTGAACCACGTGTTTATTTCAGCAAGGGAACGAAGTATTCTTCAGCTTCTATTAGATAGTGATGACTATTATACGGTCAAAGGGATTGCTCAAGAGCTTGAGGTAAGCGAACGAACGGTTCACCGTGACTTAGTCGGCGTAGAGGATATTCTCACTCAATATAATTTAACCTTACAAAAGAAAGCTGGAGTAGGCGTTCAACTTGATGGTCACGAATCTAGCCGAGCTGAGTTAAAAAGCTATCTAGTTGATCTAACCATTACAGAATATACGCAACAGGAAAGGGAGACGTTGATTCTATGCAAGCTATTGGAATCAGCTGACCCTATTAAGTTAGTTGGTCTAGCGAATGACTTGAAAGTAACAGTTGCTACTGTTAGTCATGATTTAGACAAAGCGGAAGAATGGCTTGAAAGAATGCAGCTTTCATTAATAAGAAGGCGGGGATATGGTGTGCAAGTTGAAGGGGCGGAAGCCTTGAAGAGACACGCCATGAGCTCTTTGCTTGCGCTTGAGTTTAATGATTCAGACTTTTTTACATTGTTAAAGAAGTCGATCCAAAATAAATCTCAAGAGAGTGTTCTCCAATCTGCTTCCGAACGATTGCTAGGTTTAGTTGATCGAACTAAGCTTTTGAAGGTTGAGACAATCGTTGATGATGTTAACAATGAGCTACCCTATATGATCGCTGACAGCGCATATATTGGTTTGATCGTCCATCTGACCCTCGCTGTTGAGCGTATTCAAAAGGGTGAAAAAATCGAGATAGATGAAGAATATTTAAGTACCCTAGTGAATACGAAAGAGTTTGGTTTTGCTAGAATAATCGGTACAAAACTTGAAGAATCTTTTAATGTCTTGATACCTGAAGCTGAAATTGGTTATATCACCATGCATTTACGCGGAGCGAAATTGAGAAATACCGGAGATTACTATTTGGAAGAAACGAATTATCCGATTCTCGTTAAAACAAAGGAGTTAATCCGCTATGTAGATCACCACCTCAATGCGGGTTTAGCAACGAATGAATCACTTTTAGAAGGATTAGTGACACACCTCGGTCCTGCTACCCATCGCGTTAGGCAGAACATGAATATCCATAATCCTTTACTTACAAAAATAAAAGCAGATTATGCTGACTTATTCCAACTGCTTGAAGAAGCGTTAAAAGAAACTTTTCCGGGGATACCCATTCCTGATGAAGAAGTTGGTTTTCTCGTTCTCCACTTTGGTTCAGCCCTTGAAGGTCGCTTTCAACATAACGAAGTGAATATTCTTGCCGTATGCTCAAGTGGTATCGGGACATCCAAAATGCTGGCTACTCGGTTAAAACAGGAGTTGCCAGAAATTCATACTATCAAAAGTGCTTCATTATTTGAATTGCAAGATGAAGATCGCGAAAGCTATGACCTAATTGTTTCAACTATTCCTCTTCCAGATTATGAAGGCGAGTATATTAGGGTGAATCCTTTTTTAACGGAGGAAGAGGCAACGCGCATTCGCTCGACACTACAAAAGAAGTCGATGATGAAAAAAAGAAGCACGGTAGAGAAACCTAAGAAGGACAAAGAATCTTTATTTATTTCAAAAGATGAAGCAAACATCTGGTTTCGTAAAGCTGGAATATATAGCACGACTGTATCTTCGGTAATAGAATTATTTCGAGTAAATCAATCTGAACACAAAGAGGTCGAGAAACTCTTAGAAGAAGAGTGTATGCGTCTAGAAAAACTTAATGCGATCAGCCATTCACTAGAAGTTAAAGAGGAGCTTCTGAAGCGTGAAGCCATAAGTGGAGTGGGTATTCCTGAGACTTCACTTGCATTGTTTCATACGCGGACACCTGAAGTTAAAAAACCAGTATTTACAATTGGTCGTTTGATGGCACCGATTCAGCGAAAGGCAATGGATGGTTCACTCATTGAAATAGATACTGTTCTTTTACAACTCGCACCAGAGGATTCACCTGTGGAAAGTATCGAGATCATGAGCTACATCAGTTCTCTAATTATTGAATCAAATGAAAGCATCGCGCTTTTCTCGGAGAGCAATCAAGAGTCTATAGGGTTATACCTTGCAAATAAAATGAAAAGTTATGTAGAAAAATTATTAGGATTTAAAGGAGACGATTGAAATGGCAAAAGAAATTCTATCAACTGAGAATGTATTACTAAACGAAACAGCTGCAACAAAAGAAGAGGCTATTCGTATGGCCGGTCAAATCCTTGTCGACAACGGTTATGTTGATGAAAGCTACCTTGAGCAAATGCAAGAACGTGAAAAAATTACAACGACATACATGGGCAACTCTGTTGCTATTCCTCACGGTACAGAGGACGCTAAGAAAGCAGTAAAGCATTCAGGGCTATCAATCATCCAGCTACGTGAGGGCGTTGATTTTGGAGGCGGGAATATTGCAAAGATTATCATTGGTATTGCTGGTAAGGATAATGAACACTTAGAAATCCTTTCTCAAATTGCGATTGTTTGTTCTGAAGAAGAAAATGTAGAAGAGTTGATTCAAGCGGATTCTAAAGAAACGTTAATCTCCATGTTTAACGAGGTGAATTAATCATGCTTGCCGTTCATTTTGGTGCTGGAAATATTGGAAGAGGCTTTATTGGAAAGCTTCTTTCTCAATCAGGGTATGAAGTATGCTTCGTAGATATCAATGAGACTGTGATTAATGAGCTTAATGAACGAAAGAGTTACACGGTTGAAATATTAGGTCAGGATAAGGAACAGATTGTTGTTGAAGGCGTTAGAGGTATTAACAGCCAACAAGATCCTAAAGCAGTGGTCGATGCAATCTATCAAGCTGACCTTGTTACGACCGCAGTTGGTCCAACCGTATTGAAATTGATTTCTTCAGTTATTGCAGAAGGCATTTCAAAACGTATTGCAGATGGAAAAGCTCCAGTAAATATTATTGCATGTGAGAATATGATCGGTGGCAGTACAATGCTTCGAAATGCTGTTGAAGAAAAGATGAATGAAGCGGATCGTAAAGTACTTGATCAGTACGCTGGTTTCCCAGATGCTGCAGTTGATCGCATTGTTCCGAATCAAACTAATGATGATCCGTTAATGGTTGCAGTTGAACCTTTCTATGAATGGGTCATCGATCAAACGATGATGGCTGGAGAGGTTCCTGATATCGCTGGTCTTACGTACGTTCAGGATCTTGCTCCTTACATTGAGCGGAAATTGTTCACAGTGAATACAGGACATGCCGTGACAGCTTACCTTGGTTATCAGGCAGGATATGAAACAATTAAAGAAGCACTAGACACAGAAGCTATCTATCATGATGTTAAGAAAGCTCTTGAAGAGTCTGGTGAATTACTTCAGCATAAGCATGGTTTTGAAAAAGAGGCGCATGCGGCTTACATTACGAAAATTCTTGGTCGTTTTCTAAATCCACATCTAGTGGATGAAGTAACTCGCGTTGGAAGAGCTCCAATTCGTAAAATTGGACCCGACGACCGTCTTGTTGGCCCAGCACGTCAGCTTGCGGAATTAAATAAAGAACCAAACTACCTTGCAAAAGGAATCGCAGCAGCTTTACGATTTGATCCCTTAGAAGATGAAGATGCAGTTAAGATTCAGAGCAAAATCAAGAATGAGGGTATTTCAAGTGCGATTACTGCTTTTACAGGAGTAAACGAGGGCGAGATTTTGTTTGATTTAATTAGCAAGTACTATAAAGAAATGTCAATCAGCTAATAGAATGGAGAAGCTCATATAGGGCTTCTCTTTTTTTGGTATATTTCGTATATTTTTGTTACGATTTTGCATTAGGACTTGTGCCAAACTCAATACAATTCTACTATTAGAGTATGACATGAGTCATATCCATTTTTTAATGGGAAGGGGAACACGAATGTTTAATATTTTATTACAGTCTCACTCAGGTTCATGGGCGATTCTTGTTTTGCTTTTAGTGATTAGTTATTTTGCACCTAAGCAAAAGATCTCGCTGATGATTCAACGCTTATTTTATCTGATTATGCTTGGTACAGGTATCGGAATGCTCTTTATTCTTGGTTTTCCACTGATCTATGTACTTAAAGGAATTCTGGCGATTGTGTTAATCGGTGTTATGGAAATGATTGTAGGAAGAAAGAAGCGTGGCGAATCAACAAAGATGCTTTGGATTGCGTGTATTGTTCTAATTTTAGTGATTATTTCAATCGGGTACAACTGGATTTAATACCAAAAAGCGACGTTCCGTTTACGGGACGTCGCTTTTTCTATCCTTGTCGAGGCTAATCGGGCCCCTCCGCTTTTGTTTCATCTAGCTACAGGACCCCAGTCCCTCGATCGCTTCACCATATGAAATGAACACAAAGGGCGTGTTCTTTTCATATGGTTCCAGCGCTTGTCGAGGCTAAACGGTCACTTTCGCTTTTGTTATTCCCAGGGTTTTTCTGTGGTTAGGAGGCCGGCTAGTTCTTTACTGGCTTGTCTGTGTTCTCTTCGCTTTTCTGCTCGTGCTGGTGCTGTTTCGTGTAGATTTTTTTCTTCTTCTGATTCTGGAATTACTTTTGGGACGGGAAGTGGTTTTTTATTTTCATCCAATGAGACAAAAGTAAGAAATGCTGTTGCTCCGATATGTCGCTCGCCTGATAAGAGATGCTCAGCAATGACTTTCACAAATACTTCCATAGAAGACTTTCCGGTGAATGTCACGTATGCTTCGAGGCAAACGGAATCGTCTGGTGTAATTGGGTGTAAGAAGTCAACAGAGTCTGTTGAGGCTGTTACAACTTCACTACGACAGTGGCGCATTGCTGCAATTGATGCTATATCATCAATGTCTCTCATCAGTTGGCCGCCAAATAAGGTGTTGTGGTTGTTGGTTGCTTCTGGGAATACGTGGCTTGTTTTTACTACACGTGATTCACGAATATATTTAGTTTCCATAGTTGTCTCTCCTTAGTATGCTTTTCTTGTAGTCTATCTTTACTATGCCCTTGATTGAGAGGTGAAAAACCTCTGTCTTTCGAAGAAGCGAAGAGGGTATCAAAAATAGCTGTTATATAGATGATTCCATTCATCGTCGTTTACGTCAAAGACATTTTTATGATGATGTTGAGTGATGACAAGTGAATCATCTGTAAGGGTAATCCGTCCATGGTTTGTCGCAATCGTCACTATTGTATGATTCGTAAATGGTGAATTTGGATGAGTTTGAACAAATGAGCTCAATGGTTCATATTCAGCCAACGTTCGAGGCGCGGTTGAGAAGCGTATTTGAGTTTTCCATGTGTCGTTGCCAACTGCTTGTTGAAGATCATACATATCGTTTGAACGATGAGCAATTCTATATCGATGAAACCCATCATCAACAATTTCACCCGAGAGAGGGATCGGCGTTTGACTCGAGTTTCCAAAGCCTACATCGGTTAAGTAAGTCTTTCCTTCGAATTCGACGAGGTTAGTTAAGTGTGTATTTTCTTTCCCCCAATTCTTTTCATCAATCGCGACAGTACCAGTAACCATAACTGTTGTAAATCCAATTTGAGTAAGAAGCCAGTTAAAGAGAGGATTTAGTTCAAAGCACAGTCCTCCGCGCTTGTTTTCAATAATTTTTGCATACATTTTCTCCAGATCCAACTCAATCCATCTTTTTTTTAAAATATCGAGGTTTTCAAAAGGAATTTGGTGCATGTGATTTCTCTGAAGTGATTGAAGAGAATGAAAATTAACCTGCATCTGCTTGATGTTAATTCGCTTAAGGTACTTCTCAATATTCATACAAAAACTCCTTTCTCTTCATTTTCTATTTTCGTGCAGAGCGGCTCATAACGCAATGAATTTACCTATGTAGTCATGAAGCATTTTCCTTAGGGAATAATAAAGTGAAAAAGGGTGTGAAAGTGTGAAGAAGTGGGTTTTATTTATGTTATTGGTTATGTACCTCCCAGCGCAGATAGGTGCAGAAGAGAATCGTGAGCTGGCTATCGTTATTGATGATTTTGGAAATGACATGGGTGGTACGGAAGAAATGCTACGACTTCCTGTAACATTAACCGTTGCGATTATGCCATTTCTTGAAACGACTGAAAAAGATGCGGAAGAAGCGCATAAGTTTGGACATGAAGTGATTGTGCATATTCCAATGGAGCCATTGAAAGGAAAGAAGAGCTGGCTTGGACCAGGAGCGATTACAACGGACTTATCTGATGATGAAATTGAGAAGCGGGTCATTGCTGCAATTGACGCTGTGCCTCATGCAGTTGGTATGAATCATCATATGGGGTCAAAAGCGACAGCTGATGAACGAGTGATGAAAATCGTTCTTGAAGCGTGTCGAGAAAAAGGTCTTTATTATTTAGATAGCAAAACGACAGGGAAAAGTGTCATTCCCGATCTTGCAGAAGAAATCGGTGTTCCTTATCTTGAAAATGAACTTTTTTTTGATGACGTCTATACAATTCAGCATATGAGTAAAAAGGCTCAAGAGCTTGCGGTAAAGCTTAAAGATGATCAGGCACATATTGCGATCGGACATGTGGGGATTGCCGGTGAAAAAATGGTTGCGGTTTTAAACGAGTTTATTCCTATGTATAAGAATGAAGCGGTGATTGTACCACTATCTCAAATGATCCCAGGGTTCGAAATGATTGATGAGAGTATGCCTTAATTATTCTTCCTAAACTTGTTTTTAAATGTTAACATAAATATTAGTTTAGTTAACATTTAAGAGGGGGAGAACGATGATAAAACAAAAAAAGCTTCGAATGACGATTATATGTGCCTTTTTTGTAGCAATTACAGCTATTCTTGCTCAAATGGAAATTCCATTACCACTTGTTCCAATCAGTGGGCAAACATTGGCTGTTGGCTTAACCGCAACGATTCTTGGTCGTAAGTATGGGGCGATTACTATGATTGGCTATGCAGCGATTGGGTCAATGGGTGTTCCAGTATTTGCACAAGCAAAAGGTGGATTAGGCGTATTATTGGGACCGACTGGTGGGTATATTTTTGCTTTCATTGTTGCAGCATATGTAACCGGTCTTATTCTTGAGAAGACATCATTTACATTAATGTATGCGATGATCGCGAACACTGTAGCAATGATTATTATCTTGTTGCTCGGGACAATTCAATTGAAATTCATTGTAGATTTAAGCTGGAAGGAAGCGATGATTTCAGGAGTTTATCCTTTCATTATTGTTGGTTTGATTAAAGCATTTCTTGCAAGTTGGTTAGGAATTACAATTCGTAGACGTCTTATTCAAGCAAGACTTTTACAACGTACAATGGGAACAATTCAATCGTAAAAATGATCCATAAGGATACCTCATTCGTTAGCTAGGAAACAAAAGTGAGGTGTCCACCGTGAAAGAACGAATAGAATGGGGCTTATTATGTGGTCGAATGATACTTGGAATAATTATGTTAGCTCATGGTATACAAAAACTAGGTGCGATGGAGAATACGATTGCGATGTTTGATAAGATTGGTCAAGCTGCAGTACTTGCATATGCAGCAGCGATTATTGAAGCAATTGGGGGAGCATTCCTGATTACTGGAATCTTTGTCATACCATCAGCGATCCTACTTGGATTAACGATGATTGGTGCTATTGTTCTGGCAAAGCTTCAAATGGGGCTTATTGGAGGTTATGAGTTCCCACTTTCTCTTCTTGGTATATCAGTGATTTTAGCTTTTACTGGTAGTCGAAAATTTGCGATATCTGAAGTTATCACGAAGAAAAGTAGAGTAACTCAATAGCGTTAAATAAACGTTTGTTTAATTTTATTAATTCAAAAAACGCCTTCTCAAATGAGAGGGCGTTTTAGTCTATTTAAGAAAAAAGGAATAGATCTCGAAAATCACTACTATTTATGGAATATCATGCCCCATTGAACTTGTAAGGATCTCGAACCACTGATCACGAGTTAATGAGTACGAGAGTGCATCAACTGCACTATCGATGCGCTCAGGCTTACCTGATCCCACGATTGGCATAATGTTTGCCGGATGGTTGAGGAGCCAAGCATATAGAACCTGATCCATTCCTTCAGCACCGATTTCAGAAGCGACTTTCTTAACCGTTTCGCGAAGACGTACGGCTTTTTCGTCATTCGAAGTGAATACATCCCCACCTGCAAGAGGAGACCAAGCCATTGGCTTCATTCGTTTTTCTTGACAGAGATTAAGGGTACCATCCTCAAAGTTCTCAAGGTTATAAGCAGAAAGCTCAAGCTGGTTTGTAATGAGAGGCTGCTCGACATACGATTGAAGCATGTTAAATTGGTGGTGTTTAAAGTTAGAAACGCCAAAATAACGAACTTTTCCTTCTTGTTTTAATGTAGAAAAGGCTTCAGCCACTTGTTCTGGGTCCATAAATGGATCCGGACGGTGGATGAGAAGAACATCAATATGATCAATACCAAGTGAGGTGAGCGATTGTTCAGCAGAAGTGATAATGTGCTCCTTACTTGTATTGTAATGATGTGATTGGTGAGCTGGTCTGTTTGGTGATTCAATCACAATTCCGCATTTTGTAACGATTTCCATTTGGTCACGTAAGGAAGGTTTCAGAGCGAGAGCTTTTCCGAAAAGCTCTTCACATTCGTAACTTCCATAAAGATCGGCATGATCGAAGGTAGTAATGCCACGCTCAAGGTTATGTTCAATGAGTGAAAGGGTTTCTTCACTCGTTTGATTCCAATCTGCCAGTCGCCAAAGACCATGAATAATACGAGAAAAAGATAAATCTTCTGTTAAATGAACACGTTGCATGGATAGTCCCCCTATTTTTTTATGTGCTTTTCTTATAATAGAGGAATTAAACCGCTTGCACAACTATTGAGTCTTCTATGAAATGTGCTTGATGTTAATGATAATGCTTCTCATTATCATTAAGCCGTGCTATAATGATAAAAACATTCAAAATAAGAGGTGGATAAAATGGTTGAAACGTTACAGATATCCATGTTTTTGTTCATTTTGCTCTTGTCTTTCACAGCATTTGCGCTAGTTTTGAGAGCAGAGGCGGTTAAAAGTGGATATGGACGTGATAAAAAATCAAGCGCATTTGAATCAACACCTTCGATTTCATTTAAGAAAAGTTATTGACTTTGTAATTGATAAAGATTATCATTATCATCATAGAAGAGAATAGACATGGTGTTCCCCGACACAAATTGTTCTATAGCATTCAAACAAAGCCAAAGAAGTTCCCCCTTCTCCAATTGTTTGATGATCGTAGCTGCCAACGCCGGCAGCTATTTTTATTTGCACAATTTTATAATTATACAAAGCCCTTATTATATCAGGCTTCAAAAGAAATTTTTATCCATTTATTCTCATTTACAAATTTGGATTTAGTGCTAAACTATTTTTTGGAAGTAAACATCAATAGGGGGTATGACATATGAAGAAGTTATTATCTGTTTTAAGTTTATCCATGCTTCTAATCGTAGCAGCGTGCGGTTCAAATACAAACAGTGAAAGTGAAACAAGTGGAGAAACAGAGCAAGCAGATACGAAAAGTGTTCTACTAGATTTTCAATCAGAAGTGGTGAGTGTTCTTAAGAAACATAATGACGCAATCGTCGCTTATGAATCAGCAAAATCTGCTTTTCATGACAGTGAAACACCTGAAGCAGACAAGCCTTCAACAGAAGAGCTTGAAGAGTTAAAAGGAAGTGCTATTGAAGCTAGTAAAGCAACAGTAGAAGGTATCAAAGGTCTATCTGTTCCAGCTGAACTAGACGACTCTAAAGAGGAAATTGAGAGTGCATTTGACGATTTAACACAAGCATATACCATTCGCGCAGAACAAGCGGACATTGCTGATCCTTCTGTACAGGAGAAGGCGTTAGAGCAATTTACGAAGTTTGAAGATAAAATGGGTAAGGTTTTTGAAGATACTGGTCTTATTAAGCCAAGTTTTGTGAAAGAGTTACAATAGATATGACAGGCCCCTGCATTTATTGCGGGGGTTTTTTGTGTGTAAATAAAGTGAACAGAATTCACTTATGATAAGCTAGGAGAGGGAAAGTAGAAAAAAGCTTAATTTATATAAAGGAAGTGTCACTATGAACACACGTTTATCAAAAATGACAGATTGGCTTATTGAACAAAATCAAGACTTTGCTTATATTCATTCATCTTCGAATGTCTTTTACCTATCTAGTTTTCAATGCGAACCACATGAACGGTTACTTGGTCTTTTTATCGTTCCTAACCAAGAACCATTCCTTGTAGTTCCAGGGATGGAAGTTTCCCAGGCGCGAGACGCAGGATGGGAATATGAGATCATCGGCTATAGCGATTCAGAAGATCCTTTTGACTTTATTCATGAGGCATTGAAAGAACGTGGTGTGCATCAACCAACTAGTGCTTCAATTGAGAAAGGAACGCTTGCCTATGAACGCGCTGAAGAATTGCAAACTCGCTATCCGAAACTTCAGTATCATTCAGCAGAGCTTGGTCTGAATCAATTTCGTCTTATTAAAGATGAGGAGGAAATTGAAGTATTGCGCGAAGCAGCAGCGCTTGCTGATTTCGGTGTAGAGACCGGGGTTAAGGCTTTACGCGAAGGCGTTACTGAAATGGAAGTACTCGCTACGATAGAATTTGAGTTGAAAAAGAAAGGTATTCGAGAGATGTCTTTTTCAACGATGGTTTTGTTTGGAGAGAAATCAGGTCAACCACATGGTAACCCTGGGGATCGTCAATTGAAAAAAGGTGACCTCGTTTTATTTGATCTTGGTGTTGTCCTTAACGGTTATTGCTCTGATATTACCCGGACAGTAGCATTCGGTGAAGTGAATGAGAAGCAAGAAGAAATCTATAATACGGTATTACGTGCCCAAATGGAATCACTTCATATCTCTAAGCCGGGAACTAGACTTGGCGATATTGATCTTGCAGCACGAAATGTGATTTCTAATGCAGGCTATGGTGATTATTTCCCACATCGAATCGGTCATGGCATCGGGATTGAAGTACACGAGTTTCCATCGATGAGTGAAAAAAACGATAGCTTGCTACAAGAAGGCATGACTTACACGATTGAGCCGGGCATCTACTTGCCAGACGTTGGTGGGGTAAGGATTGAAGATGATGTGCTTGTTACGGAGAATGGATATGAGACGTTAACGAAGTACCCGAAGGAATTACAAATTATTGAATAAGTGAAAAAGCCAGGGCCGACTCTGATAAGGAGTCGGCTTTGTAATCGTATTGTCACGTTTCATCTTTTTAAAAGTCGATTGCTGTGGTGTATAATGGAACTACATTTTGGTGTGAAAAGAAGAGAGGTACAGCTGTGAAACCTGAGCAAAAAAGTGAGTATCTGTTATTTGGCGCCTGGGCTACTTCAGTCCTTGCCCTTGCTGGAAGTTTGTATTTTTCTGAAGTAATGAAATATGAACCATGTGAGCTATGCTGGTATCAACGAATTCTTATGTATCCTTTAGTCATTTTCCTTGGAATTGCTATGATAAGAAAAGATGCGTCACAATGGTTATATGTCTTGCCGTTATCGTTCATTGGTGTATGTGTTTCTCTTTATCATTATTTGATTCAAAAAACATCTTTTTTTGCAGATTCAGCGCCCGCTTGTGGGAGAGTTCCGTGTACCGGAGAGTATATTAATTACGCCGGGTTTATCACGATTCCGTTTCTAGCACTCATTGCTTTTCTTTCGATTACGATGATCATGTTGTTGTTAAATAAGCAGACAAAAAAGGAGAAAAACGTATGAAGAAAGCCATTATTTTTCTTGGTATCATTATCGTATTATTTGGAGCACTCGCATTTGTTACAAATTTAAGCAATAGCGAAAAAGCAGAGGGAAATCCTTACGGGAAAGACTCACTAGATCCTGCAACGATCGATCAGCTCGATGATCCGCTTTACCAAAATCAAATTCTTCCTGATGAGCTCGAAAAAAAACTTTCTAACGAAGATGATGCATTTGTCTATTTCTATAGCCCAACTTGCATTCATTGTAAAAACACCTCTCCGATACTTGTGCCACTCGCAGAAGATATGGATATTGACCTAAAGAAGTACAATGTTCTCGAATTTGAACAAGGTTGGAATGACTATCAAATTGAATCAACGCCAACCCTTGTCCGATTTAAAGATGGGAAAGAAGTCGATCGCATTGTTGGCACTCAAACAGAAGAAACGTTCAAACAATGGATTGAACAAAATAAGTAACAAGCGAAAGCACCTGGATCAGGTGCTTTTTTGTTTGGGCACATCCGAATGTTTATAGGTGTTTCAATCGGGAACTAGAGTGGTGTAGATAACATGAAAGGTGGATTATCATGAGTCATATTATTGGGAAAGTCGTTATTATTACTGGAGCAAGTAGCGGAATCGGCGAAGCAACAGCAAAAAAACTTGCAGGCGACGGAGCGAAGGTAGTCCTTGCAGCTCGACGTGAGGATCGGCTTGAAGAACTGAAGAAAGAAATTACAAATAGCGGCGGAGAAGCGATTATCCAAAAAACGGATGTTACTTCGAGAGAGCAAATGCAGGCTCTAGCTGATAAAACAATTGAACAGTATGGGCAAATCGACGTTATTATCAATAATGCTGGATTGATGCCTTTATCCTTCTTAAATAAACTTAAGATTGATGAATGGGATAAAATGGTCGATGTTAACATAAAGGGCGTACTTTACGGTATTGCTGGCGTTCTTCCTCATATGGAAGAAAGAAAATCAGGCCATATCATTAATGTTTCTTCTGTCGCCGGTCACGAAATTATGCCAGCCGGTGCAGTGTATTGCGGTACGAAATTTGCAGTAAGAGCCATTACAGAAGGACTACGAAAAGAAATGTCTCCTTCTACAAATATCCGAGCGACAATCATTTCACCAGGGGCAGTTGCAACAGAATTAACGAATACAATTACTGATGAAGATGTACAAGAGAAGTTAAACAATCGTGGTCCAAATGGTCTCGATCCACTCGATCCCCAAGCGATTGCAGATGCAATTTATTACGCTGTTGGACAACCTGACAGTGTTTCCATTAACGAAGTCCTTGTTCGCCCTACTTCACAAGGATAAAGATATAGAAAAATCCGTCCCCCTAGAGGAGGACGGATTTTTCTTTGTAAAAGAAGCTAAAACATTGTGGCGACCATCTTAGCCAATTGAGCACAGAGAACAGCTGCATAGCTACCAACAACGTTACCTACAATTCCCATCAATAGCCCAACCGGAGCAAGTGAGGGTTGAAAGACGGAAGCGACGATTGGAGCTGAGCTTGTTCCACCTATATTTCCTTGTGATCCAACGGCTACAAAGAAAAGTGGCGCACGCAGTAATCGTGCTGCAATAAAAATAACAAGAATATGAATACTAAGCCATACGATACCCATCAGTACATATTGGGGAGAATCGACTACATATGCAAGATCGGCTCTAGCCCCAATTGTTGCGAGCAAAAGGTATATGGCAGTATAGCCGACTTTACTAGCTCCATATCCCTCTAACTTTTTAACAGGGGTGAAAGAGAACAGAATACCGATAGCTGAAATAATCATAACGGTCCATGTAGTTGTAGAAAGAACGGCCGTTTGTGGAAGGTTCTCAGAAATTTTCAATACGATGTAAGAGACACCAAAGGCAAGTCCAAGTAAGCCTAATAGCTGGGGAACTTGAATAGGACGTTCATTCTTACGTTGAATATCATTCATTTCTTTATTCACGCTTTGAATAACTGAGTCATCTGCTTTGTTCCATTTATTAAATTTATCTTGGAATCCTGCAAGGAAAATCATAATTCCCATCCAGCTATAACCAACAACCGTATCGACAACGATAATGGGGGATAATATTTCTTTTGGTGTTCCGACTGCTTCGATCATTGCTGCCATGTTCGCTGAGCCACCAATCCAGCTTCCTGCTAGAGCAGCAACACCTGTCCAAGCATTCTCTGGCAACCATGGTTGGAAAATGGCAAGAGCAATCGGCCCACCGATAATGACACCAATCGTACCAGCAAGGAACATGAGTAGTGCTTTTGGTCCTAATCGAAGTGTAGCTGGAACATTAGCTGATAACAGTAACAGCAATAATCCGACAGGAAGGATATACGTTGATACAAATCCATATAAACTTGACTCTTGCGGAATAATAGCAAAGGTCGTTGAGAGCATTGGAATAAAGTATGTCCAAATTAACGGAGGTGCGTAATGGAAAATCTTTTGCATAACGGCGTTTTTTGACTCTCCAAGCATAAAGATAAATCCAACGACAACCGTTAGATAGACAAATACAGCCATCGGATCCTCAATTAAGGGATTAGCCTTTGACCAGGCTAGGGCAAATGTCATGATTGTTCACTCCTTGATGTTAGACTATAGTCGCAAAGAAACATTATATCATCTATCAGGCTTGTGACGCTTTTATAAAAAATTATAGAAAAATTACAACCATTAAAAAAATTCATAGCTTGTATGAATGACGCATACATATTGTGTAGAGTGAGGTTAAAGGAGTGAATTCCCATCGGTCTATTAAATGAATTCCGCCATTTTGCTATTAGAGGAAATGCAGCTGATATGGGGATAGGTATTGTTCTCGGTGCAGCATTTAGCAGTTTTATCGATTCACTCGTTTCGGATATTATTCTTCCGCCAGTCGGTCTGGTTTTAGCACAAATCAATTTTGCAGATTTGTATATTAGTTTGAATGGACATTACTATCCTTCCCTCTCCGATGCGAAAGAAGCGGGAGCCGCAACAATTAATTATGGTGTGTTTTTAACGACCTCCATCCGCTTTTTAATCATTTTTTTCTCTGTCTTTCTAGTTGTTCGACAACTAAATAGATGGCGCAAACCTGGACAGGACCCAATAAATTCAATGACTCGAAAGGAATGTCCGTACTGTTGTACACCCATCCCTTCTAAAGCGGTGATTTGCCCCAATTGCTCAACATCGCTTCAAGAAGAAAGAAAAGCTTCTTTAGCAATTCACTATGGCAAAGGATCAAAAGCTTCAAAGCGTTAAAAACGGATTGGATAAGAGCACAATAACCGGTTAACTTTTTTCTCCTGGTGGTATTATAAAAAGTAAACTTTAGGAGGAAAGGTGAGGGAACGAATATGGTCGGTTGTTTGCTCATACATGGATTTACTGGTGCACCTTATGAAGTGGAGCCGCTGGCAGAATATTTTCGAAGTCATACAAATTGGGTCGTTTCATCTCCAACGCTTCCAGGGCATGGTGAACAAGATTCGCTTCGCGGTATTACTTTCCAGCAATGGATTGATACGGCTGAATATCATCTCCAACACTTACTAGAGCAATGCGATACCGTATACGTTATAGGTTTTTCTATGGGCGGCGTTCTAGCTGGTTATTTGGCGACAAAGTATCAAGTGAATAAGTTAGTTTTATTAAGCGCAGCGCTTCAATATATTCATCCCATTCAAATGGTTAAAGACATTGGAGGGATGGTAACGGACCTATGTAGAGGACAACTATTCAAAAACGAATTGTTTATTCGTTATAGTCGAAAGGTGAGAAGTACACCATTTGTTGCTTCGCTAGAATTTCGTAAGCTGGTGCAACATCTTAAGCCTTCGTTTGAATCTGTTTTCACTCCTACGATGATTCTTCAAGGAAAACTGGATGGTCTCGTTCCTTATAAAACGGCAGATGCGATATACAACCTCATCGGTTCAGAAGAGAAACAGGTTAGGGTGATGGAGAATTCAAAGCATCTTATCTGTCATGGGGCAGATCGTAATGAGGTAATTGATTCCGTTTATCGATTTTTAACAAGTGAATTTAATGAAAATAAATAAGTAGAAAAGAACGACGGACCGGCTTCGTCCTTGCAAGCTTTTTCTAAGGGTCTCGGTGAAAAGGAGAAAATGAGATGCGACATGTACTAATCACTCCACTAATGATTGAAAAATATGCAAAACGTCTTGTTGATCGATTGAAAAATCCATTGTTAAAGGGCGTTGTGATTACTGGAAGCTTTGCACGAGGAGAAGCGGGTCCATATTCCGATTTGGATATTTGGTGCTTTTATAACGAACCACTGATAAAATCACCTTCTTTGCCAGAATTAATGGGTATTTCTCTAGATATGAGAGAAGTATGTTTGAAAGATTTTAGAGATGTAGCTAATGGTTCGAAAGAATATGTAGCACCGTGTTTTGAGCAATTGAAGATTTACGGAGAGACACCATTTGTCCTACCTTCAAGAAATGAGATAAAGAGTGGTCTAATGACATTATTGCTCTCTATTGACAGTCGAATAAAACAGTTTGTTTCTCCAATCAACTCTTATGAATTACTAAACGATCTTATGTACATACTTCGCATTGAACGTTTTTTCGCCACTTCTCAATATCCATTAACACTTTCAGAACTCTATTCGATGCAAATAGAGGCGAGCGATCGCTTCCTTGTTGAGCTTTATTCGGCCTTTTTATTTGGTCATAATCATCAGCAACGAACGGAAGAAGAAATCAGATTTGCTGTGCAGCAATTTGTTCAGAAACGCTTAAGCAGGAATACGCTCATGGAACGAGAATCTGATTAAGAGTAGATAAATGCTCCTGAAGAAGTAAAAGGCTGGGTGAACAGAATGGCAACGTTTGATGATTTTATGAAGCTTGATATTCGAGTAGGCGAGATTATTGAAGTCAACGATTTTAAAAAGGCGAAAAAGCCAGCTTATCAACTAAAAGTTGATCTTGGTGAGGAAATTGGTATAAAGAAGTCCAGTGCACAAATCAAGGATCTTTATGAGGTTGAAGATTTAATTGGTAAACAAGTGATGGCGGTCGTAAACTTTCCTCCACGGCAAATTGCTGATTTTATGTCAGAAATACTGGTTCTTGGTATATATGGGGAAAAAGGTGTTGTTTTGATACAGCCTGATCAAAAAGTAAAGAATGGCGATAAGCTAGGATAAGGAGTGTGCTTTAGCACTCTTTTTTGTTGTTCATCAGCCTTTTTTCGCTAGGTAATGATCGATTTTGATGAAGGATTGGAGTTGGAGAATTGAAACAGGAAGAAGCAGTAAGAGTCATAACAGATCATCTTAAAGAGGAACCACTCGTAAAAGCGGTGTTTCTTAAAGGATCAATGGGACGGGACGAGCATGATGAGAATTCAGATATTGATCTTTATTGCCTCGTTGATGAGGGAGATGTGGAGGCTTTCCTAAAGAAACGAAAAAGCTATTTAGAAGCCTATAGGAGTCTTCTTTTCTATGATGAAATCTTTATTATTGCGCCACAAGTGATTGCCGTGTTTGATAATTTGTTGCACCTTGATTTGTTTACAGTAACTGCTGAAACGTTAATTGAAAAAGATTTTTGCAGAGTACTTTACGATCCACATCGATGTCTAAGTCATTTTAACGAACAGTTAACCTTATCGAAACAAGAGTTTATTGATCATGTTGATGATACGGCATTCTTCTTATTTCAATATGAAAAGTCCAGAAGAAGAGGGAATGACATTTGGTCGGTTCACTTGTTGAATCAAGTCATGGTTCACTATTCACGAGTCGTTCTCCACCATTACCATCCTGAGAGAGCGCAGCTTGGATTAAAAGCGCTCCACAAAACACTTGAAGAAGTGAATCTTGAAAAAACGAATGAAATTTTTCAGCATATGACGACACACGAGCATGAAAAAGCAGTACGATTGATAAGAAATTGGCTCAAAGAAGAAGAGGACTGGATACAAAATCAGCTTCAAGGAAAAACGTACAGTAGTGCATTTCTTAAACGGATGATTGAATTAAATTAATTGAAAATAGAAATAACAAAAAAGGCGCTCTAAGCACCTTTTTTGTTATGAAAATTACTGAACAGAAATTGTCTCAGGTTCAAAAGCAATTTTTGCTCCTTCATAGATCGCTCGCTTAGCATCAAGCTCTCCAGCAAGTCGTGCACCACCAATCACAGCTATATCGATCCCTCTTTGTGATAGATCTTCATATTCCTCAGGTATATTTGACTCCTGGCCAGCAGCCAGGATGATGGTGTCAGCTTCTAGGAATTCCTGCTCACCTGTCTCGCTGTTTGTAATCTTTAACCCTTCAGGTGTGATTTCTTCGTATGAAAGGTTGGTTCTGAACGTAACCCCATTTTGCTTCAAGTCTTGCAGCATCGCCCATTTTGTCGTCTTTCCAAGCCCTTCTCCCATTTTTCCGTTTCGTCTCAGAAGAAGAATGTCGTGAATTCCTTTTTCAATCAGAAAGTGTGAGACATCACATCCAATTCCACCTGCACCAATAATAATGACTTTTTTTCCAACTTCGCGGTTCCCAGAAAGAATTTCAGGATATGGAATGGCGTGTTTAACCCCATTGATGACAGGCAGCCTTGGAACAACACCTGTCGCAAGAACGACGAGATCAGGGGAGTGGGCTATCAAGTCGTCGGCATTCGGTTTATGATTAACGTTAATTTGAACGCCTAATCGGTTTAGCTCTGTTGTGTAGTAACGAATGGTCTCATCGAATTCTTTTTTTATTGGAATTTTTCTCGCAAGATTAAACTGCCCGCCAATGGATTCGTTCGCTTCGTAAAGCGTAACCGTATGGCCTAGTTCAGCATGGGCTCTCGCTGCCTCCATTCCGGCGACCCCGCCACCGATCACAACAACTGTTTTTGTTTTGTCCGCTTTTTTTATCGTCCATTTATGTTCTCTTCCAGCACGAGGGTTAACAAGGCAGGAGACGGCTTTTCCTTCAAAGGCATGATCAAGACACGCCTGATTACAAGCAATACAAGTATTGATTTGATCAAGAGCTTGTCCTTTTGCTTTTGCTAGTAAATTAGCATCAGCAAGGAATGGTCTCGCCATCGAAATCATATCGAGTTTATAAAGCAGTTCTTCTGCTAGAAGTGGATCATTAATCCGATTGCTACCAATGACCGGGATGTTAACGGATTCTTTGATTTTGAGAGCAGGTTCAATGAAGCCAGCGCGTGGCACCATCATTGAAATTGTCGGAATGGTAGATTCGTGCCAACCAATACCAATATTTAAAATATCAGCCTCATGCTCTTCTAACTTCTTTGCAAGTTGGATCGTTTCTTCAGGCGTTGAAGAATCAGGCACAAGATCGAGACCGGACATTCGAAAAATAATAGGATAATCGTCTCCAACAGCGTTTCGAACAGATTTCAGTACTTCGATCGCAAACCGGGTGCGATTCTCAAAATTACCTCCCCACTTATCTGATCGCTTATTCGTCCTCGGTGACAGGAATTGATTAATTAAATACCCTTCAGAACCCATAATTTCTACGGCATCAAAGCCAACAGCTTTCGCTTTTCTCCCTGCTTCTGCATAGGATTCAAGCAAATTAAGGATATCGATTTCAGTTAATTCTTCTGGAACCTCTCTGTGTATAGGCGATTTTATAGGAGAGGGGGCGACGGATGGCACGCCATTCATTTGTGAATAGGCATATCGACCAGCGTGAAAAAGTTGCGCAGCAATGCGTCCGTTTGCCTCATGGACGCTATCTGTTAGTCGTTTCATCACTCTAAGATCATCTTCCCTGTAGAATCCTAGAAAATGATGTCCCCCATCTCCTTCGGGAGAAACGGAAATGCCACCAGTAACAATCAGTCCTGGACCGTTATCACCTGACCGTTCAGTATAGAAGGAAATGAGTGCATCCTCCTGATCCTTACTTCCTTCCATTCCAAGGTGCATCGACCCCATCATCACTCTGTTCGGCAAGGTCAGTCTTCTTAATTGAATAGGTTCAAATAATTTTTCCCACTTCATTTTACCATTCACCACACTTCTTCGTTTTGAACACATTTCGATGAATGGTCATTCATTTCCTGTAAAGAGAGCGCTTTTTTATTTATTTTTTTCTTGAATTAGTTGAGAAAATAAAAAAAGAGAGCGCCATTGCGCTCTATCTGGTGTTGCTACCTAGTTCTTTTTAAAGGCGACTAGAAGCCCTCCTTCTCCAGCGTATGTTCCAATGAGCGGACCCATTGTAGAGAGAATGACTTGTTTAAACGGATAGCGTTCTTGAATTTGTTCGATCAAAGCTTTCGCTTTGTCTTCGCAGTTACTATGAGCGACCGCAATCACTTTATCTTCAAGATTATGTCCATAGTCTCCTATTTTCTGGATAAATTGACGAACAGCTCGTTTATTCCCACGAATTTTATCAAGGACTTCAAGCGAGCCATCGTCATCACTTGCTTTCATAAGGAGCTTAATATTAAGGGCAGAAGCAATGGTTCCCCTCACTCGATCAAGGCGTCCTCCCTTGATAACGTTCTCAAGTGTATCTAGTAAAAACATCGTAAGCGTATCTTCTGTATACTCATGTGCTTGTTCAACAATGTCATTAAAGCTATGACCATCGCGTGCCATCTCCGCCGCATGATAAACAATAATCCCAAGACCTGATGAAGCTGTTTTAGAGTTGATCACTTCAATGTTTCGATCAGGATGTTCCTCATGAAACATTTTTTTCGCTAGAACAGCGTTGTCATACGTACTACTAAGTGCTTCAGAAAGCGCTACTACAAGAATATCGTCTTCCGGACTAGTTTCTTCAAATTTTGTAAGAAAGTCCTGGGGTGATGGGGCAGAAGACTTAGGAAGTTCTTTTGATTTTTTTAGTTTCTGATAGAACGTCGGTGTATCAAGATCTACTCCAGCTTTGTATTCTTCGTCACCAAAGAGAAGGTTGAGTGGAACGACCGTTACGTTCAATTCATTGAGCAGTTCTTCAGGGAAGTCAACACTGCTGTCAGTAATGATTCGAGTTGCCATACAATTACCCCTTTTTTATTATTACCCGCATCCAGGTATTACGTCTATTGTACCACGCTTCCACTCCTAATCGAGGGGAAGTTATTGCTCATGGATGAAGAGTGAAATGGACAGCCTAATAGAAAGATTTTTGAGAGGTGAGAACGAATTGACAATCATTCAACTTGGCTATGTCGCTATGAGTACAGAACTTGTAAACAGCTCTCCGTCTCAGACGATGACTTACGCGCAATTTCAGAAAATCAAAAACACAGAAGCCGCTATTCGAAAGCTTGAGCGGATCGCTAAATCAAACTTAGAAAATTGTCTCAGACTTTTAAAACATAATAAAGGGAATGACATTCACTTCTTTCGGTTAAGTTCTCGCTTAATTCCTCTTGCAAACCATGAGGCCCTGGAAGGATGGGATTATTTAACCCCGTTAAAAAATGAGTTAAAAGAATTGGGTGATTATGCAAAAAAAGAAAAAATGAGAATCGGTTTTCACCCAGATCATTTTGTGCTGCTTAATTCTCCTAAAAAAGAAATCTTACAAGCTTCTGTTCAAATGCTCACTTTGCACGTTCGTCTTCTTGAGGGGATGGGCATCGATTCGACCCATCGATGTGTCTTGCATGTGGGCGGTGGTTATGACGACAAAGAGCTGTCGCTTGAACGCTTTATCCATAATTGGATGTATACCCCAAAGAAAATACAAGAAACCATTATTTTAGAGAACGATGATACAACCTTCACACTTTTGGATACGCTCTATTTATGTGAGAAGTTAAATGTTCCAATGGTTTTTGACTATCACCACCATATGGCCTGTCATGAAACCAAAGAGTGGGAGAAGGATTGGGGGAGAGTGGTTGATACTTGGAAGAACTCGCCACTCCCTGTGAAAATGCATATTTCCTCACCCAAAAATGAGCAAGAATTTCGTAGTCATGCTGATTATGTAGACGTTGATTGGTTCTTTTCATTCTTGAACAAAGTAAAAGGGAGTACCGAACAAATTGATTGCATGATTGAAGCGAAGCAAAAGGATGCGGCATTATTTCAATTAATGGAGAAAATTAAGAAGCGAGATGATATCGAACTCATTGATGCGTCTACATTTAGAATAAAGTAAAACCGGGCATACTTTGCCCGGTTTTACTCTGTGATTCGTTTGCTTCTTTGTTTTGTTGAGGGTTTTGTTTCATTGGCGTGGTCAACAGCCTGAGAAAGTTCTTTCTTCATACCACGTTTTTTTTCTTTTGCCATAAAATCTCCTCCTTACATGAAGTTAGCGTGTCCGAGCCGGCGAGTTTTATCCATTGCAAGTGTCACTTCTTAAACGTAATTCTTTTAAATGGAGAAGAAATGGAATGGATTGAAAAATGCGACTGCCAACGATGAGCCGCATTAGCTTAAGTATGAGGTAATGGCTTGATAACACGCCTGTTTGTAAGCCCGGTGTTGTGAATGATCGCCGGTCATCATCCATTGAATCATATATCCGTCAATCATAGTCCGTATGGCTCGACCAGCCGTTTCGAAATCGTTGACGACAAAGGTCTTTTCCTTCGCTCCCTGCATTAAAATCTCCTTAGAGATTGAAGCACAATTTTGGTAAAAGCGTTCGTTAATTTCACGATACCGGTTGTTTTTTGTAGCCTGTGCTAGAAAATCTAAATAAACACGGTAGAATTTCTCATTCTCTTCAGCACTAACAAACACAGTATTTATATAAGCTTGAAGCATGCTTTCTGCAGATGTTTCTTTTGCAACCGCTTCTTTTTCTTTCTCATAAATTCGCTCCGTAATTTGAGCGAGGAGATGTGCAAGGACATCTTCTTTGTTTTGAAAATAATAATTCGGAACGCCTTTACTTACATTGGCATAATCCGCAATATCTTGTAGTGTCACGGCTTCGTAACCTTTATCAGAAACGGCTTGATAAGCTGCTTTAATGATTTGTTGCCGTTTTAACTCTGCTTTACGGTTCATTTTAGTCCTCTCCTTACAGAGCTTATTATACAGGAATTCAAATAAGGATTAAAGAATTCAGTTTAATTGACCAGTCAGAATAATTTCTGTTAAGCTTATACCGAATGAAAGATCAAGGAGGAATAAAAATGGATCAATTTAAAGCATTAGTTGTTAATAAAGTTGAGGATGATACAAATATAGCGATTCAGGAATTCACGAAGGAAGACCTACCTGAAGGTGATGTGTTGATCAAAGTCCATTATTCAAGCGTGAATTACAAAGATGGATTAGCAGCGCATCCAAAAGGTAATATCGTAAGAAACTACCCTCATGTGCCAGGGATTGATCTTGCAGGAGTTGTGGCTGAATCGGATCATCCAGATTGGAAAGAAGGAGACCGCGTCATCGTTACGAGCTATGAATTAGGCGTATCTCATTATGGCGGCTTTAGTGAATACGCAAGAGTAAAATCTGACTGGATTGTCCCGCTCCCCGATGGTTTATCTCTTAAAGAAGCAATGGTTTATGGAACAGCTGGCTTTACGGCCGCGCTATCTGTTTACCAAATTGAACAAGCAGGAATTAAGCCAGACAAAGGTCCTATCCTTGTAACGGGCGCTACCGGTGGAGTTGGGAGTATGGCCGTTGCGATTCTTGCCAAAAAGGGATATGAAGTTGTAGCCAGCACAGGGAAAGAATCTGAGCATAGCTATTTAAAAAAGTTAGGCGCAACTACGGTTGTTGGCAGGGAAGAAGTAGCTCCAGAAGGGTTTAAGCCAATTGGTAAGCAAAAGTGGGCTGGCGTAGTGGATCCAGTTGGTGGAGAAACGCTCGCAGCTGTACTAAGTAACACGATGTATGGCGGTGCTGTTGCGGTTAGTGGTCTTACAGGCGGACCCAAAGTTCCTACGACAGTATTTCCTTTTATTCTAAGAGGCGTTAATTTACTAGGAATTGATTCTGTGTACTGTCCGATGGAAAAGCGGAAAGAGATTTGGAAAAAAGCTGCTGATGAATACAAGCCTTCTGAGCATCTTGAAGCTATTCAAAATGAAATTACTCTTGATGAACTACCAGATGTATTACGCAACATTTTAAATGGAAAAGTTCGTGGCAGAACAATCGTCGCATTTTAAAAACGGGAGGCGGAGCAAAGCTCTGCCTCCTTTCATTTATTACTGCTAAGGTTTTACTCGGCAAATGGTAAGGCCATCGCAAAGAGGGAGGAGCATTGCTTCCACTCTCTCATCAGTGGCAACTTGTTCGTTGAATTCGCGTATAGCGGTTACATGAGCAGTGGTTACATTTTCATCAAAAACGTTGTCACCCTGGAGCGTATTATCAGCTACGATAACTGCTCCTGGTGTAGCTAATTTTAAAGCGGCTTGAAAATAATTTGGGTAATTGATTTTATCGGCGTCAATAAAGAAAAAGTCGTACTGTTGACCAGCACTATGTAGAGAATCCATGTTCTGAAGAGCTGGACCAATTACATATTTAACTTTATCGCCAAGACCCGCCCTATTTAAGTTGTCTTTCGCGACATTTGCATAAGCTTCCTCTAATTCGAGCGACGTAAGTGACCCTTCTTTATCAAGTGCGCTGGCAAGCATAATACCACTATAGCCGCCTAAGGCTCCAATTTCCATAATGTTTCGTGGCTTAGCAATGCTGACAAGTAAAGAGAGAAAGCGCCCAACCTCTGGTTTAACTGAGATAGCAGGCATACCATTTTTACGAATACTTTCATTGACTGATTGCAGTGCTTCGTCTTCATTTCCGAATAGATGTTGAATATACTCATCGTGGTTACGTGCCAAGCAAATCTCATCCTTCCTCGTATTAGTGGATTCGTACTCATTGTTATGCAGTCAAAGGTGGCTGTCAAGGTTAAAGTGCTACTTTTGAAGGAGCGTCGAAAGGAAAAGGAGCAGTAGAAGAACTCGCTTCATTCTAATGCTGAGGAGTAAAGACCTATAACTTTCCACAATACTTGGGAAAGTAGGAAACGATTCACGCTAATAATCCTACTAAAGTTATTGTTATTTCCCAATACCCCCTTGACGAATTGTTTGTTAAACTAGTAATAACAGCAAGGATCGGTTGCAAACATCTATCCTTTTTCCTACTTGCCTCAACGGAAGAAGGCAGCTGATTACGAAGGGAGCGTTTAGAATGCCGTTTGAGCAAGGGAGCAAAGCACTAAAATCTGATGGGCATAAGCACACTACCCAAACATCTGAGCGGGTCAATGTACCCAAACTACCAATCGCAAGTGAAGAAGGCTTTTCTAATGTTGTGAGGGATTCAAACCAAAATTATTGGTTTACCAAGCAACTTTCGCCTAATCATGTCGAGGTTTACGTCTTTGTTCATAGCCTTGCTCAACTAAGAACGTTCCAAGTAAACGGTAAACCAAGCTTTTATGAATATCCTGAAACCATTTGTATTGCTTGTGAAGGAGAAGAATGGAACGGTTGGATTTATGAGTTTTCGAAGGAAGACCCAAGAATGACACATCAGTGGCACGTGAATGGTATTTTTTGTGATTTAAAAAGAAGAGGAAATCAGCTTATTGTATCATCGTACCATGTTGAAGGGGATGAGGCCCTGTTAACAACGTTTGGTGATTCTGGCAAAAAGGTGATTCCCTTAGAAGCAGGCTATTCCCCGGTAAACATGATGGTTGCTGAAGAGGGCGTTTATGTTGCTGCTCTATCGATTTCTGCTTCTTACCAGGATCAGGTTCTTTTACTTGATGATACGTATCAAATTAAAAATACTTTTAAACTTGATTTTTCACCGCGAACGATTCATTCCTGGAACGGGAGTATAATCGTCCATGGGATTAACAGAAGAAATGGTAAAAGTGATCAGCTTGTTTACATTTGTTCTAAAACAGGTCGACAGGAGAAATTCCCAATACCGAGTTGTGAGCTAGTTCAGTGTTCAGAGCAGCATTTAACTTTTTATAATGCAGATACTAAAATATTATCGATCTTTGACCATCAACAAAAAGAAATCGTTAGTATGAGAGAATCAGAACGTCCTTACGTATCAAATCACTTTTAATAAGAGTAAAAAAACTTGAGCTGCAAATAGCTCAAGTTTTTTTGTTATTATCCAACCTTTCTTATTATGAAACAGAGGAATAGAAGGCATAACCTAAGAATGATATAATTATTCTCATACTTAAGAGATGATAACTATTCAATAGAAAGTGAGGAAGCCGATGCGACTGGAACCTTCAAAACGGATTGACCCAAAAGGGTTGAAAGTATGGCAAATTACAGGGGGAATGGTTTCACTTATTTCCATTTTACTCCTAAGTGGTTTGTTTGTCGTTCATGTCATCGTACGACCTCTCCCATTATGGATTTTAGCGGTAGGTTGTGTGCTTGCTCTTCTATTTGTCATTCTCCAGACATGGTTGCTACCAAAACTTCGCTGGAAAAAATGGAGATATGAAGTCACTGAACACGAGATTGAACTGAAACATGGCGTCATTATTGTGAAACGAACTCTCATTCCGATGGTTCGGGTTCAACATGTTGATACGAGACAGGGACCGCTGTTACGAGCTTATCGTCTGTCATCGGTAACGATTTCAACTGCAGCTACGACGCATGAAATACCAGCTCTTTCAAACGAAATTGCTGATGAGCTAAGGAATCGTATCTCGATTCTTGCAAGGGTGGCGGAAGATGATGTCTGAGAAAAAACGCCTGCATCCAGTAGCCATGTTGTTATCTTTTATAAAGTACGCTAAAGAAGCGGCCATCCCGCTGATTTTCTTTGTTTTTGTTGGAGGAGGAAATGGCTACGAGTGGTGGCACTTTCTAATGATTGGAGCACTTCTTCTATTCACCGTAGGAAATGGAGTGCTCGGATGGTTTTTTTATACATATCACATTGAAAACAATGAGCTACGCATCCATCAGGGATTTATTTTTCGTAAAAAGCGATTCATTCCTAGGGAGAGAATTCAATCGATTGATTTTTCTCAAGGGTTAATACAGCGTGCATTTGGACTCGTTAAAGTGCAAATTGAGACCGCCGGGGGTGGCGGGGAACCGGAAGTGGTCATGTCAGCGTTAAGACGGACTGATGCGGAATTGTTAAAAAGCAATCTTTATCAGAAAAGAAATGCGGTCACTGATGAAGTGATGGAAGAAGTGGAGGAGAAACCTCCGCTGCTTTATAAACTTTCATGGAAAGAATTACTGATTACAGCTTCAACTTCAGGTGGTATAGGGGTTGTTCTTTCCTTCGTAGCGGCAATTGCCTCACAAGTAGATGATTTCATTCCTGATCAGTTCTATGAAAGTATCACAGAGCGGGTGATGGATGCTACACTTCCATTTCTATTACTTGCAGTCGCCTTTCTCCTCTTGATATCATGGTTTTTCTCAGTCGTTGGCACAGTGCTAAAATACGGTGGTTTTGTTCTCAAGCGACATGAGGATGAGTTAATTATTAATAGAGGAATTCTTGAAAAGCGTCAGTTAACCATTCCTGTTCATCGCATTCAGGCGATTCGAATTGTGGAAGGGCTCCTTCGCCAACCATTTGGTTATTCGGTACTTTACGTAGAAAGTGGCGGCGGTGGAGGAAAAGAGGAACAGTTTTCAACCGTTTTATTTCCACTCGTTAAACGAAAAAGAGTGAAAACATTATTGGGGGAAATCCTACCTGAGATGGCCATCCATGAAGAATGTTCGTCCTTGCCTTTAAGAGCAAAAAGACGTTATTTCATTCGAACCCTACTCCCTGCCGTATTACCAGTAGGATTAATAACTTACTTTGTTCCATACGGAGCTTTCTCACTTTTGTTATTGCCAATTTGCTTTTTCATTGGGTATTTGCATTACCGCGATGCAGGTTGGGGCATCAAAAAAGACGTCGCTCTTCTGCAATTTAGACAAATTTCAAAAACGAGAGTATACGTAGCAAGAAAAAACATTCAAGCAATGGAGATGGAGGCAACATTTCTTCAAGAGCCCAAACAATTAACGACCTTCAAAGTATCAATTTTATCAAGCTTTGCTGGAAAACAATTTAGGGTGAAAGATATTGAACATACAAATGGTGAAGATCTTTTAAATTGGTATTCTTACTGTGCCAAAAAAAATAGAAAAGAAGAGGTATAACATTTCTGTAAGGAGGGTATATATGTACATTGTTAATTCGGTGATTAATGTACCAGAAGAAAAAGTAGATGAAGTGATTGGCATTTATCAGTCACGTTCGCGGCGAGTGGATGAGTTTGAGGGGTTTGAATCTTTTCGACTTCTCCAAAATGAGAGTAAACCATCAGAACTCACCGTTCAAATGAAGTGGAAAACGAAAGAATCTTTTTTAACATGGATTAAAAGCCCTTCTTATAAAGAAATACATGACCTTGAAAAGAAATATCCTGATCAGGAACTTGCGGCAATAAAACCAAAAGTATCTCGCTTTAAGGTTGTAGCGGAATGATGAGTCAAATCGACGCGATTATTGACCGGGTTGTTCAGGGTATCTACCATGATATGCCAGAACTATTAGAGAAGTTCGGAGAGCAGGGGCGTGTGAAGTGTCGTGAAGATAATTATCATCACATCAAACACTTGAATTCAGCGCGCAACCTGGATTCGAATGATTTTTTTGTTGATTATGCTTTATGGCTGAACAACATTCTAACGGCTAGAGGGATGAAAACCGAGCACTTAATTGATAATTTTCAGCGTCTGGAAAATGAATTGCGTGCATCTGAGTCGTTCGAGGAGAAGGAAGATTATCTTAGAACGTTGAAAATAGGTCTTACAGAGCTGGAAGAACTAACAGTTGATAGTTCTCATACAAAGAGGTGAGCATGTGCCGATAGATATAAAAGGGTTAACAGATGACTTTCTTGAAGGTGATCAAGATCAAGCGTGGGAAAGAATAACAGAGCAGTCCGAATTGATGGCAAATAGCCATTTAACTTTTGAAGCTTTTACGAAAGCCATGCAGCGCATTGGTAAGCTATGGGAAGAAAATGAAATATCAGTTGCGGACGAGCACTTAGCTACAACTACGTGTGATTATGTTCTTTCACGATATGCCCATTTTAGGAAAATTACGAGTAAGAACGAAGGTGGCCCGAAAGCCCTTTTTCTTTGTATTGAGCAAGAACAGCATTATTTAGGCTTGAAAATGATATCGTTACTCTTTCAAGAATATGGCTGGCAAACAAAGCTTTTTGGAGCCAATTTACCTCTTGAATATGCCTTAGAAAAAACGGCGAAATGGGGAGCGTCAGTTGTTGGTATTTCGGTTGCAATCTTGTATCATGCTGAGCGATTAAATCGTTATGTCACGGAGCTTGAAGCGTTGGAAAATCCTCCTGAAGTCTTAGTTGGAGGGAGGCTTACCTCACAGTACAACTTGTCTAAATATTGCTCTGAACATACAACGTTGGTTCCTGATTTACATCGTGTTCGTGAATGGCTGGAAGAGCGGAAAGGGAGTATGAATAATGTTCGATATAAATGATCATCCACTCCCTGCTTTTTTAGTTGATGAGGAACTAAACATTCTTTCACAATCAAAACTTGCAACGGAAGCTTTTTCTCCTCGTTCTTCTTTTTTAGAGCTAGTTGATATCGATAGTCGAACGAAAGCTGTAAAAATGCTGAACCCGCTTTTGAAAGAAACAGAGGTTGAATTAGTTATGGGTACTGCCCAGTCTCCTTATTCCCTGTTTCATGTTTATGCAAAGTGGTCCATAAGTGGTGGAGGACAGCTTGTGTGTGTAAGGCAAGATGAACGATTGGAGAAACTATCAAAGGCGCTTCAAAAACAGCAGGAAAGACTTGCGGATACAAACTTTGATTTGTTGGATAAGAAAGAAGAACTTGAAGCAGCTTTAGTGAAAGTGAAAAAGCTTTCTAGCCCTTTCCTCCCCATTTCAACGGCACTCGGTATTATTCCATTGTTTGGCGAGCTTGAGGAAAACCTGTTTCGAGTTAATGAGCATCAGCTGTTACAAACGCTTCAGAATGGCGATTATGAACGTGTAATTCTAGATTTTAGTGGGATTGGTGAGGTACACGCCAGTGGTGTGCTTGCGTTGATTTCGTTTTGTAGTATGCTCGAAGTGGTGGGGGTTTCTCCGATTTTATGTGGGATTAAACCCAATCATGCCCGACATCTAGCGAATCATGATTTTGCGTTACACCAACATTTTGATATAACAGGAAATTTAAAAAACGCCGTTAGCTACTATTTAAATGAGTCTTTGATGTAAAAGCCCAGTGATGAGATCACTGGGCTTTAATAATATCATTTTCATTATAAATATCTTGCTATAAAACCAAGTATAACAAGACCGATAAAAATCCCCCAGATAATTTTCCCACCACCAGAAGGTCCAGTTCGGATTTTTCTTCGCTGCCATCGATTTGGCTTAAAGCGAATTTCTCCACTATCAGCTGTTCGCCTTACGCGAACGATCCCTCGATTAATAAAAGGCTTCGCACCAATTAAAAGAATAGGTGCAAGTGCCGCTCCTCCAATGAAGCCAAAGAGGTGTCCAAGAATATTAATATTTGGACTAATGAACGTCATGACAAGTCCAATTCCGAGGATCATAAGTATGAGTTGGGAATTTGCCTGGTCTATTAATTCTTTGCGATAGAAAGCCATGTAAAAATAGATGCCAAACAATCCAAAAATAGCACCTGAGGCACCGACATGACTAAAGTTACTATCCTGCAAATAGAATGTAGCGATGTTCGCAATAATCCCAGCCCCAAAATATCCAATCAAGAACTTTGCTTTTCCGAGCATTTGCTCGAGAGCAGGTCCAAAGAGGTAAAGTGAAAAGGAATTAAAGAGGACGTGGGCAAATCCACCATGAAGGAAGATTGGAGTGATGAGTCTCCAGTATTCTCCTAGTTCAATTGCTCTGTTGTAACCTACCCCCAACCTGAGTATTGAGAACATTCCAAACAGGTTTACTAGAACGAAGAGGAGGATATGTATACCAATAAGTATGGAGATGATAGGATAATAACGAATAAATGAGCGAAAATCTTCATTTCGCACGAACATATGTCGACCACCTTTCTTGGAAACCAAAGTGTAAATGTTAGAATTGACTGCTCGCTTTATATAAAATCGAGATGGTTATTGCTTATAAGTTTAGCATAGCCAAAGGAAAAATCACTATTGAAAACACTATGCTAACTTTTAATGATTTAGTACGAAGGGGTTGGATCATGATTAAAGGTATCGGGATTGATATGATTGAGCTTGATCGAATAAAAAAAGTCATACAACGAAATGCTTCGTTTGCAGAGCGCATTCTAACAGAAAGTGAATTAAGTACTTATTACTTACTTAATGGTCATCGAAGTGTTGAATTTTTGGCTGGCCGTTTTGCTGCAAAAGAAGCATACGCAAAAGCAAGAGGAACTGGTATCGGGAAACTGAGCTGGCAAGATATTTGTGTACAGAAATCAACTGAAGGTGCTCCTTATATCGAAACAAAAGAGGAAAATGAGATCGTACATATTTCTATTTCACATACAAAGCAACATGCTGTTGCACAGATCATTATTGAGTGCTCGTCAAGCTAGTCTGCATATGATGGAGACTTGCCTCATATAATTTACCACGGTCAGGAGGGACCTGTTGTGAGAATCGTATCCGGAGAAGAAATGTATGAAGCGGACCGGTTTGCCATGGAGGAGATTGGAATAGCTGGTGCTATGTTAATGGAGAACGCAGGGAAATCTCTATTTGAAGCGATGAAAAGCAAACTTCATAAGAATGAGCGTATGGCGCTGTTAATCGGCACAGGGAATAATGGAGGCGACGGTTTTGTACTTGGAAGGTATTTGAAAGAGCATGGGTATGATGTTGATCTTTGGTTAATTCCCTCATACTCAAAAGTAAAGGGAGATGCTAAAACCCATCTAGCTATCTTTCAAAATCTGACCTACACGTGGAAACCGTATGAAGATGGCAAAGCATTTGTAGAATCACTTCCCGAGTATGGGGTTATCATTGATTGCTTACTAGGGCTCGGTTTATCTGGTGCTGTTCGTCAACCATATGATGATGTCATTAGGCTAGTGAATCAAACTCGTGCGACGGTTTTGTCAGTCGATCTTCCAAGTGGTTTACAGGCAAATGGTGGTTACAAAGAGGAGTGCGAGCCTATTCGTGCTGATTATACGTATACTATTCAATGCCCGAAGCTTGGAGCTTATCTTTACCCTGATGCTGAATTTTATGGAGAATTGGAGATTGTTGATATCGGTCTTCCACAAGCAGCTTTTTCATCAAGCGATAGAGTACTCTGGCAAAAATCAGACGTACATCGCACGCTTTCTGATCGATCGGCATCCTCTCATAAAGGAAGCCATGGAAAAGGTCTGGTAATTGGCGGATCAAGAGGAATGGTTGGCGCACCAATTATGACAGCGAAAGCAGCCTATCGAAGCGGAGCCGGTTTAATACAAGTTTCTGTTCCTGAGGAAATCCTGTCGATGACAGCTGGTGCCGTAGTTGAAACGATTTTTCAGGGGTATCCATCGCGTAATGGATTTTTCTCTGGTGAGGTGCCTGAGGATCTCGCACCATTTGACGGAATCGCGGTTGGTCCGGGTCTTGGAAGACAACCAGGGTGCAAACAAATCGTTGAAACGATGTTAGCGACAGATTCGCTCCTCATTTTGGACGCAGATGCCTTGTACCACTTAGCTGAGTTGAAAGAGCGCCTTAAGGCAAGAGAAGCACCAACTGTTTTGACACCTCATCCTGGTGAGATGGCGAGGTTAACTGGGCTGTCGATCAAGGAAGTGCAAAGGAAGCGATTCGACATCTCGCGAGCATTTGCTAAAGAGTTCGGTGTTTATCTTGTTTTAAAAGGCCCTTATACGATTGTAACTGCTCCTGATGGAAGTCAATATGTGAATACAACAGGTAATCCTGCGCTCGCTAAGGGTGGATCTGGTGACGTTTTAACTGGCATGATTCTTGCCTTTGTCATGCACAGCGCGTCTCTTCAAGAGGGGATAAGCAATGCCGTTTATTTACACGGTCAATCAGCAGATACTCTAGTGCAAACCGCTCATTCTACTCTTGATGTACTGGCAACTGACGTCATTGCTACAATACCAACCGTTCTGCATTCATTTCTCGAGCAACACCACGGATAGGTTTTTCACCATACAGGAACCTCCTTTGTCGTTTTAAATGAGGCAAAGGAGTTGGGGATAGAGTGAAAAAGTTCGGTGCAGTTTTATTAATTGGGATATTGATTGCGGTACTTGCAGGTTGCGGACAAAAAAGTCAGGAAGATGTGGTTAATGCCCTTGATAAGAAATTGAACGAAATGGAAGGGTATAAAGTTAACGCAAAAATGACGCTTGAAACAGGAGAAGAACCACAGCGTTACGATGTAGAGATCTGGTACCAAAAGCCATCTTATTATCGAGTTGAATTGAAAAACGAATCAAAAGAGCAAAGTCAAATTATCTTGCGAAATGATGAAGGAGTTTTTGTTCTCACCCCCGCATTGAATAAAAGTTTTCGATTCCAAAGTGATTGGCCTGAAAATGGTAGCCAGGCCTATCTGTATAATACGCTCGTGCAGGATATTTTAAATGATTCAGGAGCTCAATTCGAAGCGAAGGAAAATGATTATGTTTTTACAACGAAAACAAATTACCAAAACAAGAACTTATCGACCCAATCGATTCAATTAAATAAAAAGGACCTTGCACCAGAAAAAGTAACCATTATGAATCAAGATCAAAAGCCTCTTGTTGATATTGAATTTTCGGATATGAAATTCAATGCTTCTTTTGATAAAGGTGCTTTTGATATGGAGCGAAACATGACTGCTGCTCAACTGGAAGTGCCGGTGCTTGCAACTACGAATGAGCCTTTTGAAGTTGTGTATCCAATGTATGAGCCGCAAGGAACTGGTTTAACTGATGAGAAAGAAGTGGCAACCAATAAAGTCATGCTAAGTTTTACGGGAGAAAAATCTTTCACGTTAATAGAAGAGAAAAGTGAGGCTGCTGTTGAAACGAGTGCTCCTGTTAATGTAAGTGGCGGGCAACCCATTGATTTAGGTTTTACGATGGGAGTTATGACTGATACGACTGTCTCCTGGCATCACAATGGAGTTGATTTCTTCCTTGCGTCAGATGATTTATCTCAAGAAGAAATGGCTGCCGTAGCGAGGTCTGTGTACGGCATGACGGAAATTAAATAATACTTCAAAGAGGTTCAGCTATGACAAATGGCTGGACCTTTTTTGGAAATATGAAGTACCCAACCCACCACATTAGAGATCCGCCTTAAGCTTGTCGGGGATAAACAAGACGCTTGCGCTTTTCTTAAAATCTCCTAAAATAGAGGGCAGAGTGTATTGTTGTGGGAGGAAGTTGGAATGGACAATCAAGTGTTTTATCGTGGGACATGGGCTGAGGTAGACCTCGATGCTATCGAAGAGAATGTAAAGTCTTATAAACGATACGTATCGGATGAAGTAGGGATTATGGCTGTTGTGAAAGCCAACGGATATGGACATGGAGCGGTTGCAGTTGCCGAGAAGGCTTTACACGCTGGGGCTGACTATTTAGCGGTAGCGATTTTAGACGAAGCGATTGCTCTACGAGAAGCAGGCATTCAAGCTCCTATTCTTGTATTGGGATGGGTGCCGCCTATTTATGCTAAAGTAGCGGCTGTGAATGAGATCACCCTTACTGTTTTTCAAGAAAAATGGTTAGAGGAAGCTTTTGCAGTATTGGACGGAATGCTGCTGAACGTGCATCTAAAAATAGACACTGGTATGGGACGACTTGGCATTAAGGGAAAAAAGGAAGCCAAGCAAATCATTGAGTGTTTGAATACCTTTGCTTCATTTCATATAGAAGGTTTTTATACACATTTTGCAACAGCAGATGAGCCTAGTAATTCTTTTATTGAAACGCAGATAAAGAAATTTGAAGACATCACTTCCTTTCTTAAGGAGAATGGTTTGCAACCAAAGTGGATCCATCTTGGAAATAGCGCTGGATCGTTACGTGTTCCCGAACGGATTGGCAATCTTATTCGTCTAGGCATTTCGATGTATGGGCTAAGTCCCTCTCAAGAAATGAAGCCAATACTACCTTTTGCATTAAAGCCTGCGTTTTGCCTCTATAGCCAGCTTGTGCACGTAAAGAAAATGAAGGCTGGAGAACCGATTAGCTATGGTTCTACGTATCACACGGCTGAAGGTGAATGGATTGGAACGATTCCGATTGGATATGCTGATGGATGGATACGCAAGCTAGGTAAAGCGTATGTGCTCGTAAACGGTGAGCGTGCTCCGATCGTAGGGCGTATTTGTATGGATCAATTCATGGTTCGCTTGCCTTCGCAAGTAGAGGTTGGTACGAAGGTGACGCTGATAGGAACAGAGGGCGCAGAAGAAATTACAATAGATGACATTGCTGAGCGACTTGAGACGATAAACTATGAAATTCCTTGTATGATTGGACCGCGTGTTCCGAGACTTTTTCTCGAAAATGGAGAAAAAAAAGGCGTAATGAATACAATTTTAAAAAAATAGTAAAATAAAAGAAGGATTTTGCAAGAATATGATGAAATAGTCTTGTGGAAAGTTGTTTTGCAATGCGTCGCGCGCAATGGTAAGATTAATGGTGGAATACAATATGAGTAGCAGTGCTTCGGAGGTGTATGTTTGTGTCAGAGGCAAACAAAAAATCGATTGTTGTAACTCTCCCACAACATATTTTAAATGAGGTGGATGGTATTATTCAACAGGAACAGCTTGATCGTAACGAGTTCATATCACAGGCCACGACAATGTATATTCGCGAACGAAAGAAGCGACAAATTCGTGATGCCATGCGCCAGGGATACATGGAGATGGCTAAGATTAATTTGAACCTTGCAGCAGAAGCCTTTCTTGTTGAGGAGGAAGCAGAGCACACCGTGGACCGCTTAGTAAGCGGGGTGTAGTGGCTTGATTGTCAAACGAGGTGATGTGTATTTTGCTGACCTTTCTCCTGTTGTAGGTTCTGAACAAGGTGGCGTAAGACCCGTCTTGATTATTCAGAACGACATTGGGAATCGTTTTAGTCCTACTGTCATTGTTGCTGCAATCACTGCGCAAATTCAGAAAGCAAAGCTTCCCACACATGTCGAAATCGATGCGAAGCGCTATGGATTTGAACGTGATTCGGTTATACTGCTAGAACAAATCCGTACTATTGATAAACAGCGTCTAACTGATAAAATCACTCACCTTGATGAGGGTATGATGCAAAGGGTACAAGAAGCTTTGCAAATCAGCCTTGGACTTATTGATTTTTGAAAACGTATAATACCCAAACGAAGCTGCTCCTATGAGCAGTTTTTTTTATATCAATCCATTCAAACGTAAGTTAATTATTGGGAATATTAGTCACATAAACCCCTTTAATCCCGAACATTTAGTAGTGAGGACAGCAGGGAATTTTCTAGTTATGTCGAAAAGTGTGTTAAGATGAAAATGATGTAATGTGCTAAGACTACGAAAGCATAATTATTGCGAGACGTTCCATGCAATGAGAAGATAAATGAATGTAGAAAGATCGTAGGGAGGAGCAAGATGGACAAGTTAGTCATACAATTATTGAATGAAAGTCGTGAACGAATCTACACCAGGTGGATGGATGAGATGGAGAGGGTTCGTGATGAGCATCGGCTACAATCAATAACGGATACAGCCTATGAAAAAACGAACAAAGAGCTTTTTGAAATCATTTACACGCATATCGAGCAAAATGTTCATAAGCCAACAGATCGAATGACAGAGTTTGCTGAACATCTAATGAAGATTGGTTGGAGACTTAGCTATATAACGCAAGGTTTGCAAAACTTCCGTCGAATTATTTTAGCAGTTCTATTAGATGCGAATCAATCGAATGAAAAAGTATACAGTATGTATGATGAAATTGATCGTTGGATTGACCCTATTGTGAACCAGCTGATTAATGAAAGTGCAAAGAACTGGGAAAACACAGTTTCTATTCAAAAGGTCGCTCTTCAAGAATTGTCGGCACCGCTTATTCCGGTATTTGAGAATATTAGTGTCATGCCACTGATCGGAACCATTGATACTGAGCGAGCAAAGCTGATCATGGAGAATTTGTTAACCGGTGTAATTAAACATCGATCACAAGTGGTCCTTATTGATATTACTGGAGTGCCTGTAGTCGATACAATGGTAGCTCATCATATTATACAGGCAGCAGAAGCAGTTCGTCTCGTTGGGGCGCAGTGTATTCTAGTTGGAATTAGACCGGAAATTGCTCAAACAATCGTTAACCTGGGGATCGATCTTGGTCAATTCCCGACGAAAAGCACGTTATTTAAAGGCATGAAAACTGCATTAGAAATGACAAAACGCAAAATGATTGAGATTGAGTAAGGGGGGAAGACAATGCGAATTCCTATATTAAAATTGAATCAATATTTACTAATTACAATTCAAGTTGATCTCGATGACAAAACAGCACTTCAATTTCAGGAGGATTTGCTCGAGAAGATTCATGAAACAGGAGCAAAAGGCGTTGTAATTGATTTAACATCTGTCGATATGATTGACTCCTTCATTGCTAAAGTTTTAGGCGATGTGGTGCGCATGTCAAATTTAATGGGGGCAAAAGTAGTGCTGACAGGAATCCAACCTGCTGTTGCTATTACGCTAATTGATTTAGGTATTATGATGAAAAACGTCCCAACTGCATTAGATTTAGAACAGGGGTTAGAGAAATTACAACAGGAATTGGGGGGATAAGTTATGAATATCCAATCCTGTGTGGAAGTACGAAATGAGTGGGATATCGTGACAGCGAGGCAGTCTGGTAGGAATATTGCTAAAGAACTTGGCTTCGGTACGGTCGATCAAGCTCGCATTACCACGGCTATTTCTGAACTCGCGCGTAACATATACCTCTATGCTGGAAGTGGCGAAGTAGCCATTGAACGTGTAGAAAACGGTGGAAAATTTGGTCTTAAAATTGAAGCTTCCGACTCGGGCCCAGGAATAAAAGACATTAGAAAAGTAATGGAAGATGGTTTTACAACCTCTGGTGGTCTTGGAGCTGGTTTACCTGGTGTTAAACGATTGATGGATGAGTTTACAATTGATTCGAAAGAGAACGAAGGTACAGTTATCACTTCTATTAAATGGCTCCGTTAAGGAGGGATCGAGCATAATGGACGACCGAGATCTTCAATATCAAAAGTATAAAGCAATATTAGAAAATTATTTAGAAGAGCAATCTGAGCAAACCTTATATAAGGGACAGCAGTTTAGTCGGAAGATGATTGAACAAAAGATCTCCCCTGAAGAAGCAGTTAGTCTCCATGTAAGTGTTCTAGAGGAACTATTTCCTGATATTCCTGAGCCGCTTAAAAACTCGTATGATTTTTTGCTTGAAATGATGATTGGGTACGGATTCGCCTATCGAGAGCATCAAAGTCTTCGTAGTCGACAGCAGCAGTTGGAATCTGAAATTGAAATTGCTGCAAATATGCAACAAACGTTACTAGCGGGCGATAAACCTGAAGTACCCAATCTTGATATTGGTGCCATTAATAAACCCGCCCAGAAAATGAGCGGGGATTACTATCACTTTGTTCAAGACGAGAATAATTGTGTAAGTGTAGCGATTGCAGATGTCATTGGAAAAGGTATTCCTGCCGCACTTTGTATGAGTATGATTAAGTACACAATGGATAGCGCACCAGAGCAGCGAATGCAGCCTGGAGCTGTTCTTGAGAACCTTAATCGCGTAGTGGAACAAAATGTTGATCCTAATATGTTTATTACGATGTTTTATGGATTGTATGATCCAAGGGTGCATTCATTTTATTACGCTGGAGCCGGTCATGAGCCGGGCTTTTTTTACGATGCGGAAAAGGATGAATTTGAAGAGCTCTTTACAAAAGGACTAGTGCTTGGTGTCTCAAAGAAAACATCCTATCAAGAATATCAGCGCGTACTTAATGGAAATGATATGGTTATCATGCTTTCTGACGGTGTTACAGAATGCCGTTCAACAAATGGTTTTATTGAACGGGATGAAATCGTAGCGTTGATTCGTAAATATATTCACCTCTCAGCACAAGAAATTGTGGAAGAGGTTTACCGAGAACTTGAGCGTCTGCAGGAGTTTGAACTCAGAGATGATTTCACTCTGGTTATTTTAAGACGCGAGGTTTAACTTCTTTCTAAAAGTGGAATAAGGAAATAATGACTTTAACTAATAATTAGAAGCAACCTAACAGGGGGTAATGTTATGAATTTACAGATCAAACAAGAAGATCATGAGAATACACATCATTTACATATAGGTGGAGAGATTGACGCGTACACAGCGCCACAGTTAAGAGAGGCTTTACTTCCGCTAACTGGAAAAGAAGGTCATGAAACGCTCGTTCATCTTGGTGATGTTAATTATATGGATAGCACAGGTTTAGGTGTATTTGTTGGTGCGCTGAAATCTTCCAAAGAGCACGGTAGCTCGTTGAAACTAACTGGAATGACTTCACGCGTTCAGCGTCTATTTGAAATCACTGGACTTGATGAAGTGATTGACATTGAAGACGTAAAGGGGGGATCAAAGTGATAAACATTTCAGATTTTGTTGAAATGAAAATCCCTGCTCAAGCAGAATTTGTTGGTGTAACAAGATTAACGGTTTCTGGAATTGCGAATCGCATGGGCTACTCCTATGATGAAATCGAGGACATTAAAATAGCACTATCAGAAGCATGTACAAACGCTGTTAACCACGCATATAAAGAAGATGAAAAAGGACAAATTACCATTGGGTTTGGTATTTATGAAGACCGTTTAGAAATGATGGTCCTTGATCGTGGACAAAGCTTCGACTATACAAAGGTTTCTGAAAAACTAGGACCGGTTGATAGCGACAAGTCAGTTGAACAACTCAGTGAGGGAGGATTGGGACTCTTTCTGATTGAATCACTAATGGACAAAGTGGAAATCAGTGGAGAGGACGGAGTAGTAGTCATGATGACAAAGTTCCTCCACAGAGATGGGGTGGAAGTAGATGCCGACACAATCTCATCATCCCCGCAATAACAATAACAACGAAGTATATGAGTGGATTGAACAGTATCAAAAGGATCCAACAGACGAAGTCGTGCAATTAAAGCTAGTGGAGCGATATCAAGATCTCGTTCAGTCACTCGCCCGTAAATTCTCTAAAGGGAAAAGCATTCACGACGATCTTTCTCAAGTAGGGATGATTGGATTGCTTGCTGCGCTTCGTCGTTATGATCCTGAATTTGGTAGAAGTTTCGAATCTTTCGCAGTACCCACAATCGTTGGGGAAATCAAACGATTTATTCGAGACAAAACGTGGAGCGTACACGTTCCAAGAAGGATTAAAGAACTAGGGCCACGTATTAAGAAGGCAGTCGAAGAACTTACTAATGAACTTCAACGGTCTCCAAAAGTTGATGAGCTCGCTGAGTATTTAAATGTATCTGAAGAAGAAGTCCTTGAGACGATGGAAATGGGCAAAAGTTATCAAGCACTTTCTGTCGATAGTTCAATTGAAGCTGATCAAGAGGGTAGTACGGTCACATTACTCGATCTTGTTGGCGATCAAGAACAAGGATTTGATCTTGTTGACCAACAGATGCTTCTTAAAAAGGCTTTTGCAGTACTCACAGAACGAGAGCAAGAAATTTTGAACTGTACGTACTTTGAGAATATGAGTCAGAAAGAAACAGGTGAGAAGTTGGGTATCTCACAAATGCATGTTTCCCGTTTGCAAAGAAGAGCCCTAGAAAAATTAAGACAGGCAATTCGAATTGAACCTACGGAGGCCTTCTAGTCATGATCCATCATCATGATTTTGAGAAGCTTACTGTTGCTGCATACCAAAAGCCAAAGGCGGGTAATCAGATGTGCGGGGATAGCTATTTTGTGGCTGAAACATCCGATTATTTCATTTGTGCTGTAGCAGATGGTCTTGGCAGTGGTGACATGGCCAAGGATTCTTCTTTAGCTGCTATAAATGCAGTGAAGGACTATCAAGAAGAAGACGTAGAATCGTTAATGGTACGAGCGAATGAAGAGATGCGAGGAAAACGAGGCTGTGTTCTTTCTGTTTTTAAGCTTGATCTAAAGACGAGGCAACTTGAGTATAGTGGAATAGGGAATATTAATTTGATTATCTATCAACCAGACGGGAAAATTATTCGCCCGATTTCTTATTCAGGCTACTTGTCAGGTAAGCTTCAAAAAGTGAAAGTGCAAACCATTGATTACCCTTCAGGTTCTTCGTTCGTCACGTATTCTGATGGCGTTCAAATAAGTTCGAAAAACTATTCAATGATTGCTCGTTTCGACTCAGTGCATGAATCGTTTCAACATTTAACTGATACGCTTCCGTCTACAAATGATGATATCACTCTCCTTGTAGGGAAAACCGTATAAAAAAGTTCTTCCGTTTCGATAAAGGAAGAACTTTTTTTATTTTCATTAAAAAGACATGTACAGGACTAATTGTGGTTTTTTAGAGGGAAGCTTTTAACAAATCAACTTATCCGGTAAACTGATACTAGTATAGAAGGCTCTTAAGGAGGAATTGTTTTGGAAATGACAGTAGATCAAAAACAATCAGAACATCTTCGTAAAGTTGCTCAAAATTTGAAGCTTGCTGAACGAAGTGTAAGAGAAGTGATTACGTTATTGAATGATGGGAATACTGTTCCTTTTATCGCGCGATATCGTAAAGAGTTAACGGGCGGGCTTGATGAAGTTCAACTAAGAGATATACAGGAAGCGTGGACATACCTTCAAAATTTAGATCAGCGAAAAGAAGAAGTGATCCGTCTTATTCAAGAGCAGGATAAATTAACGGATGAACTAAAGAAGCAATTAAAAGCTGCTACAAAGCTTCAAGAAATAGAAGATATCTATCGTCCATATAAACAAAAAAAGCGGACAAAGGCTACGGTTGCTAAAGAAAAAGGGTTAGAACCTCTTGCTCAATGGATACTAGTAGATGGAAATAGTGATCCGTCACAAGTTGCTAAAAAGTACATATCAGAAGAAAACGAAGTCTTATCGGAGGAAGAAGCGATTCAAGGTGCCCAGGATATCATTGCAGAATGGATTTCTGATGATGCTGACGCTCGAAAATGGATAAGAGCGAAAACATTCCAACATGGATTACTCCAAACGGTTGTTAAATCAGAGGAAGATGATCCTAAACAAATTTTTGAGATGTATTATTCCTACCAAGAAGGCATTTCAAAAATTGTTCCCCATCGTATCCTTGCCATTAACAGAGGTGAAAAGGAAAAAGTTCTAAGAACATCAATTACACCTCCAACTGATTCAATTCACGAGTATTTAAAAAGAAAAACAATTAATAATCAGCAAAAAAATTGCGTGACTCTGCTTGAGGAAGCGATTATTGATGGCTATAAACGTCTTATTCAACCTTCAGTAGAAAGAGAGATACGCAAAGAATTAACAGAAAGAGCTGAAGATCAGGCTATTCACATCTTTTCAGAGAATTTAAAGCATCTTTTATTGCAGCCTCCACTAAAGGGGAAGCGTGTACTTGGTGTAGATCCCGCCTATCGGACAGGATGCAAACTAGCTGTTGTGGATGATACAGGTAAGATGCTAGAAGTATCAGTCATTTACCCAACGCCACCTAAATCAGAAGTAGAAAAGTCAAAAGCAGCTGTCATACAAATGATCAAGAAGTATGATATTGAAATGATTGCGATCGGGAACGGAACGGCATCACGTGAAACAGAACAGTTTATTGCAGATGTGATTAAAGAAGTTGAAAAAAAGGTCGTTTATCTCATTGTCAATGAGGCGGGAGCAAGTGTTTATTCAGCGTCTGATCTAGCACGCGAAGAATTTCCGGATCTTCAAGTAGAGGAGCGCTCTGCAGTTTCCATCGCGCGAAGGGTTCAAGATCCATTGGCTGAACTTGTGAAAATTGATCCGAAATCTGTTGGTGTCGGCCAATATCAACACGATGTCTCACAGAAAAAGTTAAATGATCAATTAACGTTTGTGGTAGAAACCGCCGTAAATCAGGTAGGTGTTAATGTAAATACAGCTTCGGTATCTCTATTGCAATATGTAGCTGGTCTGTCTAGAGCTGTTGCGATGAACATTGTGAAGAAACGTGATGAAGAAGGAAAGTTCACGAGCCGGGTCCAATTAAAAAAAGTTCCGAGACTAGGTGCCAAAACATATGAACAGTGTATTGGGTTCCTCAGAATAATGGGAGGGAAACAGCCTCTGGACCAAACTGAAATTCATCCGGAGAGCTATGACGCTACAAAAGCACTTTTGGAACGCATCGAGTGTAAACCAGGGGATATTGGTACAGAAAAATTAGTGGAATCTTTGTCTCAGGTCTCATTGAAGGATACAGCCGTTGCTTTAAATATAGGAGAGGTGACTCTTAAAGATATTGTAACTTCACTTCAAAAGCCTGGTCGAGATCCGCGGGATGAACTTTCTCAACCAATTCTAAAGACAGACGTTTTAAAAATGGAAGATTTAGAACAGGGAATGGAGTTAGAAGGTACAGTAAGGAATGTTGTTGATTTTGGAGCATTCATTGATATTGGTGTGAAACAAGATGGGCTTGTTCACATTTCGAAGTTAACGAATCGCTATGTGAAGAATCCAATGGAAGTCGTCCACGTGGGACAAGTAGTGACTGTCTGGGTTGATCAAGTTGACCTTAAGCGTGAGCGAATTGCTTTGACGATGCTTCACCCGTCCTAAGCATAAGCACTGCCCTCAGGGGCGGTGTTTTCTTTTGTAGAAAAACCAGCACTGGTTTAATAACTTGATTTGGCGTCGATCTTTCTCAAGATAAGCTTGTTTCAATTGGTTTTTAAACCAAACAGGCAACGTAATCCCCTCCTTAAGTGATGACACATCTTAAATGTTGATGTACATTAGTTTATGAGAAACGGCTTGTATGTGTTCGAAAGAGAAAGGATGAAGAGCGTATGAACGAAAAGGAATTACAACAGCTAGTTGAAACGATCTCTGAGGAGTTTTTTGGACTCGCTTTTCGTCATAAGGCGATGTTCAATGCTCGATTAAAAACAACGGGCGGACGTTATATGCTCAGGTCTCATAATATCGAATTTAATCAAAAGCATTATGACGAGTTTGGTCAAGACGAACTCATTGGTATTATTAAACACGAGCTATGCCACTATCACCTTCACCTTCAGAAAAAAGGTTACAAACATCAGGATAAAGATTTTAAACGACTTCTTAAGGAAGTAGGTGGATCGCGATACTGTCAGGTAGTACCTGGGCAACGTAGAGTTGAGCCGTTTAAGCATTTTTATGAATGTGGAGAATGTAAGACGAAGTATAGTAGAAAAAGAAAGATGGACATAACACGGTACGTATGTGGAAAATGCAGAGGTAAATTAATTCAAATTAATTAAAAGTAGTTATTGACGACCTAGATTGTATGTGGTAAATTAATAAAGTCTCTTCGGAGAGCACGTCTTAATCAAACACATGACAGTTAATTAATTTTAAAAAACTGTTGACTTTGTTTGCAGGATGAGTTATTATATTAAATGTCGCCGATAACGGAGGCAACAACTTAAATGTTATTCCACAGTAGCTCAGTGGTAGAGCTATCGGCTGTTAACCGATCGGTCGTAGGTTCGAATCCTACCTGTGGAGCCAAACGGAGAAGTACCCAAGTGGCTGAAGGGGCGCCCCTGCTAAGGGTGTAGGTCGCGTGAGCGGCGCGAGGGTTCAAATCCCTCCTTCTCCGCCATTTTTATGGCCCGTTGGTCAAGTGGTTAAGACACCGCCCTTTCACGGCGGTATCACGGGTTCGAATCCCGTACGGGTCACCAACTTAATTCTTAAAAATGTTTTAACAACATGATATGTAATCAGTTATAAAGGTCTCGTGGTGTAGCGGTTAACATGCCTGCCTGTCACGCAGGAGATCGCGGGTTCGATTCCCGTCGAGACCGCCATTATTTCTAAAACTAATCTGATTATATAACTTGTTGGGCTATAGCCAAGCGGTAAGGCAACGGATTTTGATTCCGTCATGCGCTGGTTCGAATCCAGCTAGCCCAGCCATGTTGAGCCATTAGCTCAGTTGGTAGAGCATCTGACTTTTAATCAGAGGGTCGAAGGTTCGAGTCCTTCATGGCTCACCACTTATTTGCGGGTGTGGCGGAATTGGCAGACGCGCTAGACTTAGGATCTAGTGTCTTACGACGTGGGGGTTCAAGTCCCTTCACCCGCACCAATTTCTTTTATAAACGAACGTTTCATCAAGTTACGATGTGCGGTTGTGGCGGAATGGCAGACGCGCTAGCTTGAGGGGCTAGTGGGGGAAACCCCGTGGAGGTTCGAGTCCTCTCAACCGCACCAAATATAATATGCGCCCGTAGCTCAATTGGATAGAGCGTCTGACTACGGATCAGAAGGTTAGGGATTCGACTTCTCTCGGGCGCACCATATTACTTTTAAAAAATGTCGGGAAGTAGCTCAGCTTGGTAGAGCACTTGGTTTGGGACCAAGGGGTCGCAGGTTCAAATCCTGTCTTCCCGACCATCAATATCGCGGGTGTAGTTTAGTGGTAAAACCTCAGCCTTCCAAGCTGATGTCGTGGGTTCGATCCCCATCACCCGCTCCATTAAAGATGGGCCTGTAGCTCAGCTGGTTAGAGCGCACGCCTGATAAGCGTGAGGTCGGTGGTTCGAGTCCACTCAGGCCCACCATCTTTTCTTAAAAAACTTGTTGACACTGACAAACACATCATGGTATGATGGTTTGGTCGCTGAAAACGACAACGAAAGAAACGAATTGCTCTTTGAAAACTGAACGAAACGCCATGTAAGTAGTTGTTTCTACGGAAACAAAAATTGTTTTAAAAGCTAGATTAAGCTTTCTATCGGAGAGTTTGATCCTGGCTCAGGACGAACGCTGGCGGCGTGCCTAATACATGCAAGTCGAGCGAAGAGATGGGAGCTTGCTCCCTGATCTTAGCGGCGGACGGGTGAGTAACACGTGGGCAACCTGCCCTGCAGACTGGGATAACTCCGGGAAACCGGAGCTAATACCGGGTAATACATCGCACCGCATGGTGCAATGTTGAAAGTTGGCTTTCTGAGCTAACACTGCAGGATGGGCCCGCGGCGCATTAGCTAGTTGGTAAGGTAATGGCTTACCAAGGCGACGATGCGTAGCCGACCTGAGAGGGTGATCGGCCACACTGGGACTGAGACACGGCCCAGACTCCTACGGGAGGCAGCAGTAGGGAATCTTCCGCAATGGACGAAAGTCTGACGGAGCAACGCCGCGTGAGTGACGAAGGCCTTCGGGTCGTAAAGCTCTGTTGTTAGGGAAGAACAAGTACCGTTCGAATAGGGCGGTACCTTGACGGTACCTAACCAGAAAGCCACGGCTAACTACGTGCCAGCAGCCGCGGTAATACGTAGGTGGCAAGCGTTGTCCGGAATTATTGGGCGTAAAGCGCGCGCAGGCGGTCTTTTAAGTCTGATGTGAAAGCCCACGGCTCAACCGTGGAGGGTCATTGGAAACTGGAGGACTTGAGTGCAGAAGAGGAGAGTGGAATTCCACGTGTAGCGGTGAAATGCGTAGATATGTGGAGGAACACCAGTGGCGAAGGCGGCTCTCTGGTCTGTAACTGACGCTGAGGCGCGAAAGCGTGGGGAGCAAACAGGATTAGATACCCTGGTAGTCCACGCCGTAAACGATGAGTGCTAGGTGTTGGGGGGTTCCACCCTCAGTGCTGAAGTTAACACATTAAGCACTCCGCCTGGGGAGTACGACCGCAAGGTTGAAACTCAAAGGAATTGACGGGGGCCCGCACAAGCAGTGGAGCATGTGGTTTAATTCGAAGCAACGCGAAGAACCTTACCAGGTCTTGACATCCTCTGACAATCCTGGAGACAGGACGTTCCCCTTCGGGGGACAGAGTGACAGGTGGTGCATGGTTGTCGTCAGCTCGTGTCGTGAGATGTTGGGTTAAGTCCCGCAACGAGCGCAACCCTTGATCTTAGTTGCCAGCATTTAGTTGGGCACTCTAAGGTGACTGCCGGTGACAAACCGGAGGAAGGTGGGGATGACGTCAAATCATCATGCCCCTTATGACCTGGGCTACACACGTGCTACAATGGACGGTACAAAGGGCAGCAACACCGCGAGGTGAAGCAAATCCCATAAAGCCGTTCTCAGTTCGGATTGCAGGCTGCAACTCGCCTGCATGAAGCCGGAATTGCTAGTAATCGCGGATCAGCATGCCGCGGTGAATACGTTCCCGGGCCTTGTACACACCGCCCGTCACACCACGAGAGTTTGTAACACCCGAAGTCGGTGGGGTAACCTTTATGGAGCCAGCCGCCGAAGGTGGGACAAATGATTGGGGTGAAGTCGTAACAAGGTAGCCGTATCGGAAGGTGCGGCTGGATCACCTCCTTTCTATGGAGAATTACGAAGGTAACTTACGTTACCAACCTTACATGAGCGTTTCGTTTAGTTTTGAAAGAATGATTGTATTCTTTCAAAACAGGTGAAGTGATGAAGCTTACGCTGATTCAAGTAGTAGCCTTGTTCCTTGAAAACTAGATAGCATAAACAACGACATCCAATAATTATTTTTATGCAAGAACTTAGTAATAACTGATGCGTTATGGCAGCAATGCCTAACAAATCGAAGGTTAAGCTACTAAGGGCGCACGGTGGATGCCTTGGCACTAGAAGCCTAAGAAGGACGGGACGAACACCGATATGCTTCGGGGAGCTGTAAGTACGCTTTGATCCGGAGATTTCCGAATGGGGGAACCCACCATCTTTAATAGGATGGTATCCATTTCTGAATACATAGGGAATGGAAGGCAGACCCGGGGAACTGAAACATCTCATTACCCGGAGGAAGAGAAAGCAAATGCGATTTCCTGAGTAGCGGCGAGCGAAACGGAATCAGCCCAAACCAGAGGGCTTGCCCTCTGGGGTTGTAGGACGTCTCTTTGGAGTTACAAAGGCACGGATAGACGAAGCGACCTGGAAAGGTCCATCACAGAAGGTAACAATCCTGTAGTCAAAATCCGCTGCCCTCCGAGACGGATCCTGAGTACGGCGGGACACGTGAAACCCCGTCGGAATCTGGGAGGACCATCTCCCAAGGCTAAATACTCTCTAGTGACCGATAGTGAACCAGTACCGTGAGGGAAAGGTGAAAAGCACCCCGGAAGGGGAGTGAAAGAGAACCTGAAACCGTGTGCCTACAACTAGTTGGAGCCCGTTAATGGGTGACAGCGTGCCTTTTGTAGAATGAACCGGCGAGTTACGATCCCGTGCAAGGTTAAGCTGATAAGGCGGAGCCGCAGCGAAAGCGAGTCTGAATAGGGCGAAATAGTACGTGGTCGTAGACCCGAAACCAGGTGATCTACCCATGTCCAGGGTGAAGTTCAGGTAACACTGAATGGAGGCCCGAACCCACGCATGTTGAAAAATGCGGGGATGAGGTGTGGGTAGCGGTGAAATGCCAATCGAACCTGGAGATAGCTGGTTCTCTCCGAAATAGCTTTAGGGCTAGCCTCGCGGCAAGAATCTTGGAGGTAGAGCACTGATTGGACTAGGGGTCCTTACCGGATTACCGAATCCAGTCAAACTCCGAATGCCAACGATTTATCCGCGGGAGTCAGACTGCGAGTGATAAGATCCGTAGTCGAGAGGGAAACAGCCCAGACCACCAGCTAAGGTCCCAAAGTATACGTTAAGTGGAAAAGGATGTGGCGTTGCTTAGACAACCAGGATGTTGGCTTAGAAGCAGCCATCATTTAAAGAGTGCGTAATAGCTCACTGGTCGAGTGACGCTGCGCCGAAAATGTACCGGGGCTAAACGTATCACCGAAGCTGTGGATTGTCTTACGACAATGGTAGGAGAGCGTTCTAAGGGCTGTGAAGTCAGACCGAAAGGACTGGTGGAGCGCTTAGAAGTGAGAATGCCGGTATGAGTAGCGAAAGACAAGTGAGAATCTTGTCCGTCGAAAGCCCAAGGTTTCCTGAGGAAGGCTCGTCCGCTCAGGGTTAGTCGGGACCTAAGCCGAGGCCGAAAGGCGTAGGCGATGGATAACAGGTTGATATTCCTGTACCACCTCCTTTCCGTTTGAACGACGGGGGGACGCAGAAAGATAGGGAGAGCGCGCTGCTGGAAATGCGCGTCCAAGCGATTAGGCTGGTGAATAGGTAAATCCGTTCACCGTGAAGGCTGAGTCGTGATGGCGAGGGAAATTTAGTACCGAAATCCTTGATTCTACGCTGCCAAGAAAAGCCTCTAGTGAGGAAAGAGGTGCCCGTACCGCAAACCGACACAGGTAGGCGAGGAGAGAATCCTAAGACGATCGGGAGAACTCTCGTTAAGGAACTCGGCAAAATGACCCCGTAACTTCGGGAGAAGGGGTGCTTCCTCGGGTTAATAGCCCAGGGGAGCCGCAGTGAAAAGATCCAAGCGACTGTTTAGCAAAAACACAGGTCTCTGCAAAGCCGTAAGGCGAAGTATAGGGGCTGACACCTGCCCGGTGCTGGAAGGTTAAGAGGAGGGGTTATCCCTTACGGGAGAAGCTCTGAATCGAAGCCCCAGTAAACGGCGGCCGTAACTATAACGGTCCTAAGGTAGCGAAATTCCTTGTCGGGTAAGTTCCGACCCGCACGAAAGGTGCAACGACTTGGATACTGTCTCAACGAGAGACCCGGTGAAATTATAGTACCTGTGAAGATGCAGGTTACCCGCGACAGGACGGAAAGACCCCATGGAGCTTTACTGTAGCCTGATATTGGATTTTGGTACAGCTTGTACAGGATAGGTAGGAGCCATAGAAGTCGGACCGCCAGGTTCGATGGAGGCGTCGGTGGGATACTACCCTGGCTGTACTGACATTCTAACCCAGCACCGTGATCCGGTGCGGAGACAGTGTCAGGTGGGCAGTTTGACTGGGGCGGTCGCCTCCTAAAGTGTAACGGAGGCGCCCAAAGGTTCCCTCAGAATGGTTGGAAATCATTCGCAGAGTGTAAAGGCACAAGGGAGCTTGACTGCGAGACCTACAAGTCGAGCAGGGACGAAAGTCGGGCTTAGTGATCCGGTGGTTCCGCATGGAAGGGCCATCGCTCAACGGATAAAAGCTACCCTGGGGATAACAGGCTTATCTCCCCCAAGAGTCCACATCGACGGGGAGGTTTGGCACCTCGATGTCGGCTCATCGCATCCTGGGGCTGAAGTAGGTCCCAAGGGTTGGGCTGTTCGCCCATTAAAGCGGTACGCGAGCTGGGTTCAGAACGTCGTGAGACAGTTCGGTCCCTATCCGTCGCGGGCGCAGGAAATTTGAGAGGAGCTGTCCTTAGTACGAGAGGACCGGGATGGACACACCGCTGGTGTACCAGTTGTTCCGCCAGGAGCATAGCTGGGTAGCTACGTGTGGAAGGGATAAGTGCTGAAAGCATCTAAGCATGAAGCCCCCCTCGAGATGAGATTTCCCACAGCATTAAGCTGGTAAGATCCCTTAGAGATGATGAGGTAGATAGGTTCGGGGTGGAAGCGTGGCAACACGTGGAGCTGACGAATACTAATCGATCGAGGGCTTAACCTAAAACGAAAAGCGAAGTAAGCCGTTTAAATCCGACAAGCGTTGGAAGCTTTTGAATCAGACGCGCTTTTTGCGTCAGAATCAAAAGGTGAAACGATCGAGGATTTGGCTTACGTAGCTGGACACATTATTGGAATACGTTGTGCGTGCTATCTAGTTTTCAGGGAACACCTGAATAGTCTAGTGACGATGGCGAAGAGGCCACACCCGTTCCCATGCCGAACACGGAAGTTAAGCTCTTCAGCGCCGATGGTAGTTGGGGGATCTCCCCCTGCAAGAGTAGGACGTCGCTGGGCAAAGAAAAAAAGGCGAGAATCCAAACGGTTTCTCGCCTTTTTTGTATGGTTTAGTGTTTTAATTTTTCTGTTCTTCCTCCTGAATCATCTGAGAAAGCTTCTTCGAAAGCTACGTAGGGGTGGGAGAAGCAAGAAATTCGAGGAAGCAAGTGATGTCAGACCGGAGTGGATATTTGAAGATCCATGAGGATCTGACAGCGCGCAGCTGACGAAGAAGTTCGCCGCTAATCGCGCCCCCAGTATGAGAACACGGAAGTTAAGCTCTAGCGCCGATGGTAGTTGGGGGATCTCCCCCTGCAAGAGTAGGACGTCGCTGGGCAAAGAAAGAAAGGCGAGAGACCAAATGGTTTCTCGCTTTTTTTGTATGGTTTTATGGATGACTTTTCACTAGCTCAAATCCCTCATTCATGACGTTCGCGGAATTAATCTCAAATTCGCGGAATTATCATTCGAAAGCGCGGAATTAATCCGATTTCCGCGGAATTATTTGAAATAACGCGGAATAAAAACGATAAAAAAGAAATTCATCTCTATCAATACAGAGCATTTATCTTTTTAAAGAGAATAAATCGAAAATTTCGAACGCTATTTCTTGAAATTAACGCTTAGAAGACGTACAGTTAATGAAAAAGAATTTTATTTAATGGAAGGGGAAAATAAATGGATTTTCATTTTGATACAAAAGCCGTACGTTTTCCAAGAAAGCCGAAAGCCGATACAGCAAGTAAAGTCCAGCCGATTTATCAAACCTCTGCATTTGTGTTTGAGGATCTCGATGATTTGGAATCATTTTATGAAGGTAAAAAAGACTATTTGTACACACGCGTTAGTAATCCTAATACAGATGATCTAGGAATGGGTGTAGCAGACCTCGAGGGTGCTCCTAAGGGTATTGCGACTTCTTCGGGCTTATCTGCTATTCTTGCGGGGGTGCTTTCCGTTGTCAAAGCTGGCGATCACATTGTCGCTTGTGAAGATCTTTACGGAGGAACCTATTCGCTTTTTCATGGAGAACTTCCTGACTTCGGAATAGAAGTCTCTTTTGTAGATTTTACAGACAAAAAAGAAATTGAGAGTGCGATACGACCAAATACGAAATTGCTTTATACTGAATCTGTCACAAACCCTCTATTAAGAGTCGAGGATTTAGACCTTCTAAAAAATCTTGGCCAAAAACATAAACTTGTTACTATGGTAGACAATACGTTTGCTACACCTTATCTTCTTCAGCCTTACCAACTAGGAATTGATCTTGTTGTACATAGCGCAACAAAATATATTGGCGGTCATAGTGATGTAACAGCAGGTGTACTAGTAGGAAGAGAAGATCTGATGGCCAAGGCAAAAGCCAAAGTGATTAACCTTGGAGCTAATCTCAGTCCATTTGAAGCGTGGCTAGGTTGCCGTGGGTTAAAAACGATGAGTGTACGAATGGAACGTCACGTGAGGAATGCAGCTATCCTTGCAAGTGAATTAAAAAATGTTAATGGGATTAAAAATGTTTATTATCCTGAATATGTAGCTGAAAGAGGTTCGGGAGCTATGGTTTCCATTGAGCTAGATGATGAAACCGATGTGAAAACATTCTTCAAGTCCCTAGGATGGGTAAAGATTATACCGACTCTGGCTGGGCTAGATACAACGGTTTCTTATCCGATTGCTACTTCCCACCGAACAGTACCAGAAGATACTAGACAGAAGCTTGGGATCAATAAACAGCTCGTTCGCATTTCTGTAGGAATTGAAAACGAAAATGATATTGTTGATGCATTCAAAAATGCTGTGGAAAAATCCCTGTAACCAGGGGTTTTTTTCTTTTGTTTCTAATGCTTGCATTCATTACATTTATCTGGTATAGTATTACTTGTGTCCATATGACATACTAATTCATGTCATAACATGCACAGCATTATGAAGCAGGTGCAGCATATTTTTACTTATATCGTCGCGGGGTGGAGCAGTTCGGTAGCTCGTTGGGCTCATAACCCAAAGGTCGCAGGTTCAAATCCTGCCCCCGCAACCAATTATGAATTTGGTCTCGTGGTGTAGCGGTTAACATGCCTGCCTGTCACGCAGGAGATCGCGGGTTCGATTCCCGTCGAGACCGCCATTTTTTCAAGAGCGATTGGATCGCTTTTTTTTTATACTTAAATTTATGTACCCTTTTAAATATCAGAAGAAAATATAAGTTTTTTGAAACAAATATGTGAATTTGTTGTCAAGTAAGATAAACTGATAGAAAAAGCACCTTAGGATGAAATTCCTAAGGTTTTTTTATAAAATAGAAAGAGAGATGAGTGTGGTGAAAGATGAATTTGCGTTTATTCAATCCATTACGCCAGCTTATACATTTCGAAAAGAATTGATTCAGGGGATTGGAGACGATGCGGCTCTTTATCACATTGAATCAGAATGGGATGAAATCGCCTGTACCGATACTATGGTCGAAGGAATCCATTTTAAGAAGAGTACGTTATCCCCTTTTCAAACCGGTCGAAAAGCGCTTGCTGTTAATATAAGTGATATTGCTGCAATGGGTGGTATTCCGATGTTTTATCTTGTATCAATTTCTGTGCCACAAACGGGATGGTCATCTAAACAGCTAAAAGAAATATACAAGGGAATTAAAGAGATCGGTGACCTATATGAGATGGACATGATCGGTGGCGATACAGTATCTACGAGAGGCGATCTTCATATTGCTATTACTGTTATCGGTAAAGTCGAAAAAGGACGTAAACTTCTTAGGAGTAATGCGAAGGCAGGTGACGTCGTATTTCTTACTGGACCTGTGGGTGGTTCGGCTGCTGGACTTTCTTCATTACTTAAGGGTGAGGGCAGTGATGGAGCATATGTTCAGTTCCACCAGGATCCCCATCCTCGTGTCAAACAAGGGCGTATTTTCGCGAAGAGTGGATATCGCATTTCGTTAAACGACGTGAGTGACGGAATAGCAAGTGAGTCTCACGAGATTGCAGAAGCAAGTGACGTTTCCATTGTACTTAATCAAGACTCGATTCCGGCGCCTGAAGGGTTTGAGGCATACTCCTCTTTTCAAAGGTTAGAATGGATGTTAAATGGCGGAGAAGATTATGAATTGATCGGCACTGTCGCGGAGGATGACTGGGCAAAAGTGGTTGAACTTTTTCAAGAACACCAGGAATCCATCTATAAAATTGGCCATGTAGAAGATAAAGGAACAAGTGTATGGATGAGTTATAAAGATCAAAAATTCAAATTGGACAAGAAGGGTTACAATCACTTCTCGTCTAAAGAATAGGTGATGAACATGAGTGGATATGCTTTCATCATGAAATCTCCAGAAGAAACGATGGCGTTTGGCAGAAAGCTTGCTGAGAAGCTAAAGCCAGGCTGTGTGTTAACACTTGAAGGAGATTTAGGTGCTGGCAAGACAACCTTTACGAAGGGAATCGGAAAGGGGTTAGGGGTTACGAAAATAGTGAATAGCCCTACCTTTACGATTATAAAAGAATATGAAGGAAACATTCCTCTTTTTCACATGGACGCTTATCGTCTTGAAGAGAGTGATGAAGACCTTGGTTTTAGCGAATACTTTGAAGGAGAAGGCGTGACAGTGGTCGAATGGGCAAAATTCATTCAGGATATGCTGCCAAAACAACTCCTCAGAGTAGAAATTTATCATCAAAGAGATTCAGAACGTCGGCTTATCTTAAGACCATTTGGTTCTTTTTATGAGTCGTTATGTAAGGAGTTACAACATGAAAGTACTAGCCATTGATTCTTCGAACTACTGTATGGGTGTTTCCATTATGGTGGATGGCACGGTTGTCGGAGAACTGATAACAAATATAAAGAAAAACCATTCGGTTCGGTTAATGCCAGCTATTGAGCAACTGTTAGAAGAAGTTCAAGTGAAGCCTGCTGACCTTGATCGAATCGTAGTGGCAAAAGGACCGGGTTCTTATACAGGACTGCGCATTGGCATTAGCATTGCTAAGACGTTAGCGTGGACGTTATCCAAACCTCTTGTCGGAGTGTCTAGTTTAGAAGTACTGGCGCAGAATGGGCGTTATTTCTCTGGAGCCATCGTTCCATTTTTTGATGCCAGACGCGGACAAGTGTATATGAGTGTGTACAAAGCGAATGGAATAGAAGTTGAAAGAGAAACGGAAGATCAGATTGTGCTATTTGAAGAGTGGCTTCAGGAAAATAAAGATCGATATGAGCGTTTTTTATTTATTAGCGGAGATCTAACTATGCACAAAGAAGGAATTGAAGCAATATTGGGTGACAAAGCAGTGTTCGCACCCTCGAGTAGTTTAAATGCTAGGCCTGCTGATCTTGCAAGGTTAGGGGCAAGTCATGAACCGGTGGAAGATGTTCATCAGTTTACACCAAACTATGTAAGAATGGCTGAAGCTGAAGCAAAGTGGCTAGCCTCACAGAAAAAGTAGGGGATTTGCGATGAATGATACGGTATCGTTTCGATCGATGACCATTGAAGATATTGAGGCTGTGATGCGGATTGAGCACGCAACCTTTCCAACACCATGGAGCAGATCTGCTTTTTATAATGAAATCGTCATAAATCATTTCGCGACTTATCTTCTACTGGAAGTTGGAAAAGAAGTAGCAGGCTATTGCGGGGTATGGGTCATTATTGATGAGGCGCATATTACGAATATTGCTCTTCATCCAGAGTATCGTGGGATGAAACTAGGAGAAGCGCTCCTAAACAAAGCAATTCATTTTGCAAAATCACGCGGCGCATTAAAAATAACGCTTGAAGTTCGCGTGTCGAATATCGTAGCGCAAAATCTATATCGGAAATTTGGTTTTGAAGAAGGCGGCATTCGCAAAAATTATTACACAGATAATCAAGAGGATGCGCTAGTAATGTGGGTGAATTTAAATGGAAAATAAACATGAAATTATTTTAGGAATTGAAACAAGCTGTGATGAAACAGCAGTTGCGATCGTAAAAGATGGGAAAGAAGTATTAGCGAACGTGGTGGCTTCTCAGATTGAAAGTCATAAACGTTTTGGAGGCGTCGTGCCTGAAATTGCTTCAAGGCATCATGTGGAGCAGATGACACTGATTCTTGAAGAAGCTTTAAATGAAGCAGGACTTACAATGGATGAGATTGATGGCATTGCTGTGACAGAGGGCCCCGGACTTGTGGGAGCACTCTTAATCGGTGTGAATACAGCCAAAGCGCTTGCTTTCGCTCACCAGAAGCCACTAATCGGTACACATCATATTGCAGGGCATATTTATGCCAATCAGCTTGTAGCAGAGTTAACTTATCCACTGCTAGCGCTGGTAGTGTCTGGTGGACATACGGAGCTTGTTTATATGCCGTCTGAAGGTGAGTTTGAGGTAATCGGTGAAACACGTGATGACGCAGCTGGAGAAGCTTATGATAAAGTCGCAAGAACGCTACAGCTTCCTTACCCTGGAGGACCACATATTGATCGGTTGGCAGCAGAAGGAGAACCATCAGTTCGACTGCCTCGTGCCTGGCTTGAAAAAGGGTCATATGATTTTAGCTTTAGTGGTTTGAAATCGGCGGTTATCAACACTGTTCATAACGCGAAACAACGTAACGAAGAACTGAAACCGGAGGATCTTGCGGCAAGTTTTCAGGCTTCTGTTGTCGAAGTACTGGTTACGAAGACGTTGCGAGCGGCTGAAGAGTATGGCGTGAAACAAGTTCTTCTTGCTGGTGGTGTAGCAGCAAACAAAGGCCTAAGAAGTTCTTTAATAGAAGCTTTTGAAGGTAGCGGTAGAGAGCTTGTGATTCCACCATTGTATTATTGTACGGATAATGCTGCGATGATTGCAGCTGCTGGAACGATCGCTTATCGAAAAGGAAAACGTTCTAGCCTTCAACTTAACGCAAATCCGGGATTAGAACTGGGAATCTAATCCCGGTTTTTTTGTTATAAAACACATAAATGTCGTTTGGGTTGAACGCGAAAGAGGATGTTAATAAGAACAGTTATCCACAATCAGGTGAATAGTGTGGACATTATAAGAGAAAGCTTAATTCAATGAGGTTCTCTTGATTTGTGGATAACTAGTTGATGTCTTGTTGATAATGTTAATAATTTTTAGAAAATGAGGTTTGTCAGCTCTTCAATTGTGCATAAGTGTGTGGATAGTGTGAATATGTCGGAAAATTCTTGCCTAATAAAAAACAGTCCACTGTGGACTGTTTTTTTATTAGGCTTCCTGTAATTGTTCCCATTCTTCCATGAGTGTTTCCGTCACATACCGCAAATGATCCATTTCTTCATTTAACTTCATTACTTTTTCATGATCTTCGAAGACGTCTGGAATACATAGCTCTTCTTCGATTGCAGCAATGCGTAATTCAGCGTCATCCACTTCTTTTTCAATCTCTTCAATTCGTCGGAGCATTTGACGTTCTTGTCGTTTGGTTTCTTTATCTTGCTTAAAGCTAGATTTACCAGATGAAAGAGATTGAGTAACTTCATTATTTTGTTGTTCAAGCGCTGCAAGCTCAGCAAGTTCCTGCTTTTTTTCAACATAATAATCATAGTCCCCTAGATAAGGTGTAACACCATCCGTTGAAAGCTCGATCACACGCGTTGCGATTCTGTTAATAAAGTATCGATCATGTGAGACAAATAGGATTGTACCTGGGAACTGAATCAGCGCGTCTTCCAGTATTTCTTTGCTATCAAGGTCAAGGTGGTTTGTTGGCTCATCCAGAATGAGAAGATTGGATTTCTTCATCATTAATTTGGAGAGAGCAAGGCGGCCTTTTTCGCCCCCACTTAAATCAGAAACGTTCTTCAACACATCATCGCCGGTAAATAAGAAGCGACCAAGTACGGCGCGAATATCTTTCTCATCGGTAAGAGGGAAATCATCCCAAAGTTCTTTTAAAACGGTCTTGTTCGAGTGGAGATTGGTTTGTTCCTGGTCATAAAAACCGATTTGAACATTGCTTCCGTAATGAATATCGCCATCGAGTAGTGTCTCCCCTGATACGATTGCTTTTAGCAATGTTGATTTACCTATTCCGTTCGGACCTACAAGAGCGACACTTTCTTGTCGCTTTAAATCAAATGTTAGATGATCGTTTATGACATTGTTAGGGTACCCGATCGATAATTCTCTCAGGGTTAGGACATCGTTACCAGTCTGTTTATCAATACCAAATGTAATGTTGGCTGATTTTTCATCGCCTTTAGGCTTATCCAGACGTTCCATCCGATCGAGCTGTTTGCGACGACTTTGCGCGCGTTTCGTTGTTGAAGCGCGGACAATGTTTTTCGCAACAAAGTCTTCTAGCTTCGCAATTTCTTTTTGTTGTTTCTCAAACTCCTTAAGCTGCTGCTCATAACGCTGTTCTTTTTCATCAAGATAGTAACTATAGTTACCTTCAAAACGTTCCGCACGATGTCTAGAAATCTCGTACACTTTAGTTACAATTTTATCGAGGAAATAACGATCGTGAGAGACAATTAATAAGGCACCAGAATAGTTTTGAAGGTAGCCTTCAAGCCATGTAAGTGTTTCAATATCTAGATGGTTTGTCGGTTCATCTAGAATAAGTAGCTCAGGTTTTGTAAGCAAAAGCTTTCCGAGAGCGAGTCGTGTCTTTTGTCCACCGCTAAGCGTTGAGATTTTTGTACTGTAATCAAAATCTTTAAAGTTAAGTCCGTGTAATACGGTACGAATGTCTGCTTCGTACTTATAACCACCTTGATCTTTAAAGGCAACTTGAAGCTCGTCATATTCTTTTAAAATTCGCTCGTATTCAATCTGATTTTCGTAAACTTTTGGATTACCCATCTTTTGTTCATATTCCCTAAGTTCTGATTCCATCTTTTGAAATCGTTCAAAGACGCTTAGCATTTCATCCCAGATCGAAAGTCCAGATTCGAGTCCAGTGTCTTGCGCCATATAACCAACTGCTACATCTTTTGGTTTAATAATATCGCCTGAATCATATGAAAGTTGCCCGGTTATCATCTTTAGCAGAGTAGATTTACCAGCGCCGTTCCGCCCAACAAGCGCAACGCGGTCTCGTGATTGTACTTCTAATTTAATATTCGATAAAATGGTATCAGCACCAAATGATTTGGTGAGTCCATTTACTTGCAATACGATCATGTTCGTTCACCTCTATTTCCTTCCTTATATCCGTGAAAAGCGGGTTGTAAGGATAAGCTGATCTCCTCGTGTATCACCGATCGTTCGGCATTATCCGACGTTCCTTTAAGTTTACCGCAGAGAGGACAAGCTGAGCAACTAAACGAATGTTCATGACTTAACAAAAAAAGTCATCAAAAAAACAGCAAAATCGCAGGAAATGGTGTATAGTCACAAGTAGCAGCAATATCCTTCAATCATCTCAGTATGAGGAAAGGGGCAAACATGAGTTCATTTACTCACTTTAATGAAGAAGGCCGAGCTAGAATGGTCGATATTACTGATAAAACTCCCTCGGTTCGAACGGCTACCGCACGTACGAGCGTTCAGGTGAGTGAACTAATTTATTCAGGTATCCAAGCGGGAACGATGAAAAAAGGCGATGTACTTCAAGTCGCTCAAATTGCCGGTATTATGGCAGCAAAAAAAACATCTGATCTCATCCCTATGTGTCATCCGATAGCGCTTTCTGGCGTTGACCTTCATTTTGACTGGCAGGATCATTCGCCATCTTATGAGCTGATCATCGAGGCTCATGTGAAAACGAGCGGGAGTACTGGCGTTGAAATGGAAGCGCTGACGGCAGCATCAGCGGCGGCATTAACCGTTTATGATATGTGCAAAGCGGTGGATAAAGGCATCGTTATCGGGGAAACCTATCTTGTTACGAAAACAGGAGGTAAAAGCGGGGATTATACGCGCGAATAAGGTGACGATGGAGCGCGGAGATCAATATGGAGGTAGTGTATGGATATTGATCAAGCAAAAATTCCGCAGGCGACAGCAAAAAGACTGCCGCTCTATTATCGATATTTAAAAAATCTAAGTGCATCTGGAAAACAGCGTGTTTCCTCAGCAGAACTTAGTGATGCCATTAAGGTAGATTCCGCTACAATCCGCAGAGATTTCAGCTATTTTGGTGCACTTGGTAAAAAAGGGTATGGGTACAACGTCCATTATTTGTTATCCTTTTTTAGTAAGACCCTTGATCAGGATGAAACGACAAAGGTTGCGCTGATTGGCGTAGGTAATCTTGGAACGGCCTTTCTACATTACAATTTTATAAAAAATAATAATACAAAAATTGAGCTCGCTTTTGATGCCGATTCCGAAAAAGTCGGACAGGAAATTGGCGGAGTACCCGTTTATCATATTGATGAATTTCAAAAGCGACTTAAAGAAAATGACGTAACGGTTGTTATTTTAACTGTCCCTGTCCATGTAGCTCAGTCAATTGCCGATCAAATGGATGAGACAGGCATCAAAGGAATATTAAATTTCACCCCAGCTCGTCTAACTGTTCCGGATCATATACGAGTGCATCATATTGATCTAGCAGTCGAATTACAAGCACTCGTCTATTTCATGAAGCATTATCCAGTATAACGACATGATAAGGAGGTGACACGCATGGGAATGGGTGGCGCAAGTATCGCATTAGTTGCCGTGGTTGCTTTGATAATATTCGGACCGAAGAAATTACCTGAGCTAGGTAAAGCAGCAGGTAACACGCTTCGTGAGTTTAAAAACGCAACAAAAGGTTTAGCGGATGATGACGATGAACCAAATGATAAGAAAAATAACGACAAGTAATCGGTTAGGACGGATAGTGAATGGAGGATCAGAAGCAATCCATCTATGATCATTTAGAGGAATTAAGAAAACGGGTTATTATTACTGTCGTTTTCTTAATTCTTTCCTTTATTGCGGGACTGTTTCTGGCTAAGCCAGTCATTGTGTTCCTGCAGCATGCTCCTGAAGCGCAGGGTATACCGATGAACGCGTTTCATCTGACTGACCCATTGAAAGTGTATTTCAGCTTCGCCTTTTTAATTGCTTTTATTATGACATCACCACTTGCGCTCTACCAGCTCTGGGCGTTTATATCACCCGGATTGTTTGAACATGAACGCAAAGTAACATTATCTTATATACCAGCGGTGTTCATTTTATTTCTTGGCGGAGTTTCCTTTTCCTATTTTGTTCTCTTTCCATTTGTGATCGATTTTGTGGGGAACCTTGCACAAAGCCTTAACATTCAAGAGATGTATGGAGCGAATCAATATTTTAGCTTCTTGTTTCAGTTAACACTGCCTTTTGGATTTGTCTTTCAGTTGCCCGTCATCGTTCTTTTCTTTACAAGGCTTGGTATGTTAAATCCAGCAATGCTTGTACAGATTAGAAAATATGCGTACTTTGTCCTTCTCGTTATAGCGGGGATGATTACACCACCTGAAATTATTTCACATCTTATGGTAACTGTACCGCTTTTACTACTTTACGAATTTAGTATTATTGTGTCCCGATACGGTTATCGGAAGAGGTTACAGGCTGAAGCAAAAAGGATTCTTGAGGAAGCTCAGGAAGAAGAAAATCAATAAATGCAAAACAAAAAGCGGTAGGAATTCCTACCGCTTTTTGTTTTCATCTTTTTTCTTAAGTTGTGTGATCCGTTTTCTAAGGACGAAAAAACGAATAGCATATACGAAATCCACTGTGGCAAGAACCATCAATAGAATTGTATAAAAGCTCCACATTTCGCCGTTACTACTAGCGCTTTGGATCGCAAGGTACGTAAATAGCGACCCGAGTCCTAAATAGAAAAAACCCATAACAGTTGGTGAGAGTTTCATGAAAAGAGTCCTCCAATAAACGATTGCGTCTGATTAAGCTGCTTTTCCATCTCCATAATATCATCAGCAAAATAGACGTTAATTAACACAACAAATGTATTCATTGTCATGTGTGCAATAATCGGTACGATCAGACGCTTTGTTTTCACATATAGAAAGGCAAAGGTTAGACCCATTGCTGTATAGATGAGTATGTGGGAAAAGTCAAAGTGAATCGCTGCAAATATAACTGAGCTAAGAATGCCGGCGATCCAGAAGTTAAATCGTTTGTATAATGATCCGAAAATAACTTTTCGAAAAACGATTTCTTCAAGAATTGGTCCAATAATGGACGTTACAATGATAAAAATAGGGGAAGCCTTTGCCACTTCAATAAGCATTTCGGTGTTCTCAGAACCAGGATCAATGCCAAATACATTCATCTCGATCATAGCTGCAATAATTTGGGAAGCATAGGCCATAAATACGCCTAGCACACTCCATCCGATTGCCTGGCCAGGTGAAACGCGAGCAGAGCGTTCAAATGGAACATCAGGAGTCGAGCGGAGAAGAAACAACATAATAATTAGGGCAGTAAGAAAACTAAAAACTGACCAGGTGACAATGGGATCAGCGACGTTAAGTTGCTGAAGTAAAGGAACGCCTACAACCCCTGAAAGCTGCATGACAATATAGGTGATTAGTATAGTCCAATAATGTTTGGCCAAGAATCATAACTCCTTTAAATGGTTTGCATGCCTTAAAAGGCACTGCGCATACTCGTATTAGTTTAACACACTTTTAAAAGGGAATGCCGTTCATAAGACTTCATAAACTGTTTAGAACGATCGAAGCGAAACTTATCGAAAAGCAGGACAGAAGTCTTAGTATTTTATGTCAGATCGTGGCGAGTAGGTAAGAAAAGAAAAAACTGAAAAAAAATCAACTTTACTACTTGCAAAAGGATACTGAATTATTTATTATATACATGTGTTAGCACTCGACGATGGTGAGTGCTAAAAAACGAATCAAACCATAATTTCCATCTGAGGAGGGTGTTTGAGTTGTTAAAGCCTTTAGGTGATCGAGTAGTCATCGAACCAATTCAATTAGAAGAAAAAACGTCTAGCGGGATCGTGCTTCCGGATTCTGCGAAAGAAAAGCCACAAGAAGGTCGCGTCGTATCTGTAGGTAGCGGTGCACTAACTGATGGTGGAGAGCGCGTCGCTCTTGAAGTATCAGAAGGCGATGCAGTTATTTACAGCAAGTATGCTGGTACTGAAGTAAAGTATGACGGTAAAGAGTATCTAATCCTTCGTGAAAATGACATTCTTGCAGTTGTAGGTAAGTAAACACAAAATAAAAGCACTACATACATTTAGGAGGGTAACAAATGGCAAAAGATATTAAGTTCAGTGAAGAAGCCCGTCGCGCAATGCTTCGCGGTGTTGATTCTCTTGCGAACGCAGTTAAAGTTACACTCGGACCAAAAGGACGTAACGTTGTCCTCGAGAAGAAATTCGGATCTCCACTTATCACGAATGATGGTGTAACGATCGCGAAAGAAATCGAGCTTGAAGATGCATTCGAAAATATGGGTGCGAAGCTAGTAGCAGAAGTAGCGAGCAAAACGAATGATGTTGCCGGTGACGGTACAACAACTGCAACAGTTCTTGCACAAGCTATGGTACGCGAAGGTCTTAAAAACGTAGCATCTGGTGCGAACCCAATGGTTATCCGTAAGGGTATCGAGAAAGCTACAAGAGCTGCTGTTGAAGAGCTTAAAAATATTTCTAAGCCAATCGAAGGCAAAGAGTCAATCGCACAGGTTGCGTCAATCTCTGCTGCTGACGAAGAAGTAGGTCAATTGATTGCTGAAGCAATGGAGCGCGTTGGTAACGACGGCGTTATCACTGTTGAAGAATCAAAAGGATTTGCTACTGAGCTTGAAGTAGTAGAAGGTATGCAGTTCGACCGTGGATATGCATCTCCATACATGGTAACAGATTCCGATAAAATGGAAGCTGTTCTAGAAGATCCATATATCCTGATTACGGATAAGAAGATCGCTAGCATTCAAGATGTACTACCTGTACTTGAGCAAGTTGTACAACAAGGTAAACCACTTCTTATGATTGCTGAAGACGTTGAAGGTGAAGCTCTTGCAACACTCGTTGTGAACAAGCTTCGCGGAACGTTTAACGCAGTGGCTGTTAAAGCTCCTGGCTTCGGTGATCGTCGTAAAGCAATGCTTGAAGACATCGGTACACTAACTGGTGCTGAAGTGATCACTGAAGATCTTGGTCTTGATCTTAAACAAGCGAACATTACTCAGCTTGGTCGCGCTTCGAAAGTTGTTGTAACGAAAGAAAACACAACAATCGTTGAAGGCTCTGGCGAAACTGATAAAATTGCTGGTCGCGTAAACCAAATCAAAGCTCAGCTAGAAGAAACAACTTCTGAGTTCGATAAAGAAAAGCTTCAGGAACGTCTTGCTAAGCTTGCTGGCGGCGTAGCTGTCATCAAAGTTGGTGCAGCAACTGAAACTGAATTGAAAGAGCGTAAACTTCGCATTGAAGATGCTCTTAACTCAACTCGCGCAGCGGTTGAAGAAGGAATCGTATCCGGTGGTGGTACAGCACTAGTGAACGTCGTTAAGGCTGTTCAAGCTGTTGAAGCTACTGGTGACGAAGCTACTGGCGTTAAGATTGTTCTTCGTGCTCTTGAAGAGCCAATCCGCCAGATCTCTCACAATGCTGGTCTTGAAGGATCTGTTGTGGTTGAGCGCCTTAAAGGCGAGAAAATCGGTATTGGCTTCAACGCCCTTACTGGCGAGTGGGTAAACATGGTTGACGCTGGTATCGTTGACCCAACTAAAGTAACTCGTTCTGCTCTACAAAATGCAGCATCCGTATCTGCTATGATTCTTACTACTGAAGCAGTAATCGCTGATAAGCCTGAAGAAAATGCAGGCGGCGGTGGCATGCCTGATATGGGCGGCATGGGTGGAATGGGCGGTATGGGCGGCATGATGTAATTCATGCTCCCAGCTGCTCAGAATATCTGAGTAAATGGAAAGCTTCCTCCAGTTTATGACTGGAGGGAGCTTTTTTATGTTTTTGTGCATTAAATGTGAGAAGGAATAAATCACATCTTATTCTGTCTATATAACAAAAAACACTTGTAACAGTAAGTCTATCAGTATAAAATAAAACAACAGGTCATCTGATGACTTGTTGTTTTATCACCTAAACTGAAAGCGCTAACAAAAGTGAAACTATGTAAACGGAGGAATGTTGATGTTATTACTTGTTGCTTTAAGTGCCATTTTAGCCCCATTTATCTTTTTAGTGCTCCTTCGAATGCCTGCTAAGAAAGGAATGTTCTTCAGTGCGTTAATTGTTATTATCTTAGCTTTTTTTGTTTGGGGAGTAGAGGGAGAGGTTATAGTTGCATCTGTTTTGGAAGGATCGCATAAGGCGTTAACCATCTTATTTATTTTGTTCGGTGCGATCGTTTTATTAAATACACTTCGTCATACAGGTGCTGTGAATCGAATTAATCAAGGGTTTCGAAATATATCAACAGACATGCGAGTGCAAATTGTTATCGTGGCTTTTTTATTCGGTGCATTAATCGAGGGTGCTGCAGGATTTGGTACTCCAGCGGCGCTCACCGGACCGCTGTTGGTAGCGTTAGGTTTTACCCCAATGGCAGCAGCGGCAATTGCTCTCATTGCAGATAGTTCAGCGGTATCTTATGGTGCTGTCGGTACGCCAATTCAAGTGGGGCTTAGTAATCTACCAGACGCAGGTTTATCTTTTTATCAAGATATCGGTGTTCAAATTGCTTTCTTCGATTTATTTGCGGGTACCTTCATTCCGTTTATATTAGTCGTTGTTCTAACCGTTTTTTTTGGTATGAAGAAGAGTTGGAAAGATGCAATTGAAATGCTCCCTTGGACATTATTGATCGGAATTACTTATACGTCATCTGCTTATCTCTATGCTGTATTGTTCGGTCACGAGTTTGTTGCCATCTTAGCTTCTCTTACCGGGTTAGTCGTAGCGACACTCACGGCAAAGAAAGGTTTTTTGCTTCCGAAATCTTCATGGCAAGAAGCACTTCAAGAAGATTTTGTTATTGACGAAAAAGGCTCAAAGATGGGATTAGCATCAGCGTGGTCTCCTTACTTGATTATTGTTGCGCTATTGTTAATGACTCGAATTGTACCTGCCGTAAAAGACTTTACGTTAAGTTGGGTGGACTTGACGTGGACGAATATTTTAGGTGTTGAAGGCATTACTTCCAAGTGGCAAGTATTGTATTCACCGGGAACTGTGCTCGTGCTTGCAACGATTTTAGCGGTACTCATTCAACGAAAATCATTCCGGAATTTTTCAGCTGCTGCAAAGGAATCAATTATATCGATGAAAGATGCAGCGTTAGCTTTAATCGCCACACTAGCTCTTGTGCAAGTGTTTACAAATTCAGGAATGAATATGAACGCTTTGATTAGCATGCCTCAATACATAGCTCAAACCCTGGCGAGTGGGTTTGGTTCCATGTGGGTGCTCGCAGCTCCATTTCTTGGAGAATTGGGAGCGTTTATTACAGGGAGTGCAACAGTATCGACACTCACGTTTTCTCCCATACAATATAGCATTGCGAAAGAGACTGGTCTCGCAAAGGATACAATTCTATCGCTTCAAGTTATTGGGGCTGCCGCTGGTAATATGATTTGTGTTCATAACGTTGTTGCAGCAGGAACTGTGGTTGGACTTTCTGGAAAAGAGGGAGATATTATTCGGAAAACGATTTTACCAGCTTTGCTATACGGACTTCTGGTAGGGGTAGCTGCTTTATTCATGACAGTGCTGTTTTAATTACTTCGTCACTTTTCCAATTCTTCTATTTAGAGTAAAATAAAAGTAACACACGATGGGAAGTTGGAGGGGAAATGGTGGAATACAAACCGATTCGATCGAAAAAGATTTATGAGCAAGTCGCAGATTCTCTACTCGAATCGTTGAAAAATGGGACATTGAAGTCAGGAGATAAGCTTGATAGCGTGGAAGTTTTGGCGAAAAACTTTAATGTCGGAAGGTCGGCTATTCGAGAGTCATTAAGTGCGCTTCGTGCCATGGGAATTCTTGAAATGCGTCAGGGAGAAGGAACGTATGTTAAATCCTTTGATGCTTCGCGTTTTTCCTTACCAGTATCCGTTGCATTTTTAATGAAATCAGAAGATCTGCAAGAACTATTGGAAGTACGGAAGATACTTGAAGTAGGCGCAGCTGGGGCAGCGGCAGCTTCATATAAGAGTGAAGATCTATCCCCGATGAGAGATGCAATCGGGAAGATGGAAGAGGCAAAAGGCAGTGGTGAGCTCGGGGATCAGGCTGATTTAGCGTTTCATATGGCGCTGGTCAAAGCGAGTCACAATCAAATGCTGATTAACTTAATGAACAGTGTTTCTGAAATTATGATGCAGGCGATGCGAGAAACGCGTAAATTGCTGCATACTCCGGAAGGGACAGAACGCTTGTTACAAGAACATCAAAGAATATTAGATGCCATCGAAACTCGTGATGAGGATAAAGCTCGAGAAGCAATGTTAGCACATCTTAACAATGTAGAAGAGTCGTTAGCTAATTTTATGAAGTAAAGGGATCTGATTTAAGCAGTTTCCTTTTTATTTCATTTAGTCATCTGATGACCTTATGTTTAAAGTGGGAGGTACTATTATGAAGGTTTCGTTATTTATTACATGTTTATGTGACACGTTCACACCTGATGTTGGGAAGGATACGGTGGAACTGTTAGAGCGCTTTGGGTGTGAAGTCAATTTTCCAGCTGGACAGACGTGCTGTGGGCAACCTGCTTATAACAGTGGGTACAAGAGTGAGTCGGTCAAAGCGATGAAACAAATGATCAAGGCTTTTGAATCATCCGAATATGTCGTTGGGCCTTCGGGATCTTGCGTACAGATGTTGAAAGAATATCCGAAAGTATTGGCAGAGGAACCGGAGTGGCGTGATAGAGCACGTAACCTATCGGATAAAACGTTTGAATTAACACAGTTTTTGGTTGATGTGCTAAAAGTAAAAGACGTAGGTTCTACATTTACTGGAACGGCAACGTATCATCCTTCCTGTCATATGACGCGTTTGTTAGGCGTTAAGGACGCTCCGAGAATTCTATTGGAGAATGTGAAAGGGCTGAACCTTATTGATTTGCCAATGAAAGAGGATTGCTGTGGATTTGGAGGTACCTTCGCTGTGAAAAATTCACAGATTTCCGGACAGATGGTGCAAGAGAAGGCAGATCATATTGAAGAAACGCAAGCCGACTATTTAATTGGTGGAGATATGGGCTGCTTAATGAATATGGGTGGACGATTACGCAGAAATGGACAGGAAGTGAAATTTCTTCATATCGCACAAATATTAAACACTCGTTAAGGAGGGGTATAGATGAGTATTAAAATTGGTCATAAACCTTATGCTGATCGAATTCAAGACGGTATTGCAAATTCCTTTATGAGAAAAGCTGTTTCCAGTGCCCAGGGGCGGTTCCGTTCAGGACGTTTAAAAGCAGCAGAAGAACTTGGGGATTGGGAAGAGTGGAGAACCCTTGGTGAAGAGATTCGTTCTCACACGATGGAAAACCTGGACTATTATTTGCATCAATTGAGTGAGCAGGTGGAAAAACGTGGCGGAACCGTCTTTTTTGCAGAAACTGCGGAAGAAGCGAACGAGTACATTCAGGAAATCGCGAAGAAAAAACAAGCGAAGAAAGTCGTTAAATCGAAATCAATGGTGACAGAAGAAATCGGATTAAATGCGGCTCTTGAAAAAAGTGGGTGTGAGGTAGTTGAATCGGACCTTGGTGAGTGGATTTTACAATTGGATGAAGATCCTCCTTCTCATATCGTGACCCCAGCGCTTCATAAAAATAAAGAGCAAATTCGCGAAACGTTTATGAAGAAGAAAGGCTATACTGGGTCGGATGATCCTGTTGAGCTCGCAGCTTTTGCTCGGGAACAATTGCGCCAGGATTTTCTAAAAGCAGATATTGGGATCACGGGGTGTAACTTTGCGGTTGCGGAATCTGGTGCAATCACGCTTGTTACAAATGAAGGGAATGCGAGAATGGTAACGTCTCTTCCAGAAACCCAAATTACTGTGATGGGCATGGAGCGAATTGTGCCCACTTGGGAGGACTTAGAAGTCGTTGTGAGCTTGTTGACTCGTGCAGCTGTAGGACAAAAGCTTACGAGCTATATTACAGCATTAACTGGAACGCGGCTTGAAGATGAAGTAGATGGTCCGGAAGATTTTCATCTGGTTATTGTCGACAATGGACGGTCGAAAATACTAGGAACTGAGTTTCAGTCAGCTCTTCATTGTATTCGCTGTGCTGCGTGTATTAATGCTTGTCCTGTTTATCGTCACGTTGGTGGGCATTCATATGGATCGATTTATCCAGGACCGATTGGAGCTGTGCTTACACCCTTGCTGGATGGATACGATGATCATAAGGACCTTCCATATGCTTCGACCTTATGTGCTGCATGTACTGAAGCATGCCCTGTCAAAATTCCGCTTCATGAGCATTTGATCAGACACCGAGAAATCATCGTGGAACGCGAAAAAATGACGACCAAAGCGGAAAAAATGATGATGACGGGTTTCGCTAAATGGGCTTCAACACCAGCGGCCTATAAACTATCCACGAAAATGGCTAGAACAACGCTGAAACCCTGGACAAAAGATGACTATATCGAAAAAGGTCCAGGTCCAATGAAAGGCTGGACGGAGCAACGAGATTTCCCAGCTCCATCGAAGGAACGTTTCCGCGATTGGTATCAAAAACGACAGCAAAGGAGTGATCAGTGATGGCCATTCATAACCGTGAAAGGTTTTTGAATAACCTGGCTGAGCAACTTGGTCGAACGCGACGAACGGAAGTGGAATCATCTGTCTATTCTGTTCACCCGCAGGAGCGAGTGTTCCAAGGGGCAACTCAAGATGAGCTAGTTGAGAAATTAGAGGAACAGTGTAAGGTGATTCACACTTCATTTACTAGAACGAACTTAGATGGACTTGCAGAAACCTTACGAACGGTTCTTAAAAACTATGATGTTACCAAAGTAGTCGGAGCCAGTGGCCCAAGGAATGACGAAACGGGTTTAAGCAACGTATACACGGAATTTCAAGCTGAAGGTTATGAGATTCACATTTGGGATGAAAAGAAAGGACAAGAAAACATAACGTTTGCTGAACAAGCAGGAGCAGGAATCGTGTTCAGTGATATTACGCTCGCAGAATCAGGCACCGTCACCTTGTTTAATGATCGCTTTAACGGTCGATCCATTAGCTTACTTCCGGAAACATTCATTGCCATCGTTCCAAAGAGTACGCTCGTACCTCGAATGACGCAGGCGAGTCAATTGATTCATGAGGAAGAGAAGAAAGGAAACCCGGTTTCATCGTGCGTCAGTTTTGTTACTGGTCCAAGCAATAGTGCTGACATAGAGATGAACCTAATCGTTGGGGTTCATGGGCCAGTGAAAGCAACGTATATCGTGGTGGACGACTTATGATGTTAATTTAAATTAAATCTTAAGAAAGTATGTAGTTCATAATCCGCCTTAAGGCGGAGGGGATATCAAACCCCGGGTCATCGTCGACATATACTGTTTTTCGATACACTTAAGCTATCAAAAAAGCAGAGGTGTTGGGGATGGCGTTAAAAGAGAACGTTCTTGAACAAAATGAACGCACAGTGCAAGTCGATTCTATTTTTAGAAATAAAAACTTTCTTCTTTTATGGGGAGCCGCATTTTTATCGAGTTTTGGTATTTCCTTTTTTCTTTTTTCGGAGAGCTGGTATGTCGTCAATGTTTTAAACCTTGAAGCTTCACTTGGTCTTATCTATATTGCATCGAGCATTCCAAGACTATTGTTTATGCTGATTAGCGGAACGGTTGCGGATCGGATGAGTAAAACAAAAATGATGTTTCTCTCCGATCTATCAAGAGGCGTTTTACTTGGTGGGCTTGTTCTCTGGTTTATTTTCGGAGACGTGACGCTCTGGACATTTGTCGGCGTTGCTTTTTTCTTTGGTATTCTTGACGCTTTTTTCTGGGCTGCTGAAAGTGCCGTCATTCCATCAATCATTCGTAAAGAAAATCTTACTAGAGGAAATTCCATAATTCAAATGACAAACCAGGCTTCTTTTATTATCGCTCCTATGCTGGCAGGCTTAATCATTGCTTTTGGGAGTTATGAAATTGTCTTTGCGATAACGGCAATGATGCTTTTTCTTGGCAGTATCCTTATCTATCTGATGAAAATTCCAAAGCATAAAGTGGAACAGGAAACGAGCGACCAATCTTTTTTTGAGACATTTAAAGAAGGACTTCTTTATGTAAAGGAATCAAGAGTTTTAGTCGTTGTCGTACTGACGACAGTTTTTATGAATTTGTTTCTTGTTGGTCCAATGTCGATGGGGCTTCCGCTATTCGTTAAAACCATTCTAAGTGGTGATGCAATGACGTTTAGTTTATTAGAAGCTGGGGCGGCAGTGGGGATGTTAATTGGTTCTATTGTTGTTGGCGTTCTAAATTTAACGAAAAAGCGGGGAAAGATCGCGTTAATTACGCTCATCTTCTCTGGGCTTGCTTTTATCGGACTGAGCTTTTCAACTGTGCTTTGGATGAGTATTCTGATGCTTGTGATTTTTGGCGCATGTCTTTCTGCCAGCAACATTCCTTTTATATCGGCCATACAAGGCATGATTGAGGAAAGGGTCTTAGGCCGAGTAATGGGGCTGATCTCCCTTGCCTCTATGGGCCTTATCCCAGTCAGCTACGCTATGACAGCCCTTCTGCTTTCTACTGGAATCGGTATTGATCAAATAATGGCTGGAGGTGCTATGTTAGTTGTCTTGTATGCTTGCTTTGTTTATGCGAAGTTTCATGAGCTGAGAAATGTTGATTAACAGACCAAATGGATGCTTTCCCCAACCCATTATCGTCGGAGATAATGGGTTTTTTTGTTTGGAGAAGAACCTAAAAATTTGAAAAAACGAGGTTTGATATTAGTCAGTTAGGGAACCGCTCTATATAAGATTTTACATATCGATATAGCGGGAGGAATTGTAGTGAGCGAGAATAAGAAAAAAAAGCAGCTAGACCAATATAGCACCAATGATAAAGGTAAAATGACGACAAATCAGGGATTGAAGGTTTCGGAAGACGAATTTTCACTAAAAGCAGGGGAACGCGGCCCAACGCTAATGGAAGATTTTCATTTTAGAGAAAAAATGACGCACTTTGACCATGAGCGTATTCCTGAACGTGTTGTACACGCTAGAGGCTTCTCTGCACATGGTGAGTTTGAAGTTTATGAGTCGCTTGAAGAAATCACAGACGCTGAATTCTTAAAGGACACTTCCAGAAAAACGCCCGTTTTTGTTCGCTTTTCAACAGTAGCAGGTTCAAAAGGGTCTGCTGAAACGGTACGAGATGTCAGAGGGTTTTCCACACGCTTCTATACGGATGAGGGAAACTATGATTTAGTTGGGAATAACATGCCTGTATTTTTTATTCAGGACGCTATTAAATTCCCAGACTTAATTCATGCGGTTAAACCCGAACCTCATAATGGTATGCCTCAAGCGGCTTCCGCTCATGATACCTTCTGGGATTTTATTGCGAATAATCAAGAATCTGCTCATATGGCGATGTGGGCAATGTCGGACAGAGCCATTCCTAGAAGCTTACGTATGATGGAAGGATTCGGCGTTCATACATTCCGTTTTGTAAACGCCAAAGGAGAAGCCCGCTTTATTAAGTTTCACTGGAAACCAAAGTTAGGTATCCATTCACTTGTGTGGGATGAAGCACAAAAAATCTCGGGTAAAGATGCTGATTTCCACCGTGGCGACTTATATGAGTCCATTGAAAACGGTGACTACCCTGAGTGGGAACTAGGCGTTCAAATCATTAATGAAGAAGATGAATTTAAATTTGACTTTGATGTACTTGATCCAACAAAAATTTGGCCAGAAGAAGACATCCCTGTCAAAATCGTTGGGAAAATGACGTTAAACCGAAATGTCGAAAACGTCTTTGCTGAAAATGAGCAGGTTGCTTTTCATCCAGGTAACGTTGTAAAAGGAATTGATTTTTCGAATGATCCACTACTGCAAGGACGTTTGTTCTCTTATACAGATACACAGATTAACCGTTTTGGCAGTGCGAACTATCATGAGTTGCCGATTAATCGCCCGGTTTGCCCGTTTTTCAACAATCAACGTGATGGTTTTATGCGCCAAACGATTAACAAAGGCCAAGTAAGCTACCACAAAAACTCTCTTGCTGATAATCAGCCAGAACCAGCGACAGAAGAAGAAGGTGGCTACGTTCATTATCAGGAGAAAGTTGACGGTCATAAGGTTCGTGCTCGCAGTGAAAGCTTTAAAGATCATTTCTCTCAGGCCGTTCTTTTCTTTAACAGCATGAGCGATGTGGAGAAAGAGCACATTAAAAATGCCTTTAGCTTTGAGTTAGGTAAGCTGACAAGTAAGTCCGTTCAGCAACAAGTCGTGGATATGCTTGCGAATATCAATTTAGACCTTTCTCAAACCGTCGCTCAAAATATCGGAGCGAAGGAACCTAAAGAAGGCGGATCAGATATTACAAAAACATCACCTGCACTTAGCCAATTAAATACAACGTTTACGCCTGATACTCGAAAAGTAGGCGTAATTGTAGACAATGGATTTAATGGAGAAGAGCTCATTCAAGTACTGAATGAACTGAAAGAAAAAGGCATTAAGCCTGAGCTCATTAGCGATAAGCGCGGTGTGAAAACAGCTACTGATGGCGCTGAAGCCGAGATTGATCACACATTCCTCACTTGTGATTCTGTCTTGTTTGATGCCATTTACGCGGTTGGTGGGAATCAGGAAAGTAAAGGATTCTATCAATCCGCTAATTACTTTATCAATGAAGCATTCTCACACTTTAAACCAATCGGCGGAACGCATGAAGGTATGAAGTGGTTAGAGAATAACGACTTAGTCGGGCAGTCAGGGGTTGTCACTGGCACAGATATGAATAAATTTGTAAATGAGTTCAGTGAAGCGATCGCGACGCATCGTCATTGGGATCGTAAACTAGTTTAATGGAATAGAATGCAAAAAGAGAGAGGGGAAAGCCCTCTCTCTTTTACTTTGGAAAAAAAACGACAAATCCTGATTACTCCTCGATCATCTCTTTTAACACTACCGCATGATTATGGGTCATATCTTTGGCACCAAATAAGAGAACGAGTCTTTCGTTAGTAGCCATTTTCTTCAGTTCTTGTAATTTCATCTGAGCCATCTCACTTTCATTAATTTCATTTTGGTATGCTTTCTTAAAGTCTTCAAACTTATCAGGATCATGTTCAAACCATTTTCGTAACGAAGAACTGGGTGCAATTTCTTTCATCCAGTCATCTAATTTCGCTTTCTCTTTTGATATGCCCCTCGGCCATACGCGGTCAATTAGAATACGAGTCCCATCGACAGGGGGGTCTTCTGCATAAATTCGTCTAAGGATAACTGACATCTAAATCACCTTCCAGTTTTGTTGCTTACGTTTTAATCGTCTATCACGAGAAAAAAAGTCAATCCTAGCGAATAGGATTGACTTTTTTTATGATTTACCTCTTCAACATCCCATGTGGGTCAATCACAAACTTCTTCGCTACACCACTATCAAACTCATTGTACCCTTGAGGGGCTTCATCGAGACTGATAACGGTTGCATTTACGGCCTTTGCAATATCGGCTTTTCCATTTAAAATCGCCATCATTAATTGACGATGATACTGCATGACAGGTGTTTGCCCTGTCACAAAATGATGAGCTTTTGACCAGCCAAGTCCAAACCTTACTTTAAGCGAGCCTTGCTTAGCATCTTTATCATCTGCTCCAGGATCCTCAGTTACATATAAGCCTGGGATACCCATCTTCCCTCCAGCTTCTACAACATCCATCATCGTATTTAGTACAATGGCCGGCTGCTCGTCATTATCAGTTCCGTGTCCATAAGCTTCAAATCCAACCGCATCGATCGCACAATCCACCTCAGGTATGCCGAGAATTTGTTCGATTTGTTCACCTGGATCATTGTGTTCTTTGAGATTAATCGTTTCACATCCGAAGCTACGTGCCTGAGCGAGACGTTCTTCTTTCAAATCACCTACGATTACAACAGCGGCACCGAGTAACTGAGCGGAATGAGCAGCAGCAAGTCCAACTGGTCCTGCTCCGGCAACGTACACGGTTGACCCTGTCGTTACTCCTGCACTAATCGCTCCGTGATAGCCGGTAGGAAAAATATCGGATAGCATCGTTAAGTCGAGGATTTTCTCCATCGCTTTCTCTTTATCAGGAAAGGCAAGCAATTGAAAATCTGCATAAGGAACCATCACATATTCGGATTGGCCACCAACCCAGCCACCCATGTCAACGTATCCGTAAGCAGCACCCGGGCGTTCAGGATTCACGTTTTGACAAATGTGGGTGTCCTGACGTTTACACATCTTACATCGACCACAAGCAACATTGAATGGAACGGAAACAATATCCCCTTTTTTAATAAACTCAACATCTCGTCCAACCTCAATCACTTCTCCTGTGATTTCATGACCAAGAACTAAACCAGAGGGAGCCGTTGTGCGGCCACGAACCATATGCTGGTCGCTTCCGCATATATTTGTCACGATATTCTTTAAGATCACGCCATGTTCACATTTACGACCAGCATTGCTTTTGGGTACACCAGGACCCTCACGAAGAACTAAATCTGGATAGCTAATATCCTGAACTTCAACACGACCTGAACCTGTATATACGACACCGCGATTACCTGCCATTTGTACTTCCTCCTTTTTCGCTTTAGACAAGAGGGACGAGAGGCGTAGCGTGACCTTATGTACTCACCTCGATATGATAGTTTGAAGATTATGAATTCTTGTGATGTTATTCTCTGTAAGAGGGATTCCCTTTTTCATCCAGGTTAAAACGGAATTCATTGGTGCTAGTTATCGTTTTGTATCAAAGGAAAATGAAAATATAGGAAAACGCGCTTCTTATTAACGTCGCTAAAGTATTTTTTGTTACAATAAGGTTATGAGTATTCAGACATTTGTTTTTGATCGTGTTATGGAAAAATGATAGGGAATGAGACCTATTTTTATACTAGTTATGGAAGATTAAGATTATTGGAGGAATCAATGATGAGTTCATCTTACCAGTTTGATGCGTACCACCCAGCTGTACAGCAAGTGATTGAGAATATTGAAAAGGTAATGGTAGGGAAGCGAGATGTGACTGAGTTAAGTTTAGTAGCATTGCTTGCCGGAAGTCATGTGCTTCTTGAAGATGTACCTGGCGTGGGAAAAACGATGATGGTCCGTGCCTTAGCGAAGTCCGTTGGTGCTCAGTTTAACCGCATTCAGTTTACGCCAGATTTACTGCCTTCAGACTTAACGGGGGTTTCCATCTTTAATCAACGAGAAATGAAATTTGAATTTCGGAAAGGGCCTTTGTTAGGAAATATTATTCTAGCAGATGAAATTAATCGAACATCACCGAAAACACAATCAGCTCTTCTTGAAGGAATGGAGGAAGGGAATGTAACGGTTGATGGAGAGACACATGTTCTACCACAGCCTTTTTTTGTAATGGCGACGCAAAACCCAATTGAGTACGAAGGAACCTATCCACTTCCTGAAGCACAGCTTGATCGCTTTTTATTAAAGTTGCGAATGGGCTATCCTTCTCCTGAAGAAGAGCTTGAAGTGTTGAACCGGACAGAACACGCCCATCCAATTGACTCGATTGGCACGGCTCTCGAGCTTGGAGAACTGCTTGATATGCAGAAAAAGGTGAAAGCTGTTTTTGTAGATGAATCGGTCAAACAATACATTATTGATATTGTAAGTCGAACGCGAAATAATACGTCGATCTATCTCGGAGCAAGTCCGCGTGGTTCTCTTTCATTAATGAAAGGTTGTCAGGCGTATGCATTTATGAGGAATCGTGATTATGTTCTTCCAGATGACGTGAAATTCTTAGCGCCTTATGTCTTATCTCATCGCGTCATACTTAAATCGGAAGCGACTTTTGAAGGACAAAAGCCTGAGGAGATTATTAAAGAAATTCTTCACCGCGTTCGTGTACCAATTCGGAGGGAAGAGAAAGTGAAATGAGGGACAAGTTTGCCAATAATAGAGTGTTAAAATTCTTGTTTTTAGGCCTCCTCTTTCTGCTTACCTTCTCCTATGCAATGTTTCAGGGAGGGTTTGTTAGTTGGTTTCTCTTCTATAGCTTTCTTCCTTTTGGTATTTATTCTCTCCTTCTCATTTTTTATCCACTTCAATCGATTAAGATGACGCGTGATATTAGTCATACAGAGTTAACGGATGGTCAGGAGTTAACAATATCGATTCGAATTGAACGAAAAAGCTACTTTCCACTTTTCTATTTAGTAGTAGAAGATGTGCTACCGGAAAGACTTGTTTCCTTTGCGAAGGAGTCGTCGTCAAACTATCAAAAACGTTCACTAGCATTATTGCTTCCTATGTTTAGAAGGAACTTAACATATCGCTATGCCGTTAAATCGATTCCGAGGGGAGAATATCAATTCAGTGAAATTCGTTGTAAAACAGGCGATTTGTTTGGGTTTGTGCAACATGAGAATAAGGTTGCGCGCGAGCAAGCCGTTTATGTTCTCCCAAACTATCAAGAGATTTCCTGGTCTCCCTATAATCAACAGCTTTCGGGAACAAGGCCATCTCCAAGAAAAGCAGATTTAGATTATTCAACTGCCGTCAGCGTACGGGATTATGTACCTGGAGATAAACTATCGTGGATCGACTGGAAAGCAACAGCCAGGGGGTCAAAACTATTAACCAAGCAGTTCGAACAGCAAATCAGTCAGGATTACATGGTCTTTCTTGATCGAGAAACGGCTCACTATGGGCGAGTTGAATCCCCTTTGTTTGAAAAGGCGGTAAGGCTTGCCGCTTCTGTAACAAATGCTGCTTTAAAGCAAAATGCGATGATTGGACTTGTTTCATCAGGAAAGGATCACTCTGTTCTAAGCATAAATGGAGGGAAGGCTCAAAGAAGGAGAGTCTTTCATCATCTTGCGCGCGTTCAAGCGAATGGAAATACAACATTTGATACGGTTGTGAAAAGGGAAGCTCATCATTTTCCAGCAGGAACAGGTGTGTTGATGATTAGTCCTTCGCTTGATGGGGCCTTCACCTCTACATTAAAAGAGCTTGTTGCTAGGAAGGTTCAAGTTGAGTTCTTCTTTGTTACCGAGCATATTACACTAGAACAACAAGCAGAGATCAACCAGCTTATGCAGTATGGAATTAAAGCGCATGTGATTGCGGGAAATTCGTTTAATGAGGAATTAAAGGGGGGTGGGAAGCGTGCAACAAGTTAATGAAAAAACGGACTGGCTTTACGCTCTTCTCCTCTACGGATTAGGTTTTCTGTTATTTTGGGAATGGTTACGACCTCTCTCGATCATTTCAGATACGGGTCAAACGGAAATTTTTATTTTGTTTACAGCTTTCTTGTTCTTACTCTCGTATTTCCAACTGCCTTTTTGGCTGTCCTTTCCAATTAAAGGGATAGCAATGGTTTATGCGCTACATGCCATGTTTTTCCCTGGACCTTTCTTTGATTTTTTATGGCTCGATTATTTTCTATCGGATTTTTCTAAGAATATCGGGTTATTATTTGATGGCCGTTTTGATCGTCTTTCGAATGTCTTTCGAACGTTGCTGTTTTTCATTTTGCTTTGGCTTATTAGCTACTTGATGCAGTATTGGCTAATCCAAACGAGACGTATTTTTTTATTTCTACTCGTAACAATTGTCTACATCTCAGTGATTGATACGTTCACAACCTATCAAGCGGATAATGCCATCATACGCATTGTGATAATAGGCTTTGTGCTACTTGGTCTTTTACAAATTTTACGCATTCAAGAACAGGAAGGAGTTTCATTCTCAAAAGGGCGTTTTCCTGTTTATTGGCTTATGCCGCTTATTGTTGTGATTGCGTTCTCTTCTTTATTTGGCTATATTGCGCCAAAAGCTGAACCTTTATGGCCAGATCCCGTTCCTTTTTTGAAAAAAACGACTGGTGATGATGACGGAGAAGGTGGGAATGGGAACGGCATTAATAAGATTGGATATGGAGAGGATGACTCCCGTCTTGGTGGGCCTTTCGTAATGGATGATACGCCGGTTTTTACAGCGCAAATTAAAGAGCGCGGATACTGGCGGGTTGAAACAAAAGACGTGTATACCGGAAAAGGGTGGGAATCGTCTGTTCAGGACCGTGTTATGTTCGAAGGTAACACCGAAACGTTGTTTGAAGATGGCGTGGAAGTAGAAGCCTATGATATGAAAATGAATATGACTGGTAACGAGGAATTTGACTTTATCGTCCATCCTGGCCAGGTAACAAAGGTCGAAACAGGACAAGACGTGCAACTCCTTGAAAATCCTTTGAGTGGAAAAGTTTTTACGCAAAATCTTGGCGAATCAGTTGTGCTTGATAATTACAATTTAGACTATGATTCACCTACTTTTTCAGAAAAGATGTTAAGAGAAGCACCAGCTGAATATCCGGAGCGTTTAGCAAACACATATCTTCAATTACCAGAATCTCTTCCAGGAAGAATTGGTGATCTGGCGGAAGAGATTACGAGTGATGAAGAGAATCTTTATGATAAAGCGCGAGCGATTGAAAATTACTTCGTCGGGAATGGATTTGTGTATGAAACATCTGATGTCGCTATTCCAGGCGAAAATGATGATTATGTAGATCAGTTTCTTTTCGAAACTCAGCTTGGTTATTGCGATAATTTCTCTAGTTCAATGACCGTTCTATTAAGAAGTATTGGAATTCCTGCGAGATGGGTGAAAGGCTTTACTGAAGGAGAATTTGTTGACGTAGCAGGTGATTATCGTGAATATGAAGTAACGAATAACAATGCTCATTCATGGGTCGAAGCTTATTTTCCTGAAGTAGGCTGGGTTCCATTTGAACCCACTCGTGGATTCTCTAACCAGGCTGACTTTGTTAGTGATTATAATGAGGATGAAGCATCAAATACAGAAACGTCTGATCCAGCTCAAGCTGAAGAAGAGCAGCCCCAGCAACAGGAGCAAATGCCAGAGGAACAGGAAGCATCCGGAACCTCTTCTTCCTCCTTTGAATGGTCTGTATGGTACACCATCTTGATAACTGTCGTTCTTTTGCTTGTATGCTACGTCGCTTTTAAGAACTATAAAAAATGGTTAAAGAGCTATATCATTTCAAAATATAAGAAACGTGATGATGGGAAAGTAATTTCTGAAGCTTACTTCAGACTACTATGGCTGCTCGACTTACACGGTATTAAACGAGGTGCAAACCAAACGCTTAGAGAGTATGCTGTTCAAGTTGATCAGAAGCTTCAAACCCAAGAGATGAAAGAATTAACACGTCGTTATGAAGAAAATTACTATCGCGGGAAAACGAACGGTGATGCCTGGGATGAAATGAAGCAATTGTGGGAAAATTTAATTAAAAAGATGCAATCTTGACCGTTGTATAGACGGTTGATAGAATGAATCCATAGTTTAAACAGCAAGTTGTAACCTTCGTATATCCCTGGGAATAAGGCCCAGAAGTCTCTACCGGATCACCGTAAATGATCTGACTATGAAGGCAGATACTCCTAGTATAAGCCAGGATTCTGCCTTTGTACCATGGCAGAGTTCTGGCTTTTTTGTGTAACCTGGGAGGGAAGAAGTAGAATAACTTAGCAATCTTTCGTTTTTTAATTGGATTTAGGAAATGCTACTAGAGACTAAATAGAAGTGAGGGAATTAGATGTTAGAAGAACAGGAATCCATTATTGTCCTCGATTTTGGTGGACAGTACAACCAACTAATTGCGAGACGTATTCGTGATCTTGGCGTATTTAGTGAATTGCATCCGAACACCATTACAGCTGAAGAAGTTAAGAAGATTAATCCAAAAGGAATTATTTTCTCAGGTGGTCCGAACAGTGTTTATGGTGAAGACGCACCGCGCTGTGATGAAGAAATTTTCGAACTTGGTATTCCGGTTCTTGGAATCTGTTATGGTATGCAGCTGATGACGCATCATTTTGGTGGAAGTGTAGAAGCAGCAACGCATCGTGAGTATGGTAAGGCTATGCTAACCATTAACGATAAATCTCCTTTATATGATGGTCTTCCTGAAGAACAATCTGTTTGGATGAGCCATGGAGATCTAGTGAAAGCTCCACCAGAAGGATTTGAAGTAGCGGCAACGAACCCATCATGTCCAGTAGCAGCTATGAGTGACGTTTCTCGTCATCTTTATGGTGTTCAATTCCACCCTGAAGTTCGTCATACAGAGTACGGAAATGAATTGCTAAAGAATTTCGTTTACAAGGTATGTGAATGCAAAGGTGAATGGTCAATGGAGAACTTCATTGATGAGCAAATCGATACAATCCGTGAAGCGGTTGGAAATAAAAAGGTTCTTTGTGCGCTAAGTGGAGGAGTCGATTCTTCTGTAGTAGCGGCGTTAATTCACCGAGCGATTGGTGACCAGCTAACATGTATGTTTGTTGATCATGGTCTTCTTCGTAAGGGTGAGGCAGACAGCGTCATGAAAACATTTGGTGAAGGGTTTGAAATGAACCTGATCAAAATTGACGCAGCCGATCGTTTTCTTACAAAGCTTAAAGGCGTAACGGATCCAGAGAAAAAGCGTAAAATCATTGGAAACGAGTTTATCTATGTGTTTGAAGAAGAGTCTGAAAAGCTTGAGGATATGTCATTCCTAGCTCAAGGAACGCTTTACACAGATATCGTTGAAAGTGGAACGGCTACTGCTCAAACAATTAAGTCTCATCACAACGTAGGCGGCCTTCCTGAAGACATGAAGCTTGATTTAATTGAACCGTTGAACATGCTGTTTAAAGATGAAGTACGTAAAGTAGGAACTGAGCTTGGTCTTCCTGATGAAATCGTTTGGAGACAGCCATTCCCTGGCCCTGGTCTTGGAATCCGTGTGATTGGCGAAATAACGGAAGAAAAGCTTAAAGTCGTTCGCGATTCTGATGCCATCCTTCGAGAAGAAATTAAAAAAGCAGGACTTGATCGTGATATCTGGCAATACTTCACAGCCCTTCCTGATTTCCGAAGTGTAGGGGTGATGGGAGATGCAAGAACATATGATTACACAATCGGTGTTCGTGCTGTAACATCTATTGATGGAATGACGTCAGACTGGGCTCGCATTCCATTTGAAATTCTTGAAATCATATCTACGAGAATCGTCAATGAAGTTGATCATGTTAACCGCGTTGTGTATGATATCACTTCTAAGCCGCCAGCTACCATTGAGTGGGAATAAACACGAACAAAAATATAATAAATAGATAAAATGTTCGTGTTTTTTGTTGACGGCGTGTCTGATTGCTGATACACTACAAAAGTAAATAAATAGAACGACCATCCATCGTATAACATCGGGAATAAGGCCCGAAAGTCTCTACCAGGTTACCGTAAATAACCTGACTACGAAGGAAACAGAGGAAGTGGTGAAAGAGTATGCTCCTGTAGCGACTCTTAAGCCGTTCTCTCTTTTCCTATTAGTCCGCTCCGGGTAGAGAACCCGGGGCTTTTTTTCTTTTTCAGGAATGGTTAACCTTCCTTAGCAGAGAATAAGCAAAGGTAACGAGCCTGTTAGAAAGATGGATGAAGGGAAAAAGGGGGAATTAAGAAATGGATCGTTTTTTTCGCTTCCAAGAACACAATACAACATATAGAAAAGAAACAATTGCGGGATTAACGACGTTCTTATCAATGGCTTATATTCTATTCGTTAACCCGGCAGTATTGGCTGACGCGGGAATGGATCAAGGCGCCGTGTTTACCGCTACAGCTCTTGCTGCAGCTCTTGGTACATTAATTATGGGTGTGTTAGCTGGATATCCGATTGCTCTAGCACCAGGAATGGGATTGAATGCGTTCTTCACCTACTCAGTTGTCACTGTTATGGGTGTACCATGGGAAACAGCCCTTGCCGGGGTACTTGTTTCAGGAATTATCTTTATTATTATTACTATTTTTAAAATAAGAGAAATGATTATTAACGCCATTCCAATGGAATTAAAATATGCAGCCGCGAGTGGAATTGGACTCTTTATTGCATTTATTGGTCTTCAAAGTGCAGGAATCGTTCAAAATAACGATTCTACCCTTGTACAGCTAGGGAACCTTCTTGCGGGACCAACGTTGCTTGCTGTATTCGGATTAATTATCACGGTTATTCTAATGGTCCGTAACGTTACGGGTGGTATTTTTTACGGAATGGTGATTACAGCGATCGTAGGAATGATCTTTAATCAGGTACCAATACCAGATGGCATTGTGGGAAGTGTGCCAAGCCTTGAACCAACGTTCGGCGTCGCTTTTGGTCACCTTGGTGATTTGTTAACGATTGACATGCTTGTCGTTGTTTTAACCTTCTTATTCGTTGATTTCTTTGACACGGCTGGTACTTTAATTGCTGTAGCAACACAAGCTGGGATAATGAAAGACAATAAACTCCCAAGAGCGGGAAAAGCTTTATTTGCAGATTCATCTGCAACAGTTCTTGGCGCTGTACTTGGAACGTCAACAACGACTGCCTACATTGAGTCATCATCAGGAGTAGCGGCTGGAGGACGAACTGGTTTTACTTCGGTCGTAACAGCAGGTTTTTTCTTGCTTGCATTATTCTTCTCTCCATTATTAGCAGTCGTGACTCCTTCGGTCACAGCACCAGTGTTGATTATCGTAGGTGTCCTGATGGTGAGCGTACTAGGTAACATTGAGTGGAAACGATTTGAGATTGCGGTTCCCGCGTTTCTAACCATTATAGCGATGCCGCTGACTTATAGCATCGCAACAGGAATTGCGCTTGGATTCGTCATGTACCCGATCACGATGGTTGTAAAAGGGGAAGGAAAGAACATTCATCCAATTATGTACGGACTGTTCTTCGTGTTTATCGCCTATTTTGTATTTTTAGCATAGTAAGTTTAAAAGCAGCCAAACCGGCTGCTTTTTTTTGTGGGGTAAAAGCAAAGGGAGTCATTGAAAGAATCATTTATTCTTGAAGCGGAGAGAAGCTAATCAAACGTTTGTTTAATCATAAAAAAATTGATTCACTTACTGAATTAAAAGAAAAACTTCATTAAATGGAAATGAGTAAATGTGAAAAGAGTTTACTTTACCTGTTCTGTTTTAAGCAACCTTTACTAGAATGTTTTCTTTGAATTTGTTAAATACCATTGACCATATCGTACTTTACTGATAAAGTAGAGAACGTTGTTAAGAAAACGACAGCAAACACATAAAAAAATGATTGACTTCATTTTAATCTTCATGTATTATAGATAACGTTGCCGCTGAAATAAAGCGCGTAACACCATTCAAAACATTTTAAAAAAGTTGTTGACATCAAACGGGACAACATGATATATTAGTTGGGTCGCTGAAAACGACAACGAAAGAAACGAATTGCTCTTTGAAAACTGAACGAAACGCCATGTAAGTAGTTGTTTCTACGGAAACAAAAATTGTTTTAAAAGCTAGATTAAGCTTTCTATCGGAGAGTTTGATCCTGGCTCAGGACGAACGCTGGCGGCGTGCCTAATACATGCAAGTCGAGCGAAGAGATGGGAGCTTGCTCCCTGATCTTAGCGGCGGACGGGTGAGTAACACGTGGGCAACCTGCCCTGCAGACTGGGATAACTCCGGGAAACCGGAGCTAATACCGGGTAATACATCGCACCGCATGGTGCAATGTTGAAAGTTGGCTTTCTGAGCTAACACTGCAGGATGGGCCCGCGGCGCATTAGCTAGTTGGTAAGGTAATGGCTTACCAAGGCGACGATGCGTAGCCGACCTGAGAGGGTGATCGGCCACACTGGGACTGAGACACGGCCCAGACTCCTACGGGAGGCAGCAGTAGGGAATCTTCCGCAATGGACGAAAGTCTGACGGAGCAACGCCGCGTGAGTGACGAAGGCCTTCGGGTCGTAAAGCTCTGTTGTTAGGGAAGAACAAGTACCGTTCGAATAGGGCGGTACCTTGACGGTACCTAACCAGAAAGCCACGGCTAACTACGTGCCAGCAGCCGCGGTAATACGTAGGTGGCAAGCGTTGTCCGGAATTATTGGGCGTAAAGCGCGCGCAGGCGGTCTTTTAAGTCTGATGTGAAAGCCCACGGCTCAACCGTGGAGGGTCATTGGAAACTGGAGGACTTGAGTGCAGAAGAGGAGAGTGGAATTCCACGTGTAGCGGTGAAATGCGTAGATATGTGGAGGAACACCAGTGGCGAAGGCGGCTCTCTGGTCTGTAACTGACGCTGAGGCGCGAAAGCGTGGGGAGCAAACAGGATTAGATACCCTGGTAGTCCACGCCGTAAACGATGAGTGCTAGGTGTTGGGGGGTTCCACCCTCAGTGCTGAAGTTAACACATTAAGCACTCCGCCTGGGGAGTACGACCGCAAGGTTGAAACTCAAAGGAATTGACGGGGGCCCGCACAAGCAGTGGAGCATGTGGTTTAATTCGAAGCAACGCGAAGAACCTTACCAGGTCTTGACATCCTCTGACAATCCTGGAGACAGGACGTTCCCCTTCGGGGGACAGAGTGACAGGTGGTGCATGGTTGTCGTCAGCTCGTGTCGTGAGATGTTGGGTTAAGTCCCGCAACGAGCGCAACCCTTGATCTTAGTTGCCAGCATTTAGTTGGGCACTCTAAGGTGACTGCCGGTGACAAACCGGAGGAAGGTGGGGATGACGTCAAATCATCATGCCCCTTATGACCTGGGCTACACACGTGCTACAATGGACGGTACAAAGGGCAGCAACACCGCGAGGTGAAGCAAATCCCATAAAGCCGTTCTCAGTTCGGATTGCAGGCTGCAACTCGCCTGCATGAAGCCGGAATTGCTAGTAATCGCGGATCAGCATGCCGCGGTGAATACGTTCCCGGGCCTTGTACACACCGCCCGTCACACCACGAGAGTTTGTAACACCCGAAGTCGGTGGGGTAACCTTTATGGAGCCAGCCGCCGAAGGTGGGACAAATGATTGGGGTGAAGTCGTAACAAGGTAGCCGTATCGGAAGGTGCGGCTGGATCACCTCCTTTCTATGGAGAATTACGAAGGTAACTTACGTTACCAACCTTACATGAGCGTTTCGTTTAGTTTTGAAAGAATGATTACTTCTTTCAACTGAAAAGGTAAGTTTTGAAGAAGAGCAAGTCTCTTCGTAGAAACACCTCCGGCTAATGGCTATGTCGGGGTATTTGCTTTTCTTTTGTGGGCCTGTAGCTCAGCTGGTTAGAGCGCACGCCTGATAAGCGTGAGGTCGGTGGTTCGAGTCCACTCAGGCCCACCATAAAAGAATCCTGGGGCCTTAGCTCAGCTGGGAGAGCGCCTGCCTTGCACGCAGGAGGTCAGCGGTTCGATCCCGCTAGGCTCCACCAACACATCTACTATATAGTTAAACAAACGTTTAATTAACTAGTAGCCATTGTTCCTTGAAAACTAGATAGCATAAACAACGACATCCAATAATTATTTTTATGCAAGAACTTAGTAATAACTGATGCGTTATGGCAGCAATGCCTAACAAATCGAAGGTTAAGCTACTAAGGGCGCACGGTGGATGCCTTGGCACTAGAAGCCTAAGAAGGACGGGACGAACACCGATATGCTTCGGGGAGCTGTAAGTACGCTTTGATCCGGAGATTTCCGAATGGGGGAACCCACCATCTTTAATAGGATGGTATCCATTTCTGAATACATAGGGAATGGAAGGCAGACCCGGGGAACTGAAACATCTCATTACCCGGAGGAAGAGAAAGCAAATGCGATTTCCTGAGTAGCGGCGAGCGAAACGGAATCAGCCCAAACCAGAGGGCTTGCCCTCTGGGGTTGTAGGACGTCTCTTTGGAGTTACAAAGGCACGGATAGACGAAGCGACCTGGAAAGGTCCATCACAGAAGGTAACAATCCTGTAGTCAAAATCCGCTGCCCTCCGAGACGGATCCTGAGTACGGCGGGACACGTGAAACCCCGTCGGAATCTGGGAGGACCATCTCCCAAGGCTAAATACTCTCTAGTGACCGATAGTGAACCAGTACCGTGAGGGAAAGGTGAAAAGCACCCCGGAAGGGGAGTGAAAGAGAACCTGAAACCGTGTGCCTACAACTAGTTGGAGCCCGTTAATGGGTGACAGCGTGCCTTTTGTAGAATGAACCGGCGAGTTACGATCCCGTGCAAGGTTAAGCTGATAAGGCGGAGCCGCAGCGAAAGCGAGTCTGAATAGGGCGAAATAGTACGTGGTCGTAGACCCGAAACCAGGTGATCTACCCATGTCCAGGGTGAAGTTCAGGTAACACTGAATGGAGGCCCGAACCCACGCATGTTGAAAAATGCGGGGATGAGGTGTGGGTAGCGGTGAAATGCCAATCGAACCTGGAGATAGCTGGTTCTCTCCGAAATAGCTTTAGGGCTAGCCTCGCGGCAAGAATCTTGGAGGTAGAGCACTGATTGGACTAGGGGTCCTTACCGGATTACCGAATCCAGTCAAACTCCGAATGCCAACGATTTATCCGCGGGAGTCAGACTGCGAGTGATAAGATCCGTAGTCGAGAGGGAAACAGCCCAGACCACCAGCTAAGGTCCCAAAGTATACGTTAAGTGGAAAAGGATGTGGCGTTGCTTAGACAACCAGGATGTTGGCTTAGAAGCAGCCATCATTTAAAGAGTGCGTAATAGCTCACTGGTCGAGTGACGCTGCGCCGAAAATGTACCGGGGCTAAACGTATCACCGAAGCTGTGGATTGTCTTACGACAATGGTAGGAGAGCGTTCTAAGGGCTGTGAAGTCAGACCGAAAGGACTGGTGGAGCGCTTAGAAGTGAGAATGCCGGTATGAGTAGCGAAAGACAAGTGAGAATCTTGTCCGTCGAAAGCCCAAGGTTTCCTGAGGAAGGCTCGTCCGCTCAGGGTTAGTCGGGACCTAAGCCGAGGCCGAAAGGCGTAGGCGATGGATAACAGGTTGATATTCCTGTACCACCTCCTTTCCGTTTGAACGACGGGGGGACGCAGAAAGATAGGGAGAGCGCGCTGCTGGAAATGCGCGTCCAAGCGATTAGGCTGGTGAATAGGTAAATCCGTTCACCGTGAAGGCTGAGTCGTGATGGCGAGGGAAATTTAGTACCGAAGTCCTTGATTCTACGCTGCCAAGAAAAGCCTCTAGTGAGGAAAGAGGTGCCCGTACCGCAAACCGACACAGGTAGGCGAGGAGAGAATCCTAAGACGATCGGGAGAACTCTCGTTAAGGAACTCGGCAAAATGACCCCGTAACTTCGGGAGAAGGGGTGCTTCCTCGGGTTAATAGCCCAGGGGAGCCGCAGTGAAAAGATCCAAGCGACTGTTTAGCAAAAACACAGGTCTCTGCAAAGCCGTAAGGCGAAGTATAGGGGCTGACACCTGCCCGGTGCTGGAAGGTTAAGAGGAGGGGTTATCCCTTACGGGAGAAGCTCTGAATCGAAGCCCCAGTAAACGGCGGCCGTAACTATAACGGTCCTAAGGTAGCGAAATTCCTTGTCGGGTAAGTTCCGACCCGCACGAAAGGTGCAACGACTTGGATACTGTCTCAACGAGAGACCCGGTGAAATTATAGTACCTGTGAAGATGCAGGTTACCCGCGACAGGACGGAAAGACCCCATGGAGCTTTACTGTAGCCTGATATTGGATTTTGGTACAGCTTGTACAGGATAGGTAGGAGCCATAGAAGTCGGACCGCCAGGTTCGATGGAGGCGTCGGTGGGATACTACCCTGGCTGTACTGACATTCTAACCCAGCACCGTGATCCGGTGCGGAGACAGTGTCAGGTGGGCAGTTTGACTGGGGCGGTCGCCTCCTAAAGTGTAACGGAGGCGCCCAAAGGTTCCCTCAGAATGGTTGGAAATCATTCGCAGAGTGTAAAGGCACAAGGGAGCTTGACTGCGAGACCTACAAGTCGAGCAGGGACGAAAGTCGGGCTTAGTGATCCGGTGGTTCCGCATGGAAGGGCCATCGCTCAACGGATAAAAGCTACCCTGGGGATAACAGGCTTATCTCCCCCAAGAGTCCACATCGACGGGGAGGTTTGGCACCTCGATGTCGGCTCATCGCATCCTGGGGCTGAAGTAGGTCCCAAGGGTTGGGCTGTTCGCCCATTAAAGCGGTACGCGAGCTGGGTTCAGAACGTCGTGAGACAGTTCGGTCCCTATCCGTCGCGGGCGCAGGAAATTTGAGAGGAGCTGTCCTTAGTACGAGAGGACCGGGATGGACACACCGCTGGTGTACCAGTTGTTCCGCCAGGAGCATAGCTGGGTAGCTACGTGTGGAAGGGATAAGTGCTGAAAGCATCTAAGCATGAAGCCCCCCTCGAGATGAGATTTCCCACAGCATTAAGCTGATAAGATCCCTTAGAGATGATGAGGTAGATAGGTTCGGGGTGGAAGCGTGGCAACACGTGGAGCTGACGAATACTAATCGATCGAGGGCTTAACCTAAAACGAAAAGCGAAGTAAGCCGTTTAAATCCGACAAGCGTTGGAAGCTTTTGAATCAGACGCGCTTTTTGCGTCAGAATCAAAAGGTGAAACGATCGAGGATTTGGCTTACGTAGCTGGACACATTATTGGAATACGTTGTGCGTGCTATCTAGTTTTCAGGGAACACCTGAATTGTCTAGTGACGATGGCGAAGAGGCCACACCCGTTCCCATGCCGAACACGGAAGTTAAGCTCTTCAGCGCCGATGGTAGTTGGGGGATCTCCCCCTGCAAGAGTAGGACGTCGCTGGGCAAAGAAGAAAGGCGAGAGACCGATTGGTTTCTCGCTTTTTTTTATTGATAAAGACTTGAAAACTCGCAAGAGAAAAAAGCTTCATGTGAGACAATCAAAACTTCTTCGAAAGCTACGTAGGGGTGGGAGAAGCAAGAAATTCGAGGAAGCAAGTGATGTCAGACCGGAGTGGATATTTGAAGATCCATGAGGATCTGGCAGCGCGCAGCTGACGAAGAAGTTCGCCGCTTATCGCGCCCCGTATGAGAATACGGAAGTTAAGCTCTCTAGCGCCGATGGTAGTTGGGGGATCTCCCCCTGCAAGAGTAGGACGTCGCTGGGCAAAGAAGAAAGGCGAGAGACCAAATGGTTTCTCGCTTTTTTTATATGGTTTTATGGATGACTTTTCACTAGCTCCAAGCCCTCATTCATGACGTTTGCGGAATTAATCTCAAATTCGCGGAATTATCATGCGAAAGCGCGGAATAAATCCGATTTTCGCGGAATTATTTAAAGTATCGCGGAATTAGACCTCATTTTCAACTAATTCACTTCCAAAAAGCTTTTTTATCCATTAAAACAAAAGCCGATTACTCAAAATAAGATCAATCGGTTTTTTTATGCTATTTTGCCTTACCAGTATCATCACTTTCTACCCAGTGCTCTGCCCAGTTTTCAATCTCTTGTAAAACCGGAGCGAGTGCGTACTCTTTATCACTCAAAGAGTATTCTATCCGAACTGGTGTCTCAGAATATACTTTTCGTATAACGATCCCCTGTTGCTCAAGATCCTTTAACATCACAGAGAGCACACGACCACTGATGGAAATGGAGATTTTCAAGGTGCAATCATGCGGTATTCACATTGTATGGCAGAAGGATGATGAGTACTATACAAATGATCCTTCAGGGAATAGGATTCGTCCGAGTTTGAAAAAATAAAGAAAAAGGTGGTTATCAACTTGAGTATGATGGATAGGATTTTTGGTGCAACGAAAAATGAGACAAATGCAGACAAGAAGGGGTTCTACGAGGCTGTAAAAGCAAGAAGGTCCATTTACGGGATTGGAAAAGACCGCGTCATTTCCGATGAAAAACTGCAAGAGGTGATTGAGTATGCGGTTAAACACACGCCTTCAGCTTTTAATTCCCAAAGCGCAAGGGTACTTGTTCTTTTAGATGAGAACCATAATAAACTCTGGAATGAGATTACAAAAGAGACGCTTCGCGCTATCGTTCCTGCAGATCAGTTTGAGGCGACAGAAGGCCGTATGAACGGATTCGCAAGTGGGTATGGTACGGTTCTTTTCTTTGAAGATCAAGATGTCATTAAGGGGCTTCAAGAAAAACTGCCAACATTTGCTGACAATTTTCCGAAGTGGTCACAGCATTCTTCTGGTATGCTTCAGTTTGTGATCTGGACAGCAATAGAAAAAGAAGGACTGGGTGCTTCTCTTCAGCATTACAATCCATTAATTGACGATCAAGTAAAAGAAAAATGGAATGTACCTTCTAGCTGGGAACTTATTGCACAGATGCCTTTTGGCAATCCAACGGCACCTCCAGGAGAGAAAGAATTTCAGCCAGTAGAAGAACGAGTGATTTTTCATAAGTAATCAAAAAGAAGAAGCGAGATGCTTCTTCTTTTTTAATGGTGAAATTCCGGTAATGTTAGTTAATCTAACATATTATTTTAAACTTACAAACACAAGAATGAATACGTTACCAAACGTTGATATAAATATGTTTTTCGTCATAATTTTTTAGACCACGAGGTGAACTTGTAAAATAAAAATACCCCTAAGATATTTAATAACCTTCTATTTTATGTATAATGTGAATTATCATAATTTTCGGTTTCCGTGTAAGTGAGGGGGGAGTTTCTTTGAAGCTAATGGCGAGAGAACAGGAGAAATTAATGATTGTCGTGGCGGCAGATTTAGCGAGAAGGCGGCAGGCTAGAGGGTTAAAACTAAATTATCCGGAAGCGATTGCAATTATTACATATGAAGTACTTGAAGGGGCAAGAGATGGAAAGCTCGTCGCAGAATTGATGCAGTATGGGCGAAAGATTCTGACTAGAGAAGATGTAATGGAAGGTGTCCCGGAAATGATTTCAGATATACAGGTGGAGGCTACCTTTCAGGATGGTACCAAATTAGTAACTGTGCATGATCCAATTATATGAGGGGGAAAAGCATTGGTTCCAGGTGAATACAAGTTAAAGTCAACACCAATCGTTTGTAACGAAGAGAGGGAAACTACTGAGATAGAAGTGACAAACGTTGGTGATCGGCCTGTTCAAATTGGATCACATTTTCATTTCTATGAAGTGAATAATGCATTAACGTTTGATCGTGATCGTGCTTTTGGCACGCATTTAGATATTGCAGCAGGTACCGCTGTTCGGTTTGAGCCAGGTGATGCGAAAGAAGTTACATTAGTTGAATTTTCAGGTGATCGAAAGGTATTCGGACTTAATAATCGAACAAACGGTTCGTTAGATCGAGAGGTGAATCGATGAGTTTTGAACTTTCAAGAAAAGCTTATTCGGATATGTTCGGTCCGACAGTTGGTGATCAAGTTAGACTAGCTGATACAGAGTTGTTTATTGAAGTAGAACGAGATGAAACAACCTATGGTGATGAAGTAAAATTCGGTGGGGGAAAGGTGATTCGAGATGGTATGGGCCAGCATCCGCTCGCTACAAGAGCTGAGTCTGTCGATCTAGTCGTAACCAATGCTCTCATTGTTGATTATACCGGCATTTATAAAGCTGACATCGGAGTGAAGGATGGTCGTATTATTTCGATTGGTAAGGCCGGTAATCCTTATTTAATGGATAATGTTGATATTGTGATTGGTGCTTCTACAGAAGTGATTGCGGCTGAGGGAATGATTGTTACGGCGGGAGGAATCGATTCTCACATTCATTTTATTTGTCCCCAATTAATCGAGACAGCGATCGAGTCTGGTATTACGACGATGCTGGGAGGAGGAACGGGGCCAGCGACAGGAACGAATGCGACTACATGTACACCTGGTAAATGGAATATCCATCGTATGCTTGAGTCAGCAGAAGCGTTTCCTGTAAATCTTGGCTTTCTCGGCAAAGGCAATGCTTCAGGGCAAGAGGCGTTAAAGGAACAGATTGAGGCAGGCACTATTGGTTTGAAGCTTCATGAGGATTGGGGGACAACAGCTGCTTCTATCGATACGGCATTAACGGTAGCTGATCAGTACGATGTTCAAGTCGCGATCCATACGGACACCTTAAACGAAGGTGGATTCGTAGAAGATACGCTGAATGCCATTGATGGTAGGGTTATCCATACGTACCATACAGAAGGAGCAGGTGGGGGGCATGCGCCGGATATTATAAAAGCCGCTTCTTATGAACATATCCTCCCGTCCTCTACGAACCCAACTCGGCCTTTTACAACCAATACAATCGCAGAGCACCTGGATATGCTGATGGTTTGCCATCATCTTGATTCTTCAGTACCCGAGGATGTGGCTTTTGCGGACTCGAGAATTAGGAAAGAAACCATCGCAGCAGAAGATATTCTGCATGATATGGGAGTCTTTAGCATCATTAGCTCAGACTCGCAAGCGATGGGGAGAGTTGGCGAAGTGATATCTAGAACATGGCAGACGGCAGATAAGATGAAAAAGCAGCGCGGAACCATGCCAAAAGATGATGGCAATGATAACGAACGTGTGAAACGTTATATAGCGAAATATACAATTAATCCCGCGATTGCGCATGGCATTTCAGAGGAAGTTGGGTCCATTGAAGTGGGAAAGTTAGCAGATTTCGTTCTATGGAAGCCGGCCTTTTTTGGTGTAAAGCCGGAGCAGATTGTTAAAGGCGGAATGATCGCGTGGAGCGTGATGGGAGACCCAAATGCTTCGATCCCTACGCCGCAGCCAGCTCTTTATCGACCGATGTTTGGACAATTCGGAAAAGCGAAATCTCAAACATCGATTACCTTTTTATCACAAGCTGCCATTGAAAAAGGGGTTCATGAAGAGCTTGAACTACAAAAAATCATTAAGCCGGTGAAAAACATTCGAAAGCTTCGAAAAAAAGATATGAAATACAATGGCGAAACGCCGGATATTCAAGTTGATCCAGAGACATATGAAGTGGTAGTAGATGGTGAACTGATCACCTGTGAACCTGCGACAAGTGTACCACTTGCCCAGCGATACTTTTTATTTTGAGGTGGAGAATCGATGATCATTAGTGAAATCAAGGGGAACATTCATGAAGAAAAAGGAGCTTTGCCACACTTAGAAAGAGTGTATTTGCGTAGTGATGAGCTTGTGAAACGAATTCAGCGTGTAAAAACAGATCATGGGAAAGAGCTTGGTATTAAGTTGTCCGTACCAAAAGATTTGGTGGACGGCGACATTCTTTATCGAACAGGAGAAAATATGATTGTGGTCAGTGTCCTTGAGGATGAAGTGATTGTGATTCAGCCTGATTCCTTAAAACAAATGGGAGAAGTAGCGCATATGCTCGGCAACCGGCATTTGCCAGCACAATTTGAGGGGAGCGAAATGATTGTACAGCATGACTATCTCGTCGTGAGGTTGTTAACTGAATTGAACGTCAGACATGTGATCGAGGAACGAAAAATGAAAGAAGCGTTTAAATACATTGGGCATGACTAATGCGCTTTTTCCAATGCTACAAATGAGTGACTCGCAATTTCCATCAGGTGCTTTCTCTCATTCGTTTGGAATCGAAACGTATATTTCAAACGGCATCGTTCATGATTCCGCTTCCTTTCAACATGTGCTAGAACTGTTTCTAGCTAATCAACTTGTCTATACGGATGGACTAGCCTGTCGCTTTGCCTATGAGTGGTTGGAGTCAGGGAACATTGAGAAACTGTGGGAACTGGATCAAACATTGTATGCGCTTGGCATGGCTCGAGAAACGAGAGAAGGGAATAGGAGAATTGGGGATCGTCTCGTTAAAGTCGTTTCGACACTTTATCCCAGTTCAATTTTTGATCAGTATCTCATTGAATTGAAAAGGAAAAATGCATATGGACATGGGGCACTCGTATTTGCCATTGTCTCTCACCAACTTGGTATCGATGTGGAAACAGCGGTTTCATGTTATGGATTTGCGACGGCTTCATCACTTGTTCAAAATGCGGTGAGAGGGGTTCCACTTGGGCAAACCGATGGCCAGAAAATCCTCGTAAACATTCAACCGTTATTAACGAATAGCGTAGAAAAAGTGATGATGCTTGGTGAGAGTGACTTTGGGGTCGGAGCACCAGGTCTTGAAATCGCACAAATGCAGCATGAGACCATTAATGTCCGCTTATTTATGAGCTAACGAAAGGATGATGAAAATGAGTGAGCCAATTCGAATTGGCATCGGAGGCCCAGTTGGTGCAGGTAAAACATTATTAGTGGATCGATTAACACGGGCAATGAAAAATGAATTTAGTATGGCCGTTATCACAAATGATATTTATACAAAAGAAGATGCGATGTTTTTAAACAAAAATGGGATTTTACCTTCAGATCGAATTATTGGAGTAGAAACAGGAGGGTGTCCGCATACTGCGATTCGTGAGGATGCTTCGATGAACTTTGCAGCCATTGATGAACTAAACGAGCGTCATGAAGATCTTGATCTCATCTTTGTAGAAAGCGGTGGGGATAACCTTGCTGCTACGTTTAGTCCAGAGCTTGTCGATTTTTCAATTTACATTATTGATGTTGCGCAAGGGGAGAAAATTCCCCGCAAAGGTGGACAAGGGATGATTAAATCAGATTTGTTTATCATTAATAAGACAGATCTTGCCCCATATGTAGGAGCGAACCTTGATGTGATGCGCGAAGATACGTTGAAGTCTAGAGGAGACAGGCCGTTTTTCTTTGCGAATTTAAAAGACGAGACTGGTGTAAGTGATGTTGTGAAATGGTTAAAAGAACAGGCATTTTTTGTAGGACTTGAGCAGTGACTTATACAGGTTACCTTGAGCTAGAAGCATCTGAGAGGTACGGCAAATCAGTTCTTTCAGATGCTTACTATAACGGTGTGTTTAAAATCTCACGCCCTACATACACAGAGGAGGGTCTCCCGCTTGTCCAGCTTATCCACGTAGGTGGTGGCTATGTTGATGGCGATACATATTTTACGCAAATTAATGTGAAGAAGAACGCGAAGTTAGCGGTTACGACGCAGGCTTCCACCAAGGTTTATAAAACGCCAAACAAGCAAGTCGAGCAGAAAATCGTCTATAAGTTGGATGAGCAAAGCGAATTACATATCAAGCAAGATCCGCTCATTGCTTATCGGGATGCCCGTTTTTTACAGGAAACAGACGTCTATATGGATAAGAGCGCTGTCTTTTTTTTAACCGATATTGTGACGCCTGGCTGGTCAAAAGAGGGTGACCTATTCCCATACACGCTTGTGTCATCAAAGGTAAAAGTCTATCAAAATCATAAACTGACAGTCTATGATCACTTGCGTTTAAAACCTCAGGATGACGTTAATAAGCTTTTTTATTTAGAGGGGAATACACATATCGGATCGCTGTTTTTTATCCATCCGAATGTGACAGATGAATGGATCGAGGAGTTACGAGAACACCTTTCTTCTTTTGATGAAGTGCATTATGGTGTTTCATTATTAGCGGTTCCTGGGTGCTGTTTCAGAATACTTGCGAAGCGGACAGCTTTGATTGAGAAGGTATTTGGTGCGATTGAAGCGTTCATGCATCGTACGATTGACCACCAAGGTGCGATATCCTGGCGCAAGTAGCAGACATAGAGGGGGATAAGAATGGACGCTAGTTTAGTATCAATCTTGGTCATTGGTTTTTTACTTGGTATCAAACATGCCATTGAACCGGATCATGTGATTGCTGTATCAACAATTGCAAGCAAAACGCGTAGTTTGTGGAAGTCGTCACTAGCTGGTGTTTATTGGGGAATTGGTCATACAACAACACTCTTTTTAGTAGGTATGCTTGTTTTTATTTTTAACGCAACGATTACAGATAAATGGGCGATGTCGCTTGAGATGCTTGTTGGGTTTATGCTCGTGTTTCTTGGAATTAGAACCTTTCTAACAAAGGCAGTTAATAAAGGTGTGAAAGGTAATCGTAGCTATATCCAATCAGGAATAATCGGATTTGTTCACGGGTTAGCTGGGAGCGCTGCAATGGTTCTATTAACGATGAGTACGGTTGAAACGCTATGGCAGGGGGCTATCTATATTCTTGTTTTTGGTGTCGGGACATGTGTCGGCATGCTAGGGTTCACAACCATTCTTGGCATTCCGTTTGTCGCTACAAGAAAACAGGTAACGTTAAACCACAGATTAACTCAGCTAACAGGAGTTCTCTCAATTGGGTTTGGGTTTTATTATATTTATCGTATTGGTGTAACAGATGGGTTATTTAGCTTTCTTTAGAAGAGGGTGAGGCAAAACAGAGGCAATCGGTTACGTATACCGATTGCCTCTGTTTTTAAGATTCGTCTATATCTGTAATTTTCAGGCGTTTTTTCTCTTCTCTTGATTCAATGAGTCTATGAAGATGAATTAATAGGATACCTCTTTTATAACTTGCATCAATCGGTTTATCACGAACGGGAAAAGGAAGTTCAACAATGCGCTCAAATGGGCCATGCTTATACTCTTCCTGAACGTTTTGATACCCTTTTAGGTTCATTGTCGTCTGTCCTTTTACTTTAAGTGTCCGGTAATGAATGTACACATCTACATCATCGATTTTCTTAATTCCCGGAAGGTAGACAGTGCAAATAAGTTCGTTTCCTGCTTCATAAAGATTAACAAGTGGCCCGTTTGAAGCGAACATATCCTGAAAATCTGTCCAGAAGTCATCCCCCATAAATTTATTCATCTTATTTCGCCAATCATACATTTGACTCCAATAGTCCCCCATATGGTTTCCTCCCCGGGCTTTTTCCCAGTATATGCATCAAACTAGTGATTGTTAAGAGGTTGAAGAAATGGTTTTCAAAAACGAATCCTGTTAAAAGAGAAACATGGAAAAATTAGTCGAAACTTTTTAGCTAAATTCGATAAATATCGCATGCGATTTTCTGTTTCCTCGTGTTATGCTAGGGAAAGTTCGAGTTAGAACGATAAGGGAAAAGGAGGATGGACATGCTGGATACAGGTCTTGGCATGGTTTTGACTATTTTTGTGATTAATATCTTCTATGTATCGTTTCTTACGATGCGGACGATTCTAACACTTAAAGGTCAGCGATACCTTGCAGCTGTTACAGGAACAATTGAAATTGCCATATATGTTATAGGACTTGGTCTCGTCCTCGATAACCTAGGGCAAATTCAAAACGTAATTGCATACGCCCTTGGTTTTGGTGTAGGAATTATCGTTGGGATGAAGATTGAAGAATACCTTGCGCTTGGTTATATTACAGTGAATGCCATTACAACAAAGCTTGAAGATGATATTCCTAATAAATTAAGAGATATCGGGTATGGTGTTACGCATTACCTTGCACATGGTAGACAGGGAGAACGCTTGGTGATGCAAGTACTAACGTCACGTAAATCGGAAAGAAAGCTCTATAAAGCGATTGAAGATCTTGATCCGAAAGCTTTCGTTATCTCTTATGAACCCCGGACCTTCCAGGGTGGATTCTGGGTTAGAAAAATTCGGAGGTAATGTATGGAAAAGAAAGCAAAGAAAAAGAAGTTCGAGGTTCATGAAAATGAATCACTTTCTGACTGTTTAAAACGAATGGATGACGAAGGATATATGCCTGTGAGACGTAGGGAAGAACCTGTCTTTAAAGAAAGTAAAGGGTCTAAAGAACCTGAGCTAGCCGGTCGGAAAATTGTTTTTGATGGAAAGTTAAAGTAAAAACCGAACATTATAGTCGATATAAAACACATCGTTCGATTTTTCGTTGACAGTTGAACGTCGCTCTTGTTACTATGAAAGAGGAGCAAAAAGGATACCTCATATAATCTTGGGAATAAGGCCCATAAGTTTCTACCTGACGACCATGAATCGTCGGACTATGAGGGGGAAAGTCGTGTTTTGCGTATGCGCAAATCAGGACGGATGTGTTTTCGCCCGAGGTAGAAGCTTCTTCTAAGTAAATAGAAGAATTCTATCTCGGGCTTTTCTGTTATTTTCACACTATTTCGATTAATTAGCACCTTCATTTAAGGAGGAATAGCATGAACGCAAAAGTTGGCGTTATCATGGGAAGCACTTCTGATTGGGATACGATGAAGCATGCCTGTGACATACTAGAAGAACTTCAAGTACCATACGAGAAAAAAGTTGTTTCGGCTCATCGAACTCCGGAATTAATGTTTGAATATGCAGAATCGGCAAGAGAACGTGGCTTGAACGTCATCATTGCTGGTGCTGGTGGTGCTGCACACTTACCAGGGATGGTAGCAGCCAAAACAACCCTCCCAGTCATTGGCGTCCCTGTTCAATCACGCACATTAAACGGTTTAGATTCTCTCCTTTCGATCGTTCAAATGCCAGGCGGCGTACCGGTAGCAACCGTGGCGATTGGAAAAGCGGGAGCGAAAAATGCTGGATTGCTTGCTGCGCAAATACTAAGTTTAGCTGATAAAACGATCGAGCAGAAGCTTAGCGACTATCGAAATCAGATGAAAGAAACCGTACTCGAAAGTAGTGACAGCTTATGAGGAAAACCATTTTGCCAGGAAGTACAATTGGAATTTTAGGTGGCGGACAGCTAGGGAGAATGATGGCGTTAAAGGCAAGAGAGATGGGCTACAAAATCGCCGTTCTCGAACCGAAAAAAGATTCCCCTTGTGGTCAGGTATCTGATCATGAAGTGGTTAGTGGTTATGATGACTTAGATGGCGCTCGTAAGCTAGCTGATTTAAGTGATGTGATTACTTATGAATTTGAAAATATTACACATGATACTGCAAAGTGGTTGGAAGAAAATGCGTATATGCCTCAGGGTGGGGAACTGCTTCGAGTAACGCAGGATCGCTATGTTGAGAAGACAGCGATTCAGAAGTCGGGACTTCAAGTAGCACCTTTTGAAGCGGTCGGTTCTCATCAAGACCTTAAGGTTGCGCTCGAGAAGATCGGCCTCCCTTCAGTCCTTAAAACACGTACGGGTGGTTACGATGGAAAAGGCCAGTGGGTTTTAAAAACAGAAAAAGATGTTGAAGCTCTCACTTTTCCGAATGTACCTTGCATTCTGGAGAGCTGGGTTCCATTTCAAAAGGAACTCTCCGTGATTGTGACACGCAGTGTAACGGGGGAAACAACCACATTCCCTATAGGGGAAAACATTCATGTGAACAACATTCTTCATCAAACCATCGTTCCAGCTCGAGTAGAAGAAGCGGTCATTACGAAAGCGGATGAGGTCGGAAAGAAGATTGCAAATTCACTTCAACTTGTTGGAACACTTGCAGTTGAGCTATTTCTTAAAGATAATGAGATTTATGTGAATGAGCTTGCACCACGTCCGCATAATTCTGGCCATTATACGATGGAGGCATGTGAGACATCACAATTTGAGCAGCATATTCGAGCGATATGTGGATTGCCGCTTGGGAACACAGAACTGTTAAAACCTGTGGTGATGGGAAACTTGCTCGGTCAGCATGTGACTCCGCTAATGAACAGCATTTCAGAGCTAGGTGAAGCAAAGCTACATTTATATGGGAAAGACGAAGCAAAGCCTAATCGGAAAATGGGACACATCAACTTTCTTGCCCCTTCAATAGAAGAAGCAATGAAGCAAATGAACTCATGGAAGTTATGGCAGTAAAGACAAGAGACCAGGAGGACTTACAATGATTGAACGTTATACTCGCCCCGAGATGGGAGCCATTTGGACAGAAGAAAACCGCTATAACGCGTGGCTTGAAGTCGAGATCCTAGCATGTGAAGCTTGGGCAGAACTTGGTATTATCCCGAAAGAAGATGTCCAGAAAATACGTGAAAACGCTGGTTTCAACGTTGATCGCATTCACGAAATTGAAGAAGAAACACGTCATGATGTTGTGGCTTTTACAAGAGCCGTATCTGAAACACTTGGAGAAGAACGGAAGTGGGTGCACTACGGTCTAACATCAACCGATGTGGTTGATACAGCACTGTCTTATCAGTTGAATCAAGCGAACGACCTTTTGATTAAAGACATTGAGAAGTTCATTGAAGTTCTAAAAGCAAAAGCGCAGGAACATAAATACACGGTCATGATGGGAAGAACGCACGGTGTTCACGCAGAACCAACAACGTTTGGTCTTAAAATGGCGCTATGGTATGAAGAAATGAAGCGTAACCTTGAAAGATTCAAAACAGCTTCAGATAACGTTCGATTCGGTAAACTATCTGGGGCAGTTGGAACATATGCAAACATTGATCCATTTATCGAGCAGTATGTTTGTGAAAAACTTGGCCTTCAAGCAGCGCCGATTTCTACACAAACGCTTCAACGTGATCGTCATGCTCATTACATGTCCGCTCTAGCACTTGTGGCAACATCGATTGAAAAGTTTGCTGTTGAAATTCGCGGTCTCCAAAAGAGTGAAACGCGTGAAGTAGAAGAGTTTTTCGCGAAGGGACAAAAGGGGTCTTCCGCTATGCCACATAAGCGTAACCCAATTGGTTCTGAGAACATGACTGGAATGGCACGTGTCATTCGTGGCTATATGACAACAGCTTACGAGAACGTTCCTCTCTGGCATGAGCGTGATATTTCTCATTCTTCAGCAGAGCGTGTCATTCTTCCTGATGCAACAATTGCGCTTAACTATATGCTTAATCGTTTTGCAGGAATTGTTTCGAAACTAACGGTCTTCCCTGAGAACATGAAGCGCAATATGACAAGAACATACGGCTTGATTTACAGTCAGCGCGTTCTTTTGTCCCTTATTGATAAAGGTATGGCGCGTGAAGCGGCGTATGATCTCGTTCAACCAAAAGCAATGGATGCTTGGGAAAGAGGCATTCAATTTAGAGAGCTTGTTGAAGCAGATCCTAAGATTACAGATCAGCTTAGTGAAGCAGAAATTGAAGATTGCTTTGACTACAATTACCACCTGAAGCCGGTGGATATGATTTTTGAACGTCTCGGACTTTAATTAAGCATCGGAGGGGATCACCATGGAAAAGCAAGCATTGTTGTACGAAGGAAAAGCGAAAAGAATTTACGCAACGAATGAAGCAGAGGTTGTTTGGGTCGCATACAAAGACTCAGCAACTGCTTATAACGGTGAGAAGAAAGCAACGATTACAGGCAAAGGCCGCCTGAACAATGAAATTACAAGCCTGCTCTTTGATTATTTAAAAAGCGCTGGAATTGAAAGTCATTTTATTGAAAAGCTTTCTTCTACTGAACAGCTTGTCAAACGTGTTTCGATCATTCCACTCGAAGTGGTTGTTCGAAACATCGCAGCTGGGAGCTTTTCCAAACGCACGGGTGTGGAAGAAGGGAAGTTACTAAAACAGCCGATCGTTGAATTTTATTACAAGAATGATGACCTTGGTGATCCTCTTCTCACGCTTGATCACGTGTTAGAACTTGAACTTGCAACAGAAGAAACCGTTCAAGAATTAAAAGAACGCGCATTAAAGATCAATACGCTATTACGTGGTTACTTTCTTGAACGTGACGTAAAGCTCGTTGATTTTAAATTAGAGTTTGGTGTCACACCGGAAGGCAAGATCCTATTAGCTGATGAGATTTCTCCAGATACTTGTCGACTATGGGACAGTAAAACAAACGAAAAATTAGATAAAGACGTGTTTCGAAGAGATATTGGAAATTTGACAGAAGCGTACGAACAAATTTTAACTCGCCTGGGGGGCTCCGAATCATGTACAAAGTAAAAGTCTATGTAACGTTAAAAGAAAGTGTTCTAGATCCGCAGGGAAGTGCTGTGAAAAATTCATTACACAGTCTTTCGTATCATGAAGTGGAAGACGTACGGATCGGGAAATACATGGAACTCACAGTAAAAGATACGGAGAACCTGGATCAGCGAATTAAAGAAATTTGCGAAAAGCTTCTTGCGAATACGGTTATTGAAGACTACACCTATGAAATCGAGGAGGGAGTCGCACAGTGAAATTTGCGGTGATTGTGTTCCCGGGTTCTAACTGCGATGTGGATATGTATCACGCCATCAAAGATGAGCTTGGAGAAGAAGCGGTTTATGTCCGGTACGATGAGCAAAATCTAGCAAACTATGATGCGATTCTTCTACCAGGCGGTTTCTCTTACGGAGATTACCTTCGCAGTGGCGCCATTGCTCGCTTTGCGCCGATTATGTCTGAGGTAGTGAAGGCAGCTGAAGCAGGGAAACCGATCCTCGGTGTTTGTAATGGATTCCAAATTCTCTTGGAAGCAGGTCTGTTACCAGGAGCGATGAAGCGAAATAAAAACCTGAAGTTTATGTGTCGTCCAGTGACACTACGCGTTCAAAACAATGAAACGATGTTTACTTCAGCTTATGATAAAGAAGAAGAAATTACGATTCCAATCGCACACGGAGAAGGAAACTATTATTGCGATGAGGCGACACTCGCGACACTGACGCAGGAAAATCGTATTGCGTTTACCTATGCGGATAATCCGAACGGCTCGGTTGAAGATATTGCTGGGATCGTAAACGAAAAGGGCAACGTCCTCGGTATGATGCCTCACCCTGAACGAGCGGTAGATGAGCTGTTAGGAAGTGCAGATGGATTAAATCTATTTAAATCGATATTACGCAACTGGAGGGAATCCCATGTCACACATGCATGAACCAACACCTGAGCTGATTAAAGACCAGAAACTCTACAGTCAGATGGGCTTAACAGATGAAGAATTCAGTATGGTGGAAGTGATTCTCGGCCGTACACCGAATTACACGGAAACGGGGTTATTTTCCGTTATGTGGTCGGAACACTGTAGCTATAAAAATTCAAAGCCGGTGTTGAAAAAATTCCCCGTAACTGGTGAGCGTGTTCTTCAAGGTCCTGGGGAAGGGGCTGGAATCGTTGATATTGGTGATGAGCAGGCAGTCGTATTTAAGATTGAAAGCCACAACCATCCATCTGCGATCGAGCCTTATCAAGGTGCGGCAACAGGGGTTGGCGGCATTATTCGTGACGTTTTCTCGATGGGAGCTCGTCCTATTGCCCTTCTTAATTCCCTTCGATTTGGTGAACTTAGCAATCCGAAAGTGAAGTATCTGTTTGAAGAAGTTGTTGCTGGTATTGCAGGATACGGGAACTGTATTGGAATCCCTACGGTAGGTGGAGAAGTACAGTTCGATTCTTCTTACGATGGAAACCCGCTTGTGAACGCGATGTGTGTTGGCTTAATCGATCATAAAGACATTCAAAAAGGAATTGCATCTGGAGCTGGAAACACGGTCATGTACGTTGGTGCGAGCACTGGGCGTGACGGCATCCACGGCGCAACCTTCGCGTCTGAAGAATTAACAGATGCTTCTGACGAAAAGCGCCCTGCTGTTCAAGTAGGGGATCCGTTCATGGAAAAGCTTCTGCTTGAAGCGTGTCTTGAACTTGTTCACTGCGACTCACTTGTCGGTATTCAAGATATGGGAGCAGCTGGACTAACATCTTCAGCTTCCGAAATGGCGAGTAAGGCAGGAATGGGACTTGAAATGAATCTTGATGAAGTTCCACAGCGCGAAAAAGGCATGACGCCATATGAAATGATGTTGTCTGAGTCACAGGAGCGAATGCTCGTTGTGGTGAAGAAAGGGCACGAAGCTGAGATCAAAGCCATTACAGATCGCTGGGGTCTTTTAGCGAAAGAAGTTGGGGTTGTAACAGAAGATAAGCGGTTCCGACTTCTTCATAAAGGGGAAGTTGTGGCAGACGTCCCGGTTGATGCACTTGCCGAAGAAGCGCCGGTTTATCATAAACCTTCTCGCATTCCTGAGTATTATATTGAAAATCAACAGCTTCATAAGCCAATTCCTGAAGTGGAAAATGCGAAAGACATGCTTTATACGCTTCTAGGTCAGCCGACAATTTCAAGCAAGGAATGGGTTTTTGATCAGTATGACTATATGGTGCGTACGAATACAGTTGTAGCACCAGGATCAGATGCTGCAGTTGTCCGCGTGCGTGGAACGAACAAAGGGTTAGCGATGACGACGGATTGTAATTCACGTTATTTATATCTCGATCCTGAAGTAGGCGGTCAGATCGCGGTTGCAGAAGCGGCACGTAATATCGTTTGTTCAGGTGGCGAGCCATTAGCGATCACTGATTGCTTGAACTTTGGTAACCCTGAGAAACCAGAGATCTTCTGGCAAATTGAAAAAGCAACAGATGGTATGAGTGAAGCTTGTCGCATGCTAAATGCACCTGTTATTGGGGGGAACGTGTCCCTTTATAACGAGACGAACGGCATTGCCGTATATCCAACACCGGTAGTTGGCATGGTCGGTCTCGTTCATGATCTTAGTCATGTTACGACGCAGCATTTTAAAAAAGAAGGAAACTTGATTTACATGCTGGGCGAAACGGGAGAAGATTTTGGCGGTAGCGAGCTTCAAAAGTACCTTGATGGTAAGATCTCAGGTCAAGCCCCAACCCTTAATCTTGAAATTGAAAAAGAACGCCAAAACCAACTTCTAACGGCCATTCAAGATGGTCTTGTTGAATCAGCTCACGATCTCGCGGAAGGCGGCCTTAGTGTGGCCCTTGCAGAATCGCTCATTGGCACAGAGCTTGGAGCCAACGTAAGGATTGACGGAGATATTACGACAGACCTCTTTAGTGAAACACAATCTCGTTTTCTTGTAAGCATCAAGGGGGAACATCAGCAGGCATTTGAGCAACGAACGGGAGCAACGCTAATCGGTGAAGTAACGGGTACGGGCGTATTAACGATTATGCACGAGGATGAAACACATATCTTCGATGCTCCAGTTCAAGAGCTTGAAGCAGCCTGGAAAGGAGCCATTCCATGTTTGGTGAAATCAAAGGCTTAAATGAAGAGTGTGGCGTATTTGGTATCTGGGGTCACCCGGATGCTGCGTCATTAACGTACTACGGTCTTCATAGTTTACAGCATCGTGGGCAAGAAGGTGCTGGAATTGTCACGACTGACGGTGATCGTCTCTATAACCATAAAGGCCTTGGACTTGTGAATGATGTCTTTGGACCAGGTGATCTTGAGAAGCTTGAAGGAAATGGTGCGATCGGCCATGTGAGGTATTCAACTGCTGGAGGCGGGGGATATGAGAATGTTCAGCCTCTTGTGTTCCGCTCACAAAATGGTGGCCTCGCTCTTGCGCATAATGGAAACTTAGTAAATGCGAATGCGCTTAAGCACCAGCTCGAAGGTCAAGGGAGTATTTTTCAAACAACGTCCGATACAGAAGTGCTTGCCCATCTCATTAAACGAAGCGGCTACTTAAGTCAGCGTGAAAAAGTAAAGAATGCCCTCACAATGGTAAAAGGTGCTTATGCTTTCATTATGATGACAGAGAAAGAAATGATGGTTGCTCTTGATCCCCACGGATTGAGACCCCTTTCCATAGGCATTCTAGAAGGCGCCTATGTCGTGGCATCTGAAACGTGCGCATTTGATTTAATCGGAGCGGAATATATTCGAGATGTGCAACCAGGTGAGCTTTTGATCATTAGCGAGAATGGACTCGAATCTGAGCGCTTTTCTTCTTCGGTTTCACGTGCCATTTGCTCGATGGAGTACATCTATTTCTCAAGGCCAGATAGCAACATTGAAAACATTAATGTGCATACCGCTCGTAAACAGCTGGGTAAACAGCTTGCAAAAGAAGCGCCAATTGAAGCGGATATTGTAACGGGTGTACCAGATTCCAGTATTTCTGCAGCAATTGGATACGCAGAAGAATCAGGTATTCCATATGAAATGGGATTAATTAAAAATCGCTATGTAGGCAGAACGTTCATCCAACCTTCTCAGGAGCTAAGAGAACGAGGGGTGAAGATGAAGCTTTCACCAGTTCGAGGAGTTGTTGAAGGCAAGCGTGTCGTGATTGTTGATGATTCAATTGTAAGAGGGACAACAAGCAGACGAATCGTGACAATGCTTCGTGAAGCAGGAGCGAAAGAAGTTCACGTTCGCATTAGTGCACCACCTATTATCAGCCCATGCTATTACGGAATTGATACATCAAACTCAGGCGAATTGATTGCGGCGAAGATGAGTGTTGATGAGATGTGTGAAGAAATTGGTGCGGATTCGCTAACATTCCTTACAACTGATGGCATGACCACAGCGATCGGCAGAGAAGAGAAAGATTCATCGTGTGGTCAGTGTCTAGGTTGTTTTACAGGCAACTATCCAACGGAAATTTATCCTGATACCGTTCATCCTTACGAAAAAGTTTAACCGAAGGAGGCCATTATGGCACAAGCATACAGGCAGGCAGGCGTTAACATAGAAGCAGGTTATGAAGCAGTGGATCGTATTAAGCCTCACGTCAAGAAAACAATTCGCAAAGGCGTAATGGGCGGACTTGGTGGCTTTGGCGGCATGTTCGATCTGTCTGAACTAGACTACGAGAAACCAGTTCTCGTTTCAGGAACGGACGGTGTTGGAACAAAGCTCATGCTTGCGATTCAACTCGATCGGCACGATACGATTGGCATTGATTGCGTGGCCATGTGCGTCAATGATGTTGTCGCACAGGGGGCAGAACCTCTCTATTTTCTTGATTATATTGCAACTGGAAAGCTTGCACCAGAGCGAATCGAGGAAATTGTAAAGGGTGTGGCAGAAGGCTGTTCACAGGCAGGCTGTGCCTTAATTGGTGGAGAAACAGCGGAAATGCCTGATATGTATCAAGAAAACGACTATGATCTTGCTGGGTTTACTGTGGGAGCTGTTGAAAAGTCGAAGCTGATTACGACAGAGAATGTGAAAGAAGGAAATGTCCTAATCGGTCTTGCTTCAAACGGCATTCACAGCAACGGTTTTTCCCTTGTACGTAAAGTGTTGCTGAAAGATCATAAGATGGATCTTGCAACCTCATATGAAGAGCTTGATTCAACGCTTGGAGAGACGTTGCTTGCCCCAACGCGTATTTATGTTAAACCGGTTTTAAATGTTCTTAAATCACACACTGTGAATGGAATTGCCCATATAACAGGCGGTGGTTTTGAAGAGAATATTCCGCGTATGCTTCCTGAAGGACTGGCAGCTCAAGTTGATTATGGTTCATGGCCGATTCCGCCAATCTTTGATTTAATCGAAAAGAAAGGCAATCTTGTTCGTAAGGAAATGTTTACAACATTTAATATGGGTGTAGGTATGGTACTTGCTGTGCCGGAAGATGAGGCTGTTAATGTCATTAAAGCTCTTGAACAGGATGGCGAACGAGCTTATATGATTGGGCGCGTAGTCAAAGGAGAAGGAATTGAATTTGGAGGCGGTGACCTGTCGTGAAGAAGCTAGCCGTATTCGCATCTGGAAGCGGCTCGAACTTCGAAGCGATTGCCGCAGCCATTGAAAAAGGACAATTAGAGGCTGAAGTTGCTCTTGTTGTATGCGACCGTCCTGGAGCAAAAGTTGAAAAAAGGGCAGAACGCTTTGGCATTCCTGTCCTTTCCTTTTATCCTAAATCATATGACTCAAAAGCTGATTTTGAAAACTTCATTCTTCAACAATTGAACGAAGCGGGTGTTGATTGGATTGTTCTTGCTGGTTATATGAGGTTAATTGGTCCAACGCTCCTTCAAGGTTTTGAAGGAAGAATCATCAATATTCATCCCTCTCTCCTTCCGTCTTTTCCAGGAAAAGACGCGATTGGCCAAGCATTCGAAGCTGGGGTTAAAATCACAGGTGTTACCGTTCATTTCGTGGACGAGGGAATGGATACAGGGAAAATTATTGATCAAGACAGCGTTCGAATTGATGAGGGAGATACGAAAGAGGACCTGGCAAACAAAATTCAGGCCGTTGAACACCTTTTGTATCCAGCTGTCATTCGTTCCCTTCTTCAGGAAAAAAACAAGAGATAGTAGGAGGAGTTCACATGACGATTAAACGCGCACTCATTAGCGTTTCTGATAAAACAGATATTACAGCATTTGCAAAAGGACTTGCGGAAAAAGGGGTAGAGGTGATCTCAACAGGTGGGACAAAGCGTGCCCTTGAAGAAGCCGGTGTTAATGTGATTGGCATTTCAGACGTCACTGGTTTCCCAGAAATTCTTGATGGCCGAGTAAAAACACTCCATCCTAACGTACATAGTGGTCTTCTTGCTGTGCGTGATAATGAAGCTCATCAAGAACAGTTGAAAGAGCTTAATATCAAACCGATTGATCTTGTCGTTGTGAATTTGTATCCTTTTCAGGAAACAATCGCAAAACCAGACGTGACGTATGAAGAAGCAATTGAAAACATTGATATTGGTGGACCTACAATGCTTCGTTCCGCTGCTAAAAATCATCGGGATGTTACTGTAGTTGTCGATCCTTCTGACTACAACCGCGTTTTACGTCAAGTTGAAGAAAATGGCGACACAACAGAAATTCTTCGTCGTGAACTTGCAGCAAAAGTATTCCGTCATACGGCTTCTTATGATGCTGTGATCTCCGAATATTTAACTGCTCAATCCGGTGAAGAAGAGCCTGAATCACTAACGGTAACCTTTGAGCGCAAACAAACGCTTCGCTATGGTGAAAATCCTCATCAAAAAGCTGTTTTCTATAAAAAACCATTGTACAAAGGGGCATCTCTTGCTTCAGCTGAGCAGTTAAATGGGAAAGAGCTTTCTTACAATAACATTAATGATGCAAATGCAGCGCTAAATATTGTGAAGGAATTTGATCAGCCAGCTGTTGTAGCTGTTAAACATATGAACCCTTGTGGCGTAGGTACGGGGGAGACGATTGTCGAAGCTTATCAGAAAGCGTATGAAGCTGATTCAACGTCTATTTTTGGTGGCATTGTTGCGATCAATCGTGAAGTGGACGAAGCAACGGCGCTTAAGTTAAAAGAAATATTCCTTGAAATTATTATGGCGCCTTCATTTACGGAAGAAGCTCTGGCTGTGTTAACAAAGAAAAAGAACCTTCGCCTATTAAAGCTAGATGTCGCGGCTTCACCTGCTGTAGAACACCAGCTTACATCAGTAAATGGCGGTCTTTTATTACAAGAACGAGATCGTTATGGTTTTGACGAAGCGAACATTACCGTACCAACCGACCGTGAACCGACAGAAGAAGAATGGGAAGCGCTCAAACTAGCATGGAAAGTTGTGAAGCACGTCAAGTCCAATGCGATTGTATTAACGAAAAATGATCAAACAATCGGAATTGGTGCTGGACAGATGAACCGTGTCGGTGCGGCAAATATTGCGATTGAACAAGCGGGTGATCAGAGTAAAGGATCGGTAATGGGCTCAGACGCTTTCTTCCCGATGGATGATACGGTTGAAGCAGCAGGACGAGCTGGTGTGACAGCGATCATCCAACCTGGCGGATCGATCCGAGATGAGGATTCGATTAAGAAAGCGAATGAATATGGCATTACAATGGTCTTTACTGGCATTCGTCATTTCAAACATTAAGAGGAGGTTTTTCGAGTGAAGGTATTGGTAATTGGCCGCGGTGGTCGCGAGCATGTGATGGCCTGGAAAGCGGCAGAAAGCAGCCTTGTCGATCAAGTCTATGTCGCTCCAGGTAACGCAGGTATGACAGACGTTAGCCAGCTTGTAGCAATTGATGAGAGTGATCATGAGGGGCTAGTTGCCTTCGCGAAAAAGGAAAACATTGATTTAACACTTGTTGGTCCTGAACAACCTCTACTTGCTGGAATTGTGAATCGTTTTGAAGAGGCCGGACTTCGCGTCTTTGGTCCAAAGAAGGAAGCAGCTTTAATTGAAGGAAGTAAAACGTTCGCCAAAGAACTAATGGTTGCCAACAGTATTCCTACCGCATTTTCTAAGTCCTTTACTGACTATGCAGAAGCGAAAGCCTATGTTGAAAAAGTCGGCGCTCCTACCGTCTTAAAAGCAGATGGGCTTGCTGCGGGTAAAGGTGTAGTAGTGGCGATGTCACTGAAGGAAGCGCTGGAAAGTCTTCATGATATGATGGAGAACAACCAGTTTGGTGCTGCCAGTGAACGTGTTGTAGTGGAGGAATTTCTTGAAGGAGAGGAATTCTCTTTAATGGCTCTTGTCGAAGGAGAACGGGTATACCCACTCGTTATTTCGCAAGATCACAAACGGGCTTTCAATGGTGATCAGGGACCGAACACTGGTGGGATGGGAGCCTATTCCCCTGTGCCCCAAATCTCTCAAGATATTGTTGATCATGCGGTAGAGACAATTTTGAAGCCGGCTGCTAAAGGAATGAAGACGGATGGTCGCTCCTTCACAGGCATTCTCTATGCGGGACTTATGTTAACGGCGGATGGTCCAAAAGTAATTGAATTCAATGCACGATTTGGCGATCCGGAAACGCAAGTCGTTTTACCAAGAATGACGTCAGATTTCGTTCAAGCGATTCTTGATCTTCTTGATGGACAAGAACCTAAGCTTGAATGGAGTAAACAAGCCGTTATCGGTGTCGTTGTTGCTTCAGGTGGCTATCCAGGTAGTTATGAAAAAGGTAAGGTCATTACCGGGCTAGACCATGTTGGTTCTGAGGCACTTGTTTTCCACGCTGGAACGAAACAAAGTAGAGAGCACCTTCTAACAGACGGTGGTCGCGTACTTCTTGTCGCTTCATCAGGTGTTGATTTGAAAGCGGCTAGTGAATCTGTTTACAATGAACTTGAACATATTCATGTTACGGACGGTTTTTATCGAACGGACATTGGACATCGTGCTATTTCACGCGTTTCTTTCTAATGTAGGCAAACGCAACCGCTACAATACTTCCAATGATCATCGTGTAAATTAACCAGGTATCTGTTATATACTCGAGCATAACTAAACCTCCTTTTAATAAGGTAGAGAAAACTTCCCTAAATATAGGGAAGTTTTTTTGTGAAGATTTAAGAAGGGTTGATCACTCTTTCAAGTGCTGTTTCATCTGGGTCGCGTGTTTCATCATGCGTCATAAGATCGACGACAGGGCAATAACGCGTATGACCTTCTGCTACCTTCATGGCACCGACAGCAGCGAGAAGCCAGGCTGAGTTTGACTCCTCTTTAGAAAGCTTGGCGGTTGAATAGGCAAGCAGAGTGAAACCGGCTGTTAAGCGAATAAAGGCATTTAACATACTAATATTTGGCTTCATTTGAAAATCTCCTTTCTTCATTCACAAATCTAAAGTAGCAACGTGTCGAAATTATGTTAAAATAAAGAAAACTTCTTGAAGCGGGTGATGGTTATGGCGAAAAGAAAAAATTTATGGACGAAGCAGCAATTACGACAACACGTTCAAGTTGTGTCTGGAGAACTGCCTCCATCGATCGTTTTCTATCATGCAACTTATTTGAATCACGGATTAAAAAAATGGGTGACATCTAATATATGGGTATATGAAGATCGGATTGTGTACGTAGGCGATGATCTACCTGAAAAGCATCCATCGACTGAATGGATTGATTGCGAAGGCCGATGCCTTGTACCAGGTTACATTGAACCACATGCACACCCATTTCAACTATATAATCCCCTTACTCTTGCGCGATATACATCTCAGCGGGGAACGACGACAATGATGAATGACAACCTTCTTTTACTTCTAGGTTTACCAAAAGAGAAAGCGCTTACATTAATCGAAGAGCTTGATCAGTTTCCTGTTTCCATGTATTGGTGGGCACGATATGATTCGCAAACAAAGCTGTTAGATGAAGATATGATTACAAATAAATTGATGAAGGAATGGCTTGCGCACCCATTAGTCATTCAAGGCGGGGAACTGACCGCATGGCCTGATGTACTTAGTGGAGATGATGAAATTCTAGAATGGATGCAAGAGACGCGAAGACTTGGTAAGCCTGTTGAAGGTCATTTGCCGGGTGCCTCTCTTGCCACATTAACAAAGATGGGACTGTTGGGTGTTTCATGTGATCATGAAGCGATGACGGGTGAAGAGGCCTTGCGCCGTTTAGAGATGGGTATGATGACATCACTTCGTTATTCTTCGATCAGGCCAGATCTTCCTGTCATTCTGGAATCTTTACTAAAAAAAGGGGTCACTTCCTTTGAGCGAGTGATGATGAATACAGATGGCTCAACGCCTTCCTTCTTAGAAAATGGCACGACGGACAAGTTAATTGAAATGGCGCTTGAGAAAGGAGTAAGTGCAGAAGATGCGTATTCAATGGTGTCATATAATGTGGCAAACCACTACGGAATAAGCGATACGCATGGTATGATAGCACCGGGTAGAGTCGCTCATATTAATATCCTTGAATCAAAAGAAAAGCCCCTTCCCGTTGCCGTACTTGCGGGTGGGCAATGGTTAAAGTGTGATGGAGAAGAAATGGACCAGGACTGGTCTTTTGATTGGGAAAAGCATGGGCTTACTCCACTTAATAATAATTGGAAAATACAGCCTAATGATTTAACGTTTTCAGGTCCAGCAGGAATGGAAATGATGAATGCGGTGATTACAAAGCCGTATAACTTATCTGTTGAAACGTCCGTAGACGAGCTTCCGGCAGAATCAGATGAAAGCTTTATCATGCTCCTTAGTCGCGAAGGGAAATGGCGGGTAAATACGATCATTAAAGGTTTCGCGAATCGAGTGAAAGGTTTTGCCAGTAGTTTTTCGAACACGGGTGATTTTATTCTTATCGGTAAAAGTAAAGCAGATATGATGACGGCTTTTAATCGAATTAATGAAATTGGTGGAGGTATCTCACTTGTTGAAGACGGAGAAGTTATTTCCGAAATCCAATTACCTCTGATGGGGAAAATGTCCGATCTTCCGCTTGAAGAATTGATTACAAAGGAAAAACAAATGATCCAAGAACTTGAGAATAGAGGCTATTCATACAAAGATCCGGTTTATAGCTTGCTGTTCTTCTCTTCGACGCATTTACCTTTTATACGATTGACGCAGCAAGGAATTTATGATGTAAAGAGAAAAATGGTACTTTTTCCTTCGATAATGCGTTAAACTATAACAAAGTAAATCCTTAATGAAGTAAAGCACGTGAATTTCTCACGTTCAATTGTTAAAATGAACGCAAAGTGGAATAATAGCGCATCATGATGAGTGCAGAATAGAAAACATAGACCGATACAGAATGAAGTAAGGAGAGTGGATGTATAATGCAAATTGATAAACTTCGAGGTAAAACACTGGACCAATTGTTTGAAGCGATTCTTTCATTAAAAGATCTAGAAGAGTGTTATTTATTCTTTGACGATTTAGCGACTGTGAACGAAATACAATCTCTCGCTCAGCGATTGGAAGTAGCAAGAATGCTTCGTGAAGGGTTTACGTATCATAAAATTGAAACGGAAACAGGCGCAAGCACAGCGACGATTTCCAGAGTGAAGCGTAGTTTAAATTATGGAAACGACGGCTATCAAATGACGCTTGATCGCGTCCATAATAACGAGTAGAAAAATGAGCCGGATTCCGGCTCATTTTTGTTTTGGTTTGAGGGTTTCTGTAATGCAGTTTAGCCATTTCGCGGAATTATTAAAGGAATCGCGGAAAAAAGGTTCGATTTCGCGGAATTATTAAGAAAATCGCGGGAATATGGCGCGGTGGTATTCACGTGTTCAATTTGGGGGGCTCCAGCGCTTGTCGAGGCTAAACGGACGCTTCCGCTTTTCATTGATCCAGCTGCAGTAGGCCAAATCTTCCGGCTGTTTCGCCCAATCGAATGAGACAAAAAGCGTCTCAGTCTCATGGGCTCCAACATCCTGCAGATTTAAACGGGCCCACTTCCGCTTTTCATTGATCCAGCTGCAGTGGGCAGACTCTCGGTCACTTCACCTTTCAACTCGAACACAAAGACCGTGTTCAATTTGAAAGGTTCCAGTGCCTTTCGAGTCTAAACGCCCACTTCCGCTTTTCAGGTATTCTTTGATATAATCCAATTTATGAGGAAAAGTGGGAGGAAGGGTTAGGATGTTTGATTTTCTAGAGTGGAAGCATGTGTTTAAGCTGGATCCGAATAAGGAGATTGAAGATTATGATCTTGAGGCGATTTGTGAGTCTGGGACGGATGCGGTGATTGTTGGTGGTAGTGATGGTGTGACGCTTGATCGGACGTTAGATTTACTTGCTAGAATTCGTCGTTACGCGGTACCATGTGCTCTTGAGGTGTCGACTGTGGAAGCAGTGACCCCAGGATTTGATTTTTATTTTATTCCAACCGTGTTGAATACGGAAGACAGTCGTTGGGTAACGGGTTTGCATCATGAAGCTGTAAAAGAGTTTGGTGAGATTATGAATTGGGATGAAATCATTATGGAGGGGTACTGTATTCTCAATCAGGATTCTAAGGTTGCTCAGTTAACTTCTGCTCATACTAATCTTGATGAAGAAGATGTACTTGCTTATGCGCGAATGGCAGAAAAGATGTTCAAACTGCCGATTTTTTATGTGGAATACAGTGGAACCTATGGAGATAAAGAACTTGTTCAGAAGGTAAGCCGCGTTCTTGATGAGACGAAACTTTTCTACGGTGGAGGAATTGATTCGCCGGAGAAAGCAAAAGAAATGGCTGCTTCTGCAGATACTGTTATTGTTGGGAATATTATTTACGATAATATCAAACAAGCGATTAAAACGGTTGCTGCTGTGAAAGGAAATTGATTCTCTCCTATCGATCAGGTAAAATAAGATATAAGAACATACGTTTGCGAGGAGTGCGAAAACATGCAACGAATAGTTGATAAGTTATTAAACGGATTAAACCCCGAACAACAGGAAGCGGTCAAGCACACGGATGGACCGCTTTTAATTATGGCTGGAGCAGGCAGTGGAAAAACGAGAGTGCTCACGCATCGAATCGCGTACCTTCTTGTTGAGAAACAAGTCTCTCCATGGAACATCCTTGCGATTACCTTTACAAATAAAGCAGCGCGAGAAATGAGAGAACGAGTGAATTCCATTACAGGCCCGGTTGCCGAAGACATTTGGATTTCAACGTTCCACTCGATGTGTGTCCGTATTTTAAGAAGAGACGGGGATCGCATTGGCATTAATCGGAACTTTACAATTCTTGATTCTGGTGACCAGTTGACGGTGATTAAGAAAATTTTGAAGGAACAAAACGTCGATCCTAAGAAATTTGAGCCGCGAGGAATTTTAGGAAGTATTAGCTCTGCAAAGAATGAACTAGAAACGCCGGAAGACTATAAAGCAAACGCCAAAGGACCGTATGAAAGTGTTGTTGCGGATGCATATGAACAATATCAAAAGCAGCTTCGTAAAAACCAGGCGCTCGACTTTGATGACTTGATTATGAGAACCATTACGCTCTTTAAAAAGGTGCCAGAAGTGCTGGAATTCTATCAGCGCAAATTTCAGTACATTCATGTGGACGAGTATCAAGATACGAACAAAGCACAATATGTCCTTGTCAAATTAATGGCTGAGAAATATCAAAACCTATGCGTAGTAGGTGATTCCGATCAGTCGATCTATCGCTGGCGCGGGGCTGATATTCAAAATATCCTCTCGTTTGAAAAAGACTATCCAAGTGCACGTGCGATCTTCCTTGAGCAAAACTATCGTTCGACAAAGAAAATTCTCCAAGCGGCGAATGTAGTGATTGAAAACAACATGAATCGAAAACCTAAAAAATTATGGACCGATAATGATGATGGCCCGCACATTACGTATTATCAAGCCAATGATGAACATGATGAGAGTCGCTTTGTAACAGGGAAAATCCTTGATATGGTGAATAGCGGAAAGCGAACGAATGCACAAATTGCGATTCTTTATCGGACGAATGCACAGTCTCGAGTGATTGAGGAAATTTTAAATAAGTCGAACATTCATTACAACATTGTCGGCGGTACAAAGTTCTACGATCGTAAAGAAATTAAAGACGTTCTTGCCTATCTTCGTCTTATTGCAAACCCCGATGACGATATTAGCTTACTTAGAATCGTCAATGTTCCAAAGCGCGGTGTCGGTGCATCGACTATGGACAAGGTAGCGCAATATGCAGCTAATCAAGATATTTCTATCTTTACAGCGCTTCAAGAGGTTGAACAGATTGGCTTAAGTGCCCGTTTTACGAAGTCTCTTAAAACGTTTGGTAATCAAATGGCCAACTGGTCGCAAATGCAGGAATATTTAGCGGTATCTGAACTTGTTGAAGAAGTGATTGATAAATCGGGCTATCGAGATGCACTACGAAACGAGAACACGATTGAATCACAAACCCGACTTGAAAATATTGATGAATTTCTTTCTGTAACGCAGGAGTTTGAGAAAGCAAGTGAAGACAAGAGCTTGATTGCTTTTCTAACGGACCTCGCCTTGGTTGCAGATATTGATAAGTTGGATGAGGATGAAAACGAGCAAAAGGAAGCTGTTACGCTCATGACTCTTCACTCAGCGAAAGGCTTGGAGTTCCCGGTCGTTTTCCTTATCGGGATGGAAGAAGGCGTGTTTCCGCATAGTCGCTCCCTATTTGAGGAAGAAGAAATGGAAGAAGAACGCCGACTTGCTTACGTAGGTATTACAAGGGCAGAAGAAGAATTGTTTTTAACAAATTCTCGTCTTCGAACGCTTTACGGGAAAACGAATGCGAATCCTGTCTCTCGCTTCATTGGTGAAATTCCAGAAGAATTACTTGAAAAGCAAGGACAGGAAAAACCTGCAACACCGTTTGGAGGGACAAGTTCTCGACCTTCTTCAAGACCTGCTACTCCTAAAACACCGAGACGCCCTCAGCTGACTTCAACAGGCGGAGATTCACTGGACTGGAAGGTAGGAGACAAAGCGAGCCACCGCAAGTGGGGAGTTGGAACGGTTGTTAGCGTGAAAGGTGATGGCGATTCGACTGAGCTTGATATTGCATTCCCAAATCCAGTTGGAATCAAGCGCTTGTTAGCAAAATTTGCGCCAATTGAAAAGCAATAGTCATTTTAGAAGGTGAGGTTTGACGATGGAAGAAAAGCATAAGCGCATCGAAGAGCTTCGTCAGCTCTTAAATCAATACAACTACGAGTACCATGTTCTTGATCAGCCGAGCGTCCCGGATGCCGAATATGATCGGATGATGAACGAACTATTGAATTTAGAAGAAGAGAACCCAGAGCTTAAATCAGATGATTCGCCAACACAACGCGTCGGCGGTCCTCCGCTAGAAGGCTTCCAAAAAGTTGAACACAGAGTGCCGATGCTAAGCCTTGGGAATGCCTTTGGAGAAGAAGACCTGAAAGATTTCGACCGACGTGTACGCGATCGAATTGGCGAAAACTTTTCATATGTATGCGAATTAAAAATAGATGGTCTCGCGGTCTCACTTATCTACGAAGATGGTGGTCTCGTTCGGGGTGCAACGCGAGGAGATGGTACTGTAGGCGAAGACATTACTCAGAACCTTAAAACCATTCCTGCGATCCCTTTACGTTTACGAGAAAATGTGAGCATGGAGGTTCGTGGCGAAGCTTATATGCCAAAGCCATCCTTCATGAAATTAAATGAAGTACGGGAGAAGAATGAGCAGGATCTTTTTGCTAACCCTCGAAATGCAGCAGCTGGTTCTTTACGTCAACTTGATCCTAAAATTGCTGCTAGTCGTAACCTTTCTATTTTTGTCTATGGTGTTGGTACGGTTGATGGGAGAGAAATTAGCTCTCATTCCAATGGCCTTGATTTTCTCAAGGAGCTTGGGTTTAAAACCAATCCAGAATGGAAGCGATGTAACACGATTGATGATGTGATTGATTTTATAGGTGGATGGTCAGAGAAACGCCCTGACCTTTCCTATGAAATTGATGGGATCGTTGTGAAAGTAGATGCACTTAATCAGCAGGAAGAGCTCGGATTTACAGCGAAGAGTCCCCGTTGGGCGATTGCCTATAAGTTTCCTGCTGAAGAGGTGGTCACGCAACTACGGGATATTGAACTAAACGTAGGGAGAACCGGTGTTGTAACCCCAACAGCGGTATTAGAACCAGTTCTCGTTGCAGGAACGACCGTACAGCGGGCGTCTCTTCATAACGAGGATTTGATTCGCGAAAAAGATATAAAAATTGGTGACTATGTTGTTATTAAAAAAGCAGGAGACATTATTCCTGAAGTTGTTTCTGTTCTAGAAGAGCGTCGCACAGGAGATGAGAAGGCCTTTTCTATGCCTGAGCAATGCCCAGAGTGTGAAAGTGATCTTGTTCGACTGGATGAAGAGGTTGCGCTTCGGTGTATTAACCCCAAATGTCCAGCGCAGCTCCGTGAAGGATTAATTCATTTTGTTTCACGTAATGCGATGAATATTGATGGCTTGGGCGAGCGGGTCATTACGCAGCTCTTTCGTGAGGAATTAATTCACGATGTAGCTGATATTTATCAGCTCACTCATGGTCAGCTTATTGAACTTGAGCGAATGGGAGAAAAATCAGTTTCCAATCTACTTGAAGCAATTAGAGTGTCAAAAGATAATTCATTAGAGAAGCTGTTGTTTGGTCTTGGAATCCGTCATGTAGGGGCTAAAGCGGCAAGAACACTTGCACAGCAATTTGGCTCAATGGAAAGTCTTGTCCAAGCAAGCATAGAAGATCTTGAAGCAATTAATGAAGTTGGGCAAAAAATGGCTGATTCTGTTGTACGATACTTCCAAAATGAAGAAGTTCATGAGCTTATTGATGAGTTAAAAGATGCTGGTGTTAACATGATTTATAAAGGCCCTAAGCCAGTTTCAATTGAAGAAATTGACTCTGTTTTTGCAGGGAAAACAGTTGTTTTAACCGGTAAACTTGAACAGTTAAGTCGTGGGGAAGCGAAAAAGAAGTTAGAAGAACTAGGTGCAAAGGTAACAGGAAGTGTCAGTAAAAGCACAGACCTTGTGATTGCTGGGGAAGATGCTGGCTCGAAGCTCGAGAAGGCAGAGTCACTTGGTATTGACGTATGGAGTGAGAACAGGTTCGTTGAAGAGTTAAACGAATGAGGAGAGGAAATTAATGCCAAAGAAGCAAACGTTCATCGTTAGTATCATGGCTCTTTCGCTCGTATTATCCGGTTGTGTTCCGAGTTTTATGAAGGGCGAGCAGGACGATACAGTAAAGGTGAATGACTCAGAAGGCGAAGAAAGTGAAGAAATGATTGTAAGTGAAGATATAAAAACTTCAGAGACGTATTATCGTTCGGTGTTAGATAAAGATGGGGAAAAAAATTCTCTTGATACTTCACAAGTTAGAGGATTAATTACGGCTGGTGTTGATAACCGTCTTGATGTAGATGCACTTGAAATGGGATTGATTCGACTTTCTCAAGAACAATTTGATCCTGATAAATATTTCTTTAAAGAAGGACAGCTTTTTGATACAGAGCAAATCCATGGCTGGCTGTATCGTGATAACGGTGTAACAAAGGAAGAAGCTGAGAAAGATGATGAGAAGGAAGTAAATGTAGGGCTTAATCCGCAGCTCGGTGTGGAAGAAAACCCTGCACAATACGAGCAAGTAATTGAAGCTGAAAAGAAAAACCCTAAATTCCTCTCTTATATTCATGAACAGGATTATTATGTTCAGAACAAAGATGAAGAATTGCAGCTAGGCGGAGTTTCGATTGCCTTATCGCTTTATTCTGAATATCCTTACTCGGTTCTTGATGAAAATGGTTTGAAGTATACCGGTTCGGTAAAGTTAGATAAAGATGAAGTGGTTGCAAAGGCAAAAGAATCAATTAAACCAATCGTTGAGAAAATTCGAGCCGAGCATGACGTCCCAATCATGTTTACGCTCTTCTTAGAGCAGCCACGACAATCGGTTGTCCCAGGTAACTTCGTGGCAAGCACGATTGTAGAGAAAGGTAAATCTAGCCCTGAGTCATGGAAAGATTTAAATGAAAAGTACATTGCATTTCCTTCATCTGCCGCTGATGAGGAATATCCAGCGGAAGCTGAGAAGTTTGATGACTTCACACGTGAAATACAAGATTTCTTTCCGAACTTTGTAGGAGTCATTGGAACCGGCTTCTATAAACAAGACGAACTTTCTCAATTAAAGATTGAGATTCCAATTCAGTTCTATAGCAAATCTGAAGTGATTTCGTTCACCCAGTTTGTAAATGGACTTGTTAAAAAGCGTAATGATACATTTCCTCAAGATTTACCTGTCTCGATCTATATCACAAGCAACGGGGAAACAGAAAGTTTGATTGTGAAGGATCCTAACGAAGAAGAACCGTTTGTTCATATTTATCAATAAAAATAAAGCCCTCCCGAGACAACGGGAGGGCTTTTGCTATTCTGATAGAGCTTTTTCTAGTGTTTGAATGTTTTGTTCCATTAAAGTGAAATAAGTTTCATCATTTTCGATATCTTCTTCTGTTAAGACAGAGAGGTTATGAATGCGAAGCGTCTCAAGGCCAAGCTCTTGTTGAACTGCTTTTGCTGGCTTTGGCGTAGCATTTTGTTCAAAAAGCATATACTTCAAATTGTAACTTTTAGCTGTTTCAATGATATCTTCTAACTGTTTTTGCGTAGGTTCTTGAGATGGTGAAAGGCCAGATACACTTAATTGTTTAAGTCCATAGCGACTTTCCCAGTAGCTATAGGCATCGTGCGAAATAAGGAACTCTTTTTTCGGTGCACTGTCAGCCATTTCACGGAATTCTTTATCTAGAGCTAATAGCTCTTCTTCTAATGTTTCAAAATTAGACTCAAATGTTTTCTTATTGTCAGGATTAATTTCTATAAGTGCGTGTTTAATATTTTCGGCCTGCTGGATAGCGAGGGTTGGATCAATCCAAATGTGTGGATTCACATCGCCATGATCGTGATCGGCGTGCTCTTCATCAGCATGTTCTTCATGCTCTCCTTCTTCATCAGCATGTTCCTCATGTTCTTCTATTGTTTCATCAAAGTGAATTCCTTCAGCGGATTCAAGCGTCATGACGTCTTCATTTTTCAAGGTATCTTTAGCTGCATCAGCAAATCCTTCCATGCCTGCTCCATTGTAGATAAATAAATCGGATTCAGCTAACTCTGTCATTGTTTTCGTCGTTGGCTCGAAACTATGTGCGTCACTGCCAGGAGGAATGATGGATTCAGCGGTTACATGTTCTCCGCCAATTCGTTCAGCAAAATATTCAAGAGGATAAAGTGTTGTATAAATACTTAGCTTTCCATCCGCATTTGTGTCTGGCTCTTGACCACAACCGACTAGGACAAGCGTAGATATAGATAGTAAGAATGCTACTGTTAAAAAGCGATTTTTCATAAGCGATTTTCCCTTCCCTAAGTTTCTCTGCCACTCATTATATCGTAATCATTACGTTTTGCAAACAGTAACCTTTCCGATTTATTTCGTTCCTGGTGAGGAACTCAATATAGGACGAAAAATAAGTTGGGAATTGAACATTTAAAACGGTATGAAAAGAAGAGAAACGCGGCAATCTATAAAAAAATATTTCAATTCGGAGGTTAACATTACAAAAAGGTGGGTAAATGTTACTAAAGTATGTCGAAGCATCACACAATCAGCAACTTATTTAAATAAATTTTCTTGAATACTTATGACATAAAAGTTGCTAAAAGAAGGAAATAAACTCCTTTAGTGAATTTTTATTCATTAAAAAGTTTATCTTATAATATTTTAATTGTTCTGAAAAATATTTTGTGATATAGTAATCATTGGTTTGAAAAGGACTAATGGTCTACATCAATAATTTGAATTCACAGGAAAAATGCATAGCTGTGAATATTGACTTTGAAGGGGGTGAAAGTGTGGAATACACCTTAACTACCGCAACATGGTTCTGGTTACTTATACCAATGCCTTTATTAGTCGTATTATCAATAATAACTTTTTTTACCGAAAGGAGAGAATAGTACTCGATGGGTATTGAAACGCCAACGTTAGTTACGTTTATTGTTTATCTTGTGGGTATGCTCGCAATCGGATTAATTGCATACCGAATGACAAGTAACTTGTCCGATTATGTACTTGGAGGAAGAAGATTAGGTGGATCTGTGGCCGCATTAAGTGCAGGCGCATCAGATATGAGTAGCTGGCTCTTACTAGGACTACCTGGTGCAATGTACGCAGGCGGTATGAGTCAAATTTGGATTGGGATTGGGCTCGCAATCGGAGCTTACTTGAACTGGCAATTTGTTGCATCACGCCTTCGTCGCTATACTGAAGTAGCGAATGATTCAATAACGGTTCCAGATTACCTTGAGAATCGTTTCCGTGATGGATCGAAAGCACTTCGTGTGATCTCAGCAATTGTTATTCTTGTATTTTTTACGTTCTATACGTCTTCAGGTCTTGTTGGGGGCGCAATCCTGTTTGAAAGCTCGTTCGGAATGAGCTATGAAAGCGCATTGTGGATCGGTGCAATTGTTATTATTTCATATACGTTCCTCGGTGGTTTCCTAGCGGTAAGCTGGACAGATTTCTTCCAGGGAATACTTATGTTCCTTGCACTAGTTGTCGTTCCAATTGTTGCCCTAAATGAAATGGGTGGCTGGAATGAAACAGTTAATCAAGTTGGTGCAACGGATACAACTTACCTAGATATCTTTACTGGTATGAGTTTCATGGGAATTATTTCTCTACTTGGTTGGGGACTTGGTTACTTTGGACAACCTCACATTATTACTCGTTTTATGGCAGTTAAATCTTCGAAAGAAATTCCTAAAGCACGCCTTGTTGGTATGTCATGGATGGTTCTTTCTCTGTTTGGTGCAATCTTTACTGGTTTCATCGGTATTGCCTATTTTGATGCTGGACTTCCGAACTCTGAAACCGTCTTTATCGAATTTACTCAAGTACTCTTTAATCCATGGGTATCCGGCTTCTTACTAGCTGCAATCCTATCTGCGATCATGAGTACAATTGATTCTCAGCTACTTGTATCTTCAAGTGCTGTTGCGGAGGACTTTTATAAAGCGATTCTTCGTAAAAATGCAAGCCAAACTGAGCTTGTATGGGTAGGTCGTATTGCTGTCCTAGGTATTGCGTTACTTGCCATCCTACTTGCTTATAACCCTGATAGCAGTGTTCTTGATCTTGTAAGTTATGCGTGGGCTGGTTTTGGTGCCGCATTTGGACCTGTTATTATCTTAAGTCTATTCTGGAAACGCATGACCCGTAATGGTGCACTTGCTGGTATTATCACTGGTGCCGTAGTTGTTATCTTATGGGCTCAACTATCAGGTGGACTGTTCGATCTTTATGAATTAATCCCAGGCTTTATCCTGGCATGGATTGCTGTAATGGCATTCAGCTTTGTTGGTAAAGAGCCAGGTGAAGAAATTGAAGCTGAATTCGAAGCGGCAAAAACGTCTAAATTCTAATTAGCTTTACTCAGAGACTCATCCCATTTGGGGGTGAGTCTTTTTTATAGAATTAAGAATGGGAATGATTGATTGAGGCTAATGTCCAAACACTCGTTAAACAAACGTTTGATTAAGTCGGATTAATCAAACGTTTGTTTAAAATTGGAACAGACAGCGTTCTGTTGCTTAATGAAGCTTATTTTTGGTATCATCTATATATTGCAGGTTGTTCGAAATTTGTGGAGGTGAAAGTGATGTCCAGAATTACCAAAGAAGAGGTTAAGCATGTAGCCAATCTCGCTAGACTAGAAATGGATGAGGCAGAGGTCGAAAAATTTACAACTCAGCTTGATGACATTATCTCTATGGCGGAGCAGCTAAATGAATTAGATACAGAGAACGTTGAGCCTACAACGCACGTTCTTGATTTGAAAAATGTACTGCGTGAAGACAAAGTACAGCCGTGGCTAACGCGTGAGGAAGCATTGAAGAATGCACCGGATCAAGCCAACGGTCAAGTAAAAGTTCCATCAATATTTGAGTAAGGGAGGCAACGTCCTTGTTTGATAAAAGCATAAGTGAGCTTCACAGCTTGCTTCATAAGAAAGAGTTATCCGTCAGTGAACTTGTTCAAACTTCGTTTGATCGCATTCAAACGGTCGACGAAAAGGTAAAAGCGTTCATGACGTTAAATGAAGAAGGTGCCATGCAAGCGGCAAAAGCGCTTGATGAAAAGCTCGGTACCGAAGAGGCAAGAGGACTTCTCTTTGGTCTCCCTGTCGGTGTGAAAGATAACATCGTTACGAAAGGACTACGCACAACAGCGTCAAGTCAGCTTCTAAGTAACTTTGAACCATTACATAATGCAACGGTGGTTGAACGCTTAAATGCAGCGGAAACGATTACTGTCGGCAAATTGAATATGGACGAGTTCGCGATGGGTTCTTCGAATGAGAACTCTGGTTATTTCGGCACGCGTAACCCTTGGAATACAGATTATGTACCGGGCGGATCAAGCGGTGGGTCAGCTGCCTCTGTTGCGGCTGGAGAGGTATTCTTTTCTCTTGGTTCTGATACAGGTGGTTCGATCCGTCAACCAGCTGCCTTTTGTGGTGTTGTTGGACTAAAGCCTACGTACGGACTAGTTTCTCGTTTTGGACTAATTGCTTTTGCATCATCACTTGATCAAATTGGCCCCATTACGAACACAGTAGAAGATAACGCTTATCTTCTTCAATCGATTGCCGGTCATGACAAGATGGATTCAACATCAGCGAACGTTGACGTTCCAGATTATCTTTCAAGTCTAACAGGTGATGTGAAAGGTCTTCGAATTGCTGTACCGAAAGAGTACCTTGCTGAAGGTGTAGATGAAGATGTGAAGAACAGCGTCCTTCAGTCACTTAAAAAGCTTGAAGAACTTGGCGCAACGTGGGAAGAAGTATCGCTTCCGCACTCAAAATATGCAGTAGCAACATACTATCTTCTTTCTTCTTCAGAAGCATCAGCAAACCTGGCTCGCTTTGACGGCGTACGCTATGGCGTTCGTGCTGAAGCAGAGAACCTGATTGATCTTTATAAGAAAACAAGAAGCGAAGGCTTTGGGGACGAAGTGAAGCGACGCATCATGCTTGGTACGTTTGCTCTTAGCTCTGGTTACTACGATGCTTATTACAAGAAAGCACAAAAAGTTCGTACGCTGATCAAGAACGATTTTGAAAAAGTGTTCGAAGACTATGATGTGATTATCGGACCTACAACGCCAACTCCAGCCTTTAAAGTAGGCGAGAAGATTGATAACCCGCTAACAATGTATGCGAATGATATTCTCACAATCCCGGTTAACCTTGCAGGCGTTCCTGCGATTTCCGTACCATGTGGTTTATCAAATGGCCTACCTGTTGGACTTCAAATAATCGGAAAGCACTTTGATGAGAAGACCGTTTATCGCGTTGCTCATGCGTATGAGCAAGCAACGGATCATCATAAGGCTAAACCAGAGCTGTAAGGGGTGACGACTGAAAATGAATTTTGAAACTATTATTGGTCTGGAAGTTCACTCAGAACTGAAGACAAACACAAAGATTTTCTGTAATTGTTCAACGAATTTCGGTGCGCCGCCTAACACGAACGTTTGCCCGATCTGTCTCGGCCATCCTGGTGTTCTTCCAGTCATGAACGAACAGGCCGTTGATTTTGCAATGCGTGCGGCAATGGCATTGAACTGTGAAATCGCTGAAGATACGAAGTTTGACCGTAAAAACTATTTCTATCCAGATAACCCGAAAGCCTATCAGATCTCTCAATATGATAAGCCAATTGGTGAAAACGGATGGATTGATATTGAAGTAAATGGCAAAACAAAACGTATCGGTATTACACGTCTTCACCTCGAGGAAGATGCTGGTAAACTCACGCACGTTGATGGCGAGAACCATTCTCTTGTTGACTTCAACCGTCAGGGTACGCCTCTTGTTGAGATCGTATCTGAGCCGGATATCCGTACGCCAGAAGAAGCGTATGCTTACCTTGAGAAGCTTAAAGCGATTCTTCAATATACGGAAGTGTCTGACTGTAAAATGGAAGAAGGATCTCTTCGCTGTGATGCGAACCTTTCTCTTCGTCCATATGGTCAAGAAGAGTTTGGTACGAAAACAGAGCTTAAAAACTTGAACTCGTTCGCTAACGTACAGAAAGGTCTTCAATATGAAGAAGTGCGTCAGGAGAAAGAACTTCTTGCAGGAAATGTGATCGGCCAGGAAACGCGTCGTTACGACGAAGCTGGTAAGAAAACGATCTTAATGCGTGTAAAAGAAGGATCTGACGACTACCGCTACTTCCCAGAACCAGACCTTGTTCGTCTAGCGATTAATAAAGAATGGATGGACCGCGTTCGTGCGGACATTCCTGAGCTTCCAGACGCTCGTCGTGAGCGCTATGTGAAGGAATATGATCTTCCTGAGTACGATGCGATGGTGCTTACTCAATCCAAGAAAATGTCCGATTTCTTTGAAGTTGCCATTGGCCAGGGTGCTGATCCAAAACAGACTTCAAACTGGTTAATGGGTGAAGTATCGGCTTACTTGAATGCGAACTATAAAGAAATTGACGAAGTGGCTCTTACTCCAGAAGGATTAGGGAAACTGATTTCTCTTATTGAAAAGGGAACAATTTCTTCGAAGATCGCGAAGAAAGTATTCAAAGACCTTATTGAAAAAGGCGGAGATCCTGAACAGATCGTTAAAGACAAAGGTCTTGTACAGATTTCTGATGAAGGCGAGCTTCGTTCTATCGTGTCAGGTATTCTTGATGAGAACGAACAATCCATTGAAGACTACAAAAACGGGAAAGACCGTGCTATCGGCTTCCTCGTTGGTCAAGTGATGAAAGCAACCAAAGGAAAAGCAAATCCTCCAATGGTTAACAAGCTGATTGTAGAAGAAATGGATAAACGCTAAATGGCGAAACCCTCCCAAGTGGAGGGTTTTTTTATGTCTAAAGAGGAGTTTGAGTATGTTCACCTTATTCACTTATTTTCGGCTTTGCTTTTTTTTAGGGAAAAGCCTATAATCAGAACAGAAGGTTAAGCGGAAGAAAACGGTCACGAGATTGTGGGCGTTTTTTGTTTGCGACTATCATATAAATAAGTAACGAGGACATTTAAAATGCCGCGTGCTTTGATACGCTTGAAGATTGAAGAAATATAAACATTCTGCATGAAGAATTAAGATAGAGAAGATAGGATGATGAAGGATGAAACGTGCGAGACTAATCTATAATCCAACGTCCGGAAGAGAACAAGTGAAGAGGTCACTACCATATATCCTCGAACGCCTTGAAAAAAATGGGTACGAGACGTCTGCCCATGCAACCACTTGTGAAGGCGATGCGACGGAAGCAGCGCGCATTGCCGTCGAGCGACGCTTTGATCTTGTCATTGCGGCAGGGGGAGATGGGACGATCTATGAAGTGATCAATGGCATTGCCGAGCAGCCATATCGGCCGAAGATGGGGATTATTCCAGTTGGTACAACCAATGACTTTGCACGAGCGATTGGCGTTCCGCGCACAGTTGAAGGTGCGATGGACGTTCTGTGCAATGGTCTTGAAATGCCAATTGATATCGGTCGAGTGAACGAGCATTACTTCATCAATATCGCAGGTGGCGGACGCCTGACTGAATTAACATATGAAGTGCCTAGTAAGCTTAAAACAATGCTTGGCCAGCTAGCTTACTATATGAAAGGCATTGAGATGCTTCCATCGATTCGCCCTGCAAGAACGAGGATTGAATACGACGGTAAGCTTTTTGAAGGTGAAATTATGCTTTTCCTTGTTTCAAACTCAAACTCCATCGGCGGATTTGAGAAGCTAGCCCCACATGCATCGTTGAATGATGGTCTGTTCGATCTAATGATTTTAAAGAAGACGAACATCGCAGAATTCATTCGCATCGCAAGCAGTGCACTTCGCGGTGATCATATTAATGATCCAAATGTTGTGTATAAGAAAGCAAGCCACATTAAAGTAGAATCAGTTGATAAAATGCAGCTGAACCTGGACGGCGAGTACGGTGGCCCGCTTCCAGCCGAGTTTACGAACTTATACCGTCATATTACAATGATCGTGCCGAAAGAAACGAGCGAAAAACATACAAATGAAGAAGAAGCCGCGCACAAGCGCGCCATTTCAGGTGAGTAGAAATGAAGGAGAGAAGTCAGAGACTGAGAGCTCTGGCTTTTTCTGTTGTTCTCTGTGGATGAGGGGAAGCGGGTTGTGAATTCGGTTTTAGCCAATAAAAATAGATTTTGGCTAATATATTTCAGATTTGGCCAATATATCGAGAGTTTAGCCAATATAATTCCATTTTGGCCAATAAACCATGAAATCAAGCTCGCCTCACATGCAAAAAGCACCGCGCTGTTACATTTCGCGATCCATTCACACTGTGGTACAATTTTTGTACATGAAATCGAACGGAAAAGGACGGAAACCTAATGAGTAATCAAGAAGTACCTGTAAAAAAGAATGACGTTGTCGAAGTAGAATTCAGAGACCTTTCCCATGACGGGGCAGGCGTCGCGAAAATAGATGGATACACGCTTTTCGTCCCGTATGGCATTCCCGGAGAAACCGCGAGCGTAAAAGTGATCAAGACGAAGAAAGGCTATGGCTTCGCTAAGCTGCTGGATGTCAAAGTGGAGAGCGAAGACCGCAACACGCCGCCGTGTCCGATTTTCTATCAGTGTGGCGGCTGTCAAACACAGCACATTACGTATGATAGCCAGCTAAAATTCAAGCACAAGCAAGTTCAAGACGTGATGGAGCGTATTGCGAAAATTGATGTACCTGTTCATCCTGTTCTTGGCATGGAAGACCCATGGCGCTACCGCAATAAAGCGCAGGTTCCAGTTGGTGAACAGAACGGTAAAATCGTTGCAGGCTTCTACCAACAGCGCAGTCACCAGATTATTGATATGGACCAGTGCCTCATTCAGGAGCAGGAGAACGATGAGGTTCTACACGTTGTGAAAGAAATTGCTGAGAAGTACGGCATCCGTGCATACGACGAGCGCTCACATCGCGGAACGCTTAGACACGTTGTTGCAAAATACGGAAAGCAAACGGATGACATTATGGTTGTGATCGTAACGAAAAACAAAGACTTACCAAATCGCAAGAACATCATCAAAGACATCACAGAGCAACTTCCGAAAGTGAAATCGATCGTTCAAAACGTGAATCCGAAGCGCACAAACGTGATTTTCGGTGACGAAACCCGCGTCCTATGGGGATCACCATACATTTACGACACGATTGGTGACATAAAATTCGCCATCTCAGCTCGCTCATTCTATCAAGTAAACCCGGATCAAACGAAAGTGCTTTACGATCAGGCGCTTGAATACGCTGGTCTGACTGGGAATGAAACGGTCATCGATGCTTATTGCGGTATCGGAACCATTTCACTTTTCCTTGCTCAAAAAGCGAAGCAGGTGTACGGAGTTGAAATCGTACCAGAAGCGATTGAAGATGCGAAACGTAATGCTGAGCTAAACGGCATTACAAACGCAGAATTTGCGGTTGGTGAAGCAGAAAACGTCATCCCAGCCTGGAAAGAGCAGGGCATAAAGCCTGACGTCATCGTCGTTGATCCACCACGTAAAGGGTGTGACGAAGCGCTACTTCAAACGATTATTGATATGAAGCCTGAGAAAGTCGTTTATGTATCATGTAACCCGGCAACGCTAGCTCGGGATCTACGGATCTTAGAAGATGGTGGATTTGAAACGAAGGAAGTTCAGCCGGTTGATATGTTCCCGCATACTACTCACGTCGAGTGCGTAACCTGGCTAGAAAAGAAATAAATCATTTCATGCAATATAAAAAAAGGCACCTCTCCCAAACGCTAATTAAAGCGAATGGGAGGGTGCTTTTTTCATTATACTTAAGCGTTAGACGCCATCTTATCCTTACTCATTTTAAGATCAAATCGATCGGCATTCATAATCTTCACCCATGCCGACACAAAGTCGCGCACGAATTTCTCTTTATTGTCTTCTTGTGCATAGACTTCTGCATAAGCACGGAGGATCGAGTTTGAACCGAAGACGAGGTCCACGCGTGAAGCGGTGCGTACGAGTTCGCCTGTTTTGCGGTCGCGTCCTTCGTATTCATTGAAGTTAGCTGGCTTCCATTCAATGCCCATGTCGAGTAGGTTTACAAAGAAGTCGTTCGTTAGTGTACCAACCCGATCAGTGAACACGCCATGCTTCGTACCCTTGTGGTTTGTCCCGAGTACGCGCATACCACCAATAAGAACGGTCATTTCAGGAGCAGTTAGACCGAGAAGCTGTGACTTGTCGACGAGTAGCTCTTCAGGGCTTAACGTGTATTCCTTCTTCTGATAGTTACGGAATCCGTCAGCCATTGGCTCTAATACATCAAAGCTTTCCACATCTGTTTGCTCTTGCGTTGCATCGCCGCGTCCTGGTGCGAATGGAACAGTAACGTCAACACCAGCATCTTTTGCCGCTTTTTCTACAGCTGCACTACCTCCTAGCACGATCAAGTCAGCTAAGCTCACTTTTTTCTCAAGTTTGCTTTGGATTTTCTCATATACGGATAGTACTTTTGACAATTGCTCTGGTTCATTTACATCCCAGTTCTTTTGTGGTTCTAAGCGAATACGCGCACCATTTGCACCACCGCGATAATCAGAGCCACGGTACGTACTTGCAGATGCCCAAGCTGTTGTCACAAGCTCGCTAACGCTTAATCCGGAGTCGAGGATTTTAGCTTTCAAGTTTTCAACTTCAGCAGCAGTCAGTTCATAATCCACATTCGGGATTGGATCTTGCCAGATCAAATCTTCCTGTGGTACTTCAGGGCCAAGGTATCTTTCTTTCGGTCCCATGTCACGGTGAAGTAACTTGAACCACGCACGTGCAAATGTATCAGCGAAATATTCAATATCGTCGTGGAAGCGGCGTGAAATCTTTTCATAAATTTCATCTTCACGAAGCGCCATATCTGCTGTTGTCATCATAGTATTCACTTTGATTGAAGGATCTTCAGCATCTGGTGCAAGGTGCTCTGGTTTAGGATTCACTGGCTTCCATTGGTGTGCACCTGCAGGGCTTTTCGTTAATTCCCACTCATAGCCGAATAGTAAGTCATAGTATCCGTTATCCCATTTTGTTGGATTAGCGGTCCATGCGCCGTCTACACCACTTGTAATCGTGTCACGGCCTTTACCACTTCCGTAAGAGTTCTTCCATCCAAAGCCTTGCTCTTCAATATCAGCAGCTTCCGGTGCGGCTCCAACGTTAGCTTCAGCGTCTCCTGCTCCGTGTCCTTTACCAAACGTATGACCACCAGCAATCAAGGCAACTGTTTCTTCATCATTCATTCCCATACGAGCGAATGTTTCACGAATGTCACGTGCACTTCCTAGTGGATCTGGTTCGCCATTTGGTCCTTCAGGATTGACATAAATAAGCCCCATTTGAACAGCAGCTAGCGGACTTTCAAGCTCGCGGTCGCCTGAGTAACGGTTGTCACCGAGCCACTCTTTCTCGGTACCCCAATAGATATCTTCTTCTGGATGCCACACGTCTTCGCGTCCTCCGGCAAAACCAAATGTGTTCAAGCCCATTGATTCAAGCGCGACGTTACCCGTGATGACGAGTAGGTCAGCCCAAGAAATCTTATTTCCGTACTTTTGCTTAATTGGCCAAAGGAGGCGACGTGCTTTATCAAGGCTCGCGTTATCAGGCCAGCTGTTGAGAGGGGCAAAACGCTGTGAACCTGTAGCGCCACCGCCACGTCCGTCACCAGTACGGTATGTACCAGCTGCGTGCCATGACATACGAATAAAGAGAGGGCCGTAATGGCCGTAATCTGCAGGCCACCAGTCCTGGCTGTCGGTCATTAAGTCACGAAGATCTTGCTTCAGTGCGTAATAATCCAGCTTTTTGAATTCTTCAGCATAGTCAAAGTCTTCCCCCATTGGGTTGCTTTTGCGGTCGTGCTGTTGAAGAAGTTGCAAATTTAACTGGTTTGGCCACCAGTCTTTATTTGTTGTTGCGACTTTTGTCGTTGTAATCGCACTATCTTCCTGAGTTTGGCCATGAGAGACAGGGCATTTCCCAGCTTGGCTGCTGTGCATTTCGTTATTATCCATATTTCAATCTCCTTTCGAATGTAAGAAAATTAATTGTAACTCCTATTAGATTATAATTATAATAAATTAATAATCATTTTGGAAGAGTTATGAACTAATTTTCACAAAATAATTTCAAAACACTACTAGTTAGAGCGGTTACAACTAGTTTGGAAATGAAGAAAGGCACTGGTTAATCTTCCAACGTTCATGGTAAGTAGATAAGAGAACCATCCGATAGCTAGGCAACAGAAGAAGCGCTTTTCTTCCAGTTTCATTCTCCCACTTACTATATACTTTCGATTTATTAACCGGTTTACCTCTTTCAAAAAACAGTTAGAGACATTCATTTAATAGAAAAAGAGAGGCAGTGGTAAACCGCCTCTCTTTTTGGAACTCTATTTTGTTACAAGCTGATCTTTTAATAGAAACTTTTCAACTACTTTTGCGACACCGTCATTCTCGTTCGTATCTGTAATGTAGTCAGAAATCTTTTTGATGTCATCCGGAGCATTCCCCATCGCAACGCCAAGTCCGGCAAATTCAATCATTTCTTGATCATTGTAACTGTCTCCAACGGCAATAACTTCTTCTCGTTTAATACCGAACTCATTAATAAGTTTCTCGATGCTCGTGCCTTTCGTGATTCCTTTATCGGTGAACTCGAGAAAATAAGGCTTGGATCGCATCACGCTGAATTCTTCTCCTAACTCAGCTTGTAGTTTCTTTTCAACTTTCTTGAGATGCTCTGGCTCTCCGACCATGAGAACTTTTACGACGGGTTCCGTGACCCCATCCATAAAGGAATCGACGACAGTAATCGGTAAACCTGTGAGTTCAGCCTCAATCGTTGTGTAGGGGTTTCCTTCTGCAGTAATAATTTCATCTCCAACGTACGTATGAATGTACACATCTTCTCGCGTACTAATGTCATGGAGTCGTTGAACCGCTTCTACAGATAATGTCTGACTGAAGAAATCCTTTTTTGAGTGACAGTTAATAATTTTTCCGCCATTAAAGGATAGAATGTAACTCTCATAGTCTGCGAGGAGGAGTTCGTCAGCATATGAAACCATTCCGAACGTTGGTCTTCCAGATGCAAGCACAACTTTTTTTCCATCTTGCTGCGCTTGCATTAGAGCTTCTTTATTTCGATTAGAAATCGTTTGATCAGCACTGAGCAATGTATCGTCTAAATCTAATACAATCATTTTATAAGACATATGTGATTTTCATCTCCTTACTAGTTTCCCTTACCATTTTACTAGAATTCAGTTAAAAAGGGGGGAGGGTTCCTAAAATGGAAAAAAGTAATGATTATGTAGAGTAGAGAAGATGTCTTTATAAAGACTTGTTTTTTATAGTAAACCCTTTTCAAAGCAAATCAATTGACCATTTTCTATGAGAGGAGTATCTTTGGATTCAACATTCGATTTCGAAAGTTAGACGCTATATTTTGAAACGTTTAAACGAATCAAAGGAGAATATACAATGGAAAACTATCAAGAACTTACATTAAAGCAACAATCCTACTTCAGAAGCGGGAAAACAAAAGATGTATCATTTCGAATAGATGCGTTAACAAAATTAAAAGAGCTCATGTCATCTCATGAACAAGACATTATTGCTGCTCTAAAAGCAGATTTAAATAAACCTGAAACAGAAACAAAGCGCGCGGAGATTGGTCTTGTTTTAGGGGAAATTAATTTCATGATTGAGAATTTATCTGCGTGGTCAACACCAAATAAAGTGGAAACACCATCCACTCATGCAGGAGCAACAAGCTTCATTGTTCCTGAACCATACGGCTCAGCACTCGTCATTGCACCATGGAACTATCCGGTACAACTTGCCGTTGCACCGCTAGCTGGAGCGATTGCCGCTGGAAACTGTGCTGTCTTAAAACCATCAGAGTTAACACCACATACTTCTAATCTTTTAGCTAAGATGATTAATGAGAATTTCCCTGAAGAATACTTGCGCGTTGTTGAAGGGGAAGTAGAAACAAGCACGGCTCTTCTCAAAGAGAAATTTGATTATATCTTCTTTACTGGTAGTACCGGCGTGGGAAAAATTGTGGCAGGAGCGGCTGCTAAGAATTTAACACCAGTGACACTTGAGTTAGGTGGAAAAAGTCCTGCTATCGTGCATGAAGATGCTGACCTTGAGGAAGCAGCAGCGCGAATTGCCCGCGGTAAATTTGCGAATGCGGGTCAAACGTGTGTAGCACCTGACTATCTTCTTGTCCATCGAAAGGTAAAAGATCAGTTGGTTAGCAAAATGAAAGAAGTGATCACCAACACTTACGGAGAGAACGTTTCAGAAAACCTTGAATTCCCCCACGTAGTAAGTGAACGTCATTTTGATCGTTTGAATGAATTCTTGAGTAATGGAGAAGTAGTCGCTGGAGGTAACGCTGACAAATCACGCTTATTCATCGAACCAACAATATTAGATCATATTTCATGGGATGATCCTGTGATGCAAGATGAGATCTTTGGACCTATTCTACCTGTTCTTGTTTATGACGAAATTGCAGAAGCGATTGATGCTGTCGTTGAACGTCCAAAGCCACTAGCACTCTATCTTTTCTCTGATAATGAACAGGTACAAGATGACGTATTAAATACCATTTCATTTGGTGGCGGAGCAATCAATGATACGATCAATCACATGACTTCTCACCACCTTCCATTTGGCGGTGTAGGGAATAGCGGTATGGGAGCTTACCATGGGAAAGCTAGTTTTGATACGTTCTCACACTTCAAGAGCATTTTGAAACGCTCAAATAAGTAAATAGCCTATTTTCATGCTTTATGATGCTTCATAAAGGGTATATGACGAAAGTAGACAACATTGAATCTGAAGTTTTGTTTAATAGGAGAATATACGTAGAAAGGGTGTTGAAAATGAAAGTACTTATAGTTGGAGCAAATGGTCAGATTGGGAAGCATTTAACTTCCTTTATTAAAGAGCATAACGATCTAGAAGCGAAAGTAATGATTCGTAAGGAAGAGCAGGCTTCTTACTTTAAGGATTTAGGCGCAGAAACTGCTGTGGTTGATTTAGAGGAAGATATTAACGCGATCGCGAAAGCTGCTGAAGGCGTGGATGCGATTGTCTTTACAGCAGGTTCCGGTCCAAATACCGGTGCTGATAAAACAATGCTGGTTGATTTAGATGGTGCTGTAAAAACAATTGAAGCAGCGAAAGTAGCTGGCGTAAAACGGTTTGTAATGATTAGTTCTTATGACACAACGCGTGAAGCGATTCAGTCTGCTCCATCTTCATTTTCACCTTATGTAGCAGCGAAGCACTATGCAGATGAATGGTTGCGAGCAACGGATTTAGATTATACGATCATCCATCCAGGTGCCTTAACGAATGATCAGGGAATCGGTAAGGTCAACGCTGCTACTAGAGTAGAAAGAAATGAAATACCTCGAGAAGATGTTGCGAGTGTGATCATAGCGACGCTCGAAAATGATGCAACGATTGGCAAGGAATTTCAAGTCGTGACAGGAACGGAGCCAATTAAAGAAAGCATCCATTCACTTTAACTGAAACTCGATTTTTTAAAAAAGAAATTGCATCAAACAAAGCCCCTTGTTCACAGGCAAGGGGGTTTGTTTTGATCTTTTTATTAAAGGAAGATATTAAAAAACCACCTGGGAATCTCCCCGATGGTTTTGATGAAGTATTAGCAGTCTTTTCCATTAACGAAAGCAGCGCCAACGATGATAAGAAGAATGAACAATACAACGATTAGCGCAAAGCCATTCCCGTAACGAGCGCCACCAACTTGGTTTCCGCAACCGCCGTATCCAGCGCCACCAACCTGGTTTCCACATCCGTAACCATAACTCATGAAATCATCTCCTTTCATAGTTTCTTCTTTAGTGTATGAAGGAGAAGAGGATGGTGCTTAGGTGTTGGACTAGTTAAAAAAAAGTTAGGTGCACTGGTGGCATCATCTAGAACTTAAAGAAAAATTCTACTTAAGAAAAATGGGTTTTGTTCGCTCTATTTAAATGAAGCGTATCCTTCATCAGCCATGACGACACTGCCGTTTATCGCACTAGCTTCTTCTAATGAAAGAAGGTAAACTGCGTCGGCTAGCTGCTCGGGATCTGTGAGTTTATTGCCGATAACTTTTGCTTTCATACCGTCGATTAAGCCTTTATCACGATATCCTTGAACGATTGGCGTATCGACAACGCCAGGTGCGACACCAACAACGCGGATGCCGTATGGTGCTAAATCAAGCGCAGCTGATTTCGTCATCATATTGACCGCCCCTTTTGTTGCATGGTAAGCGAAAGTGGCTGGCGAAGCGAGGACACCAAAAACAGATGTTGTATTGATGATGACGCCTTTCACATTTAAAGCCTTCATCTTTTTAGCGGCAGCCATAATTCCATACGCGACGCCGTGCTGGTTAATGTCGATTACTTTATGATAATCTTCTAAATCAAATTCCGGAAGAGGGGTAGGACGTCCAATTCCGGCGTTATTAAACATCACGTCGATCGTCCCGAATTGTTCAACAGTTTTTTCGATAAGCGCTTCCACATCTTCATAACGCGAAACGTCTGTCTTCACAAAGAGTGCAGCTCCACCTTCTGCTTCAATTAATTCAACTGTTTCAGTACCTTTCTTTTCATCAAAATCAGCAACAACGACTTGATCACCTTTCCTTGCGAACTTTAAACATGTTTGTCTCCCAATTCCACTCGCTCCACCTGTAATTACTACTACTCTATTTGCAGTCATATCTAAGGGCCCCTTTTTAAAAGTATTTCACGGCTTTAGTTTATCATCGTTCATGTTTAATAAATATTTAAATATCGTTATACTTAATTAAGCATTGCTTAAGGAAGTGTGTAGAATGAATATCGAACAAATGGCGTATATCGTTACAGTGGCAAACACGGGATCACTATCGAAGGCTGCGGAAGAACTACACATCAGCTTATCGGCTATCAGCCAATCAATAAGTAAGTTAGAGAACGAAATAGGTTTGAAAATATTTGTGCGTAATCGAGCAGGCGCGGCTCTAACTTCCCAAGGCGAGCAAATTGTATCGAAGGCGAGAGAAGTCATAACAAAGATGGAAGAAGTAAGAGAAGAAGTAAACCGTCAACTAGATATGTTGAGTGGTGAATTAAAGATCGCTACGATTCCAGGACCGATTCATTTGTTAGTTGACGTTGTTTCACGTTTTAAAAGAGCGTATCCCAATGTGAAACTAGAGATCTATGAGAATGGACCGGTAAAAATAATTGAAGAACTGTATCAAAAGCAGTTGGATTTAGGGCTTATTTTAATATCGGAGCGGCTTATTCAAAAACATAACATGCTTTCTTTTGAAAAAGTAAGGGATGGAAAAATGGTCGTAGGGGTAAGAAAGGAATCACCTCTAGCTAGCAAAAAGACGATTAAACCAGAGGATCTTATTCATGAGACGCTCGTTCTTTACGATGATGCTTATATCGAACAATTTGTGGCAGAAACGTTATCGCAATTTGGTTCGCCTGATATTTTGTTTACTACAAACAATACAGATGCAATAAAAAATGCTGTTAAGAGAGGGATTGCAGTAACCCTTGGAATTGACTATTCGTTTGGGAACAGGCATATAAGAGAGCGTGACATTGTTATGGTAGAGATTGAGGAAGGGGAGCAAGAAAATGTGTTCCTTGCTCTTGTGCGTCATCGTGAAGGACAAGCGAATCGTGTTAGACGAGAGTTCGAAGCGAGTATAAAAAAGTATTTTTAAAAAGGCTGGTTCATTATTTGAACCAGCCTTTTTCTTTAAAACGTGAAATCGCTTCGATTCGGTTTGTGACTTCTAATTTATCGAGAATGACGGAAATATAATTACGAACGGTACCTGGAGTAATATAAAGTTCACTTGAGATATCTTTCGTGTTTTTACCATCAGCCATCAGCTGGATTACCTGCTTTTCGCGTTCCGTTAGTGGGTTTTCATTCCCAAAAGCGAGATCGACTAGCTCTGGAGCAAAAATTCGCTGACCTTCTATGATTTTACGAATCGAGCTAGCTAATTCATCACTTGGACTATCTTTTAATAAATACCCACTAACCCCAGCTTTACGTGCTCTTTCAAAATAACCGGCGCGTGCAAAAGTGGTAAGAATAATGATTTTGCACGATACACTACTTAATTCTTCCGCAGCATCGAGTCCGCTTTTCAGTGGCATTTCAATGTCCATAATACATATATCGGGCTTTAATTCTTTCACTAAAGAGATCGCTTCTTCACCATTTGTTGCCTGGCCGACGACTTCCATTCCTTCTTCTAGATCGAGTAGAGAGCCAAGCGCTCCAAGGAGCATACGTTGGTCTTCTGCAAGTACGATGCGTATCACACCGATCCCTCCTGTTCATTTTGTTGAATCACATTTGGTACTCGAATGTTTAAGGTTGTTCCTTGTGAAGAGTGAAATTCAAGAGTTCCGTTTACGAACTCTAATCGTTCTCTCATCCCCTGAAGTCCGTGCCCTTGAAATGACGTCGTTCCTTCGGGGATGCCAATACCATTATCCTCAACTTGGATCAGGACTTCGGTTTGGGATTGCTTCACGAGAACCCTGCACCATGAAGCTTGGCTATGTTTAACGATATTTGTTACGGCTTCTTTCAGACACATACTTAAAACATTTTCGGCAAGCAATGGCGTGTTTTCGAGCTGTGGATTCCCTTCAAGACGAAACTCCATTTCCGCCGCTTGTAGGATTTGTTGCACGCGAATCAATTCATCCTCTAACCTGGCTCCGCGCATATTTGAAACCATTTCGCGAACTTCTTTCAATGCGGTTCTTGCAGTCTGTCTTATGTCATGAATTTCATTAATAGCTGCATCAGGTTTTACTGGGATTAATTTTCGAGCTAAATCGCTTTTTAAACCGATCATCGAAAGCTTTTGACCAAGTGTATCATGTAAATCACGTGCGATTCGTTCTCTTTCTTCAATCACCATTAATTGTGAAATCTTCTCATTGGCGCTTTGTAATTGTTGTTCGAGGTGGTGCTGCTTATTACGGTACCGAATTGTGAATGGAAGGAGAGCAACGCCTAGCACACAGATGAAGATAAACGGAAGCTGTGGAAGCAAGGTATCATCATGTGTAAAGAAAATAATGACTGTTGCTGCAATCGTTGTTGTTAAATGAACAATATAGAGTGAGAGAAAACCAGCTTTATTCTCAATGCTACCAATGAAAAACGCTAAAAATAGAGCGAAGTACACGTACCCAAATAAAATTGTCATTACGATGCTAATCGCCATTTCAATACTGACCCATAAATAAACCAATTTACTATTAGAGATGAAAGAGAGACGGTAGGATAAGAAAAATAAAAGTATGACAAAAATACCGATTGTAATTTCAATAACCGATGATGATCTGAAAATAAAAAAGAAGGGAAGCAAACAAAAAATAATCCAAACATAAGAACTGATCCCGGTGTTCTTAGGAATGATGTGATACCAGCTTTGCATGGGGATCTCCTTTCGAAACGCTATGGTTACAGGATATACCATCTGTATGCGTATGTCACTTATCTACCATTAGTATAATCCCTTTAAAGATATTGAAAAACCCATCCAAGATGAATGGGTTTTTCAGTAATGTTATTTTTCCTGGAAGCTTGGTCTTTTAGCATTCATCATTGCAAGTTTGCCAGGGTTTTTAAGAAGTGGTTTAACTTCTTTAAAGGTAACAAATGTTTTGTTTTTTGTATCATAGAGACGGAATCGAATTGATTCAAGACTTGATAACAACGTAATTGTCGTCGCCTTATGCAATGGTGGCGTAGATTCATGCGCTTTCTCAAGATGATAGTTAGGTACTCTTGGGCTTAAGTGATGTACATGGTGATACCCGATGCTTCCGGATACCCATTGAAGGATTTTTGGAAGCTTGTAATAAGAACTACCATCAACCGCAGCTTTTACAAAATCCCATTCTGTTTCATCTTCATAATAAGAGTCCTCAAATTGGTGCTGTACGTAGAACAACCAAATTCCAAGTGAGCCTGCTACGTAAAGGATTGGTAGCTGAATAATTAAAAACGCTTCCCATCCAATCGCGAGAATCAAAAGAGAATAAATCGCTACAATGGATGCATTTGTAATATATGTGCTCATACGTTCTTTACGTTTCGCATCTTTACGATTGAAACGATTAGCGATAAGGAACAAGTAAATTGGACCAAGACCAAACATCACAATCGGGTTACGGTAGAGACGATAAGCAAGTCTACCCCAAAATGAAGCTTGGGCATACTCTTCAACCGTCATCACCCAGATGTCACCTGTTCCGCGCTTATCTAAGTTACCGCTCGTTGCATGGTGGATGTTATGCTCACGTTTCCATTTTTCAAAAGGAAAGAGTGTGATGATGCCAGAGATTGTCCCAACAATCCGGTTTGCTTTTTGACTTTTGAAGAAGGAACCGTGCGTACAGTCGTGAAAAATGATAAAGATTCGAACAACAAATCCTCCTGCAATCATCGCAAGTGGAACGGCTAGCCAGGTAGAAACGCTTAAGCTCTGGTAAGCGAGAAACCATAGCAATAAGAATGGAAGAAGGGTGTTCAAGAGCTGTCGTACCCCTACGACCGTGTCGGGCTTTGCGAAAGTTGATACACTTTTTTTCAATTCTTTTTGTTTTTGTTTTTGTTCATTCATATGGTTACCCCTTTTTTAGGCATAGTTGAAATAACGTTAAGCCTAATGATAGAGGATAGAGTGTCATGGTGGAAGACACAAACGTCAGGACATAACCATGATAAATGTCATGGGTTTGTTGGGGATATTAGGAAAAACCGTTCTAAAAACTTGTGTCCACTTAGAAATATCACAAAAAAAGCCCCTCAAACCTCTATAGTGAGGCTTGGAGGACTTAAGAAATGCTACTCTAAATTCGCATGTTTCCCATACATTTTATTCGTATCTAAACCTTTCTTCTCCATGAATCGCAAAATAATTGCATCATAGAAAAGCAAAAGGGTTTGTTCGAATAACGATCCCATTGGTTGAATGGTTTCGTAGTTACCAGACTGATCTTTGGGAGAGCCTGGTAGTGTTACGATAATATCTGCTAATTCACCAATTGTAGAGTTGGGATTAATTGTAACAGCCGCAATTTTTCCACCAATGTTCGCAGCTTTCTTCGCAATAGAGACGAGCTGCTTGGTTTCACCAGAACCTGATCCAATGATGATTAGATCACCTTCTTCAAAGGTTGGTGTGACTGTTTCGCCAACAACGTAAGCATCGATGCCCATATGCATCATGCGCATGGCAAAGGACTTTGCCATGAAGCCAGAGCGACCACCGCCAGCAACGAATACTTTCTTGGCTGCTAGTATTTCATTGGCGAGCTGTTCAGCTTCTTCGTCAGCAATGAGATCTACTGAACGATTTAGCTCATCAATAATTTCAGCTAAATAGTGAGTAGTCTGCATAGTAGTATTATCCTTTAATAAGCTTTTGCATTTTTGATGCAACGGCTTTTTTATCGTCTTCACCAGTAATACCGCCACCTACGATGACAAGGTCTGGTTGTACTTTTACAACTTCTTCAAGAGAATCAAGCTTAATCCCACCAGCGATAGCGGTTTTGGCATTCTTCACAACGCCTTTGATTGTTTCAAGGTCTTCGAAAGAATTCTGGCCTTTTGCTTGAAGGTCATAACCAGTGTGAACACAAATATAGTCAACACCTAGTGCATCTACTTCTTTCGCACGAGTTGCAAGGTCTTTCACTGCCATCATATCTACAAGGATTTCTTTCCCTTGTTTCTTCGCTTCTTCAACAGCACCTTTGATTGATTCATCTTCAGCGGCACCAAGAATTGTAATGATATCTGCATTTGATTCAGAGGCTTTCATCACTTCATAACCTGCAGCATCCATAATTTTAAGGTCTGCAAGAACTTCAAGGTTAGGGAATGCGGCTTTCATTTCTTTAACAGCGCGAAGACCTTCGTTGATAACGATCGGCGTACCGATTTCAACGATATCAATGTGCTCCTGAACCTCTTTCACTAGTTCAATTCCTTCTTCTGTGTTTACCAAGTCTAATGCTAGCTGTAATTTCATAATACGTTCACTCCCAATCCATATTTTTTCTTTCTCTCTCTTATCCGACACCAATATAATCGATCTGATGGTGTAGTAGCAAGTATACTGCTTACTATCACATCATGTAAGTACGCACATTAAACTTACATAGTGTCAAAAAGTATACTATGAGTTATAATGGGCTTATACGGAGGTGATTTCGTGTCACGCACCCAGGATAAAACATTCTATTGTGAAAAAGAATTAACGCTTGCGGTTATCGGAGGCAAGTGGAAAATGCTGATTTTATGGCATTTAGGCAAGCAGGGTACAAAACGATTTGGTGAATTAAAGTCCCTTATGCCGGGAATTACACAGCGTATGCTAGTAAATCAGCTAAGAGAATTAGAAGATGACCAAATTGTTCATCGAGAAGTGTACCCAGTTGTCCCTCCGAAGGTAGAGTATTCCCTTACAGAGCAAGGTGAAACATTAATGCCAATACTCGACTCCATGTATGAGTGGGGCAAGAATTACAATCAAAATGTCCTTGGCAAACCGATTGAAACGAAAGAGTCGGTATAAAACACAAAACCCCTGCGCGCTCTGTACAGAGCGCGCAGGGGTTTTACAGGTTAGTGTTCAACCAATAACTGTATTTCTTCTTTGATTGTTTCCCATGCAAAAGATGTTGTGTCGATTAATATGAAGTGTTCCGCTGAAGGAAGCTCAATCAGTTTTACAAAATCACCTTCACCTTCAGCTTCCCGCTGATAGTAGTCGCTAATGCCGATTGGTACGTTAATATCTAATGCACCGTGAACGAGAATTTGCTGAACGCCAAGAGGAAGAAGTTCTACTGGTGATGCGTTTTTGTACCGATCTGGATAGTGCTCTGGTGAACCCCCTATCAGTTCAGCCGTTGGATTGTTGGGGGCAAGAGAAAGAGCTTGATCTCTATAGTTGTGAACGCCATACATCATTTCGAGATCGTTCACCCCTGCTAGACTAACCACTCCATGAAGAGGAAGAGGTTTCTTGATATATAATTCACTACTCTCGTCAATGCGACCTCGCGCAGCAAGCCATGTTGCTAGATGACCTCCAGCTGAATGCCCAATTGTAACAACCTTATCAAGGTTAAGAGGGTAAGAATCAGCAAGCGTCCTTATGTAGTCTGTTGCTTGTGCTGCATCAGTAAATGTTCCAGGATAGCCGCCACCTTGTTGCCCAGTTCGACGGTATTCAATATTCCATGTGGCAAATCCACTTGCTGTTAAATCTTCCACTACTTCTCTCATGATCTCGAGTGTAAATTGTTTTCTCCAAAAGCCCCCGTGAATGACAACGGCAATCGGAAAAGGGCCATCTCCTTTCGGAAGACGCAATTCACCAAATTGATTTTCGTTTTCACCATAGAATATCTTTTCCACGTTGTTAACCACCTCTCTGATCGAAATGACATGCCCCTTCATTATCGCATATCACGTGACACTTTCATCAGATGTTGCACTTAAAAAGCCAATCAATAAACGATTGGCTTTACTGCGAAAAAAGAATAATGATGCCTAGTTACCTAGCTTTATGCCTCTTGCAACGCTATAAAAATTATTTACAATCATAAATGATCCCGTATTGCCTCCACCGGATCCGCTAACCGTATTACTTACGGAGATTGGAGAGATCGTGTGCGCACACTGAACTACCGTTCCGCTGTTGTTCGTAATGATCACTGGCCCTCTAATAAAACAACCCATCTATTTCACTCCTCAAAAGCCGTCTTCTGATAGCAGTATATGGACAAACTGAGTGAATGGTGTGGACATGTATTGAGAATCAGCGTCTATATAGAATTAATCATAAAAATAGGAGCCAGCTGCCTGACCCCTAAGTAACGCGTTAACTTATGAAAAGGGCTTGAGCAAAGGTGATGCCCCCTGTGATGAGTAAAAAGACGAAGCTATATTTGAGAGTGAAACGGAAGAGATCTCCTTCGCGTCCTACAAGACCAACCGCACCTGTTGCAACGGCGATAGACTGTGGAGATAGCATTTTTGCCATCACGCCACCTGCTGTATTCGCAGCAACGAGCACCATCGGAAGAACAGCGATTTGTTGAGCGGTAATCTGTTGTAGATTCCCGAATAGTGCGTTGTTAGATGTAACAGAACCTGTTAAGAATACGCCAATCCATCCAAGCAGTGGAGAGAGGAATGGGAAGACGCCACCTGTTGCAGCAAGGGCTAGACCTAATGTAGAGCTCATTCCACTATAATTTGCAATGAAGGCGAATCCTAGCACCATCATAATTGTAAGAACGGGCTTTTGAAGTTCTTTTACCGTTTCAACAAAAGCTTCTAGCGCCGCTTTAGGACTCATTCTAAGAATAAAAATAGATAGGATCGCAGCGATGAAAATGGCTGTTCCTGTTGCTGAAAGAAGATCAAGTTTCAACATCGCCCCATATGGTGTAGGTTCACTTACAATTGGTGCTGTTTTAATAACGAGATTATGGAGTCCAGGTACAGGAATTTGAAGAATCGTTGCTTCAAGTAATCCGCCTTCTACAAATAAATTTTTGAAAGGTTTTAAACTCCAGATTGTGACCATTCCTGTTAACGCAATGAATGGAGACCATGCTTTTAAAATTCTACCTGCTGTTAGCTGAGCTTCAGGGTCAAGAGAAACAGCCAGTTGTGCCTCCACTTCAGGGTTAATTCCATGAGTTTGTTGCATTTTGGGATGCCATATTTTCACGAATACAGCTACGGCTACTAAACTAACGATGGAAGAAGTAATGTTAGGGAGTTCAGGTCCAATAAATGTGACTGTAGCCCATTGAGTAATGGCATATGTGCTACCGGCAACGAGAGCTGCTGGCCATACTTCTTTCAAGCCTTTCATACCATCCATAATGACGACGAGTAGGAATGGAATTGTGAAAGAGATAAAGGGAAGAGACGTGCCGAGAAATTGCCCAATTTCCATTGGAGCGAGTCCACTTACTTGACCAGCAACAATGACGGGGATGCCCATTGCGCCAAAAGCACCGCTAGCTGTATTGGCGATTAAACATAGTCCAGCTGCTTTAAGTGGTTCGAATCCAAGTCCGACAAGAAGGGCTGCTGTAATCGCAATCGGTGCTCCAAAACCAGCTGCGCCTTCAAGAAACGCATTGAATGAAAAGGCGACGAGCAACATTTGAATTCGTTTGTCATCCGTAATGGATACAATGGAACTCCTGATAATGTCGAATTGCCCACTTTTTACAGAAAGTTTATAAAGGTAGACCGCTCCAATAACGATGTAAGAAATTGGCCATAAGCCAAATGCAAATCCGTAACCAGTTGTGGCTGCAACCATCGAGATCGGCATATCATAGAAGAGAATCGCAATCACGATAGCGAGCATCACTGTAACCGTAGCAGCGATATGCCCTTTCATTCGAAAAGCGGTAAGAGCAAGAAAGAAAAAGATAATCGGGATAAGAGCAATAAAAGCGGATAGCCAGATGTTAGTAAATGGATCATATACTTGTGTCCATGTTTCCATGGGAGATCACCTCTTAAGCGTTATAGTAGGGTTTCATTTCACTGTCTCAAAACAGGGTTTCATTGCTTCTCGTAACGTCCTTGCAGAATGGTGCAATTGCTTCATCTCTGTCTCTGTGAGGTCAAGCTCCACAATTTCTCGAATACCGTTTCTGTCGATAATGGCAGGGGCGCCAATATAGATGTCATCAAGACCATATTCACCTTGCATCAATGTTGAAATCGTTAGGATAGAGCGTTCGTTTCTTAGAATTGCCTTTGTCAGACGAACAAGTCCCATTGCAATACCGTAATAAGTTGCGCCTTTCCGATTAATGATGTGGTAAGCTGCGTCGCGGACGTTCATAAAAATCTCTTCAAGTACTGGCAGCTCTTCTTCTGATAGCATTTGCGTTACTGGCCGACTACTAATGGTTGCGTGACTCCAAACTGGAAGCTCCGTATCGCCATGCTCGCCGAGGATATAAGCATGTACATTTCTAGAATCGACGTGGAAATGATCGCCGATTAAGTAACGGAGTCTTGCGGTATCAAGAATCGTACCAGAACCAATAACACGTTCCATCGGTAGACCAGAGAATTTCCATGTAGCGTAAGAGAGGATATCCACTGGATTCGTTGCTACGATGAATAGTCCGTCAAAACCACTCTCCATAACGGTAGTAACAATTCCCCTGAAGATGTTTACATTCTTTTCAACAAGATCAAGTCTCGTTTCCCCAGGCTTCTGATTTGCCCCAGCTGTAATTACGACAATGTCAGCATCTCGACAGTCTTCATAATCCCCTGCCCAAATTCTCATAGCTGACCCAAACGGCATCCCGTGATTTAAATCTCTGGCTTCTCCTTCAGCTTTTTCTTTATTTAAGTCAATGAGAACCATTTCATTCACAACTTCTTGATTTAATAAGGCGAAAGCATAGCTTGTTCCAACAAATCCAGTTCCAATGACGGCGACTCTCGTTGTATATCGTTCGTTTTTCATATCAATTCCACCAATCTATTGTTTGTGATGTCTTTCACATACATAATATAACGTGGATTTAATTGCTCATATGTGACAAAGATCACATGAAAAGGTTTACATATAAAATTAATTTTAAAAGGTAAAATAAACATGATTAAATGAGAAATCTATGTAAAAAACGCTCAAATTTTGAGCGTTTTGTTTTTTACCAGAAAAAGAAAGGTGACCAGCTATAAGCAGCGATGGAGGCAAGACCGACTGCAATGAGAGCCGCTCCGAAAAAAAAGTAGCTACCAAAGCCGGGACCGTCGTTTCCGCCGCCCTCCATCGGGCGCAGGTAGACATTGTCACGATCACAGTGGTCGATGTATCCATAGTGCGTAGTGCCATCGTGGCAGCGAATGGCTACACATCTGCCAACATTATTATTGAATTTCTCGTGATAAGACATGTTATTCCTCATTTCTAGTTTAGTGTAAGAGTCACGAAACTCTCCGAACTTGCTAGATACATTATTACTCTATGAAATAAACATAGAGGAGGTTTGGACAGGAATGGAATTGAAGCAAAATAACAACACTTTAATAAAAGAAATTAAGTAGCTATGATAAAGATACAATAGAGGAGGTGCGGGATGGACACGATTAAACCACTGGGGTCATTTTATAGAGTGGATGATGAAGGCCATTTGGTAAACGATACGTCGTGGGAGAAAATTGATCGAAACTATCGAAATGCGATCAGACGTGCTGTTGAAATTTTAACTCTAGCAATCCCTATAAGCAGCATTTACTTAAGGGGATCAGTGCCAAAGGGGAATGGAATTGAGGGTATATCGGATCTTGATTTCATAGTTTTAACGGACCAAGATAATGAAAAAGCAGCTGAGTTCCTAAATGAAAAACTAACAGATGAATTTCCATGGGTGAGTGGTTGTGAGGTAAGTTTTTTTTCACATCAAAAGCTAGGAAAATTAACGCGCTTTTCAATCATTCCATTTATGCTCAAAACGTCTAGTCTCTGTGTATACGGAAACGACGTGACAAATGATATTCCGAATTTTAAGCCAGACCGAGCCCTTGCCAATGATCATCTCATTCAGCTGCGAAAACATATTAATCAGGCGAAAAAAGAGCTGCTCGGCAATGAAGATGCGGAAGATATTGCGGATTGCTGTACATGGATTATGAAAATAATTGTTCGTAGTGGACTAGCGCTTGTCATGGAACAAAAGCCAATGTATACAAGAGATCTATATCCAGCGTATGCGTTATTTAGCGCTCATTACTCACAGAAAGAACAAGAAATGAAGCAGGCCATAACATATGCGATTGTACCTTCTAAATCTGCAGATGAAATAACTCGTTTTTTGAATGGGTTTGGGGAATGGATGATTCAAGAATCAAATCAATGGTTAGATCAATACAATCCGAGTCGAGTACCTTATATGCCTATAACATAATAGCTAAATGAAAAGACCGGAGATCAAGAAAATGATCTTCGGCCTTTTTTCATTTATAAATAGGTGATTAACGCGATTCCGCCTAAGAACAAACCACTTAGAATGAGTTTACCGAAAAGGGGGAGTTGTTCTTTTCCCTTTTCGTTGATTCGTTCTTCTTCTTCATCAATAGTCGTTTTATATTTTGAATGACAGCAGCCCATATCATCACACCTTTACAATCCGTCAAAGGGGGATTTTCTGTTCAACGTATCCTTTATGCAACGCTGTCCTTATCCCAACCTGAAATATCGATTTCGAGGGGAATGTTGGCAGCACGTTGCTTACGAGCCGAGTAGAAGAAAGCTACAATAACAGCGATCGTAATGATGGTTGCCCCAATGTAAGCGACGTTCATCGGTAAGCGAAATCCAATTGGCGCATTTAGAATGTAAGTGGTCGTTGCCATCGTGATGAAAATCGCTGGAATCATCGCAATCCAATAGTTTTTCTTCGCAATAAACAAGTACATTGCACCAACCCATAAGGCAATCATCGCTGTAGACTGGTTTGCCCATGAGAAGTATCTCCATAGAAGGGTGAAATCAATTTTCGTGAGCCCAAATGCAACAACGAAAAGCGGTAGTGCGATCCAGAGACGATTTGTTACTTTACGCTGTGAGTAATTAAAGTAGTCTGCAATAATCATACGAGCACTTCTGAAGGCTGTATCGCCAGACGTAATTGGAAGGACGATAACACCAAGAATGGCTAGCGTTCCGCCGATTGCACCGAGCATGAGCGTAGAAGCTTCACTTACAATGGCAGCGGGACCACCATTTGCAAGTAGTTCATTTAACCCAACCGGGCCATTGAATAAGCTCATAGCGGCAGCCGCCCAAATCATCGCAATGACACCTTCTGCAATCATCATACCGTAGAAAATGTTACGACCTTGTTTTTCATTTTGCGTTGTGCGTGAAATGATTGGCGTTTGTGTGGCGTGAAACCCAGAAAGCGCGCCGCAAGAGATTGTTAAGAACAGCAATGGAAAGACCGGTGCATTGTCAGGGTGAAAGTTACTTAGCGTAATTTCAGGAATCGGTGCGCCGGTGAACACAAGTCCAGCACCAACACCAAGTGCACTAATAAGAAGAAGGGCGCCAAAGATTGGATAGAAGCGACCGATGATTTTATCAATCGGTAGCAATGTAGCTAGGATATAGTAAACAAAAATCGCTCCTAGAATAAGGCCCATTGTTGCCCAGCCGTTCATTAAGTTATTCAATAGACCAGCTGGTGCTGTGACAAACACCGTTCCTGTTAGAAGGAGAAGTAGAACGGCGAATGCATTTACAACGTGCTTCATCACTTTTCCAAGAAACTTTCCTGCAAGTTCAGGTAAGTGAGCGCCCCTGTTACGAATGGAGATCATTCCTGTAAGGTAATCGTGAACAGCTCCTGCGAAAATACAGCCAAATACGATCCAGAGAAAAGCGACTGGCCCGTAGAGTGCACCAAGAATCGGGCCGAATATTGGACCAACCCCTGCAATGTTCAATAATTGGATTAAAGAATTTTTCTTCGTGTTCATTGGAAGGTAATCGACGCCATCCTGATGCGTATAGGCGGGGGTTTGACGTGCTTCCTTAATGCCAAAAATTTTCTCAACAAATTTTCCGTAAGTAAAATAACCAATAATAAGAAGTGCAATTCCTGCTAGAAATGTATACATGAAATCATCCCTTTCCGTACAATGTATGCGTTTACATAAAGTATAAGAGATGAGAGGGAGGAATGGACTCATTCCGCTCTAACATGTCTGAAAGTTGGATTGAGATGTCTGTATGAAAGACTGACATGCACTCGGAATTACAATTCAAGTTCAGTACGAAGCGCTTTTACATAATTACGACTTACAGAAAGCTTTTCTCGAGCACCTTCTAATTCAAGCTGATAAGCACCATTAAACCAGGGGGTCAGGCGCGTCACGTAGTGAAGATTAACAAGATATCCTTTATGAATTCTAAAAAATGAGAAGGAGGATAGTCGGCTTTCAAGTTCTTTTAGCGCCATCTTCACTTCGTACTCGCCATTTTTCACAACGATCCGTGAGACTTTTTCATCGCGAAAAATAAAGAGGATATCATTGGGATCGAGGTAATGAATCTCACCTTCTAGTTCAACTGATAGCTTGCCTTTCTTTGGTGGAAGATCTTCTTTAGTAGATACGTGCATCAACTTCTCTAGACGCTGTACGGTTTGATAAAGCTGTTCTTCATCATAAGGTTTCAGAAGATAGTCAACCGCTTCATATCGAAAAGCTTCTGCAGCAAATTCAGGATAAGCAGTCGCAAAAACAATGTGCGGTGGTTTTTTTAGTTCCAATAAGGCTTTTGCTGCTTCCATCCCATTCATTTTGGGCATCTCGACATCAAGAAACACAACATCTGGTTGGAGTTGAAGTGCTTTGATCACAGCTGTTTCACCTGAATCAGCTTCACCAATGACATTTATCGACTTACAATGTGAGAGTAAATGAACGAGTTCCTGGCGGCTGTATCGTTCATCATCCACGATTAAACATTTCAATTCGTTCATCTATTCGTCCTCCATTAGTGGAATCAAAAAGCAAATGGTTGTACCGTTATAAGGCTCGCTATGAATGGAAAGGCTTGCTTCGTTTCCAAATAGCATTGTTAGGCGACGATTTACGTTATAGAGTCCGAGTCCTGTACCAATCTCAGACGCGACGTGTGCTTTTCCGAGCTCTGTTAAACGATCAGGGGGAATCCCTTCACCGTTATCAGTCACACAAACAGTAACCCCGTTTAGATTTTGAGCAATCGTAATTTCAACGAGACAATCGTTTTCCTTATTTTTGATACCGTGTTTAATCGCATTCTCAACAATCGGCTGTAACGTCAGGGGAGGCAATTGAACCGTTAATACACTTTCATCAATTGTATATTTAACGGTTAGTCTGTCTACAAAACGAGCTTCTTCCACTTCCAGATAGGCTTTCACATGTTTTAACTCCTGGTTAAGCGACGTCATATTTGCCGTAGTTCCAGATAAATTCTGTCTTAAGAAGTGTGAAAGGGAGACGAGTAATTTACGTGCTTTATCTGGTTCAATTCGAATTAACGAAATGATCGTATTAAGTGAATTAAACAGAAAGTGCGGACTGATTTGTGCTTGTAATGCTTTGATTTCGGCTTCTTTTGCGAGCTGATAGGCTTTATCTGCTTCAGCGATTTCGAGCTGATTACTAAGAAGATTGCTGAGACCGAGCACAAGCTCAGTAATAATATGGGTAATCTCTTTTTCCGATCGGAAGTAAAATTTTAGCGTGCCGATTGTTTTCCCTCGCTGTTTAAGCGGGGCAATGATGGCAGCTCCGAGCGGGCAGTCTTTTTCGGCGCAGTGAATGGTCTGATCGTTTGCTACAACAATCTCACCATTATGAATGACGTCTTTCGTAATGGTTGTTTGAATCTCATGTCCGGATTGGTGATGGTCGTTTGCAAGGCCAACGTGACTTAAAATGTGTGTACGATCTGTTATCGCGACTGCACTACCTTCAATTTCACGATGAAGAATCTGACAAACTTCATTAGCTGAAGCTTCGGAAAGTCCCTGTCTGAGATACCCGAGTGTTTGATCCGCGATACGAAGGGTTTTCTGTGCCTGAAGAGCACCAGCTTTTTCTTCCTCGTTTACAACATTTTTTATAATAAGAAGGAAGAGAGCACAGCCAATCCCGTTTGCGAGAATCATTGGGATTCCGATTACTTCTACTAGAGCCAGGGCATTTTGGAACGGTTTAGAAAGAATCAAAATAATGAGCATTTGAACGGCTTCTGCACCTGCACCGATCATAAAGGCTGATCGAAGTTTAACATGACGATTTCGTTTATGTAGAGAGCCCGCGATAAGTCCAGCAATAATGGAGGCAAGTCCACAAGCAAATGCTGTGAATCCACCGAGCATATAGCGGTGAACCCCTGCGATAAGTCCGGCACCAAAGCCAACCCTCTTTCCACCAAGAAGTCCAGCAAGAACGACCCCAATTACTCTTGAATTCGCGATGGCTTCGTCAGAAGAAACTTCCAGCGGCCAGGAATTAAATTGGAGTGAATCTGTACTAAATGTTAAACCTGTATACGTTCCGATGATCCCGAAGAAACCAAAGAAGCCAATCGCAACATACTGTTGCTTACGAGCAAGCTGATCGCTGTAGATCATATCTCTGAAGAAGCGAAAGCGGGTTAGCACAAATGCAATTGTAACGATAATGCCAAGTCGCTCAAGCATCGTAAGCAAGAGTTCGATCATGAGGAGAAGCTCCTTTCAGGTGCCTGTCACCACCCGGTTTAAGTCAAATTCTGTCGAATGGTAAAGCGGTTACTTCTTATTATACGGGTTTTAATGAAGAGATAAAATGGATGAACGAGTGAAGACGAATCACTCAAACATAAAATGCGATTTCTTACAGTTACGTTTGAATATCAAACTTCCTTAACCGGTACTGCAAGCTTTGTCTACTCAGACCTAACACCTGTGCTGTTTTCGAGATGTTGTTTTTATTTTCTTTAAGCACTTGTTGAATATAATTTTTTTCAGTTTTCTCCATTTGTTCTTTCAATGGGATGACTTGATTTGAGTGATGAATGGTTAGTTGATCAGGCTCAATCAAATGTCTTTCTTTTTGTAATGGAGATTTATTTCGATACTGAATGGGCAAATGAGAATAGTGTATGATGTCTTCGCTCATCATTAAATTCATCGCTCCTTCAATAATATGCTCTAATTCTCGAACATTCCCTGGCCAATCGTAAGCCTGGAATGACTCAGAGACTTCGGTATCTACTCCTTTCACATCCATTTGAAAGAGATCATTATATTTTGAGATAAAGGAATCTACTAACAAAGAGATATCCTCTTTCCTTTCTCTAAGTGGCGGGATAAATAGTGTCACAACCCCAAGTCGGTAATACAAGTCTTTACGCATTCGTTCCTTCGCAATGGCTTCAATGGGGTCTTCGTTCATTGTAGCGATAATTCTGACGTCAATGGCCTTATCTTCTGTATCACCAATGCGCCTAATTGTTTTTTCCTGCAGGACTCTCAATAGTTTCGCTTGTAAATTCATACTTAAAGAATTGATTTCATCAAGTAATAACGTTCCGCCCTCTGCTTGTTCGAATAATCCTGGTCGTTCCGTGGCGCCTGTAAAAGCACCACGCTTTGTCCCAAAAAGAAGGCTTTCAATTAAGTTATCCGGCAGTGCTGCGCAATTTTGCGAGATAAATGGAGCCGAAGAGCGATGGCTTCCATTGTGAATGCTTTGCGCGAATAATTCTTTCCCCGTACCGGTCTCCCCTACAATTAAAACAGACGACGACGTTCGCGTACTGCGTTTTGTATTCTCAATCACTTCTTGAATAGCAAGACTACTTCCGATAATGCTATCAAATGTAAAGCGCGTGTTCCCTTTTCGATTCATATTATCTCGGATTAACCGTTCTAATTTAGTCACATCGTTAGAAATTTCGACAGCGCCTTTAATCGTACCATTTTCTAAAATGGGAAAAGAGTGATTAATTGTCGTGATTTCTTTCCCTTTATTATTGAAATACGTTTGTTTCACATTAGACGTTTCGACCCCCTTTTGAAGCGCCTTAACGAGCGTGCTGCTTTCATTTGCAGAGAACATGAAAACATCTAATAAATATTTATCAAGCACATCCTGGTGATCCATTGCTTCAATTTGCATCATTTTCGGATTGTAAATGATCGTTTTACCTTTCTCGTCGATCACATGAACACCTACGTCGATTTCATCGATGATTTTTTTATATACCTGGTTTATGGTTTCAAGAGATTTACAGTCGTTCTCAGTGTCATTATCCAAAATACATACCTCCTATACTGCTATCGTTATTGTATGTGTAGAAGTACATGCGTTGCAATATTTTATTGCGCATACATGCAAAAAAGATCAATTATACGCAAAGGAATTTTGCATATCTGAATTGAATAATCCCCGTCATCCTTATACTTAACGCGTAAATAAAAGTTGGCATAAAACTTGCTAATTACTAAGGGGAGAGAAGAGCGAAGTTATTTTTGCTCCTCTAGGTGAGGCGAACTTTTAAAGGAGGATGAACATGAAGACACAAACAACGACTGAGAATGTGATTGAAAAAACAACTCAACTTGGAGCGAATAACTATAACCCGCTTCCAATTGTTATTACGGAAGCGGAAGGGGTTTGGGTAAAAGACCCTGAAGGTAACCGATACATGGATATGCTGAGCGCTTATTCAGCAGTTAATCAAGGACACCGTCATCCGAAAATCATTCAAGCGTTAAAAGATCAAGCAGATCGCATTACGTTAACTTCTAGAGCTTTTCATAACGACCAATTGGCTCCGTTTTATGAGAAGGTCGCAAAGCTAACGAATAAAGCAAAAGTTCTTCCAATGAACACGGGGGCAGAAGCAGTAGAAACTGCCATTAAAACAGTGCGACGCTGGGCTTATGATGTGAAAGGCGTTTCTGAAAATCAGGCTGAGATTATTGCATGCGTCGGGAATTTCCATGGACGTACAATGACGGCTGTATCCCTTTCTTCTGAGGCTGAATACCAGAGAGGATTCGGTCCAATGTTACCGGGAATTAAATTGATTCCTTACGGTGACATTGATGCGCTACGAAAGGCCATTACACCAAATACAGCTGCTTTCTTATTTGAACCGATTCAAGGAGAAGCAGGGATTGTCATTCCTCCAGAAGGCTTTTTAAAGGAAGCTTATGATGTTTGTAAAGAGAATAATGTGCTTTACGTTGCAGATGAAATTCAAGCGGGTCTTGGGCGCTCTGGTAAAACATTTGCCTGCGATTGGGAAAATGTTGAGCCGGATATTTATATTCTTGGAAAAGCGCTGGGCGGAGGCGTCTTCCCAATCTCATGTATTGCAGCTAATGAAGAGATTCTTGGTGTCTTTAATCCTGGCTCACACGGATCAACATTTGGGGGGAATCCACTTGGGTGTGCCGTTTCCGTTGCTGCGCTTGAAGTTTTAGAAGACGAACAGTTAGCTCAGCGGTCACTCGAACTTGGAAACTATTTTCAAGAAAAATTAAAGGAAATCGACAACCCTCTTATAAAAGATGTGCGCGGTAAAGGATTATTTATCGGAGTTGAATTAACAGAGTCAGCAAGACCTTACTGCGAAAAGTTAAAAGAAGAAGGACTTTTATGTAAGGAAACGCATGATACGGTGATTCGATTTGCACCACCGCTCGTGATTTCACGTAAAGATCTTGAATGGGCCATAGCTAAAATCGTAAATGTGTTATCCAAGTAAGAACAATAAATAAGATGAGGTGTCTAAATGGAAACGGCAGTTAGCCAACAATTAAAGCAGGATGAAAAACAAGATACGGAATCACTGAATTTATTTCACTCCACTCAAATTGTCGTGAAGGAAGCGCTGGACCAATTAGGCTATTCAGATGAGATGTATGAACTTTTAAAAGAACCAATGAGAATGCTAACTGTCCGTATTCCTGTGCGAATGGATAATGATAAGGTTCGTATTTTTACCGGATATCGGTCCCAACATAATGATGCGGTGGGACCAACAAAAGGTGGGGTGCGATTTCATCCAGAGGTAAATGAAGATGAAGTAAAGGCGCTATCTTTATGGATGAGCTTAAAATGTGGGATCGCCAATTTACCTTACGGCGGAGGAAAGGGCGGGATCATTTGTGATCCGCGCGAGATGTCTTTTCGCGAATTGGAACGGTTAAGCCGTGGCTATGTTCGTGCAATCAGTCAGGTTGTTGGACCGACAAAAGATATTCCTGCTCCAGATGTTTTCACAAATTCACAAATTATGGCATGGATGATGGATGAATACAGTCGGATTCGTGAATTCGATTCTCCTGGATTCATTACGGGTAAACCAGTGGTGCTTGGTGGCTCTCATGGAAGAGAAACGGCAACAGCTCGTGGTGTAACGATCTGCATTGAAGAGGCTGCTAGAAAAAAGGGAATCAAGCTACAGGGAGCACGCGTAGTTATTCAGGGGTTTGGCAATGCTGGGAGTTTCCTAGCGAAATTCATGCATGATGCTGGAGCTAAAATCATTGGAATCTCTGATGCTTATGGTGCGATTTATAATTCTGAAGGTCTTGATATTGATGACTTGCTAGATCGGCGCGATAGTTTTGGAACGGTGACAACTTTATTTAACAACACGATTACGAATAAGGATCTCCTTGAGTTAGACTGCGATATTCTTGTGCCAGCTGCGATTTCAAATCAAATTACAATCGAAAATGCTTCAGCCATTAAAGCTTCCATTGTAGTAGAAGCTGCTAATGGACCGACAACAATCGAGGCTACCAAAATCTTAACAAAGCGGGGTATTTTACTTGTTCCTGATGTACTGGCAAGTTCAGGTGGTGTGACAGTCTCGTATTTTGAATGGGTTCAAAATAATCAGGGGTACTATTGGACCGAAGAAGAAGTAGAAGCAAGGTTGCGAAAGGTGATCGTTGAGTCTTTTGCGAAAGTTTATGAAATCTCAAAAACTTACCACGTTGATACAAGGTTAGCAGCTTATATGGCAGGAATTCGAAAGATGGCAGAAGCTTCAAAGTTTCGAGGTTGGGTTTAGGTCGGATTCTATATTACTGTAACGAAAGGGAGGATGATAGAATGAATGAGATCGTTCATACAATCAACAGTCCTTACTATGGTACAATTGAGCAGGTCGTTACACAGCCATTGGATTATGTATATGAGTGGGAAACCTTGTTTTTAGTTAAAACAGGCGAAGGTAAACTTGAACATATTAATGTTGGAGTAAGTGGACATCTCCTTTCAATTGAAGTGACTCAGGGAGAAGAGATCACACCTGTTACAGTGTTAGGAACCTTGAGGGATGATTTGTTAATAACCGGTAGTGATTGATGAGAGATAAGCGCGCCACCCTTTTCTGTTTAGGCAGAAGAGGTACATAGGTAGACCATGAATCAAACTGGAGGTAAGCGAATGAGGAGAACCGATAAGCAGATGACTTTTGGTTTAGCAATTGTTCCGTTCATAGCTATGATTGTTGCGATGGTTTTTACCATTGTCGTTTTTGAAGGAAGTGCCCATATCCCTCTTATTTTGGGCGCTGTTGTATCCGCTTTCATTGCTTGGTTTGTTGGTTTCAGTTGGGGTGAAATCGAATCTAGTATTTACAAAGGAATTCGTCTTGCGTTACCAGCAGTGGTTATCATCATTCTTGTAGGGATTGTGATAGGCGCATGGATTGGCGGAGGAATTGTAGCAACAATGTTTTATTATGGTTTAAAGCTCATATCGCCGGCTTTTTTCTTAGTGTCTATTGCGGTTATTTGTGCAATTGTCTCGATTGCGACGGGAAGTTCGTGGTCCACAATGGGGACAATCGGTATTGCAGGGATGGGAATAGGAATGAGCATGGACATTCCTTCTGGAATGGTGGCTGGAGCGATTATTTCAGGAGCGTACTTTGGCGATAAAATGTCCCCTCTTTCAGATACGACGAATCTCGCTTCAGGAACAGTAGGGGCAAATTTGTTCGAACATATTAAGCATATGACGTATACTACAGTGCCCGCCTTTATCATTGCTCTGGGTGTTTACTGGTATTTAGGAACAAAATTTGCCTCAAATAAGATTGATTTTGAGAAAATCGAAGCGATTATGAAAGTGTTACAAGAAGAGTTCGTTATTTCACCTTGGCTCCTTATAGCGCCAGCTCTAGTAATTGTATTAGTATCAAAAAAAGTACCCGTTATCCCTTCCTTAATTTCTGGTATTATTCTGGGTTTTCTTGCTGATGTTTTTGTGCAGGGCGGTGATGTAGGAACAGCAGTCAATACATTGCAAAGCGGGTTTTTCATTGAAACAGGGAATGCCACAATCGATGAACTTTTCAATCGAGGTGGCATAGACGATATGATGTATACCGTCTCTCTCGTAATTTGTGCGATGACGTTTGGTGGAATACTAGAAAACACAGGAATGCTTCATGCAATTGTAAATCAAATTATTAAAATAGCAAAAACAGCGAAAGGGTTATTAACGACGACAGTTATGTCTGCCTTTGCAACAAATGTGTTAACGGCAGAGCAATATATATCAGTAGTGTTACCAGGTCGGATGTATGTAAAGAGATATAGAGAGTTAAATCTCCATCCCAAAAATTTATCAAGGGCGATCGAGGATGGAGGGACTTTAACTTCGGTGTTTGTCCCGTGGAATACGTGTGCTGTATTTATCTTTGGTACGTTAGGAGTTTCTGTGATTGACTATGCGCCATATGCGATCTTAAACTATCTTGTACCTATTCTTTCGATTGTCTTTGCGTGGAGTGGTTTAACAATTGCTTATATGACAAAGGAAGAGAGAATGAACTGGGTGGAGGATGAAGAGAAGGTAGAAGAAGTAGGATAATAGGAAGAAGTATAAAATAAAAAGCAGAATTCCTTATAAGGAGATTCTGCTTTTTGAATTGATTTCGATTTTATCCGCAAAGCTGCGTAAGAATTTTTTGGATTGTATAGATGCTATCATCCTTCTTAAACTGTTTTGAGAAAGTAGGAGTCTGTGAACTAGAGACCCAGATTTTAAGTTCTGCATCAAGATCGAAGTGTCCTGCTGTTTCAATACTGAAGTGCGAAATGCTCTTATATGGAACAGAATGATATTCTACTTTCTTACCTGTCATCCCCTGCTTGTCAACAAATAAAAGCCGTTTGTCTGTGAACACGATTAAATCTCTAACAAGCTTAAACGCAGCGTTCACCTCTTCTGTGTCAGCAAGAATGTTAGACAGTTCTTTCTTCACATCTTCTTTTTTCATCGTAGAAGCATTTCCCATAAATCCGCTTAAAATGCCCATTGTAACTCCTCCTTCACATTTTTTATCATGCTCTCCCTCATATTCTAGCATAGGTAGTGCCTGTCACCACCCGAACTGGATCGAATGCTGTCGAGCAATATATGGATAAAAAAGCGGGTTTTTGCATACGTATCGAATGATGCTCGTGCTACACTCAAGTTAACAATGCAATCAGGAAGAACAGCAGTGATTACTATTAGGAGGGGTCAACAATGCCATTCATGAATCTTGAAGATGACCTTGAACTTTATTATGAAGATGTGGGAATGGGGAGTCCGGTTATCTTTATTCACGGTGTTTGGATGAGTAGCCGTTTTTTCAAAAAGCAGCTTCCTTACTTTAGACAGAAGTATCGAGCAATTTCTTTGGATTTAAGGGGTCATGGCCAGTCCTCTCATGTTCAAACTGGTCATACTGTGGCAAACTATGCTCGTGATCTTAAGAAGTTCATCGATGAGCTTCACTTAAAAGAAGTCACGCTAGTGGGTTGGTCAATGGGAGCCTTTGTCATTTGGGAATATTTGCATCAGTTCGGTGAAGACAATGTGAAGGGCACGGTTATTGTTGATGAGCTCGCATCTGACTTCAAATGGCCTGATTTTGATATAGGTGCATTCGATCTCCCAGCACTTACAGGAATGATGAGAGACATTCAATCCGATCAGAAGGAATTACTTCAAGGGTTTATTCCTCTCATGTTTAAAGAGGAACGATCTCAATCCGAGCTTGAGTGGATGTTAGAGGAGACAACGAAAATGCCAGCTTCCATTGCTAGTGCTATTTTATTCGATCAATCGATCATTGACTGCCGTCCTTATTTAAATCAAATCACGAAACCAACGCTATTGTGTTTTGGAAAAGAAGAAAAGCTCATCCCTGTAGCAGCAGGAGAACACTTAGAACGTGAAATCCCTAACGCAAAACTCGTCTTATTCGAAGATAGCTGCCACTGTCCATTTATAGAAGAAACTGACCGATTTAATCGGATCGTTGATGAATTTATAGGGAATTTAATTTAGCTTTTTGAAAAGGCAAGTAAACCTGTTTACTTGTCTTTTATTTTCTTTCAAAAAACTTTAAATTTTCCTGAAAATAGGTGTTGCTTATCCAAAAATGCTGGGATATAATAACATCAACGAAAGCGCTTTCGATCCAGAGGAGACAAAGATGATTACAATCTATGATTTAGCAAAAAAAACTGGATTTTCAAGTACGACCGTTTCCAAAGCTCTCAATAATTATCCAGATGTTAGCAAAAAGACAAGGCAGGCCATTCTTGATACGGCTACTGAAATGGGCTACTTACCAAATGCTCATGCACAATCTCTTTCAACGAAGAAATCATGGACAATAGGCGTCATGTTTTCGGAAGACAATCAAATCGGGATGAAGCATCCATTTTTCAGTGCTGTTATTGAAAGCTTTCGAAAACATGCTGAGAAGGAAGGCTATGATCTCATTCTTGCTTCTAGAAATCTTCGTAACAGAGGTTCGAGTTACCTTGAGCACTTCCTGTATCGAGGTGTAGACGGTATTGTGGTTATCTGTTCAGATCCGAATGATCCACAGGTGCAAGAAATGATTGATGCTAGCATTCCAATTGTTGTCATCGATATGAGTAATCGAAACTGTAGTGTCGTATTCTCTGATAATCTTTCCGGTGGTGCACTTGCGATTAACTACTTGTATTCGCTCGGCCATACGAAGATCGCTCATATTTCAGGTGAACCTTCTATCTATGCTGGCCAAGTAAGAATTCAGGGTTACTCGGACGCGATGAAGAAGTTAGAGCTTCCAATTTTAGAAGGCTATCTTGTAAATGGTGGAATGTTTTCTATTGAAGAAGGCGCCAAAGCAATGGATAAGCTTCTTGATTTAAAAGAGCCTCCTACAGCTATCTTTGTAGCAGGGGACCATATGGCCATAGGTGCAATGGAAGTTGCTAAGAAAAGAGGGTACAATATCCCGGATGATATCTCGATCATTGGTTATGATGATATCGAAATGGCAAGTTATGTAACGCCGAAATTAACAACAATTAAACAGGATACTGATTCAATTGGCATTCGTGCAACCCAGCTTCTTATGAAGCAAATCATTCAAAAGAAAAAAATCATCACAGAAGAAATTATCCCAGTCGAGTTAATTGAAAGAGAATCTTGTAAACGACTAAAGAAAAAATAATTTTTTTTAGTCGTATAAGAAACCGCTTTCAATGAAGGGGATTTATATTTTTGGTTAAATCGAAACCGGTTTCGATTTTATTTTATACCTATTTCGAAACCGGTTTCGCTAATAATATATTCTTTGAAAAAAAGGAAGGGGCTCATCCATGAAAAAGGTTATTGGTCTTATGATGTCACTCGTCTTATTGTTTGGTATTTTAGCTGGTTGTTCAAACTCGGAGTCTTCAGGAGAAGCAAAAGGGGATAAAGATGTTGATTTAAAAGTTTGGTCTTTTACCGATGAGTTAAAGAAACCAATTACAAAATTTGAAGAAAAAAATGGTGTGAAAATCGAGCTAACAATTGTACCGATTGCTGACTACCCTACTAAGCTTAAGCCTGTTCTTGAAAGTGGCGTAGGAGCACCTGATGTGTTTACGGGAGAAATCGCGTTTTTGAAGCAATGGGTAAATGCTGGTTACTGGGAAAACCTTTCTGAGGATCCTTATAACGTAAATGAACTTGCAGATAACTATGTGCCCTATGTTTTTGACTTAGGTAAGGACGAGAATGGTGATGTAAGAGCATTATCATGGCAAACAACACCTGGTGGAATTTACTACAAGCGTAGCATTGCGAAAGAAGTGCTTGGCACCGATGATCCTGATGAAATTGGTGAAATGCTAACATCAATGGATAAAGTATTTGAAGTATCAGAAAAAATGAAAGAAAAAGGTTACCGTATGTTCCCGGACGAAGGATCGATTCGCTGGTTCTCTCAAGGAGATGATCCTCAAGCTTGGGTCAATGAAAAGGATGAATTACAGCTAACAGATCAAAAAATCGAATTTCTAGATTATGCAAAAAAACTTCGTGAAGAGAGCTATACAGCACTTGCTCCAGAATGGTCACCTTCATGGTTTGAAGCAATGGATAAGCCAATTAAGGTAAAAGAAAATGGCGATGAAACTGAAACAGAAGTTTTCTCTTATGTTCTTCCTACATGGGGTCTACATAGTGTCTTGAAGACAAATGTAGAAGACTCTGTTGGAGACTGGGCAGTAACAAGTGGTCCTAGTCCGTATTTCTGGGGTGGAACTTGGTTAGGTGTCTACAACAAGTCTGAGAATAAAGAGCTTGCGTATGATTTTGTGAAAATGATGACACAAGATGATGAATTCCTAACAGATTGGGCAAAAGAAACTGGCGATGTTCTTTCTTACCTTCCTGTAACGAATGAAATCAAAGGGGATTTTAGTGATGAGTTCCTTGGTGGACAAAATAACTATCAGTTCTTCCTTGAGCAAGCAAAGAGCATTGAGCCAGGTATCGTAACAAAGTACGATCAGCAGCTTGATACATTTTATGGTAATGCGGTTCAGGAGTATGTAGATGGTAAGAAATCAAAAGACGAAGCGATTGCTGAATTTTATAAGAAAGCTCAAAATGCTTACCCTGAATTGAAAGTACCAAAGAAGTAAGAAGTGTAAGCGGTGTAAGGATTCTTATACCGCTTATCTTATTTTGAAAGGAGCGACGAGATGAAGAATCTGAACCGCTATGGCTATGCCTTTATAGCACCGTTTTGGATCATTTTTCTCATATTTAATATCTACCCCGTAGCACTAACCTTCTACTATAGTTTTACAAATTACAGCGGTAGTGGAACGGCAGAAGTAGTAGGTTTTGCGAACTACCAACGATTAATTGCTGACTCCTATTTTGTAGAGGCATTCTTTAATACATGGAAAATATGGGGTGTGAACTTTGCCCTCCAAATTGTCATTGCACTTATTCTAGCTATGATCTTCTCAGATGCGCGAGTGAAAATGAAAGGACTTTCATTCTTCCGTTCGATCTTCTACCTACCAAATTTAATTACGGTCAGTTCAGTAGCCCTATTATTTGGCATACTACTAGATTGGCAGCACGGATCGTTAAATATGGTTTTAATGAATATCGGTGTTATCTCAGAGCCTATTAACTGGTTGAATCAGCCAACAACTGCTCAACTTTCAGTATCTCTTATTCTCACGTGGATGTGGTTTGGACATTCCTTCATCGTCGTTATGGCGGGCGTATCAGGAATTTCTACTGATTTCTATGAAGCTGCTTTAATTGATGGAGCGAATCGTTGGCAAACCTTCACCAAAATTACGCTTCCTTTGTTAAAACCGATCCTTCTTTACATTATGATTACCTCGTTAATTGGTGGTCTCCAGCTATTTGATTTACCTATGCTTTTAACAGATGGTATTGGTTCTCCAGATGGATCGTTAAATACGATGGTTCTCTACTTATACAACCAGGCATTTAAGTACAACAATTATGGTTACGCTGCTGCAGTTGCATACGGGCTGTTTATTATTACAGTGATCTTCTCAGCAATTGTCTTTAAATCAATGTATGGCAACGAGCGTAAACAAGCGAGGCGGGTGTAAATCATGATCGACCGATCAGAAATCGAAAACAATGTGACGCCTGAACAACTGGCGAAAAGAACGCTAATCCCTCAAGAAAAAAAGACGAAGAAGCGTCGCTCGATTGTGAAGGGGATCATTTATGCGCTACTCATTTTAACTGCGGTTATTTGTTTTATTCCATTCCTTATGATGCTTGTCAATGCGACGCGTTCAAATGATGCGATTCTTACTGGATTTACGTTAATTCCTGGTACAGCACTGATGGAGAACTATCGCACCATGATGGAATACGTAAACATCTGGAATGGCTTTAAAAACAGTTTAATTATTTCGGTGCTTGTGACGCTTTTAACTGGTTACTTTTCAGCTCTAACTGCGTATGGCTTTGCTTTCTATACATTTAAAGGTAAAAATTTCTTGTTCGTTTTTATGCTTGTGATGATGATGGTACCAGGTCAGTTAGGTCTAATCGGCTTCTACGAGCTTTGTAAAAACCTAGGCATCCTGGATACGTTTATCCCATTAATTGTCCCTGCAGTTGCTAGTCCATTTGTTGTGTTCTTCTTACGTCAGTACATTCAAACGACGCTTCATCCAAGTTTAATTGAAGCTGCTCGAATTGACGGAGCAAGCGAATTGCGGATCTTCCATACGGTTGCGATTCCGATCATGATGCCAGCAGTGGCAACGATGTCGATCTTTACTTTCATCGGCTCATGGAACAACTACATTATGCCGTTAGTGATTCTATTTTCACCAGAAAAGTACACGCTACCGGTTTTGATGGGATTCCTAAAAGGTTCACAGGTCGCACAAAATTTAGGTTCTATGTATCTAGGTATCGCCATTTCTGTTGTACCGATCATGATCGCCTTTCTATTTTTATCTAAGTACATCGTTAATAGTATTTCAGCAGGGGCTGTTAAAGAGTAGGGGAGTGGAAGTATATGAATTTCAATAAAGACTTTACGTTTGGAACGGCAACATCTTCGTATCAAATTGAAGGAGCCCACAACGAGGGAGGAAGAACTCCTTCCATCTGGGATATGTTCTGTGATATCCCAGGTAAAGTGCATCAACAGCACAATGGTAATGTAGCTTGTGATCACTACCATCGCTATGAAGAAGACATCCAAATTATTAAAGAACTTGGGGTAGACAGTTACCGCTTCTCCATCGCTTGGCCACGAATATTCCCAGCGAAGGGGGATTATAATCCAGAGGGAATGGCCTTCTACAAAACATTAGCAAAACGATTGCGTGAAGAAGGCATTAAGCCAGCTGTTACTCTCTACCACTGGGACCTTCCAATGTGGGCACATGAAGAAGGCGGTTGGGTAAACCGAGATTCAGTCGAGTGGTTCTTGGATTATGCAAAAGTTTGCTTCCGTGAGCTTGATGGATTAGTAGATTCATGGATTACGCACAACGAACCATGGTGTGCTGGCTTCCTTGGGTACCATATGGGCGTTCATGCTCCAGGACATACGAACTTAGATGAAGCTGTTCGTGCTGTTCACCATATGCTTTTATCTCATGGAGAAGCGGTGAATTTGTTGAAAAACGAATTTGCTTCGACGACATCCATTGGGATTACGTTAAATTTATCGCCTGTTTATCCGAAAACGGATTCGGTTAACGATCGCCTTGCAGCAAATAACTCAGATGGTTACTCGAATCGCTGGTTCTTAGATCCAGTTTTTAAAGGAAGCTACCCGGTAGACATGATGAACTTGTTCTCTAAATATGTTCATAATTTTGATTTTATTCAAGATGGCGATTTGCAGACAATATCCACTCAATGTGATTTCTTTGGTATTAACTTTTATAGCCGTGGTTTAGTCGAATTTAATGCGGCCAATGATTTTATGACTCAGGGGGCATATTCTGATTACGAAAAAACTGGAATGGGATGGGATATTGCACCAAATGAATTTAAGGACCTCATTAGAAGATTAAGAAATGAATATACAGATCTCCCAATTTATATTACGGAAAATGGCGCAGCGTACGATGATAAGGTGGAAGACGGACGAGTTCACGATCAAAATCGAATCGATTACGTTGAAAAGCATCTTCAAGCTGTTTCAGATTTAAATGAAGAAGGCATGAACATTCAGGGCTACTATTTGTGGTCGTTGCTTGATAATTTCGAATGGAGCTTTGGGTATGATAAGCGTTTTGGAATAATCTACGTGAATTATGAAACTCAGGAACGAATCTGGAAAGACAGTGCATTGTGGTATGCGGACATTGTGAAAAATAGAGGATCCGTTCTGCCACTTAATGCATAGAAGGAAGGGGCATTCTGTGAAAACAAAAACAATGACTCATATTCAATCGGCTAGAGATAATGGAGATCTTCTTAACGTTAAAGAACCCCTAGAAGTCTCATCTCTTCCAAATGAAGATGCTACTCAGATTAAGCTTAATCCAAATGAAACATATCAAACAATACTAGGGTTTGGTGGTGCCTTTACAGAGGCATCTGCTCATACCCTTTCTCTTATTAGCGAAGAGAAAAGGAATGAAGTTATTCATCGCTATTTTCATCCAGAAGAAGGACTTGGCTATCGTTTCGGTCGTACTCATATGAATAGCTGTGATTTTTCGTTAGGCAACTATACGTATGTTGAAGATAATGATACATCTTTATCAACCTTTTCAATTGAGAGGGAAAAGGAACTTGTCATTCCATTGATAAAAGATGCGACTAAGGTAGCTGGGGACAGCTTGTCTATCGTTTCTTCGCCATGGAGTCCTCCGCATTGGATGAAAAGCAATAATGAAATGAATCATGGTGGAAAGCTTCTTCCAGAGTTTCAATCTACTTGGGCGAACTATTACATGAAGTATGTTGACGCAATGGAAGCGGAGGGAATCCCGATTTGGGGATTAACAATCCAGAATGAACCTGAAGCAAAGCAAGTATGGGACTCTTGTCTTTATACAGCAGAAGAAGAACGAGATTTCATTAAAAACCACCTTGGACCCGAAATACGGAAGAACGGTAGAGACGATCTTAAAGTGATTATCTGGGATCACAATCGGGACGTTGTTTATGAGCGGGCAAGTAAAGTGTTGTCTGACCCAGAAGCAGCTCAATATGTTTGGGGAACTGGACTTCATTGGTACGTTTCTGAGGAGTTCGAAAATCTTTCAAAAGTTCACAATGCTTTCCCTGATAAGCACCTTATCTTCACAGAAGGTTGCATTGAAGGAGGAGTGCAACTCGGTGCGTGGCATACTGGTGAGCGATACGCGCGGAACATAATTGGAGACTTGAACAACTACTTAGAAGCATGGATTGATTGGAATATCGTATTGAATGAAGAAGGCGGTCCGAATCACGTAGGTAATTATTGTGATGCACCGGTCATTGTTGATACGAAAACAGGTGAAGTTCATTACAATAGTTCTTTTTATTATATAGGTCACTTTAGCAAGTATGTAAAGCCTGGTGCCGTTCGGATATCATGTACTGCTTCTAACAATGATATTCAACTAACTGCTTTTCAAAATCCGTCTGGTGAAATAGTCGTTATCCTTATGAATGAAAATGATGAAGAACATGCTGTTAATCTGGAGCTCGAGGAACAGAATGTAGCTGTTCTAATGCCTGGTCATTCGATCTCTACAATTCTCATATAAAGACATCTTTTAAAATTTGAGGAGGACCATTTTTTATGCGAAGTGTTATACCCGTTCTACTTGCCGGTGTTCTTGCTTTAAGTCCTGCGATTCCAACCGCTGCCTCTAGTCACGATAAAGGAAAAGAAAAAAACGATAGTGAACAGGTTGTTGCGAAACCCTTTCATCCAGCTGTGATGAAAGGGAAAGTCCACGGAACAACAAAATTGAGAGCTTCTGTTCAAGATGATCTGCACCTTGCTGTGAAGATCTCAAATGAAGCAATCAAAGCTAAAGTAGGAGAAGCTGTGCCGAGTGATCGGACTGTTACGAATCCTTATGTCTCTGGAACAGATTTATCTGGTGTGGATGAAGAAATTAACAAGTTCGTGATGGTTTATGTCCTTGATGAAGATAATGAAATCGTGGACTTTAAGCAAATTGAGCTAAAGAAAAGCGACATTCAAAAAGAAGAATGGAACCTTGTATGGGAAGATGAATTTAATGGTGAGTCAATTAACGAAGAAAAGTGGAATTTTGTCGAAGGTGGCGGTGGTTATGGGAACAACGAGTGGCAAAATTACACCAATCGAGAAAAAAACGCTCGTGTGGAAGATGGATCTTTAGTAATTGAGGCTCATAAGGAGCAATTCGGAGGAAACGACTATACATCTGCAAAGTTAACCACCCAGAATAAAGGCGATTGGACGTATGGACGTTATGAAATTAAAGCGAAACTTCCAAAAGGACAGGGGATGTGGCCAGCTATCTGGATGATGCCGACAGATTATGAGCTTTATTCAGGTTGGCCAGCAACTGGTGAAATCGATATTATGGAGCTTCTCGGCCATGATCCTGATACCGTATATGGAACTCTACATTACGGAAAGCCGTGGAAGAATACTGGTGAGTCATATGATCTTCCAGTAGGTGATTTTTCTGATGAATATCATACGTTTACTTTGGACTGGGAACCAGGAGAGTTTCGCTGGTATGTAGATGGTATTCTCTATGCAAAGCAAAATGATTGGTTCACAAAGAATGAGAACGAAGCAGCTGCCTATACATATCCGGCTCCTTTCGATCGAGACTTTTTCTTGCAACTTAACTTAGCTGTAGGAGGAAATTGGCCTGGTTATCCTGATGAATCAACCAATTTTCCTAATAAAATGCTAGTTGATTACGTGAAAGTTTATGAGCTTGATGGAGACTATCGTGAAGCTGGGGAGCGTCCGGTAACAGAAGAAACCGTTGAAGATTTACGGGAGCCGGTAGATGGTGACTACGTTTATAACGGTCAATTTGATACAGATCTCGAGTACTGGGATTTTCAACCCTTTGAACCATCCGATTTATTTGGTGGTGCAGGAGATGTGACTGTAGTCGATGGAGAAGCAAACGTGACGATATCTGATCCAGGCGACCAGCCATATGCGATTCAATTTGTGCAACCCAATGTACCACTAGAGAATGGCGAGCGCTATAAGCTTTCATTTGATGCACGCTCCAGTGGTGATCGTGGAATGGTTGTTAATGTTTCTGGTCCTGAACAGGGATTTGCTAGGTATCTTTCAGATAAAAGTGTAGACCTGTCTTCAAAGAATGAGACATTTTCTTACGAATTTGAGATGGAAAATGGGACAGATCCGCATTCCCGCATCGAGTTCAACATGGGGCAGAGTTCGAAATTACCAGTATGGATTGATAATGTTAGTCTCGTTAAACTGCCTAAGGATCCGAATGCGTCGAAAAAAGTTCTTCCTACAGGAAACTATATTTACAATGGAACATTCGATCAAGGAGATGATCGAATGGTGTTCTGGAATGTCGATCAGGATGGAAAGGCAAAAGCTAGTGCTTCTGTAGGTGAAGCAATTCCATCTCGTGAAATGACAGTAGATGTTAAAAAATCAAATGAACTTGAGGATGTACGTCTTAGTCAGGATAAATTGAATGTAGAAGAAGGTGTTTACGTACTGACCTTCGATGCAAAAGCGGATGAAGCAAGAGCGATTGGAGTACGATTGACAGATAAAGCTCGTTCACAGGAGTATGTTAGGGATGAGAACATTTCCATTACAGAAGAGATGAGCTCTTATCAAGTTATGATTGATATGAAAGAAACCGATTCTAAAACGGTATTTGAATTTTTACTAGGCGGAAGCAGTCGCTCGAGCGTTACGATTGATAATGTAGAAATGAAACGCGTAGCACCACCCGTTACGATTGAAGGCGTAACGAAAGTGGAGGCAGAAGATTTTCAATCGATGTCCGGCGTTCAGATTGGAGAAGATGGCAAAAGTGTTGGCTGGATTGATGAAGGCGATTGGATGCAGTATGCCGTAGATGTAAAAGAAGAGGGCAATTATACTGTGCGCTATCAAGTCGCTTCAGGTCGAGATGGAGCTAACGTCACGCTGTTGAGTAAAGAAGGAAATGTGTATGATGGCACACGAGAAATGGGTGAAATTTTAGTTGGAGAAGCCGATCAACTAACTTCGATAGACGTCGCCCAAACAGGTGGATGGGGGACTTGGAAAACTGTTACAGATACAATCTATTTAGAAAAGGGTCTTCAAACGCTTCAAGTTAATGCGGCTAACCTGAACATAGATTGGCTCGTCTTTTCACCAGAGCAAACAGATACTGAAACGGTGATAAGAAATGGTGATTTTTCAGCTGGATTAACAAATTGGGGCTCATGGTGGGGAGATCAGTGGAGCGGTACAGCTGAAGGAGAGATCACTCATGAAGATGGCCAGATGAAGATCGTGGTTTCAAAAACGGGTGAGCAGTCATACAGTCCTCAAGTTTTCCAGGAGAAACTTTTCTTAGAAGAAGGGCAAACGTATAAAGTCTCCTTTGATGCTAAGGCTACAGTGGCAAAAGATATTAACCTTGTCATCGGTGAACCATTAACATCAGATCCATGGTTCATACCGTTTATGGAAACAAAAAAGGTTTCTATTGGAGAAGAAATAGAAACGCATTCATTTACTTTCCAGATGAATCAAGCAACAAGTGCAAATGGCAAAATTGTCTTTGAAGTTGGAAAAATTGATGGTATTGCTACGCCATCAACTATCGTGTTAGACAACGTGGAGATAGTGCCTGTCACTACCCGATAAAGGGAAGAATTTGTCGAAAAAAAGAGTTGGATCAAGGTTTTACTTGGTCTAACTCTTTTTCATTTACTTTCGTACACCTTAGATAACTATTTTTTGACGAATAAAGGAGTATTTTGAAATCTGTCGAATGTTTAAAATTGGAATATGATTTTATGGATTGGGGTGGCGAAATGATTGAATTGAAGAAAAAAGGCGATTCCATTAATCTTTCAAAAACAAGCATGCCTTTAGGCGAGATCCTCGTCAATCTTAATTGGAGTGTAGGAAGCAATGAGCAGTCATCTGGATTTTTCTCTAGTCTGTTTAAGAATAAAACACAAAATCAACATACAGACCTCGATCTTGGTTGCCTCTTTGAATTGAAGAACGGAAAAAAGGGGTGCGTTCAAGCGCTAGGGAACGCCTATGGATCTTTTGATCAAATCCCTTACATGCAATTGGATGCAGATGATCGAACGGGTGCAGTCACTGGTGGAGAGAACTTGCGAATTAATGGAAGTCGTATTTCAGAAATTAAACGAGTGCTGATCTATTCGTTTATCTACGAAGGAGCTACCAATTGGTCCGAAGCTGATGGGGTTGTCACGTTAACATACGATGATGGAGAAGATATCACTGTGAAATTAGACGAGCATCTCAACGGACAAAATATGTGTGCCATTGCCATGATCGAAAATATTAATGATAAGACATTTAAAGTAAGAAGACTTGTAGAGTACTTCAGTGGACATCAACAAATGGATCGGGCCTACAAATGGAAGATGAAATGGACCGCAGGATCTAAATAGTTTTCATACAAAAGAAGGAGTAGAACATGACAAGAATATGGTTTAATCGATGGTTTACAACAGTTGCACATTACATAGAAATGATTCGACAGAACCATGACGGAAAGGTGTTCGAAGTATATGGTTCACACCCGAGTGAAGATGCCTTGTATTTACAGTATTGCGATCAAGCGTTTGTAGAACCTGATCTAAGTGGGCATGCGTACGTTGAGTATTGCCTGCAGACTTGTATCCATAAGGAAATCGATTTGTTTATTCCGCGTAAAGAAAATGTCCTCATCTCAAGGAACCTTTCGAAATTCCACAGCATTGGCGTAAAAGTTCTCGTAAGTGATGCAGAACTGATGGCTCTTATGGACAATAAAGCTGCCATGTACCAATCCATTCTTACGAAGGAAAAAGAGCTGCAGAAATCAATTGTGCCTCTTCCAGACTATGTGGTTGTAAACAAAGTGGAAGACTTTAAAAAAGCGTATCATTTTCTTCGAGAGAAAGGTCATACGGTTTGTTTCAAACCTGTAATCGGGGAAGGTGCAAATGGTTTCCGAGTGATCAAAGAAGGCCAGGAAACGATTGAAGAGCTTCTTACAGAAGGGGTATCGAGAAGAATTTCATTTGAGCATGCCTGTTCCATTTTAGGTCAACAAGATTCGTTTCCAGACTTGATGGTCTTAGAGTACTTAGATGGGTATGAGTATAGCATTGACTGCCTTGCGTATGATGGAGAGTTGCATCTTGCCATTCCTCGTAAGAAAGTTGAGGGGAGAGTAAGAGAACTTGAGAACAATGAAGAGTTACTAGAAATTGCACGAGCTATTCACAAGGAATATAGCATTGATTACATCTCAAATATTCAAGTTAAGTTCAGCAATGGAATTCCTAAGCTTCTTGAAATTAACCCAAGGATGGCCGGGGGCTTGAACATTAGTTGCTTATCTGGTGTAAACATCCCCTACGAAGCGATTAAATTATTGCAAAATGGAGGCAATCCATCTCTTAATTTAAAGCCAGAAATGGGCATACGTGCTAGTCATATCGAGAAAGAAGTTGTCCTTTCTTAAAAATAAAGGAGGTAGTCTGATGAGTATTACATTAATGAAAAAGAATGCTGGGATTGTATTAAAGAAAAAGAATCTAGATCAGGTTGTAGCCAGAGTAGGGCTTGTTCTAGATATCAGTGGATCAATGCGAAAACTATACAAAGAAGGGATCGTTCAAAAAGTAGTTGAGCGTGTTCTGGCCGTTGCGAGTCAATTTGATGATGATGGTTCATTAGATGTGTGGGTCTATGATAATGAATTTAGTCGGTTAAAACCTGTAACAGAATTTGATTTCGAAGGATACGTAGATCATCAAATACTTTCGAACGACCTCGTTCATAAATTTGGTAGAAACGATGAACCTCAAGTAATGGAAGACGTTATCAGTAAATACGTTAAAGAAGACCCATCTAAAGAGCCGGTGCTCATTGTGTTTATTAATGATGGTGGCTGTAAACGTGGAATTAAGAAAGCTATTGTTGAATCCTCAGACCAACCTCTTTTTTGGCAGTTTATTGGAATAGGAGATTCTAATTTTGATGTGCTAGAGAAATTGGATACCATGACGGGGAGGTTCATAGATAACGCCAACTTCTTCCATATAGAAGATATCGACCGGACAAGTGATGAAGTATTGTACAATAATCTTCTAAATGAATTTCCAGATTGGTTGAAAGAAGCAAGAGAAAAGAATGTGATACAGTAGCGTTAACAGAATCGACAAAATCTTTTCAATTTATTAGAGTTGACCAAGGGTTAAAGGATTCATTTTAGCTGAAAATATGTTAGTTTTAAATAGAAAGAATCTGTTTTTGCTGTTAAAACAATTTTTTTGTTGAAACTTGAAACTTTTCGAAGTTAGGCACGTATTACAGAATAGGCAGCTAACGATTAAATTTAATACGCACAATATCATAATCGATTTAAATCTACTAACAGGAGTGAAACGATTTGACAATTTCTTTGCAGAAAGGTCAACGAATTGACTTAACAAAAGGAAATGCCGGCTTATCGAAAATTATGGTTGGTCTGGGTTGGGATCCAGTTGAGCAAAAGAAAGGTGGCCTTCTAGGCGGTCTTTTTGGAGGCGGAAGCGGCGGCGCTAACGTTGACTGTGATGCTTCAATCTTAATGCTTGAAGATGATAAGTTAACTTCTAAGAAAGATTTAATTTATTTTGGTAATTTAAAAAGCGCATGTGGAAGTATTAATCACACAGGTGACAACTTAACGGGTGCAGGAGACGGTGATGATGAACAAATCATCATAGATCTCGGACAAGTTCCACAACGCATTACGAAGCTCGTTTTTGTTGTTAATATTTATGATGCCGTAAAACGCAAACAGGATTTTGGTATGATTCAGAACGCGTTTATTCGCGTGGTCAATCAGTCAAATCAAGAAGAGATGCTTAAATTTAATCTTACAGATAACTACTCTGGTAAGACAAGCCTATTCGTTGCAGAAATCTATCGCCACGGTAGTGAATGGAAATTTGCTGCTATTGGAAATGGAACGAACGATGCAGGGTTAAGCGATATTGCGAAAAAATACTAAACTACTAAAATATTAAAGGGGCTGACTAGCATGGCTGTATCATTATCTAAAGGACAAAAAGTAGATTTAACAAAAACAAATCCTGGACTTTCAAAAGTTATCGTAGGACTTGGTTGGGACACGAACAAATATGATGGTGGAAAGGACTTTGACCTGGACGCAAGCATCTTCCTATTAGATAGCACTGGTAAGTGTTCTTCTGATAAAGATTTTGTTTTCTATAATCAAACTGAAGGTGGTGGCGGTTCGGTTGTTCATACTGGTGATAACCGTACTGGTGAAGGTGCAGGAGATGACGAGCAAGTAAAAGTTCATCTTCAAGATGTACCGGCTGAAATTGAGAAAATTTCATTCGTCATTACGATTCATGATGCTGAAGCACGTAGCCAGAATTTCGGTCAAGTATCGAATGCATTTGTACGCATTCTAAATGAAGAATCAAATGAAGAGCTCATCCGTTACGACCTAGGAGAAGATTTCTCAATTGAAACGGCGATTATTGTAGGTGAATTATACCGTCATAGCGGCGAATGGAAATTCTCTGCAGTTGGTTCAGGTTATCAAGGTGGACTTGCTAGAATTGCAACTGATTTTGGTTTACAAGTCGGATAAATTCTTCTTTTTGGCAAGAGGGACACTCCCTCTTGCCATTCCAATATAAACGCGAATTGGGGGATCACATTGGGAATTCAACTATCTAAAGGACAGAGAATTGATTTAACAAAAACGAATCCAGGACTCGTTAAAGGACTTATTGGACTTGGTTGGGATACGAATAAATATCAAGGTGGTTCGGACTTTGATTTGGATGCATCAGCTTTTCTAGTTGATGCAAATAATCGTTGTCAGGATGATTTGGATTTCATTTTCTATAACAATTTAGAACACCCAAGTAAATCCGTCATTCATACAGGTGATAACCGTACAGGTGAAGGGGATGGAGATGATGAGCAGCTGATCGTCGATTTTTCCAAAATCCCAGCTCATGTTGATAAAATCGGGATTACCGTTACGATTCACGATGGTGAGGGGCGGCATCAGAACTTCGGACAAGTATCGAACGCATTTGTTCGTCTTGCGGATGAATCCACTGGAGAAGAGCTATTGCGCTTTGACCTTGGAGAAGACTTCTCAATTGAAACGGCAGTTGTCGTTTGTGAGCTTTATCGCCACGGTAGCGAATGGAAGTTCAATGCAATTGGAAGTGGGTTCTCAGGCGGACTTGCTTCGCTTTGCAAAAATTATGGCCTTGAGGTTTAAGGCTTAGCTAGTTGACATTAGGAGGAAACATCAAGTGGAAATTTTACAAGAAATTCTAAACACATATGCCTCTTTCTTTGATTGGGAAATGTGGGGAGAAGTTTTAACAGACCCTGTTTCATGGGGGCTTATTGGTACATTGGTTCTTCTGGAAGGTTTGTTATCAGCTGATAACGCACTCGTTCTTGCCGTTATGGTTAAACACCTTCCTCCAGAGCAACGTAGAAAAGCATTAACGTATGGTTTAATCGGTGCTTATTTCTTCCGATTCCTCTTTATTGGTATCGGAATGTTTCTTATTAAATTCTGGTGGATCAAAGTATTTGGTGCCGCATACCTTGCTTGGATTGTCATTCAACACTTTAGAAATAAAGGTGGAGAAGAAGGCACAGAGGGTATGAAAAAAGATACCTGGCTTGTGCGTACATTTGGGTTGTTCTGGGCTACTGTCATTTCAGTAGAACTAATGGACATTGCATTCTCTGCTGATAGCATCTTAGCTGCATTAGCTATTTCAGAACAGGTATGGGTACTGTTACTTGGAGGAATGATTGGTATTCTTCTTATGAGAACAGTAGCTGGCGTTTTCCTTAAATTGATTGAAAGAGTACCTGAAATGGAAAATACAGCATTTGTTTTGATTGCAATTATTGCCTTGAAGATGTTCTTAAGTGTTTTCCATATCGAAGTTCCTCACGTAGCATTCTTTGGTATCATCGTGCTTGCGTTCCTTGGAACATTTGTTGTTCATTATATTAATAATCGAAATCGTCCTTACGCAGAAGAAACAGCTTCAGCAAAAGAGAACGAATAGCAGAAAAAGGAGGAGACGCTGGTGCTCTCCTTCTTTTTTATACGGTTAAACCGGTTTTTGTAAATAAGAAGTGATTACAGGGGGTGAAGAAGCTGGAATATTTTCAATACCTATCAGAAATACAGAAAGAGCATATCTTCTTTAAGAAGCCAGCTCCAATGAGTAAACATGTAGGACGAGAACAGCTTGCTTATGCGGTTGGGGCTGCTTTATATATGCCTGCAATACGAAAAGATATTGCAACGATCGTGATCCAAGAAAAGTATAAAGAAGTGGTGACAATTGTTCTTGATCTTGAAGATGCGATTGGAGACAACCGTGTCGATGAGGCGATCGATCAAACGGTGGAACATCTATCAGCCATTGAAGAAGCGATGGTTTGTGGGACACTAAATTGGGAGAGCTTGCCCCTCTTATTTATTCGCGTTCGCTCTGCCAATCAACTAAAAGAAGTGGCAAGAAAATTAGAAACTTCCATTCATTATTTAACAGGATTTGTGTTTCCTAAGTTCTCCACAAGTAATGGTAGAGATTACTTACATACTTTACGAGAGGTGGAAATGACCGCAGGAACACGATTATACGGGATGCCAATATTAGAGTCTCCAGAGCTTTTCTATAAGGAAACACGCTACACGGAGTTTCATTCTCTTTCATTATTGTTCCAAGAATATGAATCTTCCATACTAAATGTACGTATCGGGGCCACAGATCTTTGTGGACTTTATGGAATACGTCGAAGTGCACAGTCAACGATTTATGATATTTCAGTAATGAGAGATTTTATAGCAGATATGGTCAACTATTTTGGGAGAAGCTTTGTCGTTTCTGGTCCTGTTTGGGAGTATTTCAATAATCGACAGGAATTAAGAGAGCATGGAGAGCAGAACGTCTCTGATTATAATACTGGGCTATTGAATGAGGCGTTACTTGATTTAACCAATGGTTTGATTGGCAAGACGGTTATTCATCCCTCGCACCTTACCGTGGTGCAAAGCGTGAATGTTGTATCGAAAGAAGAGTACCTTGATGCACTTAGTATTCTTGAAAATGCAACTGGTGAAATAGGTGTTCTAAAAAGTAACTCACAGAACAAAATGAATGAGATTAAGCCGCATCATAAATGGGCAGTAAAAGTTATTATGAAATCAACGATCTATGGGGTGTATCATGACAAGTATAATTTCTTCAAAATGCTCACCGAAACAATACCATTTTCCGATCCTGTCGGATATGAGCGTTAATCTAGAAATCACGCAAAATGCATTGAGCATACCAATCAATGAATTTTTTAATATGGCAGCACGAATTAATAAAAAACGAGGTTTTCTATTTGTTAGTAAGATACTAGGAAAGCATCTTCCGGTCAATCCCTATAAGCCATTGCTTGCTTCAGGACTTCTTGCTTCTACTTATTATGAACGAGTCACAGGTCATGTTGTTGATGATCTTTCAGACATTCGAAAAGGGTTTTTAAGTAATCAAAGGGAAGAGATTGAGAAAGCATATGAGCTCTTGCAAATGAATCCTCTTACCCTTCAAGAACCTCCAATTGTAATCGGATTTGCTGAAACAGCCACTGCGCTTGGCCATGCAGTGTTTGATTGCTTTCAACAAGGCTACTATATTCACACAACACGTGAGAATGTAGGCGGACTCGCACCAGAGTTCAACTTTAAAGAAGAACACTCTCATGCAGTAGATCAACGCTGTTATGCCAATCGCTCAATTCTTTACAAACAACATCCAATCTTATTAGTGGATGATGAAATTACGACGGGTAAAACGTGTCTTAACATTATCCGTGAGCTTCACGCTAAATATCCTCGCGAGCATTATGCGGTTCTTTCTTTATTAGATTGGCGATCGGAAGAAAACATGGAACAATATCAGGCATTGGAAAAAGAGCTCGGCATAACGATACGTGTTGAATCGCTTCTTAAAGGAACGATTGCGTTTGAAGGGAAGCCACTTGAACGCCCGATCAATGAGTTTCATGCTAATGAAGATCCGAGTAAGGAAACGGTTATCAATCGAATAAACCTGGCATCTGAGTTTCAGTCTTTACCTGAGAGTGGCTATCTTTCTTATAGCGGGAGGTTTGGCATTAACGAAACGGATCAAGCAGTGATAGAAGCGTCGTGTCAGCAGGCTTCAAAGATTTTAAACAAAGAACAACATGGTGGAAAGACGTTATGTCTTGGAACGGGAGAGTTTATGTACATTCCAATGAAGATTGCATCTTACTTGGATGGAGATATCTCCTATCATTCTACTACGAGAAGTCCTATCCAACCGGTTAAGCTTGAGGATTATGCCATAACAGAAGGCTTCACTTTTCAAAATCCAGAAGATCATGCCATTCAACACTATGTCTATAACATTCCAAAAGGCGAATATGACGAGGCATTTGTTTTCTTTGAAAAACGGGTTTCAGACGACAATGTTATGGAATTCGCAACATTATTAAAAGAACGAGAAATCAAAACGGTTCATATCGTTACGTGTTCGTGAAGAAAGGAATGAAAGAATTGACTGCACAGATTACTAGAATGGGAAGCTATCCTGAGCAAGATGTCATTTTTCTTTTAAAAGATTTATCAGAAATAACGATGGAAAAAAGCACCGATGAAAGAGAGCAAGCGATCCAACAAGGAACGCACTATTCAGAAATGCTACCAATTGAATATAACCCTACCGAAGAATACATGAAGCTGTTCTACGCTTCACTTGAGGAAACAAAACATAAAGTCGCCGTAGCCGTAGGCGTGGTGGCCGAACAAATCGTAGCGGAAAGAGGCTTTCAAACCGTACTGGTTTCTTTAGCTCGAGCAGGAACGCCAATTGGAGTTCTGATCAAACGCTATCTTTTTTATAAGTACGATCAAAGTTTCCCTCATTACAGCATCTCGATCATTCGCGATAGAGGGATTGATGAGGAAGCACTTCGGTATATTTTAAATGAACATCCTGGTTCTTCGATTTCATTTATTGATGGCTGGACGGGTAAGGGAGCCATTACAAATGAATTAACAAAGTCAGTTGATGAATTCAATACAATGACTGGAGAGAACTTATCAAGTGAGTTAGCTGTTTTAGCTGACCCTGGTGACTGCTCGTCTCTCTTTGGAACGCGTGAAGATTTTCTTATTCCAAGTGCCTGTTTAAATTCAACTGTTTCAGGACTTGTTAGTCGTACCGTGTTAAATAAACGCTGGATCCATAAAGGTGATTTCCATGGAGCGAAGTACTACTCAGAGCTAGCTTCAGAAGATGTTTCAAATTTGTATGTCGATACGATTTGCAGTCAGTTTCCTCTCATAGATAATGAGGTGAAAAGCGGATTAGAAGAGATCAAAAAGCAGAAGCGGAAGCCTGAGTGGAAAGGGCTAGAATCAATTGAGAATATCCAGCGCGATTTTGGTATAACGAATAGCCACCTCATTAAACCAGGTGTTGGAGAAACAACGAGAGTTTTGCTGCGACGGGTGCCCTGGAAGATCCTCGTTCATCCAAACGCTGAAATGAATCTTGAACATATTCTCATTTTGGCAAGGGATCGGGGCGTGCCAATAGAAGAGTACTCTAATATGTCTTATTCATGCTGTGGGCTCATTAAGCCACTGGATAAAGAATAATGAGGGCTTTTGCGAGCGATTTAGATCGCACTTTAATTTATTCTCATCGCATGATTGATCCTAGTACTGCAACAGACGTTCATTTGATTGAAACGCTTGATGGAAAAGATATTTCTTATATTTCGAGTTATTCGCGTAAAGCTTTGCAGAAACTGAATAATGAAATCTACTTTATTCCTGTCACAACGAGAACAATTGAACAATACCAACGAATTACGCTGTTTCAAACAGCCATTCAACCAGAATATGCTATAACGAGCAATGGTGGTCATATTTTAAAGGATGGGAATGTTGTAAAGGGGTGGTCAGATCAGTTAAAAGCATCACTCGAAACGTGTTTATCTCTTCCTGTTTTTATACGTCAACTAGAGGAACGAATTACAGGGAACTGGGTGGAGCGAATTCGTCAGGCCGATCATCTCTTTATTTATCTCATTATTCAACGTGATCAAGTATCCCGAGAAGAACTTTCTTCATTGTTTGAATGGGCACGTGAACAAGGTTGGCAACCGAGTCTTCAGGGAAAAAAGCTGTACTTTGTACCAAATCCAGTAAACAAATGGAAAGCGGTCGAGTATCTGAAGAATGAGCTAGGGCTTTCTTACGTTTATACAGCCGGAGACTCATTATTAGACTATGAGCTTGTTAAGTATGGCGATTATGGATTTGTTCCGTTGCATGGTGAAGTTCTTGAAAGCTATCCAGGTTTACATAAAACAGAAGCACATGGAATGCCTGCTTCAGACGAGATTCTATTATCAATTACGGAAGACTTATCGTTAAGCAAGCTCACTTCAGAACAAAACAGTTAAGCATGGAAGAAATAGTATGTTATTCTGAAAGATAGAAAATGTTATATTGAGGGAAAGAGTGCGAGTACGTTTTAAAAATTGTAGGAATGTAAGGAGGATTGATCCTAATAGACCATCCTCCGGAAAGGAATGAGAAAGCGGGGAGAACACCATGAGTTACTATGATCAAATTCTGATCAAAAAAGCATCGCTTGATGATGAGAATCTAAAAGAACGGTTACTTCAGTCGTTTCCAGAGCGTGATTTTTATGAGAATGGAAAAGAACTACACATTACGCAAATAGTTGGTAGATTTCTCGGAAGCTACTATGATGAGAATGACTATTTCTTACAATTGCATGATCTGTACAAGTCAAATCAATTTCATGTGCTAAGCGAAGAATTGAACAAAGTGATAAGTCCTGAGCGACTTCAAGCGATACAATCGATCCATTCGATTAACCAAAAAGAAAACGGACTCTCGGCAAATCGGTTCGTTGCTTTCCTAGAAGGTGCTAAGCTTATTCCGTCTCATCAAAATCCATCTTTACATCGCCATATACGAAAATCATTAATTGCAACCCTTACTCTTTTTGAAAAACAGCACCAGGATGGATTTAGTCATCCTGAATTCCGCAGGGTCCTTGTTGATTTAATGAAATGGACGTGGAATCACCTCGATCCGTGGCTAGCAGAAACTCAGTTTGAAATCAAAATGCCCGGTGTTGTTTGGTACGGAGAAGCAACAACTAGTCAGCAATACTTCTTACTTTATTTAGTTGAACTTGGATGTGATGTGCTTTATTTCCATCCTGAAGGCATCGATTCGTTTCAGGAAATCGATCCGAATGGAGATTTCATGGAGAAGCGCAAACTACCTGCAACTGCTAAACTAGAAGCTTTTCCGATCGAAAAGCCGGAGAGACGTTCTACTGTCGCCTATCGGGCAACGAAAGAAATGGATATGGTCCTTCACCATGAAGGCTCCCAGTTGTTTAAACCATGGCAATTAAGAAGTTATGCTCCAAAGTCCGTCACATTAAAAACCACCTATGATGAAATGTTCTTAATTGCAAAGGAAAAAGCATTCATTCGGCCAAATTTCAAAGTGGATAACGGAAGCGTTCACATCCCGTCTTTATTTGCCAAGGTTATGGGAGTTTCAGAGAATAAGAAGGAATATTGGAACAGACTTCAAGATATCAGCGAAATGAAATCAACTGTTATGATACGTCAATTCCCTTTTACTCAGGAAACGAGAGCCAATCAAAAGTTTCACTATCAACATGCATTAAATCAAGAAGGTGTATTGGATCCGGAAATCATGATGCAAGGTAACTGGTGGCAATATAAGCACTTGCCAAATGAAACGCAAAAGGCAATTGGACAGGCGATTTCGAGAATGTGCAACAACCCTAAGTTACTTCCTGAAGGTAATGAGTCAGAAGAAGAAATAAAACTTTATCTTTTTTCACAAACCACCAATATTTCTGAAGAGTTTGTTCATTTAATTCAAACGTTCGATTACTCTCAGGAAGTACCAAAAGTTGTTTTATATAATACAGAAATGAATGGCACGCTTTCTCGATCCGATGCAGCCGTTTTACATCTGCTAAATGAATTTGGTATTGATATTATTCTTTACAATCCACCAGGCCACCAATGTATCGAGCGCTTTATTGATGCAAATCAATTTGATATTCATTGGCTAGAGGAAATGGCATATCGTCAGGATTTTAAAGAACCTTCTGTTATTCGGAAGCTGTTTAAATCAATTAAATTATAATCATAGGAGTGATCGTCCATGACGAATGAAACAGGTTTAACAACGCTTGATAAAAACGAAGAGATCACAGAAGCGAAGGCGGAAGATGTCCGTCTGAAGCTTCGTGAGGAGCAAGAAGTTCAGAAGCTCGCAGGTGAAATTGATGTAAGAGATCAAATGGCTTTACTTGAGTTCGGTAAAGAACCTGCTGTTGAGATTTCGAAGTTCTCCGATAAAATTTTATCAATGATGCGCACAACAAGCGTTACTGATTCTGGAGAAATGCTGAAGCAGCTCGGGAAAATTATGGATCGATTCGATAAAAAAGACTTTGAAGAGCCGAAAACAGGCTTTCTTTCAAAATTCTTCAAAAAAGGCAATGATATGGTTGAGAAGATTTTTGGCAAATATCAAACGCTTGGTGGAGAAATTGAGAAAGTACATGTTGAAATTTCGAAATATAAAGATGAAATGTCACGTTCAACAGGTACACTAGATGAAATGTACCAACATAATCTAAACTATTATGTAGAACTAGAGAAATACGTTGTTGCAGGTCAAATTAAACTTGAAGAGCTTCAAGACAAAGTTCCTGCTATTCAGCAGAAAGTTAGCGCTGGTGATCAGATGGCGCAAATGGAACTGGATACGTTAAATAATGCGATTCAAACGCTTGAGGAACGCATATATGATCTTGAAATGGCAAGAATGGTGGCCATTCAAACAGCTCCACAAATACGTCTTCTGCAACGAGGAAATACAAAGTTGATTGGGAAAATCAATTCAGCCTTCATTATTACCATTCCAGTTTTCAAAAATGGTGTCATTCAAGCTGTAACAGCTAAGCGCCAAAAGCTTGTTGCTGACTCTATGAATGAGTTGGATCGTCGTACAAATGAAATGTTGAAAAACAATGCGCAGAATATCTCAAATCAAAGTGTTGAGATTGCGAAATTGTCAGGTAGACCGAGTGTGAAGATTGAAACGATTGAGGAATCCTGGAACACAATCGTAAAAGGGATGGAAGAAACGCGTGCGATTGAGGACGAAAATAAACGTTTACGTGATGAAGGTACGAAGCGTATTTTAGAACTTCAAGATAATATGAAGAAGATCGGGAATAATTCAGGTCGATCCTAAAGAAAAAGGAAAGGAGAGCGGTTTCGCTCTCCTTTCCTTTTCTTTTCTTAGTTCTTTAAATTTCCTTTACGATCCTGGTATTCGCCTTTCGACTTATCGCGCTTACCTTCTTCTTGAAGGCGATGGTCATTCTTTGCGTTCCCAACCTGATCTTTTACTTCACCTTTTGTTTTGGAAACAGCACCTTTTACTTTGTCACTTAACCCTTTATTGTTACTCATAAGATAAACCGCTCCTTTCGTGTTTCTATAAAAGAAAATACCCCATGAAAAGAGTTACCAAACAGGCTTTTCCTTCATGGGGTGAAAAATAGTCATTTAGTTGGATTTGTCTTTCACTGGCTTATTCGTCCATATATCTGATTTTAATCCTTTAATCGTATCCGCATAGAACTGAGGATCTTTCCCAGCTTTACGCTGATCTCGATAATCTTTAAGAGCAACAAAGGCAACTTTACCTATAATTGAGATAACAATTAAGTTAAGAAGCGCCATTAGTCCCATGGAGAGATCAGCCATGCCCCACACGATACCAAATCCAGCTTTAGCACCAAACATGACCATAGCAAGTACGGCGAGTCGGTAAATAAGAAGGGCGGTTTTACTAGATTTAATAAATTCGATATTCGTCTCACCATAATAATAGTTACCAATAATGGAACTAAAGGCGAATAGAAGAACGGCGACGGCAACGAAGATTCCTGCACCACTACCTAAATGCTGGTTCATTGCTTCTTGTGTCAGTTGGACGCCATCTAGTTTTGAGTCAACATAACCGTCTGACATTAAAATCATAAAGGCTGTAGCTGTTGCAATTAGTAGCGTATCAACAAACACACCAAGCGCCTGAATAAGACCCTGTTTTACCGGGTGAGACACGTCCGCAGTAGCTGCTGCGTTTGGAGCACTACCCATACCTGCTTCGTTAGAGAAGAGACCGCGTTTAATACCTAGTAGCATTGCAGCTCCAACTCCTCCTCCAGTTACTTCTTTAAATCCAAAAGCGTGTTGGAAAATAAGAGCAATCATTGCAGGGATTTCAGTAAAGTTTACGATTAGAACAAAAGCTGCAACAATGACGTAAATGCCGGCCATTATTGGAACAATGATCTGTGAAACGACTGCAATTCTACGAACGCCACCGAAAATAATGATGGCAGTTGCCACAGTCAAGATTGCACCCAATACCCATCGGTTTACATCAAAAGAATTTTCAAAGGCAAGTGCAATCGTATTTGATTGAACAGAGTTAAATACAAGTCCAAAACTGAACGTAATTAAAACAGCGAAAATGATCCCTAACCAACGAGCATTTAATGCGCGTTGCATATAGTAAGCAGGTCCGCCTCGGAAGTCATCTCCATCACGAACTTTATATATTTGAGCAAGCGTACTTTCGACAAATCCACTAGCTGCTCCGAGTAGAGCAATGACCCACATCCAGAAAACAGCACCGGGGCCACCAATACTAACGGCAGAGGCTACGCCTGCAAGGTTTCCAGTCCCGACACGAGATGCCGTACTAATAAAGAAAGCTTGTAAACTCGAGACTGAGTTCTTTCTTCCTTTCATCGTTTCTTTTTCTGAGAGTACATGAAACATTTCACCAAACAGGCGAAATTGAACGAATCGTGAACGAATCGTGAAATAAAGACCGACACCAATGAGAATAACAATTAAAATGTTTGACCAGATGAGTTCATTACCAGCATCAACAATCGTTTTTAGAATATCCATATGTAAGTCCCTTCTATAAAAAGATTTAGGAAAGAGGAATGGAAGATATTATCACACTTCCCTTATTTGTTCAGAATCTAACGCGGGCTAGGAATCTTTTTTTTAAAATAATGGAAAAAATAACGTATTTTCTGATAATAACAACAATACGTTAGAATCTGTCGCACAAATGTTCATTATACATGTTCTTTCATAAAGTAGTAACACATAACGTGAGAAAATCTAACATTATAAAACTTGGTATGTAACCTCAAATGACTACAGTGAGGATTAGGTATAATGGAATTACACTGATCATCAAGAATTCCTTAATAATCGATTTTAAGAAAGAGCTGTTAAAATTGCTTCTCTTTCATTACCTTCTGGAATGGAAGGGAAGTCTCCTGCTATTGTGATGACTCATGGCAGCGGAACTGTCGATTGAAATGAGAATACAAAGAAGCTAAAGATAAATGCATTCAAGGAAATGACACGCCGTTTTAAATCGATTCTCAAGTATTATGAATGATTACAAAATCAGGTAAAAAGTCCGATCGAACCCGAAATAAAGCAATTGGTAATGAGCTGGATACGGAAGCTATAGAAGCTAGAAGGGAGGCAAGCCTGTCTTTCTTAAATTCGTTTGTTCGACTTACTTTCTGCAAGGAGGGATTGTTCGCTTTATTCCTATGCAACAGAGTGGTAGAATAAAGGTGGAAGGTATCAAATTCAGCTCTGCCCGGGAGGGATTTCAATGATCGAGCAACCTCAAAGTGTTACTGTCATCTCGAATCAACGACAAGTCCAATTACGTGTAGAACGCCTAGCGATTCATCACAGAATGAAAATTCTTGAAGCAGAGAAGGTAGACGGAAGCAAATTTTATCTTTTCTTCTATAAAGATGATTTTATTACAGGAAAAACAGCCGAAATGAAGAGTGGTTCTCTCGTTGAGAAAGCTTTCCAGAATGGCATCGTACTTCAAGCTTCACATCCGCTTATAGATCATTTTTTGTCTAATCGAACGCTTCTCCTCAAATCCACTAAGCAAGTCTTTCAATCTGTCCAAAAGCATTACACTCCTCAAGAGACAGCCTTTATTTTTTCTTACTTTGACTCATTTCTCTCGAACGATACGATTATCAAGTTAATGCGAAAGCACTTCTACGAGTACCGACGGAACGGGCAATTGCGCTTAGCGTTTCAAATTCTAGCTACAATGCTACATTTTGATCCAACAAATAAGTGGGCACTTGAGCTAGCGCGCAAGTTAGAATACCAAACAATAAGAAATATATATGAAGGAGATTACAGTGAGCTTGTAGAGGCAGATCCCCTGTTTGCTGAAATCAAGGCTTACGACGATTTGAAGCTAAATCACACCTCTCTTGAAACGATCTTTCGTAAAGAAAAACGTATGTTTGAATTATCCGCATTGCGACTCCACCTATATCTCCAGTCTCCTTGTGAGGAAGAATTGGACCCACAATCCCTTATCCATGTCACACTCTCTGAACCTGAGAGAGCTCGTCTGCTTTGGTTAATGTACGCTGAAGCGCCTCACCACTTACAACTCAGGAAAAATGCTTTTGAAGCGCTCATGTATTTGAATAAAACAAGCGAAGCGATTCATTTATTATCCGAAAAACAGAGAGCGATCTTACAAAGTGAATATGAACTTCTACTAAAAGCCTTTCAAGATGAAAGCATCTCCATGGCAGCTATTGATTTCATTTCTCTACAAAATTTACTTGGACATAAAGAAAATCGACCTTACCTAGATGGTTTGCTTCATGCGCTTATACCAAGAATGCTCCATGAATTTGGATTAAGCTACGTCTATAGTTGGGTGAAGCCTTTTATTGAGAAAAACAACGATCTCTCGATACTATCAACGGTGCAAACGATGGTAGATATTCAGGATGATCCCGATAAGCAATTTCAGTTAGGAAAACTTTATCATAAAATGAAGCAGTATGATGAAGCGATTACCTGCTTTGATTGGGAGATGGAGCTTCATCCAACAGACCCAACTCCAGTACAATGGTTAACGAAAGTTTACCGTGAGATGGGTAAGGTAGAAGAATCCAATACGTATATGTCAATCTATTCACAGATGCAAAGGACTTCACAGCAATAGCGCGGGGCTAAGCCTTGCGCTATTTTCTCTTTTTCTCAACGTATTAAATAATCGAAAGGGTGACTACGTTAATATTTGATAAATATTAGCAGGTTCATATAAACTAAGTGTCATTAAGATTATTTTAAGCTTGTCAGGAGCGAGGTATGGAAAATCAATCGAGTTATGCGTACGACATTATACAAGTGTGTCTATTGGCAGGAAAGGTCATGCTACAAAACGGTGGAGAGACGTATCGAGTAGAAGATACGATGACGCGAATAGCGGACGCTTACGGTGCTTCTCATTCGAATAGTTACGTAACACCAACGGGTATTATTTTTTCAATTGAAGGTCCTGAACCTTCCAAAACGCAGTTAATCCGCATATCAGATCGAACGACTGATCTCGATAAGGTGACAAAAGTAAATAGTATTTCCAGACGGATAAGTAGCGGCGATTTATCGATTCAAGAAGCATACAATGAGCTTTATCGTCTTGATAAGATGACCGAGCGCTATACCTTTCCGAAACAATTCATTGCTGCCGCGGTTGCCAGCGGTTGTTTCTTAATTATGTTCGAAGGTCAGTGGAATGATTTTGTGCCTGCCGTTCTTGCTGGCGGAGGTGGCTTTTATAGTGTAACCCTATTTAATCGTCTCGTACCTATAAAGTTTTTTGCTGAATTTCTTGCTTCATTCGTAATTGGTCTACTTGCTGTTCTATTTGTTTCGATCGGACTTGGTGAACAACTCGATAAAATTATTATTGGTTCGGTTATGCCACTTGTTCCGGGTTTGTTAATTACAAACGCTGTAAGGGATTTAATGGCTGGACATCTTATTTCCGGGTTATCAAAAGGCGCAGAAGCTTTTTTAACAGCTTTTGCAATCGGAGCCGGTATTGCGCTTGTCGTATCATTTTTGTAGAAAGGAAGTAAGGAAATGACATTTGTTGCTCAGATTGTAACGAGCTTTGTGGCAAGCGCAGCTTTTGGCTTGTTGTTTAATGCACCGAAATCCTCCCTAATAAAAGGTGGGTTTGTCGGCATGTGCGGTTGGATGATTTATTATGTTATGGAAGCGTTAGGAATCGATGTAGTCGTTGCAACGGTGACCGCTTCTTTCTTTATTGCTGTGATTAGTCAGGTTTTTGCAAAAATGTACCGGACGCCCGTTATTATTTTTAGCGTAGCGGGAATTATTCCGCTTGTTCCTGGTGGATTAGCGTATGATGCGATGCGGAATTTTGTCCAAAATGACTATAACAATGCCATTAACCTCGCAGCAAAAGCTTTTATGATTTCAGGTTCGATTGCAGTCGGATTAGTATTCTCAGAAGTGATTAACCAGATCATCCGTCATTCGACACTTACAAGACGTCAAAAGCAGTGAAAAATAGGTCGTAATCCTTTTGCGTCATAGCCATTCCCTATGATAACGTTTAAGCGGATGACTCTGTCGAACGGTGTCAAATAATGTTAGTATCTGGGGAGGATCAGCGATGAAAACCTATCCCCATCTCGGATTGTTAACAATTCGATTGGTCGTAGGTGTGCTTTTTTTTGTTCATGGGTTTTTAAAGTTTTCTGGAGGTATTGAAAACACAATAGCATTCTTTGAAACAATTGGGATTGCTGGTTTTCTAGCTTATGTTGTTGCTGTTATTGAGATAGCTGGAGGAGTTTTAATGATTCTTGGCATAGGAACACGTTTCATTAGCGTGTTATTTTCTATGATTCTAATCGGCGCGCTTCTTACAGTAAAAAGGTCAACAGGTATGCTTGGCGGCTATGAGTTAGATATCGCTTTTCTAGCGATGTCGGTCTCGCTTTTTTTAAGCGGAGGCGGGCCTTATAGCCTTTCCAACTGCTTGATCAGGTCGTTACCATTTAACCAGGAGTCGGAATCGAAGGATTAAAGAGGAAGTGAGTGAATGGCTAAACCTAAAAAGAAGTTAAAACGAAGTGCCAGATGGTTTTTCTTAATTGTAGGTATTGTGCTTGTCCTTTTGGTTATTAGCATGCGATTTAAGCCATTTGCTGATACGAAAGGCTTTCAGTTAGAAAATCAACCTTTTCTAGGAGAAGAAACGGCTCCGGTAGAATTGGTGGCTTTTGGTGACTATCGGTGCCCTTCCTGTCAATCATTTAATCATTCTTTCCTTCCATTGATTCAAGAAGAACTAATTGCTACGGGGAAAGTTAAATTTTACTTCGTTCAGCACCCATTTGTAGGTGAGGATTCAACTAAAGCAGCTGAGTTTGCTGAAGTGGTTTATCAAGAACTTGGTAACGATGTTTTCTGGCAATTTCACCACGTTGTCTATGATGAGCTTCAGGTAGATAAAAACAAACCAACTTTGTCGTTTTTAACCGAAACTCTTAGTGGATTGGTGAGTGAGGAAGAAACAGATAAGGTTGTTGCTGCCTATAAAGGTGGAGCCGGTGAAAAAGCAGTAGAAGCTGATCTTGCTTATGCAAACAAGCAAAATGTTTCGGCAACCTCTGCCTTACTGGTTGATGGAAAACGATTCGAGGGAAACAGCCTATCAGAATTAAATAATATGGTTGAGAACTCTACGAGTGAATGACTATTAGGCGCCTAAATGGCGTCTTTTTTTTAGACATTTTGTTAAACAAACGTTTGATTAATAAAAAAAGAGATTAAACAAACGTTTGATTAAGGACGTGTCTTGACTTTGTAAAGAAAGAAGTAAAGAATGAAGAAGTACAATTGAATAAATATGGAAAAGGTGTGCTGGATCCAGTACATAATAGGGAAATTGGTGTAAATCCAATGCGGTCCCGCCACTGTAAGAAGTATAAACGATGCGTTATTTCACTTATCAATGATAGGGAAGGAGTATTCGTTCTAAGAAGCTTCAAGTCAGGAGACCTGCCTTTTCTAAAGCACTGATTGACCTACGGATGATAGGGGGGTGTATCGAGAAGGCTAGATGATGCCTATTCGTTATGCATGCTCTTATGTGAAGAGGATGCATTTTTTATTGTTTGGAAAAGGAGAGAGGATATGAAAAAGACAGTAAGCGAATCAAGAGTCTATAAGAGCAGTCGTATTTTTCCACCGGACTTGAACAGTCACGGAACCTTATTTGGAGGGAAATTACTTGCGGACATGGATATGTTAGCATCAATCGCAGCAACAAGGCATTCTCGTCTAGAATGCGTCACGGTATCAATGGATACAGTTGAGTTTTTGCATCCTATTACCGAAGAAGATTCGATTCATTATGAAGCATTTGTCATTTGGACAGGAAAAAGTTCTATGGAAGTTTTTGTGAAAGTAACCGCTGAACATTTATTGACAGGTGCAAATCGTATAGCAGCTACGTGCTTTATTTCGTTTGTTGCTTTGCTTGAAGGAAAGCCGATGCAAGTCCCTGGAATCGAACCAGAAACAGAAGGGGAGAGGCAACTTAATGTGCTGGCGCAAAAACGAGCTCAAAAACGATTGGAACGTAAAGTAACAAGTAAGAACTTAGCGGAAATTTTAACCATGTTATAACAAAAATGGGGGAGCGGAGTTATCCGTCTCTCCTTTCTTACGTTTTCATCCTGATTACTTGGAATAAGAAACTTTTTTTGAAAACGAAGTTAGGAAAAGATAGTTGAGTGGTATAGGAGTTAGAGTGCAACGAAATAACCAAAGGAGACGACCAATGTGGATTAAACATGATTTTTTTAAGTATATTACAGGTATAATTCTATTATTAATTTGTTTCTTCTTTTTAACGGAGTTAGGTTTAGTAAAACCAGTAAAAACAATTATCGGTACACTTTTCTACCCCGTTCTTATTGCTGGCTTTTTATACTATGCGATTAAGCCAATTGTTAAGTTAATGAAGAAAATTCCCTATGTGTCGGATCTTGCGGCGATATTAGTCGTGTTTTTAGCGATTGCAGGTATCCTCTATACAGGTTTTACTTTTCTAGCAAATCCGATTCAAAGCCAGGTATCTGAGTTTTCAAAGGAATTACCTGAGAAGTTGAAGGAATCAGCAAAAGATGCAGAAAAGATGATGGAGAATAAGGATATGGGAATGTTTTCGGTAGAAAATCTCCAACAAAAAGCAACAGGCTTTTTAGGGAATTTAACACAAAATTTGGGTGATCATATAATGCAAGTTGTTAGTGCATTAACAAGTGCCACCACAGTTCTTGTCATTGTGCCTTTTGTTCTGTTTTATTTCCTTAAGGATGATCACAAATTAAGTCCTTTTCTGTTGAAGTTAATCCCTAATAAACATCAAGGGGAAGGGCGAAAGATTCTTCATAAGATAGATGAAACGCTATCTGCTTATATCATCGGGCAAATTATTGTAGCGATTGTAGACGGTATCTTAATGTATGTGGGCTATTTAATTATTGGCCTACCTTATGCATTAATATTAGGACTGTTTGTTATGGTCACAGCTGTGGTTCCATTCTTTGGACCTATCATTGGAGTTATCCCAGCACTTGTGGTGGCTTTAACTCAAGAACCTATTTTAGCGTTGTATGTGATTATTATTACAATAGTCGTTCAACAACTAGAAGGAAACCTGGTAGCCCCTGTAGTACTTGGCAAAAGGTTAAACATTCATCCTTTAACGATTATTTTACTACTCATTGTAGCAGCTGCTTTATATGGCTTTATTGGAATGCTGATTGCTATCCCACTTTATTCAGTTATTAAAGTCATTGTTAAGAATTTCTATGAATTCTATCGCATACGGCATCGAGCGGAATTAACTGAATAATGATGAACTCCCCTAATTCGTTTAAGAATAGGGGAGTTTGTCTTTTAGATGTCTTTATAAATGGCTCTTTTCGTAGATATTGTTGCTTTTAGATAAGCGGTTAATTTCCGCTCCTACCCGCTTTCCGCGGGGCGGGCGGTGAGCCTCCTCGTCGCTTTCGCTCCTGTGGGGTCTCACCTGTCCCGCTAGTCCCGCAGGAGTCGAGCATCCTTCCGCTACAATTAGCGAAGCGTGGTTTTTTATTCAATAATTGATTCAAAAGCAACAATCTAATAGAAAAGAGCCTTATAAATAAAGGTGTGCAAGGCGTTCATATGAATTTTTCCGTTCTTTAGGGTCGTGTAAGTTTGTCAGTACCATAAATTCTTCTGTCTCATAAAGCTCGCCCAAGTCATCGATTTTCTTTTTTACTGTAGACGGAGAACCAATAATCATTCGCTTTCGGTTTATCTCTATCCTTTCCTTTTCGGAAGCTGTATATCGATATTTCCTTGCTTCTTCAGGAGAGGGAATACGACTATCGAGGCCTTTTTCAACACGTAAAAGCCAGAGGTCCTGGCTTTGAGCAAGTTCCTCAGCATGTTCATCTGTTTCTCCACAAACAACAAAAAGCGCTATGATTGCTGATGGGGATGAACTATAGTAGGTTGATGTGAACAATTCATAGTAGGTTTTTAACGTATTTTCTCCTCGATCGGGTTTAATGAAGTGGCCAAAAACATAGCCAATGCCTAACTCTGCTGCTTTTTTTGCACTATTTTCTCCCATGCCCAGAAGCCAGAGAGAAGGCGGGGTATTAGTTTGTGGTGCTGCTTTGATACCAGCATATTCATGTCCGCTAGGCATGGAATCAGTTAAGTAGTGAGAAAGCTCTTTTAACTGACGAGGAAACTCATTTAAGTTTTTATTTACGCCATCTGTTAAAGCAAGTCTCGTTTTTGCTGTACCTCCAGGAGAACGTCCTACGCCAAGGTCAATTCGACCGGGGTGCAGAGCTTCTAACTGACGAAAGTTTTCGGCTACTTTAAAAGGACTGTATTGTGGGAGTAAGACACCTCCCGAACCTACTTTAATGCGATTTGTTGAGGCTGCGATATGTGCCATCATAATCTCAGGAGCTGTGCTAGCTAGCCCTTTTGTGCTGTGGTGTTCTGCAAACCAGTATCGTTTATATCCTAGATCTTCTGCTAAAATCGCAAGGTTTCGTGTATTTTCAAGGGTTGTATATGAGTCACTTCCTGAGGGAATGGGAGCTTGATCAAGAATACTTAAGTTTATCAATCGTCCTGCATCTCCTTCTATTCGCTTTGTTAGTATAAGCAATCTCCTTCTATCCTAACGCTTTGTATAGAGATGGGATAGTGATACGACTTCTTCTTGAGAATATATTGTGAAATATTGAGCAAATTGATTGCGACTATGGAAGAGATATCGTATACTAAGAATATAGAAATTGTGAAATTCATCACATACCTACTGTTTTATATGTGAAATTATTCACAATTTAATAAGGAGGAGTTTTGATGAAGGTAGCAGTAGTTGGATGTACACATGCCGGAACAGCGGCAGTTACAAATATAGCAAGACGTTATCCAGAAGCTAGTATTACTGTTTATGAGCGTAATGATAATGTATCCTTCTTATCATGTGGAATTGCTCTATATGTAGGTGGAGTTGTAAAGGATCCGCAGGGGTTATTCTACTCATCTCCTGAAAAATTAGAAGAGATGGGCGTAACGATGAAAATGAAGCACGAAGTATTGCAAATTGATTCTAAAAATAATCGTATTCGTATTAAAAATATAAAAACAAACGAAGTGTTTGAAGATGATTACGATAAACTAGTGATGGCGACTGGTTCATGGCCAATCGTACCGCCAATTGAAGGAATTCAACTTCATAATATCCTTTTATCTAAAAATTACACCCAAGCCAATACAATTATTGAAAAAGCGAAAGATGCTAAGCGCGTCACCGTAATTGGTGCAGGCTATATTGGCGTTGAATTAGTAGAGGCTTTTCGGAAGTATGGAAAAGAAGTAACGCTTATCGATGGAGAAGACCGTATTTTAAGTAAATATCTTGATCCTGAATTCACAAATGTTATAGAAGAAGACTTTAGAGAGCGTGGGATAAAGCTTGCTCTTAATGAAACGGTAACTCGCTTCGAAGGTGAAGAGACCGTCTCTAAAGTGGTAACAACTAAAGGTGAATATGAAACAGATCTCGTTATCCTTTCAGTAGGTTTTCGTCCAAATACAGATCTTCTTAAAGGTCAAGTAGATATGATGCCAAACGGTGCCATTATTGTGGATGAATATATGAGAACGAGTCAACATACGATTTTTGCTGCGGGCGATAGCTGTGCGATTCGTTATAATCCAACTGGCGAAAATGCTTATATTCCTCTAGCTACAAATGCGGTTCGAATGGGAACGCTCGTTGGACATAACATTATGGAGCCGACAATCAGATATATGGGTACTCAAGGAACGTCAGGGTTGCATCTTTTTGATTATAGTATGGCTTCTACTGGATTAACCGAGAAGGCAGCTCTTCGTGCGGGAAAGAATGTGAAAACAATCACAATCGAAGAAAATAACCGTCCTGAATTTATGCCAGATTATGAAGTCATTACGTTAAAAGTTGTCTATGAAGAAGAGAACAGGAGAATTTTAGGTGCGCAGGTGATCTCTAAAGCTGATGTAACGCAATCGATTAATACACTATCTGTGTGCATTCAAAACAGCATGACAATTGATGAACTAGGATACATTGATTTCTTTTTCCAGCCACACTTTAATAAACCCTGGAATTTTCTTAATCAGGCCGGTCTCCAGGCGGCTTTATAATTGTCTGTCCTCTGGCATCACACTATGCCAGAGGACTTCTTTTATATTCTGCGATGCTTGCATCCTAACCTTTCGATAGCCATAATAAAGGATAGAAAATGTGTAGGAGAGAGTGAAGAAACAGTGACTAATAAAAATTCGGATATAAATGTAGAACAAAAGCATACACGGATTTACCTCATTCGCCATGGTGAAAGTGAATGGAACGCAGCAGGAGACCTCTATTGTGGGCGAACGGATATCGGGCTTTCTAAAGAAGGTGTCACACAAGCGAAGAATGCAGGCGACTTTCTTAGTTCAGTGGCATTTGATCGGGCATACGCGTCCCCATTGATTCGAGCACGTGATACAGCTGAACTTATTTTAGGAGAACGGAATTTACCGATTCAACTAGACGAACGGATTTATGAAGGAGATTTTGGCGAGTGGGAAGGACGATCCAAAGCAGCTTTTATAAAAGAAGATCCTGATTCATGGGAGAGTTGGATGGCGAATCCCTGGGAAACAAGAGCTGGTAGAACTGGTGAAACTGCGCGAGAAATGTATGAGAGAGCATCGGCTTTCTTTAAGGAAGTTAGTGACAAACATCCAGGTGAAACTGTACTCGTTGTCGCTCATAACAACACCATTCGCTTCTTCCTTGCGGGTATTTTAGGGATGCCTTTTTCAAACTATCGTCGCATCTTTCAAGATAATACAGGTATCAATGTTCTCGATGTGGATGGCGATGATCTTCTCATACGTAGTCTGAATATCAATGCTCATCTAAATGATTGAATAGAAAAAAGCGATGCAGCTGCATCGCTTTCTTCTATCGAGAAAGTTCTTTGTATGATTTTTTGACAACGCTACTTAAAGCGATCAGAGCAATGACGTTCGGTAATACCATAAATGCGTTAAATGTATCGGCAAGTTGCCAAACGAACGGAACGTTTAGGACCGTCCCAAGAACGATGAAGATAAGCACAGCGGCACGATAATACGGCACACTTTTTTCACCAAATAAATAGTTCACGTTTGTTTCACCAAAGTAAGCCCATCCTAAAATCGTTGTAAAGCTAAAGAACAATAAACTAAACGCAATAAAGTAAACACCAAAGCTTCCGAGCCCACTAGTAAAACTGGCCTGAGTTAATTCGATGCCAGTTAAATTGGAACTTGCACCGTCAGTTACGAGAATAACGAGGGCTGTAACGGTACAAATAATCACGGTATCAATGAGAACACCGACCATGGCCACAAATCCTTGTTGAGCAGGGTGTTTCACTTCTGCCACAGCGTGGGCGTGAGGTGTTGACCCCATACCTGCTTCGTTGGAGAATAGCCCTCTTGCAACGCCATATCGAATGGCTTCTTTAATAGAAGCACCAAGCACTCCGCCTCCAGCAGATTCAGGAGTGAAAGCTGACTCCACGATAAGTGATAACGCTGGAAGTACTTGATCAAAATGTAAGACAAGAATCATAAGGGCCCCAATGATGTAGAGTAATGCCATGATTGGAACAACATTTCCAGCAAATCGGGCGATGCGATTGATACCACCGAATAGAATTAAACTAATTAATATCGCAACGCCGAAACCGATCACAAGCGGTGGAATTTGAAAAGCGGTTTGAAACGCTTCTGCAATTGAATTGGATTGTACCATATTCCCGACAAATCCAAGTGCACAAATAATGGCTATGGCAAAGAAAGCGGCTAGTTTTTTACTACCTAGACCGTCGCGGATATAGTAAGCAGGTCCGCCTTTCACAACTCCGTTTTCTTTAACGCGAAACTTCTGAGCTAGCACAGCTTCCGCAAAGATCGTGGCCATACCAAGAAAGGAAGAGATCCACATCCAAAAAATAGCTCCTGGTCCACCTGCTGCAATCGCAGTGGCCACTCCGGCTAAGTTTCCTGTTCCTACTTGAGCGGCAATGGCTGTTGAGAGCGCCTGGTAAGATGATATGCCGTTTTGTTTCTTTTTCGAGAAAAGGGGGCCAAATGTTTGACGAAACCCTTCTTTTAAACCTGTAAACTGGATAAACCCAAGACGTATCGTGAAGAATAGTCCAGTTCCAAGAAGAAGGGAAATCATAATAGGTCCCCACAGAATCTCATTTATTGCTTCTATTGCTTGCACTGTTGTCAACTCGCTCTCATGAAAAAATAAGATTCTCCAATGATAGCTTATTTTTTCACTATACTTCAACCCATTAAATCACTATGGTAACCATTTCCTTAGTAATTTGTTTGTGATTGAAGACGTTTTTCTGTTTTCTTCTGTTTTTGGATCCATTGATAAAAGAACAAAATTCCAATAACAAAGATGCCGAGCATCATGTAAAGATTTGCATATCCTAAAGTGGTTACGATAATCCCAAGTATAAACGATCCGGTTGCAATTCCCGTATCGAAAAAAGTGAAAAACGTGGCAGTGGCGTGTGCACTTCTTGATTCAGGAGCGGCTTGTATGGCTAACGTCTGAAAGCTTGGGACAATTGAGCCATAACCTAACCCGATTAACGCACCTGCAAGAAGTAACATCCATGACTCGGTTGTTAAGCTAAGTGTAACGAGACCGAGCGCAAATAGAACGAATGCAGGCAAGATGACCGTATTCGGTCCTCTTACGTCAAACATTCTGCCAGTGAAAGGTCTTGAGACGAGCATCGCTACAGCAAATACGGCGAAAAAGAATCCTGCAGCTTCAAGAAGACCAATTGATTTCGCATAGAGCGAAATAAATGAAATAACGCTCGCATATGAGAATGCGACGAAGAGGCCAACGATTGCAATAGGAAATGATTTTTTCTCAAAAAGATCATTGAACGTTAATTTATGGGTCGGTGCGGGTTCACTATTTTCAATTACTTTCACCCCGAGTGTACAGAGAACGCCAATCATCATAATTCCACTAAGGACAAGGAAAATTGTCATATATGAAACATATTGAAGAAGCGTAAGGGCGATAAATGGTCCTGTAACAACTGCTAGATTCATAGACATCGCAAAGTAACCAAGGCCTTCTCCGCGTCGTTCACGTGGAATGGTGTCTGCTGCAATTCCCCCAGCTGCGGTTGTCACAATACTAAACCAAACCCCATGAAAGAAGCGAAGAAAAAGCAACGCAACATAGTTATCGACTAATGGGTATAAAAAGGAGGATGCTGCAAAAAAAGCTGCGCTTGTAACAAGCATTTTCTTTTTCCCAAACCGATCAATTAATCTACCAGAAAAAGGCCGCACAATAATGGCAGATAACAAGAAGATTGTAATGATAAGACCAGCTTCAGATTCACTCCCACCAATTTCTTCTGTAACGTAAATTGGAAGTAGTGTTAGTAGCGCATAGAAAACGATGAAAATAAATAGATTACTAATGGAGATGTTTAAAAAACTTTTGGTCCAAATCGGTTGTTTATTAGACATGTTGCTCCTCTCCTTTCTTTGCTCCAATTTGTTTTAAAAGATAATAAAAATGAGCTTGCTCTTCAGATGATAATTGCGACAGGAGTGACTCTTCCAATTTTTGAATGGATTCTTTAATAACAGGTAAGAGGTTTTCTGCTTCCTGCGTGAGACGAACAATCCGTTCCCGTTTATCAGAACCTTCTGTTCGTGTAATCCAATTGCTTTTCTCCATTCGCACGAGCGTGCGTGTTGTAGTAGGAGCTTCAACATTTAAATATTTCCAAATGTCTGTCTGTTTCATTGGTCCAAATTGATCAAGGCAGTACAAAATGGTCCATTGAGAACTATAGAGGTGGTAGTGTTTTAGCAATTCGTTCACTTCTTTTGTGATAAAGCGAACTTGTTGATGTAAGTTGTGAAAAATATCGCTCGTTGAAATCATATTTCCTCCGTGGAATTTTCATTTTATTTACCTGGGTAAATAATCACATAAGGTACAGTCTAGCGACATTCTTACCAGTTGTAAAGCAAAGGTGCTTGAGAAAAAATAAAAAAGCCAATAATGGCTTTTTTTAATCAAGCTCGTCTTTTAAATTTATTAGTGGCTTATCCGCAGGTCCTTCAAGCACATCGCCATCAATACTGAAGCGAGATCCATGACAGGGGCAATCCCATGTACGGTCATCGTCATTCCACTTCACTTCGCAATACAAATGAGTACATGTTGTATCAACAACATGGAGGTCTCCTTCAGGACCTTTATATGCACCAGCTTTTTTCCCATTAACTCGAACGATCGCAGCTTCATCATTTGCAAGTTCTGAAATCTCTTTAGTAAATGATAATTTGCCTTTGATCATTTCACTTGCAACATTTGCATTTTGCATAAGAAATGTTTTGATGCTTGGGTCTGCATGAAAGCGAGAGGGAGAGAAAAGATCAACATATGGATTGTCTTTATCTAACAGATAGTCTCGGAATAGTAAGGCTGCTGCCGTGCCGTTCGTCATCCCCCATTTATGAAATCCGGTTGCAATAAGGATGTTTGGCTCGTTTTTTGTAACAGGCCCTATGTACGGAAGTTTATCAAGTGTAAAGAGATCTTGTGCTGACCATCTATTTACTATTTCAGACAAGCCAAACGTTTCTTCACCAAAAAATTTCAAGGCCTGATAGTGATCTGTCACTTGATGTCCTTGACCTGCCTTGTGACTTTCACCTCCGAACAAAACAATGTTTTCTCCATTCATTTGATAGCTTCTAAGGGAGCGCTTTGGCATATCGGCACTAAGATACATGCCACCTGGATAGGCTTGCTTTGTTTTTGCTGCAATGACATAGGATCTTTCTGCATACATCCTAGAGAAATAAAGAGCATTGCCATCATAAAATGGAAAATGCGTACAAGCAATGACTGTTTGACATGAGATTTTTGCTCCATTCTTTGTCACTACAATAGGATTTAATCCTTTTTCAACATTGACTGCGACGGTTTGTTCGAATATCTGACCCTGCTGCTCTTTAATCTTCTGTACAAGTGGAGAAAGGTAAGCTACCGGATTGAAATGAGCTTGATTTTTCATTACAATCGCAGCTTTAATTGAGATATCAATTGGGAGGTGATTCTGAAATTCACTGTGAATTCCTAATTTATTGTAAGCGTTCATTTCATTCGTTAGTTTACGCGCGTAGTTATCTGTCGTCGTATAAAGGTAGGAATCTTCCTCTGTGAAAGAGCACTGAATGGATAACTCATCTATTGTTTGTCGTATAAACTGAAACGCTTCGTTGTTTGCATCGTAATATTTTCTCGCTTTCTCCTTTCCGAAGTGGTTAAATAATTCATCATAAATAAGGTCATGCTGCGCAGTGATTTTCGCTGTCGTATGTCCAGTCGTACCATTCAAGAGTTGATTTGCCTCAAGAAGAACCACCTTCTTGCCGACTTTTGAGAGAAGGTAGGCGGTTGTTATACCAGTAATTCCACCACCAACGACCACAACATCAGTGGAAATGGATTCAGTAAGTGTTGGATTATTTTCATGGCGACTATCGCTTCGCCAGATCGGCTCAGGATTTTCTGGCCATGTGCTGTTAACGTTCAATTCGATTCCCCCCTATAAGTTTTTGTTCCTCTCCTATTTTTTCCATCAAGAAGCTTTTCATTCATTTAGAGGGTGAAAAAGGAACGAGTGCAATTGAATCAATTAAATAATATATGGAAAATCGGTATAATATTTCTTGTAGAGGAACTTTAACTCAATTATGATGAAGATATTTAATAGTTCGACAAAATTTACGCTTTATTTTAAGTAGGGGGCATTATCTTGGAGAAATACAAAAAGAAGTTTGTTTCAAATATGAAAGAAAAATACGACGAAATTAGTGCAAGAAATATAAGTATGACAGAAAAAGAATTATATGAGTTATTACATACATTTAAAGGTACTGCCGGAACAGTTGGCTATCAGGTGTCGGCTGATAAGGCAGAAGCGTTGTTGTCCAAGATGAATCTTGAAAGTGAACGGATTGTATCAAAGGAAGAAACCATTCATCTTCTTGACACTGTCATGGAGGAGGTTCTAGAAGCGGCTATAGAAAATAAAGAAAAAGAGCCAACAATACAGAAGATGATCATGTTAATTAACCCAAACCCAATGGTGCTAATTGAGCGAAAAGCTCAGTTGGAGCAAGAGGGCTATATTGTTTTTGCAGCGATGGATCTTAAGAAGGCACAAACTGCGTTATACGATATGAATCCCGATTGTATCATTGTAGACTACCAGTTAATTGAAACGGATCAATCAGATATTGCTAAAGAAGTGAGAGAAAAAGCCGAGTTACAGTTTATCCCTTTTATTATGACGGACTCAGTTAGTTCTGCTACAAATCGCATTAATGGGTATCGTTTTGGAGCGGATGATTTCCTGGATCATGAAGTGTCGTTAGAAGAGTATCTTCTACGAGTAAATGGAAAAATCGCGAAAAGAAAAACAATTGTCCACTCTGTCTTAACCGATGAGCTTACGGGCGCTTATAATCGAAAATACCTTGATAGCCAGCTAAATTATATACGCTATGATCTTGTAAGAAATGATGAGAAAGCTTCGCTTGCTATTTTTGATATTGACCATTTTAAATCAATTAATGATAGATTTGGCCATTTAATTGGGGATCAGGTCCTAAGAAAATTATCTCAATATATCATTGATGAGAAAAGACGTACGGATATTTTAATTCGATACGGTGGTGAAGAATTTGTATTGCTATTACCTGATACCACAGCAGTGCAAGCTGACCAATTTCTACAAAGGTTGTTAAATGGGTTTCGAACAAAAAACTTTCGATGTAAAGAAGAGACTTTCTCCGTAACGTTTTCTGGAGGGATTGTGGATATTGACGGCTCTTCTACTAATAAAAAACTATTGAACAAGGCGGATGAAGCACTCTATCGAGCTAAGGCAAATGGGCGGAATCAAATGGTTATCTATGAAAGCAACCTAACAGACATAAAGTCTGTTAAAACGATTCGTATTGCGGTAGTAGACGATGATGAAATTATCCGGACGCTACTTACATCTCAGCTCCAACAGTTTCAAACGGATGAAAACTATGAAATTGAAGTGAAAAGCTATCGTGAAGGCGAAAGTTTCTTCGAAGATAGCTGGCATAAAGTAGGCCCTTCTTGTCTAGTTTTACTCGATGGAATTATGCCGAGAATGGATGGCATTGAGGTATTGCGGAAATTACGTCATGAAAGTAGTCAAGGCAAATATACAGTAATGATGCTAACAGGACGCAAAGCGGAGAAAGATATTGTTAAAGCTTTGGAACTTGGTGCCGATGACTATATTACAAAGCCATTTAGTATGGGGGAATTAGAAGCTAGAATTAAAAGGTTGATTCAGAAGATGCTCTAATAAAAAGATTGAGGCGATTGAACGTATGAGTGCTATTTTCATTATTTTTCAGGTGTTTTTAATCCTATTTGTTGTATTAACCGTTCTTTTTCTTTTCTTAATCGGTCAGAAAGTTCGATCGAACCGTTTTGATAGGAAGAAGAGTGAGTGGAAAAAATATTATCTTGAACATATTACTAGCGCTATTCAAGGGAAAGAGGAGTTACGACTGCCAGAAAATTATCCTATGATTGAAGCTTTTGAAGAAGTCATTACACGGTATTATTCATTAATAAAAGGGAAGGCTTCCACTGATCAAATGGAAGAATTAGTGGAAAAGACGCTGCATGATCATTATAAAAAAAGGCTACACCATCATCGGTGGAGTATACGTATGAACACGCTACATCGAATTGAAAAGTTACGTATGGTTTCGCTAGTTGAAGAATGTGTGAGTTTATTAGACATAAAACGAACGAGCGAATTAGAAGTGATTCAAGTATTGCGGATTCTTGCAAACTTACAAGATGATCGTCTTTATATGATTCTATTAGATGAAGAAAAGGAATATCCGAACTTTTATTATCTGGATCTATTTCGGCGCCTGGATGATATTCACTTAGACTACTTTATTGATTCGATAACTAACTTTCCTCATTGGGTTCAATTCGCTCTTATTGAAGTAATGGGGGAGCTGGGGGAGTATAAATATTTAAGAACAATTGAATCTTTTATAACGTCAAACGACACGGAATTTCGAATTCGTTCACTAAAGTCTCTTGTGAAAGTTGGCTATGTGACAGATGCAATGAAGGTTAAGGCATCACTCCATGCAGAAAGCTGGCAAGAAAGGATGATGTCAGCTAGGTTGTTTAAATTGGTGAGAGATCACCGTTTTCTCGAAGATTTGTTAAACCTTCTATCTGATGAAAGCTGGTGGGTTAGAACCACTGCAGCCGAATCGCTTCTAGCTCAGGAAAACGGTCGAGCGTTGTTGGAAGAGGTTGCGGCAACTCATATTGATCCATTTGCGCGTGATACTGCAAAAGAATGGTTAGTTAGAGGAGGTGTAGATCGTGTCTATCGCTAGTGTGTTTTCTACCATGCTACTTATATTTACTATTTTTGTAGCTGTGTATATGGTTGGAATTATTTTATTTTACCTTATCCTCTTTGTCATCTCTGCTATCCAACTAAGGAAAGAATACAAACTTGATCAGTACGAGCCATATGAAGAATTGTCTCAATCCTCTTTTACAAGACCTGTGTCGATTCTAGTACCTGCTTATAATGAGGAGGCTGGTATTGTACCAAGCGTGCGATCACTTCTTAGTATTAATTACCCTGAGTATGAAGTGGTCGTTATTAACGATGGATCAAAAGATCAAACATTAGAAGTCGTTATTAAGTCCTTTGAAATGGTTAAGGTTGAGAAAGTTATTCGAAAACAAATTAAGTCGAACGAAATTATTAGCGTCTATCAATCAACCATTTATGAAAACTTATATGCTATCGATAAAGTAAATGGAGGGAAGGCTGATGCCCTTAATGCGGGAATAAACATTGCTCATTATCCCTATTTTTGTTCACTGGATGGTGACTCAATTATTGAGCGAGATGCCTTTGCGAAAGTGATGAAGCCAATCATAGACTCGAAAGAAGAAATTGTGGCAGTTGGTGGAAGTGTGCGAATCGCAAATGGTTGTAAAATTGAGCGAGGAGAAGTAATGAAGGTTGAATTATCAAAAACTCCGCTTGTCGTTATGCAAGTAATCGAATATTTTCGAGCTTTTCTTATGGGAAGAATTGGACTCTCGAGACACAATCTCTTATTAATCATTTCGGGTGCATTTGGCGTCTTTCACAGAGAGAGTGTTGTTAAAGTAAACGGTTATCGCACGGACACGGTCGGTGAAGATATGGATCTTGTCGTTCGACTTCATAAACAAATTAAAGAAGAGAAATCAGGTAAGAGAATTGTATATGTTCCGGATCCCGTCTGTTGGACGGAAGCACCAGAATCTTCGAAGATCCTAAGAAGACAACGAAGTCGTTGGCACAGAGGGCTTTTCGAAAGTCTCTGGCACAATAAGAAAATGCTATGTAATCCTAAGTATGGTCTTGTAGGTGTCGTTTCAATGCCATACTTTTTAATTGTTGAATTTCTAGGTCCGGTCATTGAGTTATTAGGCTATATCATTATAATTATTTCCCCATTTCTTGGAGGGATTTACACTTCTTTTGCAGTCCTTCTCTTCCTTCTAGCAGTTATTTATGGGTCGCTTTTATCAATGAGTGCTGTCCTGCTAGAAGAATGGAGCTTAAGAAGGTATACAAAAGTACAAGATTTAATTCGACTATATTTCTATTCTTTATCTGAAGCGTTTTGGTTTAGGCCGTTAACTGTATTATGGAGAGTGGAAGGAATTATTCAGCTTATTCGTCGAAACAACAGTTGGGGAGAAATGAGTAGAAAAGGGGTTTCAAAATAAGTGAGTCACATAAAGCGCAAGACGATCATTGGTTTCCTACTTGGAGTAATAGCACTAGTACTTATTCTGTTGTCTCCTGTCCTGCTTTGGTTTATGAGTAATGAATCTACCAGTGATATTGTCATTATTGATAAAACCATTCCAGATAAAACGTATCGTGAACATAAAGGACTTACATGGATTTTGAATCATAAGAAGTGGATAAAGAATAATGGAACGCCATACAACGCATCAGAAGATTATATAGGATTCCACCCAGGAGATGGTGAGGAGTATAGCATTGACTCTTTTCCAGATTCGTTAGTAGGTAATGACCTCATCTATTTAGCGGATTCCTATGGCGTATACGAAGACGATTGGTATGGGAAAGCATCCGAAGGTGATCGTTCTGAAAATATTTACGGTGGAATGACTCCAGAAGAAGTGAGTTTGATTTCAGAAGCTGTGCAGAAGGGGTCAACCTTTATTGCTGAATTTAATGCATTTGGTAGTCCGACTGAAGAGAAGGCACGGCAGGGTCTTTATTCAACTTTAAACCTTGAGTGGTCAGGGTGGATTGGGCGATATTTCGATGATCTTTCGGTCGGTGGTGAAGTGCCGGGTTGGGCTATTGATAACTATGAAAAAAAGTATGATGGGAAGTGGGACTTTTCGGATCATGGGCTTGTTTTTGTGAACGAAGATGACTCGATCATTGTCATTGAGAAAGAAGGCATTGGAGATCAAACAGTCCAATTTTCATTCAATGATAAAGGATTGGAATGGATTGAAGATTCTTTAGTGAAAGAGTCGATGTCATATCATTATTGGTTTGACATCGTGGAACCAATTGACGAGGAAGACGTGCTTGCAAACTATACAGTAGATGTGAGTCAAGAAGCAGAAAAATCACTTGAAGACGCTGGAATTCCGCTATCTTTTCCAGCTGTTATGAAACACAATCACTCTTATTATTTTGCGGGTGATTACGCCGATTATGATGGTGACTTGAATTTTCACCAATATAAGTGGTTACCGGCCATTAATCGCTTATTGACAACAGGTGATAACGAAACGGTTGAAGCTTTCTACTGGAAAGTTTATATGCCGATGATGGAAACAATCTTACAAAACCTTAAAGACTCTGATAAAAAGGAAGAAAGTTATGTGAATATCCCTACTATAAAAGGTGTGCAGGTTGCGAGTAAAGTCGGTGACGATAAAATTCAAGTGTTTCAAGATGGAGAGTGGTCAGACCTTATTATTAAAGGCGTTAATATGGGGATCGCAAAACCAGGTTACTTTCCAGGGGAAGCAGCGATCACAAAATCAGAATACAAACGATGGTTCGATCAAATCTCTGACATGAATGCAAATGCTGTGCGGATTTATACCATTCATCCGCCCGCTTTTTATGAGGCACTATTAGAACACAATAAAGAAGCAGATAAGCCGCTATATATATTTCATGGTGTATGGGTAGAGGAAGAACCGTTACTTAAGACTCAAGATGCTTATGCGAATGAAAATACGCAGCTTCTTGAAAAAGCAACGAAAGATACGGTTGATCTTATTCATGGGAATGCAATGATTGAAAAGAAGGTGGGTCATGCAGGAGGCCGTTATACGGCAGATGTGTCACCATACATACTTGGCTGGGTACTTGGAATTGAGTGGGATCCTGAAGTCGTTGTAGCTACAAATGAAAAGCATCGTGACATGAAGCAATATAATGGCAGCTTCATCACGACAAAGGATGCGAGTCCTTTTGAAATATGGATCGCAAATATGATGGATGATACGGTTCATTATGAGATGGAAAAATACAACTATCAAAGACCTGTAAGCTTTACAAATTGGGTGACGACTGATTTACTCGATCATCCTGCAGAACCCTCTAAAAAAGAAGATTTGGTTTCCGTTGATCCGAATGTCATTCAATTAAAGGAAGACTATTATGCAGGGCAATTCGCTTCTTATCATATTTATCCTTATTATCCAGACTTCCTAAATTACGAAGAAGAATACGTAAATTATGTTGATGAGAGCGGTGAGAAAAACAATTATGCAGGCTACCTTAATGCACTTAGAAAAGTGCATAAGATGCCAGTTGTAGTTGCTGAGTTTGGTGTACCGGCTTCGAGAGGGATGACGCATCGGAATGTCTACGGCATGAATCAGGGCGGAAACTCTGAGGAGAAGCAGGGAAAGACAGATGCCAAATTGTTTGAGAACATCGTTGCGGAAAATTATGCAGGTGGAATGGTGTTTTCCTGGCAGGATGAATGGTTTAAACGAACATGGAACACAATGGATTTCGATAATGCAGATCGTCGACCATTCTGGTCAAATGATCAAACAAATGAACAGCAGTTTGGATTACTAAGTTTTGATCCTGGTGAAAAGCTGAAAATAAAAGTGGACGGAGATGTAACGGATTGGGAAGGTGAAGAGCCTTTATTTGAATCAACTGTTAAAACTCAAAACCTCCAACGTTTCTTTATGACTAGCGATGAGAAATCTATTTACTTCCGACTAGACTATCAAAACATGTCACCAGAACGAATGGAACAGGATAAGACGATGCTACTGTTTGATACGATTAACGGACAGGGAAGCAAGGATATTTCTAAAGATCCAGAATTAAAAACTTCGTCTGGAATTGATTTTATACTTAACCTGACTGGAGAAGAAACTTCACGACTTACCGTACACAGCTACTATGATGCATTCTACTACCAGTATGCTGAAGACCTTGGTCTGATTGAGGAAAAAAACTATGCCAGTAAAAAGGATAACGATGTGTTTCATCCAATACGTTTAGCCTTGAACAAGCAACTAACGATTCCGAGCACAAGAGAAACGCTTCCATTTGATGATTATGAAACAGGCATCCTAACCTATGGTAATGGAAATCCAGAGAGTGAGGATTACAATTCCCTTTCAGATTTTATTGTGAAAGGAAATTCTATCGAAATACGATTACCGTGGGCTCTTTTCAATGTGAAGGATCCAAGTGAAAAAGAAATCATGGAGGATATGTGGAAAGACGGTCTGAGTGCTTCAAAGACAATAGACAGTTTTAAGGTTGGTGTGGTGATGTACGAAGGAGATGAGGAGGATGCAAGTCTCTCGCTCACTTCTATTAATGAAACAAAACCGGTTACTAAAAACGGACAGTTGGACGAATTGTATGAATTTACTTGGGACAAATGGGAAGAACCTCATTATCATGAAAGATTAAAACAATCTTACTATATTATGCAGGAAGAGTTTAGCCGATATAAGGAATAGAGGGGAGACCCTTCTATTCTTCTTTCAATTAATTGAAAAGGGTGATTTTCGTGGCTCCAAAGTTGTTAGTCGCAGAAGATGAAGAAATTCTACGAATGTTAATCGTTGATACGCTTGAAGACGATGATTATGAAATCGATGAAGCTGAAGATGGCGCTGAAGCATATGACTATATTCAAAGCAAAGCGTATGACCTCGTTTTACTTGATTATATGATGCCAGAAATGACCGGTCTTGAAGTGATTAAAAAGGTTCGAGAGCAAGGGAATCACAATGTTAAAATAATGATGCTTACTGCAAAAGCGCAAAAAAAAGATGAAGAGATTGCAAGAGGGGCAGGAGCGGATTACTTTATTTCTAAACCGTTTAGTCCAGTGGAACTCGCAAACGTAGTAGGGGACATTTTAGGTGAATAGACAATGGAAAAGTAGTTTATCTCGACAATTTGTCTGGTTTATGAGTGGATTTTTGTTTTTAATTTTAATTGCGGCAGCTGGGCTGGGGCTTTATAGTCAGTCAATAGAAGCAAAGTATGAGGAGAAAGTGGTAGACCTTCGACAAAAACAACAGTATGCAGTTGAACTCGAAGATAGTTTAAATGATATGTTTTTTGAAGCTCGAGGGTATTTAGGATTCCGTTTAGAGGAACCTTTTTTAAGAAATTATGTTACTCAAAAAAATATGATTGCAAATAAGATCAAACAGCTTGAACCAGAGCTAGAAAGTAGAGGAGAAAAGGAATATATTTCAGACCTTCAAGGTGAATTGGTTAATTATTATAATCTTTTTGAAGACGCGAAAATACAGGTAGCTTCAGATAATACAGAAGGGTTGCAAAATCTTTCTCAAGATCAGGGCGGGAGTAATTTAGTCTATGATTTAAGAGCTCAAACGCGTGATCTCGTTTCTGATGTGGAGAGCGAAATCTATGCAACTGAGCAAGATTTGGTTGATCGCTTATCGAATTTACAGATGCTTTTCGTCTCATTTGTTATTTTCCTTCTATTAATTGCAACGATACTTGCTGGTATTATGGCTAGGCGTATTGGAAAACCACTTCAGGAATTGGCGTTAGCTTCTAGTCAAGTATCTTCAGGAGAAAATGTGGAAATGCCCCATGTGAGAAGATCAGATGAACTAGGGGAGCTTGCACGATCATTTAATTTAATGGTTAAAAATATCCAGCAAAATGAGAGGGCACTCATTACTTCGAACGATGCATTAGTCGAGCAGAGCGAAGAACTTAAAGGAAGTAAATTCACGCTTGAACAAAATGTAAAAGCGATGAATGTACAAAAAAAAGTGTTAGAGCATCGCAATGAATTAAATCGTTCGCTTGCGTCTACCTTAACGAAAAGTGAACTATTGCAAAGTATCATTACGAACATGATTCATATCCTTAACTCTGATAAGGGTATTATCGTTATGCTAAATCAAGGGAAAGACTATGCATCGCTAGGCGTTAGTCAAGAGAAAGTCCACGAGTGGATTGATCATTTAATAGACGGACCTGGCGTTAAAGCAATCGAGCAAAAGAAATTTCATACTGTTCAAAGACAGGCTTCAATTGGGGAAGCAGGTTATCATGGAGTAGAAGAAATTTCAAATGATATTTACATTCCAGTTCTTTCTGATAACGAACCAGTTGCTTTACTTTGTATTACGAGAATAGGTGGAGAATTTACGACTGATGAAGTAACGGAACTATCCGATTTGTCGCGTCAAATTTCGCTCGCTCTCGATAAGCTTCGATTATATGAAACGACTGAGAATGAGCGTCAAATCAATAGAGAGATCTTAAATACGATTCGTGAAGGGATTCAGCTCGTTGACAGAGAAGGAACAACTCGTGCTGTGAATGATCAAATGTGTACGATGTTGGATGCGTGCTTTCCTGATGGTGCGAATGAAAAACCGTTTACTGAGTGGAGTTCTAAGTTCCTTATGCAAGTCGATTTAAATGATCGGGATGCAGTGAATTCATATGTTCAAGATGTTATTGCAGGGGTTAAGCCTAAACAGAGTGAACTTATCTATCAAACGAATACGGAACCTTCCCTATTTATCCAAATGTACTACGAGCATTTATATACTGACGGTAAATTTATTGGTTCGATTTTCGTCCATCGGGATATAACCCGTGAACATGAAGTAGATGAAATGAAGAACGAATTTGTCAGTACGGTAAGTCATGAACTTCGTACACCCCTGTCGAGTGTCCTTGGTTTTACGGAGCTCATGCTATCCAAAGAGTTAAAACCTGATAAGCAGAAAAAATATTTAAATACGATCTATAAAGAAGCAAAGCGTTTAACATCTCTAATCAATGATTTTCTTGATATTCAGCGGATGGAAGCTGGTAAGCAAAACTATGATAAAACGCGAATTGATCTTAAAGAGATGATAGAAGAAGTACTCGATAGTTACCGTGATCATTCCAAGCTCCATTCTTTTACTATTGAAGATTTAGCGGATAAACATGAGATTATTGGTGATGGGGATAAAATTAAACAGGTGTTCAATAACTTTGTCAGCAATGCAGTTAAATATTCTCCAGAAGGCGGCACTATATTAACGAGATTTAGAGTAGAGAATGATGAGCTTTACGTGGATATTAGAGATGAAGGTCTTGGGATTCCACAGGATGCACTCTCCAAATTATTTACAAAGTTCTTTCGTGTTGATAATTCAGACCGACGCCAAATTGGTGGAACCGGACTAGGACTTGCCATATCAAAGGAGATCATGACTGCTCATAATGGCGACGTTCTCGTAACATCAGAATTGGGAAAAGGGAGTACGTTTACCCTTGTTTTCCCACTAGGAATCGAAAAGCAGTCGGTAGACTCTAAATCTGGAGAACTTCAAGATTCTGGCGTTTTGATTGTAGAGGATGATGAGAGTCTCGCTCTCTTATTGATGGAGGAAATTACCGGAAACGGGTTTGCTGTCCGTCATTGTAGAAGTGGTGAAGACGCGATTGAGCTCCTTGAGCAAATGACACCTGAGGGAATCGTCCTTGATATAATGTTAGATGGTCGTATGAGTGGTTGGGACGTGTTGAAAACAGTAAAAGAAACAGAGCGGACAAAAAATATACCGATCTTTGTTTCAACCGTGAGTGAAGAGAAGCAGCGTGGATTTGAACTAGGGGCAAAAGACTACCTTATTAAACCGTATCCTCCCAAAAACTTGACGAAATCGTTGATTAAATCTCTTGTGAACAAGAATAACAATGGAAAAATATTAGTACCTGATTATTCGATTGAAGATAAAGAAGAGGGCTTATCCGATTAAACGGATAAGCCCTTTTTTCTATACTAACTTTGTTGTCCAATCTTCACAGTTCCAGACATCGGTTGCAATGTCCTGGTAAAATTCAGGTTCGTGAGAGATCAAAATGATGCTTCCTTTGTATTCATTTAATGCGCGTTTTAGTTCAGCTTTAGCTTCAACATCAAGGTGGTTTGTTGGCTCATCAAATACTAATAAGTTTGATTCTGTATTCATTAATTTACAAAGTCTAAGCTTTGCTTTTTCACCACCACTAAGAACATCAACCTTGCTCTCAATATGTTTTGTCGTCAGACCGCATTTCGATAAAGCAGCGCGAATTTGCGCCTGGCTGTAGTGTGGGAACTCTCGCCACATTTCTTCAATACAAGTGTTTGATGTTCTTGTTTTGATTTCTTGCTCGAAATAACCAGTATAAAGGTAATCACCAAGCTCAACGGATCCTTCAATTGGTTTGATTTCGCCAAGAATACTGCGAAGCAGGGTTGTTTTACCAATACCATTTGCACCCATGAGGGCTATTTTTTGACCTCTTTCCATTGAAAGGTTTAATGGACGAGATAGTGGCTCATCGTAACCAATCACAAGATCCTTTGTTTCAAAAATAAGCTTGCCAGAAGCACGAGCTTGTTTGAAATGAAATTCTGGTTTTGGCTTTTCTTTTGCGATCTCGATAACATCCATTTTATCAAGCTTTTTTTGTCTGGACATGGCCATATTACGTGTGGCAACGCGTGCTTTGTTACGAGCAACAAAGTCCTTGAGCTGAGAGATTTCTTGTTGCTGTTTCTTAAATGCGGCTTCAACTTGTTGCTTCTTCACTTCGTATACTGACAAGAAGTTATCATAGTCACCAACATATCTTGTTAATTCTTGATTTTCCATATGATAAATCAAGTTGATGACACTGTTTAAGAAAGGAATATCATGTGAAATAAGGATAAACGCATTCTCATATTCCTGGAGATACCGTCTGAGCCAGACGATGTGCTGCTCATCAAGGTAGTTCGTTGGCTCATCGAGAAGAAGAATATCTGGTTTTTCAAGAAGTAGTTTAGCAAGAAGGACCTTTGTTCGTTGCCCACCACTTAAATCCTGAACATCTTTTTCAAGGCCTATTTCATCAAGTCCAAGCCCACGTGCAATTTCTTCTACTTTTGCATCAATAACGTAGAAATCATTGTTAGCAAGCATATCTTGCATCGTTCCTGTTTCTTCTAATAACTTCTCTAGTTCTTCTGGAGAAGCTTCCCCCATTTTCGCAAACAGTTCATTCATCTCTGATTCGTAATCAAATAGATATTGAAAAGCACCTTTCAGTGCGTCGCGAATTGTCATGCCTCGCTCAAGAACAGTATGCTGATCAAGATAGCCGACTCTCACATTTTTAGACCATTCTACAGAACCTTCATCAGGTTCCAGCTTACCTGTAATAATATTCATGAACGTTGATTTACCTTCGCCGTTCGCTCCAACTAATCCAATATGTTCACCTTTTAATAGACGAAAAGATACATCATCAAAGATGGCACGGTCACCGAATCCGTGCGTAAGGTTTTTCACGGTTAATATACTCATAGGAAAACACCCTTTATTTATGGTTTAACAATCCTCATTGATTATATCGGACAATGAGCTTTGATGAAAGTCAGGAAGAGGGGAAAACGATGGGAATTTTCGTCAGAGCAACATTTGTAGTAAAAAAGACTTGGTTTTATTCAACCTAATACATTTGACCTATTAAAAATAAAGGAATATTTACATCGTGTTACCACTGGCTAAATCGTGTACGTTTAAACTAAAAGAAGCTTCATGAACAAGAAGCAATTATAAAGGGGAGGGAAGCATAATGAACACGGCACATCGTACGTATGGAACAGTAGTTTTTATGTTAGTTGTTTCGTTAATTATGATGTATTTTACAATTACACCATCATTTGCAGATGGCTCAGGAACATCGTCATCACCATATTCGGTTACACAGGGGATTGCAAATCAGGGGAGTAGTGGAGCAGTCGAAGGGATTATTGTAGGAAAACCAGAATCAACATCCTCCATTGCAACATCTAGTTTCTCAGATGACTATGCGATTGCAATTGCTGACCAGGTAGATGAAACGAATATCAATGAGATGCTTTTTGTCCAGGTTCCATCCTCGTTAAGAAGTGATTTTGGGTTAAAAAGTAATCCGGATTTAATAGGTGAATCAGTTGTTGTAAGTGGAAGTTTAACAGATTACTTTGCTCATGCGGGAGTTAAAAGTGTTTCAACGATCGAATTATCTGACAGCGGAGGTACTGATGAAACTGGAGAAGGCGGGTCTTCTCCTTATGATGATACATACTATCGCTCTGCTGTTGGAAAAACAGGCAGTTCTTTGAAAACAGAATTGCATACGATTATCGATGATCATACAGAGCTTTCTTATAGTGGCGTGTGGGATGCCTTGAGGGTGACAGATGAAGATCCATTAAATCCTAATAATGTGCTTCTTCTTTATAGTGGAAGATCTCAAAGTAAGTATGAAAACGGTGGAAATGTAGACGACTGGAATCGTGAACACGTATGGGCAAAATCTCATGGAGATTTTGGAACATCGATGGGACCAGGAACAGACATTCATCACCTGCGCCCAACTGATGTTACCGTTAATAGCTCACGTGGTAATCTTGATTTTGATAACGGTGGCTCTCCCCAATCAGAAGCACCTGGAAACTACTATGATAGCGATTCCTGGGAGCCGCGCGATCGTGTAAAAGGGGACGTGGCTCGAATGATTTTCTATATGGCGGTTCGTTACGAAGGCGATAGCGGTGAAGTTGATCTTGAGGTGAATGACCTTGTAAACAATGGATCATCACCATATATCGGTAAGGTCTCTGTACTGAAGGCTTGGAATGAAATGGATCCAGTAGATTCTTTTGAAGAAAATCGAAACAATGTGATCTATGACCAGTACCAACACAACCGGAATCCGTTTATTGACCATCCTGAATGGGTGGAAGCGATCTGGTAGAAAAAAGTACCTGCCGAAACTGAGGCAGGTACTTTTTTTTATAAATTTCTTAATAACCGCTTGGCAATCTGTTCATAATGATCCTTCGTAATTCCGGGTGCAAATTCTTCTGGAAGATCATCCAGATTAGGAATCGGCGCTCCTTCTGGAGCTCCTTCTATCACGCGCAGCCGTTCCCCATTTTCTGGATTCGTACCTTTCCAAATCTGTTTAATTCCTAGATAATCTCCTTCGCTCCAAGTGTAAAGAACATTGTTTAATCCCTTTTCTTCAAATTTTCGTGCATAGTCGAATTTGGAGTTATCAAGACTTGGTATTGGGAGCATTTTTGTTAAGTCTGTACCTGTCGCGATCTCAATCGCTTTTGCGTATGCAAGTACATGAGTTCCGCCACGTACGAGTAAGTAACCGATCATTTCACGTGCGGTTGGATGATCTGTCATTTCATAGACGCGCATTTTATGGGTTCGTGCACCAACCTCAAGAAAAAAGTTGTGAAGGAGATCAAGAACAAGATTTCCGCTACTGAAGACATAATCGCCACGCCATGAATTGCCCATACTATCAGCTGCAAGAGCTGTCTGGGCTGTAGCAACAAATTGAGCTGTATTACGCAGGTCCTTGGCATTTTGTAACGGGGTTAAATCAGGTGGAGCTTGAAAAGAACTTCCTGTGGTTAACAGATTAATTGAGGTTGTGACCAATTCCACATGTCCGAATTCTTCTGCAGTAATACTGGCAACAAGATCATAAAAAGGTTTTAACTTTTTTTTCTCACGAAAGCTAAATGACTGGAACATGTAGTTATTTAACGTAGATAACTCTCCAAAGCGTCCACCAAGCAAATCCTGTACAGCAGCTGCGGCATTCGCATCGCCATGCTCTGGTATCGGAAGTTCAATCAACTGCTTATCAAATCGCTTAAACATGTCATCCCCCCCTATTAATTAGGAAATACCCAGACGATTTGTTGAATTCGAACAAAAAAAGGGGTTTCATTCACTTCCAAAACAATATGATCTGGCATCACGGATTGCAGCATCCCTTGGAGCGATCCATTTGTTGTTTGTACTGTAATCATTCTTCCTTCAATCGACAGGAGTGTTTGATAGACATACGGGTCTACAGAGCTGATTAATTGAGGCTGTTGACTCAAATTCTCTCATCCTCTCAAAAAAAGGTTTTTACTGCTATTAATTTACGCAATGAATAGGTTGTCATAGTCTATAAGAATGAAATGAACCTATCTCTATGATTGCCCATAACCTGTTAGGGGAGAGGGTGATCGCAAGTGAAACAGCAACCTACAGTGACGTATCGTGATGGGATGAACGGAAACAAATGTGTATTAAGAAGAAAATACACATTAACACACTCTGATATCACTGGTGAGCTATTTTTAACTATTGGAAAAGAATATGCCATTGATCGTATTTCTTTCATTCGAGATGAGGTGCTTGGAAGCTTTCGAAACGACTGTGGATTGTATTATTACGCATATGTTTTAGTGGATGATCCAACTGAAGAAGGGAGAGAACAAGTAAGGAATCGTATATTTCGAAAAGAGTTGCCAGGGGCATTATCTGCTATAAGAGTAGGAGATACGGGGTTATTTCAAACTTATCCGGAACTTGATGATGTACCGATTTGGATTTACTTTGATTCTAATGAAGAACAGTGGGAAGCTTACGAATACTATGGATCATTTAGAGAATATAGAAACAGCCAGCACAAATAGGCTGGCTGTTTTTCTTTATTTACAATTCACTGAAAATGATAGGGGAATATCCGTTTATGGGTTTGTTGTCCACAAACCTGCTGTCTTAATGAAAACACGCTTGTTCATCTTTAGTTGGGCAACGATAAATTCGGCCATATCTTCTGGCTGGAGCATATTGTCCTGCTGTCCATCTGTTAAGTTATTCTCTACTGCAAGATCAGTGGAAACGGTACTTGGTGTTAGTGCACTAACACGAATATCATGCTTGCGAACTTCTTGAGCAAGTGATTCAGTTAGTCCCATTAATCCAAATTTAGAAGCGCTATAGGCACTTGTTACTGGGGCACCTTTTTGTCCTGCTGTAGAAGAAATATTGATAATATCTCCTGATTGCCGTTCGATCATGTCTGGCAGTACAGCCCGAGTGACATAATAAGCACCCAGTAAGTTAACCTGAATGATTTTTTCCCATTCTGCGATATCAAGATCCATGAAGCCCCCAAATTTTGCTATACCGGCATTATTAATAAGAATGTCGGTCTCACCAAGCTCGTCTTTAATCTTAGCAACTGCTGTTGTCACTTCTTCATTAGAAGAAACATCTGCAATTGCGTAAGAAGTTTTGACACCTACAGCTTCAATTTCTTTCGCAACGTTTTGAAGTGTTTCTTCTGTACGTGCGATCAGTCCAATATTGACGCCTTCTTTTGCAAGAGCGATCGCTACTGCACGACCAATCCCTCGAGCTGCTCCAGTAATGAGCGCTGTTTTTCCTTTTAGTGCTACCATGGTGACTCCTCCTTAAGTCTGTTCAAGTTCCATTCCACCGTATATTCTAGTCGTTCATTTTATTGCTGAAAAGAATTTTGCTTGAATTAACGCCTTGTATGATAAGATATGAATGTAATATTATTCAAAAATGAATAATAACTAACGAGAATATAAGGCACTTTGTAAGAGGATGACTGAAAAATATTCAAAAATGAATAAGTGGGGTGTTTATTTGACAGAGTGGAACGAATATAAAGCGATCTTTCATTCTTTGCAAGACGATATTCTAGTAACAGATCGAAATGGAATTATCGTCAAAGTTAGTGAAGGAACGGGTATGGTGTATGGCGTGAAAGCCAGTGACTTGATGGGTAGATCCGTTTATGAGCTTGAGAAAGAAGGATTATTTACACCACTAGCAACGCCGCTAGTAGTGAAAGAAAAGAAGCGCGTCACGTTTGTACAAACCGGTCCTGATGGGAGAAAGCTTCTTGTTACCGGCCTTCCTGTTTTCAATGATCGCGGGGAGCTTGTAAGGATTGTCAGTTATTCACACGATATCACGGAATTAATGGAAATTAAGGCTGGAATGGAAGAGATGTCTTCTGAGATGGAGCGTGTTAGAAGTGAGCTTGAACAGCTCAAACAACAGCAGGATGAAGGAGGGTTGATTGCAAGAAGTGATTCTATGAGAAAAATACTGGCTACTGGAAAGCAGGTTGCTGGGGTAGATGTGAACGTTCTTCTACTAGGTGAGTCAGGGGTAGGGAAGACAGAACTTGCACGCTACATTCATTCTAAAAGTGAACGGAAAGAGGCGCCTTTTATTGAAGTGAATTGTGGAGCCATTCCTGAGTCTTTATTTGAAGCGGAACTTTTCGGATATGAAGATGGCGCATTTACTGGAGCTAGAAAAGGCGGCCGCATTGGTCTTGCTGAAATGGCAGCTAGTGGAACGCTTTTTCTTGATGAGATTGGAGAACTTTCGCCACAAAATCAAGTGAAGGTATTGAAACTTATACAAGAAAAACGTTTTTATCGTTTAGGAGGCAGAAAGGAGATTAGCTCAGATTTTCGAATCATCAGTGCGACGAATAAAGATTTAGAACTAGCAGTACGTGAGAAAGTGTTTCGAGAAGATTTATATTTTCGATTGAATGTTGTTCCGTTAGTGATCCCCCCTTTACGAGAGAGAAAAGAAGACATCCTTCCTCTCATCCAATCGTTTGTTGATCACTTCTGCAAGGCGTACAAACGAAAGCGGATATTGAATAAAGTTGTTATTCATGAATTAACACAGCATGTGTGGAGAGGGAATGTACGAGAGCTGATGAATTTAATTGAACGCCTTATTGTTACTTCAGATGCATTCGTTATACACGAAGAAGATTTGCCTTCTACATATAAAAAAGCAACAGAATTTTATTCAGAAATGAATAATTTTAATGAGACATTACAAGAAACAGTAGAGAAAGTTGAGAAAGAACGCCTCGAGCAAGCAAGACGATATTTTCGTACGACAACAAAAATAGCTGAGGCGCTAGGAATGAGTCAACCTACAGTGGTTAGAAAACTCAAAAAATACAGAATAAAATAACTTATGGCACAATACTTGCATGTTAAAAGAAGCAAAGAGTGAAAATTTCTCTTGCTTCTTTTCTAATTTATATGCAAGAATATGAATTAATATTAAATTTGTCGAAGGAGAGTGAAAAATGGAAGTTAAACAGGAAAAGTCGTATTCTCTTGAAAGTGCCAGTCAATCGGTAAATGCTTCTCATTCAAAAAAAGCATATTCGTGGTTTATCATTCCTTCTCTAATTGGTATCTTACTATTTCTTGTCCCTGTTCCTTTTAATGGGAAAATGACGATTGGTGTAGGAATTCTAGCCGAATCTATTCAAATAAAACTGGCTCCAATTCTACCTGGCTTTATGACTGCTATACTCATTTTATCTGCTATTATACCTATTGTTACAAAAGCGTTTGAACCTAAGGCAATCATGCTTCGTCCTTTTCTTAAGCAACTATTCTATGTGAACTGGTTCTGGATCGGAACCAGATTGGTAGGAGCGCTCTTTGCGGTCATGACGTTATTTAAGTTTGGACCAGAATTTATCATTTCAGATGTATCAGGTGGGACGATGCTGTACTCCCTTGTACCTGTTCTTGCAGCATGGTTTCTCTTTGCAGGACTTTTAATGCCACTCCTACTGGAATTTGGATTAATGGATTTCTTTGGAACAGCCCTTCGCCATGTGATGCGCCCATTATTTAAATTACCTGGTCGCTCATCCATCGATGCGCTTGCTTCCTGGATGGGAGCCGGGACCGTTGGTGTATTGATTACAACGAAACAGTATGAAGAAGGTTACTATACAAAAAGAGAAGCGGCTGTTATTGCAACAAACTTTTCGATCAATTCGATTGCATTCAGTCTTGTTGTGATTAGTTTTATTGGTTTAGAAGATATGTTTATTCCTTTTTACTTTACGGTTGTCGTTGCAGGGTTAGTTGCTGCATTTGTTTGTCCTCGAATCCCACCGCTATCTCGTAAAGCGGACACGTATTATGAAGGGACAGGAAAACAGATTTCAGAAGATGTTCCTCAAGGTGTTTCTAGCTTTAAATGGGGAATGCAGAAAGCGCTCGAGAAGGCTTCAGAAGTAAAAGGTGTTAAGTATATAGCAGGGCAAGGTGTGAATACAGTGCTAGATATTTACTTCGCTTTGATCCCACTAGTGATGGCTCTTGGTACCATTGCACTGATCATTGCTGAATTCACTCCTTTCTTTACGTATTTATCGATGCCGATAGTCCCTGTACTAGAACTGATGCAGATTCCTGAAGCAGCTGCTGCAGCTCCAGCCATGCTCGTTGGTTTTGCAGATATGTTTTTACCTGCTGTAATTGGGACGGGTATCGAAAGTGAACTTACCCGTTTTGTTATCGCGGCTGTTTCGTTAACTCAGCTTATCTACATGTCGGAGATTGGGATTTTGCTAGTAAAATCTAAGATTCCGATTTCAGTTCTTGAACTAGCGATTATTTTCTTACAACGTACAGTTATTACGCTCCCGATTATCGTCGTTATGGCTCATTTCTTTTTATAAAATAAAAGCTGAATTTAAAGGAGGAGATCACATTGTCTACATCATTTGAACAGAGATACAGCAACATGTCAGACTATCTAGCACCTAGTATGGCGAAAGATCATCCTAATTTACCTGTCGTGAAAGAAGAAGGATGCTATTACTATGGTGCTGATGGAAAGACCTACCTTGATTTTACTTCTGGGATTGCTGTTGCAAATACAGGACATCGTCACCCAAAAGTGATACAGGCAATCAAAGATGGTGCGGATTCTCTGATGCACGGACCATCTGGAGTTATTATGTATGACTCCATTCTTCAACTAGCTGAACGACTGCAAGGGATTATGCCCAAAGGTTTGGATTGCTTTTTCTTTGCAAACAGCGGTACTGAGGCCATTGAAGGGGCGTTGAAATTAGCGAAATATGTAACGAAGCGACAGTACGTTATTTCATTTACAGGATGTTTCCATGGTCGATCGCTGGGAGCGCTGGGTGTGAGTACATCCAAAAGCAAGTATCGAAAGTTTTTGCAACCGAATGGACTAACGTATCAAATTCCATATGCTGATACTGCTAGTTGTCCCGAAGATCAAAGCGTTGAAGACTATTGTGTGAAAGAACTTGAGAAGGATTTTGAGCGTCTTTTTGATCATCAGGTTACTCCTGAGGAAGTTGCGTGTGTTATCGTGGAGCCGGTACTAGGAGAGGGCGGTTACTTAATTCCTCCAAAAGAATGGCTACAGAAAGTGAGAGAGATTTGTGATCGACACGGCATGTTACTCATTTTTGATGAGGTTCAAACAGGATTCGGGCGTACAGGGGATTGGTTTGCTGCGCAAACGTTTGATGTCACACCGGACATTATGGCGATTGCAAAAGGAATTGCTTCTGGGATGCCATTGAGTGCTACTGTCGCTTCAAAAGAATTAATGAGTCAGTGGCCAATGGGGACACACGGGACAACATTTGGCGGGAATCCAATCGCATGTTCAGCAGCGCTTGCAACTCTTGATGTGATTGAAGAGGAAGGATTACTTCAAAACTCCCGGGAAATGGGGGCATATGCTTTAGAAAAACTGGCGTTAATAAAGGAAAAGCATCAAGTGATTGGTGATGTGCGTGGTGTAGGCTTAATGATAGGCATCGAAATTGTCGACCCTGAAACAGGTGCACCTGATGGAAACGGGATGATGCGTGTTCTAGACTTATCACTTGAAAAAGGTGTGCTATTTTATCTTTGCGGGAAGCATCAGGAAGTTATTCGAATGATTCCTCCGCTCATTATTACAAAAGAACAGTTGGATGAAGGTCTGCGCGTTTTTGAGGAAGCTGTAACTGCTTTTGAACAAGAAAAGGCTGTCCCTATAGGATCGTAATAAGGTTAACCCTATCATCAAGTTGATGATAGGGTTTTTGCTTTTACAAAACTTTTCCGTATCTAAACAAAATTCGTGCAGATTTGATCATTTCCGCGGAAATATTTATCATATCCGCGAAATATAGATTAAAAATTCGATTGGAAGATTAAAACAAACTTATTTCGGTTTCGTACTTGGAGATCAGGGAATTGAATAGATAGTTTTAAATAGAGAGTAAAGGAGATCCAATATGTTGGAATTTCTGATTCAATTCCTGAAAGAGCTTGGCATCTGGGGTCTTTTAATTAGCAATGCGCTTGAAGCGTCATCTTTACCTTTCCCTGGTGGTATGATGACGTTAACGTATGGTTACTTATTAAATGCTTCCATTATTGAAATGGTCGGTTTTGCATTTCTGACAAGCGTAATCTATACCATTTTTAGTTTTATTCCTTATGGGATCGGTTTGAAAGTTAAGGATAAAGTAGAGAAAAAGCTTAAGAAGAAGAAAGTAGAACGTGTACAAAAGTGGTTTAGAAAGTGCGGATCATGGAGTATTGCGATTACACGCCCGCTTGGTGTAGGAAATTATGTGTCCTACGTATCTGGTATGAGTAAAGTAAAGGCATGGGTATTTGCCGTACTTACCTTTGTGGGGATCTTTCCTTGGACAATTGCGATGTTGTGGATCGGAAAGAATGGAAATATCAAATCAGTCCAAGCCATTTTTGGAAGTATTCAGAAATACGTCTTCTTAATCTTAATCGTGGCAGTTATTGGATTCATTGGGTATCACTACTATCAAAAAAGGTGTAAAATTGAACACAAGAAACAGGTAATCAACACAGATCAAACGTCATGACAAGTAAGGAGAGGTTACTATGGATCAATTAACTTATCAACTTGAAATTCCAGAAAGTAAAAATGTTACGCTTGCAGAGGTTATACATCATAAGAAATCAATGGTTGTATTTGTACGTCATCTTGGCTGACCCGTTTGTCGTGCTTATCTTACGCAGTTGCGTAAGCGCGTAAATGAGATTGAGAAGGAAGGCTTTCAAATTATAGCGATTGCTCCTTCTAATGCCACATATATCGGTCAGTTCACAGAAGCCTTCGGAGAGTTTCCTTTTGTTATTGCGGGAGACCCGAAAAGAGAAGCCTATCGAGGGATGGGTCACCATACAATGCCGAAGTGGAAATTACTTGGACAAGCAGCCATTGGGTTCATCACTCGTAAGATGGATGGATTTATCCCAAAAGAGCAAAAGAAGAAAGACTTTGTTCTTAAATCAATGAAAACTCAAGATGTTTATATACAAGGTGGGACATGGATTTATGATGATAGCGGGAAGCTAATTTGGCATCATATTGATCAGTCTCCGGAGGATCATGCAAAAATCGACTCTGTCATTGATGTGTTAAAAAAGTATAACGCATAGCAAAATCGCTTCTAACAATGTTAGAAGCGATTTTTTACGTATCAATTTATTTTAGGAGGAATATGATAGGTGGATTACTGATTAACGACTTTTCTACGAATAGCAAATGCTGATCCGGCTACAGCGAGGGAACCTACTGTAATCCAAAGAGCTGTTAGGTCAGATGACTGCTCACTCGCACCACCCATACCTGTCTTAGGCATATCACCAGGCATTGCTTCTCCAGCGAACTTATCTGGCATTTGTTTCACAATCGCACCACCTAGAGATTCACCTACACCAAACATGAAAGCATAACCTTCGCGGAATTGATCTGTGGATGCTTTAAAATCACCAGACATATATGATTCAAATGATCCGACAACTTGTTCTTCGTGAGCCATAAGTGCTTTAGTTGCTGCATCAGTTGGAAGGTTTTCTTCTGTTGCTGTTCCAAGGAAAGTACCGAAATTTTCAGGGAAAGTTGTTAAGAGACGTTCTTTAGCCATTTTCATCGTTTCTTCGTCTTCAGAAAGAGAGGCAACGACTAGATCAGCTTGTGCAGCGATATGATCTTCCTGCCAGATTTTTTCAAACTGAGCTGCACCTTCATCTCCGTAAATTGAACCGATTGCAGCTTTAAAGTCAGCGGTGTTTCTGTCTTCCGCCCAGTTTACAAAGTCGTAGTCTTCTGATTGATCATAACCTTTTTCAAGACCAATGGAAGAAAGAGCAAAGTGTTCAGACGCCAGACTGTTTAGCGTTGATCGTAAATCGGCAGCTGGTGTATCAGCTTTCGTGTTTTCGAATTTATCAGGCATCTGCGTTACGATCGCACTCGATAATGCTTTACTAATTGCAAACATATGCTTATGTCCTTCTCGGAATGTGGTATAAGCCTCTTCGTAATTTCCTTCCGTATATTCATCAAATGTTGTTAGAACTTGGTCTTCATGGACTTCTAAAACATCTGCAGCAGCGTCTTTTGGAAGATTTCCTTCAGTTGCCGTATCAAGGAAAGTGGAGAATTCATCAACAAATTCATCGACTTCTTTCTCAGCTTCTTTTCGAAGTTCTGCATCATCTTCTGTTGCCGCTTTTACGAAATCAGTAGAATAATCATTGTGCCCTCTAAAAATGTCATCAAATTGTTGCGCGGCTTCATCGCCATAAACAGATGCGATCGCTGGAGTCATATCAGCTGCGTTTTGATCGAGTGCTTCTGTCACTTCTTCAGCATCCTCAGTGCCATCATACGATTTCGTCATCGACGTAACAGCTAGTACAAAATGTTCGGATAAGAGTTGATCAAGTGTGGCTCGTAGATCGGCAGCTGGTGTGCTTACTGTTGGTTCTGGGTCAGCTGCACCTGCAACTGTTGGAAACAATAGGGTTAGCCCTAGAGCCGGAACCATTAATTTTTTAAATGCTTTTTTCATGTTCATTTTTTCTTCACGCTCCTCGTTTTTTTTCCGTTAATTTTGATTACATACAGCTAACGAGGTGAAAAAGAGTTTGGATCATTTTAAGAACTATTTTTTTAGAAAAGATCATATTTTTAAATTTTCCAAAAATAACTTGGTAGATAAACTGCACTTATGGTAGTATTAAACTTCTGTCTCAGTTAAAGACAAATCTCAGAAGGAGGTAACTGATCTTGGATCATAAAAATCAAAGTGCCTATCGAAAAGAGAAGCAGCAACTCGATCAAATTGCTGCCGAGATTACAAAACAACAAAAAACATTGGAAGGGTATCCCCGGTATTCAGGTGATAATGTAACCGAACAGGCTCTTGAAAGCATTCGTGAAGAAAATCGTCAATCACTTGCTATCGCTGCTAAAGAACCGTATTTTGCGAGAATGGATTTTCAAGAAGATGAGAAGTCATCACGCGCCTACTACATTGGGAAGGTTGGCGTAGCAGATGGTGATTCACAGGATTCTCTAGTCATTGATTGGCGAGCGCCTGTTGCAAGTATGTTCTATGCCTTTACTGGTCCAGAAGAAGATGTTTATTATTTGTCTCCAGATGGCGTGATTGAAGGGAATATCGAACTAAAAAGAAACATTGTGATTCGAGATAAAGAACTTCAGCGAGTGGTGGACACTTATGTAGAAGGAAGCGATGATTTAAGTGGATCAGATGAGTTTCTACTCTATCGCCTCAGTGAAAATAAAGACAATCGCCTTCGCGACATTGTTTCTACAATACAAGCAAAACAAAATGATATTATTCGTGCAGAACGATCGACACCCTTAATCATTCAAGGTGCAGCAGGAAGCGGTAAAACAACAGTTGCCTTGCATCGGTTAGCTTACTTGTTGTACGAGTATCGAGATACGATACAAGCAGGAAGAATGATTATTTTTGCACCGAACCGTATGTTTCTTGACTATATTTCTGGTGTTCTTCCTGAGTTAGGGGTAGGAGGAATTCAACAATCGACTTTTACTGATTGGACATTAAGCATGATTGAGGAAAAAGTGAAATTAGATGCTACAGAAGACGACCTTCAAAAATGGTTCGCGAGAGAGCGGCCAGATATGAACTTAGCTGGGGGAAGGGTGAAAGGATCGATTCTTTTCAAAGACTGGATCGACAAAGCCCTATTCTTTTATAGCCAATCCGTAGGACCAGAAGGAGACTTCATTCCATTTGAAGGAAGTAAGCTGCCTGAAGTTAAAATTCAGCAGTGGCTAGAAGATCTCTCCGCATATCCTGTTGGACGAAAGCGTGATATGATCATGAATCGCTTTAAGGTCTGGATCAAAGATGAGATTAAGTCAATTGATGGGAGTCATTTACAAAAAGAGTATCGTAAAGTTGCGAATACACAGCTAAACCTATATTTTAAAAGATGGCCGAAGCAAACAGCGCTTTCTTTTTATAAGGAATTGTTTCAGGCAAATCCTCCAGAGTATGTTCCTAAAACAAAACGAACGCAACTATTAGATGAAGGAATAATATCAGGAACATCTAAGCTATTAAAAAAGAAGAAAGTATCCCCATCTGACCTTGCTCCTCTTCTCTATATTCAATTTAAATTAAACGGCGTGCATAAAGACGATGTTTTTCAACACATTGTGATAGATGAGGCGCAGGACTTTTCCCCTTTTCAATTAGCTTTATTGATGGCAGTGAATCGATCGCAATCGTTTACGATTCTAGGCGATCTAGCTCAGGGTATTCATGCCTATAAAGGGATTCATCAATGGCAGGAATTCAAAGACCTCTTTCAGAAAAACGAGCTGTATATCGAATTAGAACAAAGCTATCGCTCTACATTAGAAATTATTGAATTTGCAAATGAAATTATTGCGCATGCTAACATACCTGTTCAACCTGCAGTCCCTGTATTTCGTAGTGGAGAGAGTGTTACCGTTCGTAAAATAGAGAAAGAAAGTTTATTCGATCGCTTGTTTGACACAGCTCAGGAAATGAAAAGTCGAGGGATGAAAACGATTGCCATTGTTGGAAGAACTGAAGAAGAATGTGAGCAGTTGTATCAAAAGTTTGCTAAGGAGAAAGATGTCAATCTTCTTACAAAAGAAGATCGCTCATATGAAGGCGACATTTCCATAGTACCGATCTATCTAACAAAGGGTTTAGAATTCGATGGGGTTATCATAGCAAATGCGAATGAAGGAAATTACGGATCCAATGTGGAAGATGCAAAACTATTATATGTGGGTTGTACGCGAGCATTGCACGAGCTCAAACTGTTTTATACAGAGGTTCCTTCAACGTTGTTACCAAGTTAATCAAACGTTTGTTTAAGAAATAAGAGGCGGCATTCTTGAAGAATTAGCTGCACAGTATGATTTAATATGCGATAAAATTTAGCTAAACTCTCACGATCTCTCTACCGATAATAAAAGTAGTTGGAAGATAAAACTGAAAAAGGCATACCTATTGAAAAGTAGGGAGGCAAAGTTTTGGGGCTGCCCGCCATGTTGCGAATGGTTGCCAGACTGCCAGGGGTTGAGCTCTGGGTTCAGAAAAAAGGAGAGCATACATGTGAAAAAGGTACCTGTTGCTGTTGTTATTCTCTTTTTTGTACTGAGCGATTTTGTACAATCTATTGTATTGCCCGATGGGAGAGCTGAGGCGATCGAAATGGACAAATCCCTTGCTACATGGATTTGGAACACAAGGGACATTGAAACAAAACCTGAAGAAATCCTTCAATTTATGGAAAAACAACAAGTTAGTGATGCGTATTTACAAATCAACCGATCCATTATAGCATCCTCATATCACACATTTATCGAACGAGCGACTGCTAGAGGGATACGTGTCCATGCGCTTGATGGAGCACCAAACTGGGCTACGCTTAAAGGTGCTACATATCAAGCGAATTTATTTAATTGGTTGAAAGCATATCAGGCCACTGCATCAGAGCTCCAAAAATTTAGCGGTGTTCACCTAGATATTGAGCCATATCTCCATTCTGGATGGACAAACAACTATCAGAATACAATCGCTTTTTATCAGGATCGATTAACAGATGGAAAAGCACGAGCCAAAGAGCTCGGTCTATCATTTGGAGTAGACACACCGTTCTGGTTTGATGAACAAACGTATCAAAATCGATATGGAAAAGGGAATTTGGCTGAATGGATTATTCAAATAGCTGATGTGACGACATTGATGGCTTATCGAGATCGTGCTGATGGAGGGAATGGGATTATTGCGCTTGTTCGTAATGAAATAGCATTCGCTGAACAGTATGATAAAAAAATTTCTATCGGTGTAGAGACGGGAGAAACGTCAGAAGCTTCCTACATTACATTTTTTGAAGAAGGAGAAGCCAAAATGACTGAAGAGCTTCTCATAGTGAAAACAGCGTATGAAAATTCAACAGCTGTAGAAGGTTTTTCTATTCATTATCTCGATAGTTGGATGGCGTTAAAACCATAGGAAAGTGAAAACCCCCGGGAATTGTCCGGGGGTTTTTCTATTTATTATGACAAAATTTCTTTTACACGACCAACTTGTCCATCTTCAAGACGTACCTTAATACCGTGTGGGTGAGTTGGAGACTTTGTTAAAATATCTTTCACAATTCCACGTGTTGTTTTACCTGATCGCTGATCTTGTTTCAAGACGATATCAACGGTTTTCCCAGGTGCTATATTACTCCGATTCTGTCCGTTCATGTTTACCCTCTTCCTCTGTCGTTTTGTGCCGATGCTCCTCTGGCAACGGATCGACAGTATGTTTGACGCTGTATCCTTTTGATACAGCTATTCCAAAAGCAGCGGCAATGACAATTGTCATAATGATTACAACGATAATTGTAACAATAATAACCATTCCCGAACTCCTTTCCGTGATGTCTGATTTCACTTTACCATGATTTGCTCGGTTAAGATAGAACAGGCACTAACCATATAAGTGACACTATCTATCATCTAACTAGGACTCAGGTCTTATGCAAAGATATAGCTCTAGCTCATTATGAAAGCTAATGCAAGAAAGTAGAATAAAAATATGAAAGGAGGCGATTATGATGAAGAAAGCAGGTTTGTTATTAGTAGGGGTTATTGCTGCAGTTGTCTTACTATCGAACCTTGGATCGTTAGTAGGAATGATCATCAGCCTCGGTATCTTATACGTAGCTGCTAAGAAATTCCTTCAAACGGATTCAACATCAGGAAAGGTCATTTGGGGAATCATAGGGTTCATTGCTTTAAGCACGGCTGTAGCAAATATGCCAGCGATTCTTGGGCTTGTAGCAATCTACATCCTCTATGTTATTTATAAGAAGTGGGATGAACAAGATAAAGAAGAATCCGATGATCCGTTCACCAATTTTGAGAAGCAGTGGGATGAACTTAAACGAAACTAATAAAGGGGAGAAAATATTATGGCGAAATTACTTACACGCATCAAAAATTCGATCGAAGCTGATTTTCATAGTATTCTTGATCAAAAAGAACAAAAAAATCCAATTTCAATGTTAAATCACTATCTAAGAATGTGTGAACGGGAAGTGGAAAAGGCAGGGAAACTGGTTGAGCGACAATCAACGCTATTAGGTGAGTTTAGAAGAGAACTTGATAAGGCAAGACGAAATGCAGAGAAGCGTGCAGGACAAGCTGTGCTAGCTAGTGAAGCTGGTGAAACAGATTTGTACGAGTTTGCTAAACAGGAGCAGGTTCAGTACGAAGAACGAGCAGATCGGTTATCGGAATCAATGGATAAAGCAGGACTTGAACTTAAACGACTCGAACAAAAACATGAGAAGATGAAACATAAGCTAAAAGATATGTCGCTTAAACGAATGGAATTAATGGGTAAAGAGAATAGCATAAGAGCCCATCACAAAATGGACGTGATTCTTGAAGAGAGTCATCTTAACGAACCATTTAATCGATTTGATGAGATGGAGACGTATATTGATCATTTAGAGAAAAAGGTGAATCGAGATTACTATGTTTCGAGCATGGACGTTCGATTTCACGATTTAGAAAAAAAGTAAAAACGCAAGAAACTCATTAAAATCTTAAAAGAAATAATGGTATTCTAAAAGAGGCGCTTGCGCCTTTTTTAGTGATGAGTCGGATCAGACGGAAGCAAGGAGGTACACCGATGTGGAAGAATTTAAATAGTGACACGGTTAAAGGGCTTTTAATTATTGGAGTCATTCTAATACTGCTAGAAGTTTCTTTAAATGGTGGCCTTCTATTCTTATTAATTGTATCCGGTGTATTGATTTATATGGGAAGGAAACGTTTGCCACGAACTTCCGGAAAGGTATTTCTGGGAGGGGGTATTTTCTTTTTTGTTACGACGGTAATGAATATGGTCGTCGTAAAGTTTTTTCTTCTTGTATTGTTAGTATACCTTGGGTTTCAACTCTATCAGTCAAAACAAAAACCTAAAAAAATCTGTCCTGTTTTAGAAAAACCTGCACATGTGAAAGAAGGTCTTGTTCATCAGGAGCCGATTTTTCAAAATAGATGGGTTGGAAAACAAAGGACACATGAACATGTGTATGAATGGAACGATGTGAACATCCAGGCTGGTTTTGGAGAAACAGTCATTGATTTAAGCTATACTGTTCTTCCGAAAGGCGAATCAATAATTATGATTCGTAACATTGTGGGCAACATCCAGGTGCTTGTGCCGTATGAACTTGAAGTAAGTATTCAACATTCATCTATGTTCGGATCATCCACAATCTTCCATCATGAAGAGCCAGGTATGTTTAATAAAGTGCTTTCTTACAAAACGAATGGCTATGAGGAAGCTTCTGAGAAAGTGAAGCTTGTAACCTCCATGTTTGCAGGGGATTTAGAGGTGAAGCGCGTATGAATGTGATACAGCGTCATATGTTCATTGGTGCGTTGCTCTCTCTATTGCTGCTTTTCCTCTTCACTGTCGCTTACTTATCCGTCTATCCAATCGCCTCCTTCTCTCTATTGTTTGAAAAGGATTTAATGGATTTACCGTTTGGGTTAATTGTTCCAATTATTACAATTATACTTGGAGGAGTTGCTGGAGGAATATCAGGATTTTACGTTAGTAAAGAGCTTCAATATGTGGCTGATACGCTTCAAGAACTTGATAAAGGACGCACGATACATAATAAAAACAGCACAGTTCTAAATGGCGTTTTTGAACAGATTAGCAAGCTGCAAAATCGGATAAATGAGCAGGTGAGATTAGCTCAAAAGCTAGCGAATGAAAAAGCAGAAGATCATGAGAAGCGTGTCCAACAAGTTGTGTCAGAAGAGCGCAATCGTCTTGCGAGAGAACTACACGACTCAGTTAGCCAACAGCTTTTCGCTGCTTCAATGCTCATGAGTACCATCACAGAGAAGCGTGAGGAAGCAGATGATTTAGAAACAAAGCATCTTAAAATGGTTGAGGAAACCATTCATCAATCTCAGTTAGAAATGCGCGCCCTTTTGCTTCATCTTAGACCAGCCGCTTTAAAGGACCGTTCCCTTGAAGAAGGAATAAAGGAACTTCTAACCGAATTGTCACAAAAGGTTCCAATTAATGTGAGTTGGAAACTTGAAACTCTCGAACTAGAGAAAGGTGTGGAAGACCACCTTTTTCGTATTTTACAAGAATGTGTTTCCAACACGTTGCGACATGCGAAAGCATCAACACTTGATGTTCTTCTTATTCGGCGTGAGGGGCGAACAATTTTAAGAATTGTTGATGATGGTATCGGATTTAAGATGGATGAGAAGAAAGCTACCTCATATGGTCTACAAAATATGCATGAACGAGCATTAGAAATTGGAGGCGTTCTTAAGTTAGTCAGCTTGCCACAAAAGGGGACAAGACTAGAGGTGAGCGTACCAAACGTTGGAGGGGAACGAAATGATTAAGGTGTTGTTTGTTGATGATCATGAAATGGTGCGAATCGGGGTATCGTCTTATTTGTCAGCTCAAGCAGATATTACCGTTGTTGGAGAAGCAGACAATGGAAAGAAAGGTGTAGAACTGGCTCTTTCACTTCGGCCTGATATTATTCTCATGGACCTTGTAATGGAAGAGATGGATGGTATTGAAGCAACGAAGCACATTATTGAAGAGTGGCCTGAAGCAAAGATTATTATTGTCACAAGCTTCATTGATGATGAGAAAGTGTATCCGGCACTTGAAGCTGGGGCTACAAGTTACATGCTAAAAACATCAAAAGCTGTGGAAATTGCGAATGCCGTTCGAAAAACTTATCATGGAGAATCTGTGCTTGAACCTGAAGTGACTGGGAAGATGATGTCACGCATGCGTAGCCGGGTTCAAACGCTACCTCATGAAGAGTTAACGGAAAGAGAAATGGAAATACTCTTATTAATGGCTCAGGGTAAAGCAAACCAAACAATCGCAGATGAATGTTTTATTGCTCTTAAAACCGTGAAAGTTCATGTAAGTAATATCCTTGGTAAACTTGAGGTCCAGGATCGAACTCAGGCTGTTATTTACGCATTTAAACACAACCTTGTGAACTGATGAAAAGAAACAAACCACCAGCACCGAAAATTAAGAAAATTCTTGTATATCACTGTCGAAATAAGTTGATATCATAGTACTAAAAGCCTATTTATCTATTGTAACCGCTTCAATTAAAAATCTTAGGTTTAGGTTGTTTACAAAGCATTAAATCCCTATTATAATCCCGATTGTGCTTACGAAACGAAAACAAAACAACGGGAGGGATAATAGATGCTTCATCACATCAAAACTTATCTGCTAATTACTTTGGGTGCGCTCGGTGTTGCTACCCACGTTCATTTCTTCCTATCTCCTAATAGTCTTGCAACAGGGGGAGTCAGTGGTTTGTCGATTCTGATGAACCATCTTGTCCCAAACCTGTCAGTCGGAATGTTTATGATTATTTTGAACGCAGTTCTTTTGTTAGTTGGAATTCTTTTTCTCGGACCTAAATTCGGTGTTAAAACGATCTATGCAAGCTTTGCGTTATCACTTGCTGTATGGGCATTTGAGCGCTTTATCCCAGTGACTGAGCCATTTAGTCAGGATATCTTAATTCAATTGATCATTGGACAGTGTATTGCTGCAGCTGGCATGGGACTTGTCTTTCATCAGAAAGCTTCTACTGGCGGTACGGATATCATTGCGATGATTCTCAATAAATTCTTCTCAATGGAAGTTGGGAAAGCCGTTCTGGTTTCAGACATTTCAATTGCCCTATTCTCAGTCGTCTTATTTGGACCTGAAATCGGAATGTATGCAATATTTGGTGTCATACTAAACGGCTTAGTGATTGATTATACGCTTCAAAGCTTTGAAGCAAAGAAAGAGATTGTAATCATTAGTAAAGAGAGTGAAGAAATTCGTTCCTTTATTGTTGAAGTAATTGGGAAAGGCGCTACAATTCACACAGCAAGAGGCGCATTTACTTCAGATGAAAAAGAAGTGATTACAACGATTCTTGGAAGAAAAGATCTTCTAAAACTGAAAAAGCACGTTGGTGCGGTTGATCAAAAAGCCTTTATAACTGTTCATAGTATGAAGGAAATTCTTGGTCAGGACTTTAAATCACTTGCTTAATTGATAAAAGCCTCGTTTCCTTTTGGAAACGAGGCTTTTATTTAGCGTTTATTTTTAATAGCATACACAATAGTGACGATGAAGATCAGTGCAGCAAGAAAGTAGGATGAAAAGACGACCAGCGGAACGTCTCCATTTTGATTTTTTACACCAATTCCAATAAAGGCCCATACAAATACGAGCGGATAAACCCAATCTTGCTCTTTCTTTAGGAAAGTAAGCGCCAATATTGTGGCGATAATTAATAGAAGGATAGTCCATAACGAATCAGATAAGCCGAAACCATCCCAGTCGATATAGGTTAGATAATAACTAATATTTGCGATTGTCGCTACGCTAATCCACCCAAGATATACGGAAAAAGGGAGTAAGTCAAAGAAGGATGCGTCTGCTGATTTTGCTTTCGTGTATAGTCTGATGAGAGTTAAGAGTAAAAGAAGCATAACAATAACAGATAGTCCGAAGAATTCATAATGCCATAGGAAAATCCATAGACTATTTAGGATGGAGCTTAATACAAATAGTCCGCTCGTTTCCTGATAGACTGGCAGATCGCGACGACTTTTAGGGAATTGGCGGATAACCCATATCCCTAATAAAAGATAAATTAGTCCCCAAATACTAAACACATAACCAGCAGGTGTAAACAATACATTTAGTCTATTTGAAATTTCTCCAGTCGTTTGTCCATTTAGTGGAAGTGCATTAGCTAGCCCGTTTACCGTTACGACGATCAAGTATGCAATAAGGTTAAGAAGAAATTTACCCATAAGAACCTCCTCGTTATAGTCTATAGTACATACTATTCCTTCTCGACATTAAAGATAACCGCCTTTTTATGAGCAAGAGCACATACAAAAACCTGCTCCAGGTAAGGAGCAGGTGAGTTTGTTTAGCGATTAGGAAGTGTAGCATATTCTGGATCTGCCACTTTAACAAGTTGTTTACCAAGGTTTTTACCTTCAAAAAGGCCAAGGAATGCATTTGGAACGTTTTCGAATCCTTCTACGATCGTTTCTTCGTATTTTAATTTGCCTTCTTGTAGCCATTTACCAAGTTGTTCAGCACCTTCATTAAAACGATCAGAATAGTCGCCAACAACAAAGCCTTTCATGAGAGAACTTGTTTGAATTAGTTTACCTTGAACGCGTGGACCAAGATCTGCTTCTTTATTATTGTAAGAAGAGATAGCGCCACATACAGGGATGCGAGCAAATTTGTTTAGTAAGCTAATAGCGGCATCGCCAATTTCGCCACCAACGTTCTCATAATATACGTCAATGCCGTCTGGACAAGCGTCTTTTAATGCTTGATAGACGTCCTGTGTTTTGTAATTAATGCCTTCATCAAAGCCAAGCTCGTTTTTAATATAATCGATCTTGTCATCAGACCCAGCAATTCCAACCACACGGCAGCCTTTAATTTTAGCGATTTGACCAACTACAGAGCCTACTGCTCCAGCAGCGCCTGAGACGACTACTGTTTCGCCCTCTTTAGGTTGACCGATGTCTAAAAGTCCGAAATAAGCCGTTTGACCTGGCATGCCGAGAATTCCAAGGTGCGTGGTAATTGGTGCAACACTTGGGTCGATTTTGCGAAGGTGTTTTTCGTTAACTACTGAATATTCTTCCCAGTTCAAGTGCCCGATAACGACGTCACCTTGATTAAAGTGTGATGATTTAGATTCTGCTACTTCAGCTACAACACCACCATTTAATGGTTCATTTACTTGGAATGGTGCTACGTATGATTTTGCATCTCTCATACGACCTCTCATGTAAGGGTCTACTGTAAGGTATAGTGCACGCAGAAGAACTTCTCCATCTTTCGGGGATGGAATATCCGCTTCAACAATGTTGAAGTGTTCCATTGAAGGCATACCTTCTGGTCGTTTTGCTAGATGAATTTGTCTTTGTTTACTCATTCATAATCCCTCCATTATATGATTGATGCTTCATTCATTTCCTATCTAAGCTGTTCCACTTAAACGGTACCATAAAACATTACAGTTCATCAAAACATTCGCATTCTAAATATGGAAAGTGTTATTTGTTAGGTTACCCAGGATAGAGGGGGATATTTAGTTGAGAGCACATTCAAATGGTGCTATTTTTGAAAAAAATCCTCGCAATTGGTTATGATACTTGTGAGAGGAGGAGAGGCAATTGAGTCAAAAATTAACCGGATGGATCATGAAGCAAACTTGGGTGGACCTCTTATTCTTGCACTGGTCCGTTGATCCCTCCTGGCTTCAATCAATGCTTCCACCTCAATTAGAAGTTGATACGTTTAATGGAAAAGCATGGATAGGGATCGTTCCATTTGAAATGGCCCATATTCGGTTTAGAGGATTGCCTTCGGTTCCATTTGCTTCAAGACTACTTGAATTAAATGTACGAACGTATGTGAAATATGGTGAAAAGCGTGGAGTATATTTCTTTAGCCTTGATGCTAGTCATAAAGCAGGTGTCGCGATTGCTAGAAATCTTTTTCACCTTCCATACTTTCACGCAAAGATGGGTAAAAAAAGCGATGGAAACCAAATTAGTTTCTGGTCATCACGAACCAATAAAGATGCTAAACAAGCCGATTATCACATTATTTACGAACCAGTAGGTGATACCTTCGAGACAACAGAAGGAAATCTTGATTACTGGCTGACAGAAAGAGATCGGCTTTTTATCGTACGTGAAAACAACGTTTATCAGGGTGAAATTAGGCATGATAAGTGGCCGCTCCAAAAAGTAGACGTGGCTGTTCTCCGAGATACACTCTCTCAGTCGTATTACTATCATGATTCTTACATCACTCATTTTTCTAGATCTGTGACAACTTATTTGTGGCCATTTGAAAAGATAACAAAAACAACAAGCTCCTCTTCGAAGTGAAGCGGGCTTGTTGTCTTGCTAAGATTCTAGTGAATGTTTTCTTTGAAAGAAGGGTGGTTCAATTCTACGGAATAGTTTCGTACGGGCAAAACTGAAAAGTATGAGCGCTGCCCAGATTAACGTAAAGCTGACGACGTGTACAGAAGTGAATGATTCATCATAAAGAAATACACCTTGTACAAGCATTAGCGTGGGAGCGATGTATTGTAAAAAGCCAATCATGGAAAGAGAGATGCGATTAGCGCCACTTGCAAATAGAAGGAGTGGGACAGCCGTTACGATTCCTGCACCAAGCAATAGACTGAAAATAACTGAATCCTGAATATATAAAGCATCCGCAACGCTAGAGCGCACTGTCATTAAATAGATTAATGCAAACGGCGTGATGAGTAGTGTTTCAATGGTAAGTCCCGTTAGAGCACCAAGTCTTGCTTTCTTTTTCAATAAGCCATATAAACCAAAGCTCATCGCGAGAATAAGAGAAACCCACGGTATTTCCCCAAAACGAAAAACGAGATTTAATACGCCAATTGTCGCAAGCAAGAAAGAAATCAGCTGCCAGAATGACAGTCTTTCTTTTAAGAATAGAATTCCAAGAAGAACGCTAATTAATGGGTTGATGTAATATCCAAGACTTGTTTGAATCACGTGATCGTGATTAACCGCCCAAATGAACGCAAACCAATTAATTGTAATAAATAAAGAAGCAAAGGCAATAGCCATTAGCTTTTTAGGCTGGCGAAAGATGGCGTACAGTTCACCTTTAAAAGAAGAGATTTTCCTCAGCAGAGCTAGAATGATTAACATAAAAACAAATGACCAGATGATACGGTGAGCGAGTACTTCTTCAGATGGCACGCTCCCGACTAGCTTCCAATATAGAGGAAGAACCCCCCATAAGAAGTAGGCGCCTGCACCGGAAAGTATACCGATTGTTTGTTCATTATCTAAGTTCTTCATATACGAATCCTCGTTTCAATAGTGTCACTCTTACCAGTTTAGCTTCCTTTCCAAATCATTACAATGAAAAAGAGTTTGAATAGTAACATACATTGTGTAAGAGAGGGAAGGGGGAAAGGTAATGAGGATTGAACGAATTTTATTAGATCAACAAATTGGAGACGTAACAGGTAATGGGCTTCCAGATCTTGTTCGTCTTACTGGTACGAAACCTTATGGACCCGAAACGCCATTTGTCGATGAAGTGTTGTTAACGATTCAGAATGACGGTTCGGGAGGAGAGGTTTCTTTCTCACTGCCCGGAAGTAGTGGCTATCGGCCTACTCTTTATTTGGGAGATTTTACAGGGAGTAAGGTGAAGGAAATATTAGTCCGCACGGATTCAGGAGGAAGTGGAGGCATCACGTATGACTTTCTGTATTCTTATCTCAATCAATCTTTAAGATTACTTTTTGATCAACAAAGCTTTTATGAGTCTTTTACTTATGAGGTGAATTATCTTGATTACTATCAAGCGAAGGTCGAAAATAAAACGTTAAATCAGAGTTACGTTGTGAGTTTGCTTTATAAGGGAAAGGAATATCTTTCGGAAATATATAAGGAGAATGGCCAATTAAAAGCACCAATAGCAGGTGACGTGCTGCCTCCAGGAGGCGTATATCCAATCGACTTGCAACGTGATGGAGTGGATGAATTATTGGTTTATCAGAGGGTAATCGGCAGATACAATGCGGATGGACTAGGCTTTCTTTCAACACCGCTTCAGTGGAAAGAAAACCAATTCGTTCCGATGTATCAAACGTTGTGTATCTTTGGATAGATGGTATGTAAAAAAAGGGGGAGGGTCCCCCTTTAAAGGAACTTCAATTTATTGCTTTTCAAGAAGAGCTGCAAGTACGTGTTTCTTAAATTTCTCTGTCTTGCGTCCTTCAATGTAACGTACATCATGTTTTTTAAGCTGTTCAACGTACCAGCCTTTGCTTGCGTAATGCATCGAACCATCCTTTCTCTAATGAAAATTCTATAAGGATTATTCTATAAACCTTAACCGTCAACCATGTTATCATCCATTGGATTTATTGAAAAGGGGAAAACAGTAATTCTTTTAGTGGAAATTATTCTTCTTATTTTATGAAAAATAAAAAGCAAAATGGATCATAACAGAAAGGAAAAATATGCATGGATTTTGGCTAGCTTATGAGCGACATGCAATTTTTGTCTCCGAGTATCAGCATAAAGTGCATACGAAACTTTCTTATTCGTACTATTACCCCTTCATACACTATGAGGTTTTTTTGCATGCACGCTTAAAGGAGAAGGTAGTTCTGAAGCGAATGTATGTATAACAGCGTGGAAAAGTGAAGGTCGACGTGAAGCGTACCGACAAAAGAGGGGGAGCGGGCATGAATGGTTCTATTTCAGTTCAAGATCTAGTAAAAACGTATAAAGGTGATGTGAAGGCGGTGCAGGGTGTCAGTTTTGAAGTGGCTGAAGGAGAGTTTTTTGCTTTTCTTGGTCCGAATGGCGCGGGGAAATCGACAACCGTTCAGATCTTAACTACACTCGTTAAACCTACCACAGGATCCATTCGGATTGGCGGAGTTGATGTTGGAGAAGAACCAGAGCGCGTGCGCTGGAATATTGGAGTAGCCTTACAAGAAACGGGGATCGACCCGGTACTAACGGGAAGAGAATTAATTGAAATGCAGGCGCGGTTATTTGGCTTCACTAAAAAAGAAGCGAAAATAAGAGCTGTTGAGTTACTTGCTCTAGTTGACTTAAATGATGCCGCTGATCGCCCATGTGGAAAATATTCTGGTGGTATGAGGAGGAGACTAGATCTCGCACTAACTTTAGTTCATAAGCCTAAAATTCTTTTTCTAGATGAACCGACAACAGGACTCGATCCTTCTAACCGAAAAGCTATTTGGAAAGAAATTAAGAGGTTAAATAAAGAGGAAGGCACGACAATCTTCCTCACAACGCAATATCTTGAAGAGGCTGATCAATTAGCGGATCGCATTAGTATTATTAATCAAGGAAAAATCGTAGCCTCTGGAAGTGCTGAAGAGTTGAAAAGAAAACTCGGCTTTGATGCCATTCAACTATTATTTGAACTGGATGAAGAAGCAGAGCGAGCAGGTCAAATTCTTGTAGATCTTGGAGAGAATATTGAACGCTCAAAAAATGAGGTAACGCTTTATACAGAGAACGGCACCAAACTCCTCTCTGATCTCGTCAGAAAACTTGATGAACATAACCTTTCGCCGAAAACATTAAATGTAAAACCTCCATCTTTGGATGATGTCTTTATTAATGTCACGAATGAACAAAAGGAAAGGGCGTGAGGGCATGAGTGAACAAAAAAAGGGTTCTTTTCTAGTTGATACACTTGTATTTACAAAAAGGAGTATCATTACGATCATTCGAAATCCATTAATATTTATTCCTAACCTAATTATTAGTCTTTTCTTCTTGTTTGTGTATGAAGGAGGTTTAAGCGGGATCTCAGAGCTTCCGGCATTTGAAGGGGCCAATTACCTGGCGTTTATTTTACCAGTATCAATCGTTTCAGCAGCGATTGGAGGAGCAGGTGGTGCGGGGCAAGCTCTTGTGAAGGATTTAGAAAATGGGTATTTTTCACGTCTTCTTCTTACACCTTCTTCAAGGCTTGCAATTGTTCTTGGACCGATTATTGCAGGTATGCTACAGCTGCTTATTCAAACGGTTTTAATTCTAGTTGTCGCTTATTTTCTCGGTCTAGAAGTGGCAGCTGGGTTTGGCGGAGTAATCGTTGTTTTATTGTTGACGCTTGGTTGGGGGCTTGCATTTGCGGGGTATTCAGTTGGTGTGGCACTAAGAACAAAAAATGCCCAATCCGCACAGGCCGGTACTTTCGTCTTTTTTCCACTAATATTTCTAAGTACGACTTTTGTACCTTATGAACTAATCGAAGCAAGTTGGTTAAAAGTAGCCGCAACGATCAATCCAACGACATACTTATTTGAAGCAATGCGGTCGGTATTTATTGACGGATGGGAAGCCTGGCCACTTGTTAGGGGATTCTTAGTGATTGCACTCTTATGTGCCATTACGATTAGCTTCTCAGCAATAAGTGCCTCAAAAGCGGTTAGTGCTGACTAAGAGCGCGCAAGCTTACTGTGCGCTTCTTTTTTGTAGCCAATATTCATCTGCGTGATCGGGTTTTGTTGCATGGATGAGAAACCGATGAGATGGAAAATCGATAAAACCATTTTTCTCGATTTGCTCATGAAGACGATAAAGGGCGGATTGATAACGGGCCGTTGAAAAGTCAGGAATCTGCCATGGAATCGCTTTTAAATAATAAATAATCGCTCCAATGTCATAAAATCTTGTTGAAGGAAAAGCTTCATTTGCTTCAAGAATTTGAAAGCCGGCAGCTTCAAGTTCTAGAACGGCATAATCTAAATTCCAATGGTCATATTCAGTTTTTAAAGGAGCTTCTAGAACGTGATTCAGTTCCTTCATATCCTCGCCCCCCACTTGTTGCGTAATGAAAGATCCAGTTGTTTTCAGAATGCGGTGAACCTCCGTTGGTGAGTAAGAATCATGTTTATTAATTACCAATTGGAATTCTTCATTTGAAAACGGAAGGTGATGGTCATCTTCAAATCCTTTAACAATGACGCCATGAGGTTCGAGATGAGCTTTTGCAATAGGAAGGTTAGGTGGATAGCCTTCTGTAGCTGATAGCTTCTTTGGAAATGGTTTTAGCGCATTAAGAAATTCTCCGCCACCTGTTCCCATATCCAAAACGCTCTCACTTGTTCGAAATGGTTTGATCACTGAAGAAGTGTAAGACCATGGAAGCGGGGTTGCACTTACTCGTTCCGTGTCTGTGATATAAGAAAAGTCCCATCCTGAAAAAGGTTGATCTACCTCAGTTAGGTAGAATTCGAATACGGAGTTCGTCATCATTAAAAATCCTCTCCTGTTAGTAATTACCATTATAGCAGGGAGGTATAAATTATGGGGGGATGAATATGTCTTTTAAGATTTAAAAGTGGCAGAAATAGGGTAAAACAAGATATGCGAGCATCGAAGTGTTTCGATCAAGCAAATCAATTGAATTTGTAATGTAGATAAAAGGACGTGGAAATAGTGGATACAACAAAACGATATGATCTAGTAGGAATTGGGATAGGTCCATTTAACTTAGGGATGGCAGCCCTTGCGGATGAATCAGAAGTAGACGCAATTTATTTTGATCAAAAAGAGGAATTTAATTGGCATCCAGGCATGTTGATTGATGGAGCGGATCTGCAAGTTCCGTTTCTAGCTGATCTTGTCACGATTGCAGATCCCAAAAGTCCTTATACGTTTATAAATTATTTACATGAACATGATCGTCTTTACCAATTTTATTTTTTTAATAAATTAGATATTCCGAGAAAGGAATACAATGCTTATACTCGCTGGGTAGCATCAAAATTATCAAATTGTTTTTTTGGTAAAAGAGTAATTGATGTGAACTATGCTCAAGAAAAAGAGTGCTATAACGTTACAATTGAGGATGTGAAAACGAGGCGCTCTGCTGTTATTCAAGCGAAGCACGTTGTTCTTGGTACAGGGAGCGTACCCAATATTCCACAAGGCTTTGAATCATATCCACTTGAAGACGTTCTTCATACGAATCATTACCTTTTCCATGAAAAAGAGTTAAAGAAATCAAAATCCGTTACAGTTGTAGGATCGGGACAAAGTGCTGCGGAAGTATTCTATGATCTCCTTCATGATCAAGAGCAATATGGTTATCATATAAATTGGCTAACGCGATCAGCAGGTTTCTTTCAATTAGAATCAGCGAAATTAGGTCAGGAAGTATTCTCGCCTGATTATGTGAGTTACTTTCACGGTCTTTCGTTTGACGATCGTAAAGACGCCCTTTCAACTCTTGGTACATTGAGAAAAGGAATCGATCCATCTACATTAAAAAATATTTATCACCTTCTTTATCATCGCTCTTCTGAGAAACCGTTAGACGTTATGATTCAACCGTTAGCAGAAGTAAGTGGAGTGGAAAAGTCAGATGGGCACTATGAGTTAAGTTGCAGACAGTGGCAAGAGGACAATGAGTTCGAGGTCAAAACCGAAAAAATCGTTCTGGCTACTGGATACAAGCCTCATTTTCCAGAATGGTTTAAACGAATAGAGAATGAAATTGAATGGGAAGATGAGAAGCGGTTTAAAGTGGAACGAGATCAGCAACTCGTTTTTAAAGACGAAAGAGTGAATCACATTTTTTCCTTAACAAACCTGGATCATTCACATGGAACGGGAGCTACGAACCTGGCTCTTTCAGTCGAGCGAAATAAACGAGTATTGAATGCTGTAGCAGGAAAACCCCTTTTTAAAGAGAACACTAATACGGTTTTCCAACAATTTTCTAGTAAAGAAAGATAACATATTGCTTATAAAGGCAGCACAAAAAAAGATAGCACAAAAAAGAAGCTGAATCGTTCAGCTTCTTTTTTATCTTTTCTCGTAAACGAGCGAGTAACCTTCAAGATTGACAACATGGTTAATGCCCTGACGAAATGTAGCAAAGGTGGGGATAGTAGGATCTAAGTTAAGGTTCATTAGCCACTGCACGACTTGCTTTGTAATTCCGACATAAACGACGAAAACACCCATCAAAGTCAGAGACTTGGTCATCGTTTCACAGAGGACTTGTGCTGAGCTATTATCCAGTTCGGAAAGTCCAGAGAAATCAAGTAATACGTAATCTGTATTGTTCGTTACACAGTAATTCAATGTCCTTTGAACGAGTCTTTCTGTTCGTTCTTCATTCATTGTACCGATAAGGGGTATAAGGATGGCGTTATCGATTACCGTTGGAATAATGACAGTAGACAATTCATGGACAAGTTTTTTATTTTCCTGAAGCTCTTTTTGTTTTTCCGTAACATCACGCCAGACAAGAAGGTATCCTATCTTAACTCCTGCATCATCTTTGTATTCGGATATCACAATGCTCGCCGCAAAGCGGTCGAATAATGTAATGGTACTTTCATATGGAAGACGGTGAAGTAAAATGTTTCTTTGATGTGAAGGGTTTTGATGAAATTCATCAATGCTTTTTCCAATCAGATCTAAAGGATGATTAATATGCAAATAAGAGATGATTGAGTGTAATAAGGTTTCGGCCTGGTCATTAAACCAGACTACTCTTAAGTCTAAATCGCATACGAATATATTATCTCCTAAACTGTTAAGAGCCCTAACTGTTTCACTATGTGAAAAAAAAGTTGTTTCTACCAACTCATTACCTCCGTAATTCAACTAACTTTTCCTTTTATTATAGTGGAAAGAGGTTAGAATGCCTACTAATATCGAATGGAAAAGGAGCGCTCGTGATCATGGACTTGTTTTTCATGCACCTGAACTTCATCAACAGCTGAAAAGGGACTACCATTTTGTAAGGCAGATTGGAACTTTGTAAGTGTGTTTTCCTCTCCCTGTGCCTCAATTTCCACAGAATTATCCATCTGATTCATAACATACCCAGTTAGCCCAAGTTGGGCTGCTTTTTGCTGTGTGAAAGCACGAAATCCAACACCCTGCACTCTTCCTTTCACTATAAACTGATACCGTTTCATTTTATGTCATCCTTTCCATAAAGTCTTATAACGTTCTTTTCCTAATTTCTCTGTTATTAAACAGCGGTGAATGGTGAAAAGGTCGCCGGAGTAGAAAATGGAATGGGAGATAAAGTAAGTGAAAAACAATGATTGTGATCACTTCAAGTGAAAGTAAGTAGAATGGCCAGGGACCAAGATATGAGATGAGCGTTTGACTGGCGGGTTCTTTCATTAAAAACATATAGTTTGAGCCAAGTGTAAGGTTAAGTGGGAACAGCAAAAGTACGTAAATGTTTAACCCTGCAAACGACATCCATAAGGAGCGATATGAGGGAAAAGCTTTTTCAACGATAATCATAAAACAGGTGGCAAGAAGTATTCCCCCATGAGCAATAAAGAAGTGAAAAAAACGAAAATGGGGGAAAGCATATGGCCCAAGGTCCGGAGTAATCATAGCAAGTAGGGCACTAGCGGAACCTGCAAAATAAGTGATCGGAAATAGCGTTTTATTCTTTGTTAGAACGAGTGCGATCGCTAGAAATAGGGATATACTACTAAGCTGTAGTGGCAAAGCCGTGGTGATGCTCCACTCATTATAGTAGGCGAACCAGGCATGAAAACTTATCTCTGATAGGAGTAAGAGATAAGCAATCATTAGTCGAATAACGAGGTTGGGAAGTTTGTTTCTTAACGTTTTTCGAAAAAGAAACATTCCAATTATACAACTTCCTACTAGGAAGAGTGTCAAAAGATGTGGAAATGAAAATAGGGTAAATGAACTCTCGGTAAACCATGAAAAATATCTGTCCACTGACAACACCTCTATTTTAATAAGGGAGATATAGAGTTGGGATACAAAATGAAATAAGCTTTCGAGACTAGTATCGAAAGCTTATTAATCATAGACATACTCAGTTGATCGAACTTGAATCATCTATGTTTTTTAAGGCATGTTTAACAGATGGGAAACTTTTCACAGATGATAAAGAGAAATCCGCCTGAATCCCTTCTAAAACGAAATCGGGACGAATTCCTGTTATTCTTAATTCAGCACCCATTAATTTAATTAGTTGATGAAGTTGGTAAACACCTTTGTGAAGTTCAGAAGTAAAATGACTGACTCCGGACAGGTCCAGTATTAGAAACTCATCTCCGCTTTTTTGGATATGAGAACTTACGTGATGTAAGAGAAGCTCAATTCGTTCTTCATCAATTTTTCCAACGAGCGGTACGATGGATACATTCCGGTCGATTGGCACAATCGGTGTGGATAAGCGTTTGACCTCATCGAGGTAGTGCTCAGAACGTTCTTCCGCTTCTTTTCTCTTTGTAATATCTTGTTGCACACCGACAAAGTATGTTTGATTTTCACTTTCAATGTGAACGGGATAGATTTGCAGTTCATTCCAAAAATATTGCCCATTTTTTCTATAGTTTTTAATTTCGATTTTAACTTTTTTTTCTTTATTAATCGCATCTCTTAATTCAGCGATTGTTCCTTGATCCGTGTCTTCTCCTTGCAAAAATCGGCAATTAAAGCCAAGGATTTCTTCCGAAGTATATCCGGTTAGCTTCTCAAATCCTTCATTCGCATACACGATGGGGTTGTCCGGAAGTTCGGGATCAGTAATGACAACACCTGTATCAACATACTCGATTGCCGTTCTGACAAATTCATTTCTTTTCATACGCTTAAATTGTTCTTTGTTTACTTTCATGATAAACAGCTCCATGACGTCGAGGTTCTCATTTGATCATCACCTTTTACAATTGAATGGTACTTCTAGTATAAAACGCTATCGTAAAAAATCCAATAAAAACCCATCTAATCCCTTGAGTAAAAAGTAACTGGGTGGATTTTTTTGAAAAATTAGCAAAACATCTTTCGAGAAGAAAGGTAGTTTGGTATACATGGTATAATAAGAGTATTTATTGTGATCGAATGGGAGGGCCTTGTTATGGATGCACTTGATGTTATGGGAAAAAAAGAAGAGATCTTCCCTTACTTCCAGCCGATTGTTAGTGCTGATAAGCAGCAAATTATTGGATATGAAGTTCTTGGAAGAATTAACACAGAAGAAGGAATGAAAAGTCTCGGCTTTTTCTTTCAGGATCAATCGATCCCTGAAGAGTACATATTGGAAATTGATACGCACATTCGTGATTGTGCCATTGATCTATTTTTAGAGCGAGGTACGAGTCAGAGCGTGTTTTTTAATGCTAGTGCAAGACATTTACTATTTGACCATGGTGAAACACTAACACATTCTCTTGAAGAATACTTTAATAAAGGCATTGCTTATGAACAAATTGTGATTGAAGTGTCTGATTATGATATTGCTGATGAAAGCCTTCAGAAACTGCAACACATTCTTACTTACTATAAAAGCCTTGGGGTACAAGTTGCCATAAGTCATGCCGGAAACACAATGAGTAATATTGAAAAAATCGCTATACTAAATCCAAACATCATTAAAGTAGGATTATTAAACTTAAAAGACAAAGGAATGCCTCCAGAGTATCGAGAAGTTCTCTATGCGTTGTCTATGTTAGGAAGAAAAATCGGCGCAACACTATTGTTTGAAGGGATTGAAGCGATTGGACAATTAAAGTATGCGTGGGAGAATGGTGGAAGGTATTATCAAGGTCATTTTTTTGGCAAGCCTGAGGCAGAATTTCATGATGTGAACAAGTACAGAGCACTCCTAACAAAAGAATTTCAACATTTTATTACACATGAGAGAAAGCGCCTTCTTTCACTTTACGAGCTTTCCCAAAATTTTAACCGTCATTTGCAGCAGCAGATGAAGCGAAATAAACACCATGATTGGAATACGATTGTGTCTGAAGCAGCTCATTCGCTTGGAAATGCGTGTTTTAGAGGATATATTTGCGATGAAGACGGTCATCAAGTTTCAGCTAACTATTATCGTAATGGTGATGGAAATTGGGAATTTCAACCTGAGTATGAAGGTGATAACTGGAGTTGGCGTCCTTATTTCCTAGAGAACATCGTAAGGATGAAACATGATCAGGTAGGGATCCTTTCCGATCTTTATAGTGATATCGAAACAAATGAACTTATTCGTACCTATTCTTATCCTATAAACGAGTCTTACTACTTGTTTCTCGACATTCCATACCTTTATCTCTACGAACGAGATGACTATTAAAACGAGACTCTCATTAGTAATCGATGTTCCACGTGGTTATTCATACTGAAATTTGAATGAAATCACAGTAACAAGGGTAGTAGTAATACAGTAATATGAGGAGGGATCGTATGCTTAAAAGAATTTCTGTGAAAACAAGTCAACGAGATGAAATGATTGATATTACAAGTGACGTGAGAAGCGCAGTTCATGACGCAAATATCAAACAGGGAATTGTAATGGTTTATTCTGCGCATACAACAGCAGGAGTTACGATCAATGAAAATGCGGATCCGGATGTGAAGCACGATATGCTAATGAGGTTGAATGAAGTTTATCCTTGGGAGCACCCTAAGTATCGACACGCTGAAGGGAATTCTGCTTCGCATCTAAAAACGAGTACAGTTGGGGCTTCGCAAATGATCATCATTGAAGAGGGGAAATTGATTCTCGGCACGTGGCAGGGAGTTTATTTCTGTGAATTTGATGGTCCACGGAACCGTACTGTGTACATTAAAGTTATGGAGGGATAATGATGATCCGAGTTCTATTCGTATGTCTTGGGAACATTTGTCGTTCTCCTATGGCAGAAGCTGTTCTCCGGTCTAAAGTAGCGAAAGCTGGATTAGCTAATCAAATTGAAATCGACTCAGCTGGAACTGGCGATTGGCACATAGGCGAACCCCCACATGAAGGGACAGCCGACATTCTCTTAAAACAAAACATCTCAACAGATGGTATAAAAGCGAGACAAGTGAAGGAAGCTGATCTGCTTCACTTTGAATACGTCATCGCAATGGATGCAGGAAACCTCGGAGAACTTCACGAAATGGCAGGAATTAATCCAACAACCTCTATTTCAAGGTTAATGGATTATGTGAGTGAAAGTGAAATAGAAGATGTTCCTGATCCTTATTTTGAAGGGAATTTTAAAGAAGTTTATGAAATGGTAAATGCTGGTTGTGAGAAATTATTGGAACATATCAGAAAAGAAGAAGGTATATGAAACATATCGAAGAAGCGATTAGAAAAAGCGGTGACTTGACTTCCGTTGAGGTAGTAGAAGGTGTGTCAGGTGGGTCTATAAATGAAGCTTACTATGTTCGAACAAAGGATAGGGAATACTTTGCGAAAAGTAATTCATCAGCACCAGAAGATTTTTTTTACGCTGAAAAAAATGGTCTTGAGCTGTTAGGACGACATGGGGTCTCGGTACCTGAACCTCTCTTAATTCTGTCTCAAGGTAATCGTGAGAGTGTTTTTCTTATGGAATGGATTCGATCTGTGCCATCGAGCAATGAAGGGGACCGAGCACTTGGAAGTCTAGTTGCATCCTTACATCAGAAGAAAGAGAATTTTGCTGGTTTACATCAAGCCAATTTTATTGGTGAATTAGATCAACTAAATGAACCATCCACTGATTGGATCACCTTTTTTAGAGATCAACGACTTGGGAGAATGCAGAACCTCGCTCGTAACAAAGGAAAGCTTACGAAGGAACGTGATCAACGTTTGTCAAAACTCCGTCAACGTCTTGATGCGATTATCGGGCATCAACCCGATTTTTCGCTCTTACATGGTGATCTTTGGGGAGGAAATTGGCTCATGACTGATGAAGGACCTTATTTAATCGATCCTGCTGTTTATTATGGAGACCGCGAGATCGATATTGCTTTTACATATTTATTTGGTGGGTATTCGAAAGCATTTTACGACCAATATCAAGCTGATTTTCCGCTAGAGAAAGAATTTACCGATCGTCTTCCCATTTATCAATTATATTATTTACTTGTTCATCTGATCTTATTTGGGGAAAGCTATGGAAGTGCAGTGGATCGCATACTGCAAAAGTATACGTTTTGACTGCAATGGTTTCATTATGAACGATTAAGGGAAATAAATGTCATCTTAATCTAATGAGGAGGAAATGAAATGAGTCAAACATATTCAGGCGGTAGTCAAAATAAACTGTTTAAGGCAGTCCTTATTGGTGGACTGGCAGGTGCCCTTATTTCACTTCTAGATCGAGGGACGAGAGAATCCATTCAGAATGGTTCGAAAAAAGCAGGAAGTGTTTTGCGTGACGTTAAGAATAATCCTTCTTACTATACGGATAAATGGAAGCAAACGGTGGATGATGCTAGTGAGCTAATGAAGGAAGTACAAGATGATATTTCAACTTTATCAGAGAAGTTTAACGGACTGAAAGAAAGTTCAGTTGAAGCCTTTAATCTTGTGAAAGAAACGCAGCATGATCTTAAAGAAATAGGCTCGAGAGTCGTTGAAGCCGGTGAAGAGCTAACTGGTAACAACGGCGATCCAATGACACACTAATCGAGTCCCAGGAGGGTAAATAGTGGATGCATCGCTAGGACAATTTACAAAACAGCTTTTTTCAAGAATAAAAGAACATCAGGTGACTGACTTGTCAGCGCAACTTGCTTATTATTTCTTGTTATCGCTGTTTCCTTTTCTTATATTTGCGATTACCCTCCTGACTCATTTTGATTTCTCACAGGATCAAATTCTTGATTTAATCGCTCAATATGCACCATCTGAGTCATTTGTCACGATACAAGAGAACATTATTCTCGAAGATGGAGCTCGGAAAGGGCTTTTATCCTTCGGGGTGATCGCGACAATATGGTCTGCTTCCAATGCAATTAATGCCATTATTAAATCACTTAACCGTGCATATAACGTTCAAGAAAGTCGGCATTTTCTACTTGCGAGAGGTTTGTCTGTTCTTTTATCGTTAGCAATGATTTTTGTTATTGTCGTTGCATTGGTATTACCTGTTTTCGGTGAAACGCTGTGGAGATTTTTCGTTACATTTTTTGATTTACCTGAGTCATTAAGCTTTATGTTTGGGATTATTCGGTGGATTCTAAGTCTTTCGATCATGATTGTTGTGTTTATGTTTATTTATTTCTATGCACCGAATAAACGATTGAATTATAAAGATGTGCTGTTAGGATCTATCTTTGCTTCAGTGCTATGGCAGCTTGTCTCGCTGGCTTTTTCTTATTACATAAATAACTTCAGTAACTATTCTGCAACGTACGGAAGTCTTGGAGGCGTAATCGCGCTAATGCTTTGGTTTTACCTGACAGGTCTTGTCATTATTATTGGTGGAGAAGTGAATGCCACTTCGAATTATTTTAGAAAAAAAGCCTGACAGCGCGCGTGGCGCTATCAGGCTTTTTATTTTAATAACCTCAGTCCATTTAATATAACGAGTATTGTACTGCCTTCATGGCCGAGTACTCCTAAAGGGAGGGTTAGGAATTGAAAGAAGTTAGATGCAATTAAAATAAGAATAACGGAAATAGAGAATATCACATTTTGTTTTACGATTTTGTTTAATCGGTTTGAAAGCTTTACGGCTCGTGTCAGTTTTCCGAGATCGTTCTTCATAAGAACAACATCTGCGGTTTCAAGAGCGACATCAGTACCCTGGCCCATTGCAATTCCTACATCAGATGCGGCAAGAGCAGGTGCATCGTTAATACCGTCCCCAATCATTCCAACCGTTTGGTATTTTTCTTTTAATTCTTTCATTCGAGTTACTTTGTCTTCTGGAAGACAATTGGCGTAATACGTGCCGATCCCGACTTCTTCAGCAATGGCTTTTGCCGTTTGCTCGCTGTCACCAGTTAACATCACCGGTTCAATTCCACGCTTTTTCAGTTCCTTCACCATATTCGCTGATTCGCTACGAACTTTATCTTTTAAAGCAATCATTCCAGCTATGCCCTGGTTATCTGCAGCAAGAACGATTGTTTTTCCACTTGATTGCAGTTGACGATAGTTTTCTTCAAATAAATTGAATCCATCCTCTTCAGACAAGAACGCTAATTTACCGACTTTCCAACTAATTCCCTCAATTGTGGCTTCCACGCCCCATCCAGAATGATCCATCATATCATTTGGCTCTAGAAAGATGACGTCTCCGGCATGATCGACAATCGCTTTAGCAAGTGGATGTGTTGATTGTCGCTCGATTGAAGCGACGATTTTGATAAACGTCTTTTCATCAATATCAGTTCGGGTGAAAACATTTGTGACGACAGGAGAGCCTTCCGTTAACGTTCCTGTCTTATCAAGCGCAACAGCCTTCATTGTACCTAGCTGTTCAAGATGCACTCCGCCTTTAAAAAGGATACCATTTCGTGCGCCTGCAGAAATAGCGGAGAGCGTGGCAGGCATAATCGATGCGACTAGTGCACAGGGAGAGGCGACAACGAGAAAGACCATTGCGCGATAGATCGTTTCATCCCATGTCCAGCCAAGTAGAAAATGGGGAAGGACCATGAGAAGTGCGCCTACAATTAAAACGATTTTCACGTACCAGCCTTCTAGCTTTTCAATAAAAAGCTGGGAAGGTGCTTTTTGATCTTGTGCTTCTTGAACAAGTGCGATAATTTTTTGGAACACCGTATCCTGACTACGTTTGGTCATTTTAATCGTTAAATGACCAGAGATATTTAACGTTCCAGCAAATACCTCTTCTTCAATTCGTTTAATAACTGGAATGGATTCACCAGTAATGGCCGATTGATCAAGAGATGTTTGGCCTTTTGTGATCACACCATCAGCAGGCACCCGTTCTCCTGGTTTGACTAGAATGAAATCTCCTATTGAAAGAGATTCTGCTGGTACAATGCGTTCTTCTCCGTTAGATAGAATCGTTGCCGTCTCTGGTTGTATTTCCATGAGAGACTGAAGTTCACTTTCGCTTTTATTAAGAGTGTAAGTTTCAAGAGCTCCACTGAGTGCGAAAATAAAAATAAGAATAGCGCCCTCTGTCCAGTAACCAATACTTCCTGCTCCAATGGCAGCAATAATCATAAGAAGCTCAACATTTACATCTTTTTCAGCAAAAGAGTCTTCTATTCCCTCTTTCGCTTTTGCGAATCCACCGATTATAAATGCGGTGATATATAAGACAGATTCAATCGTAGGAGAGTAGATACCTTCTGTGATCCATGTAAATGCTATAATGATTCCACTTAACAGGGCAGCACCTAGTTCGCCATGTTTTTTTAATGTATTCCACCAGAATGACGAGTGGGAAGGGTATGTGTCTGACCGTAAATTTATCTGTTCCATTATCATTCCTCCTTTTCCTAATTGAGAATAATAGTCATCATCATTCTCCTTATAAACGTGCAATGCTGTGACCACTTTTGAGGTCACAGCATATTAAGTACTGACAAATAAGTCATTTGATTTCGTTACTGAGAATGGATTTCAATAGATTAGAATTATTATTATGTTTTAATGATTTTATTCTACCACATACTTCACTTCTTGACTATGTTTATAATCACAATTGGGCTTTTGGATTTTACGTTTAAGAATAGGAAAAAGGAGGGAATGGAATTAATAACAAAGTAATGATGAGGAGGAGAAAAATGTTATTAAAAGAGAAGTTAGATCAGTTAAAACATGCTCATGTTCAAAAACCCGATAAAGTGTTTACCTTATATTTAAATACGGACCGTCGTGATGCTGACCGACAAAATGGCGAATGGAAGATCCAGCTAAAAAACGGCTTTCGTAACTTTGAAGATTACTTAAAACAAAGTGATAATAAAGAAGAGCTTGAAAAATACGAAAAAGTAAAAGAAAAAGTTCAAGATGAGCTCAATCGCATCGAAAATGATTTAAAGCGTGGTCTTGTTATTATTGCTTCCTCAGACGACCAAATATGGTTTGTGGAGCGCACACAGGTACCAGTTGAAACAAATTTATATTGGGAAGAAGAACCTCAACTTGAAGCGCTAGAGAAGTTGAAAAGTGACTATCCGAACACAGGAATCATTCTTGTTCATCATGATTATGTACGTATTCTTGAAACAGAGCTTGGTTTTCTAACAAAAAGTGAAGAGTATGCTTGGGATCCTGACGAAGACAACTGGAAAATCTACGAAGGAACTACTGGAAATGAGAATATTTCTGGAAACGGTAGTACAGCCCAGCGAGAGCTTTATGAAGATCGCATTAAAGCCAATCGTGAAAGATGGTATAAGTCAATGGCGGCGAAACTTGATAAAAAAGCGAAAAATCGTCAGTGGGAAAGAATATACGTAGCTGGTGAAAAAGAAGAAGCTAGTGAATTGAATGAGTTAATGAACAAAGAGTCAATCGTAGTCGGAAAAAATTATTCTGATAAACGAGATGACGAAGTCATTGAGTCGCTTGTTTCCTAACGAGAAAAGCACCCATTCGGGTGCTTTTGTTGATTTAATAAGGTTGTTTCGTTGCTTTAACAGTAAAGATCTTTGGGATACCTCGATCATGAAGCTTGATATTTGGTTCCTCTGATACTTGTTTAATAATTAAGTCCTCATCTGCCATGCTCGTTAGAATTTCACCGAGCGTCCATTTCCGCTGCAAGACCACACTGTCTTCCTTTTCGTTTGTTAGATGCTTTTCATATGCGACTACAGTTTTGTGAATTGTAGGATCAAAATAGTTACCATCCACTTTATGCTTCTTACCTTTAGATGTAATAAGCTTTGTAGAAATGGGATGGAAATCCTGAAGGACAAACGTGCCGCCGCTTTTCAGGAGGCGAGACACTACTTTAAACAATGGATGAAGATCAAGGAAATAATGTAGGATTCCTAGCTCCATTACAATGACATCAAATTCTCCGTCTTGATGATGATCCATCTTTAAAATATCAGCTACAATATATGTGAGGTCAATACCACATTTAGTGGCTACTTCCTTGGCGTAACGTTCATTTTCATATGAAAAATCAATCACCGTTGCATCGGCTCCCATAAGACTCATCGCTGTTGCTTTCATACCGTGTGAACCCATTAGATTGGCTACTTTCTTTCCTTGCAGTGCAGGAAGATAAGGCAATAATGATTTCATTCGTGAAGTTGGATTTTCTTTTAACTTTATTGCTGCTTCTTCCGGAGTACCGAAACGATTTAATAAAGCTTCATATGTTTGTTGATTCCAAGATTTTTTGTTTTGTTCTGTCACGCTATCTTGAACATTATTTAGGTGTGCTTCAACAGTCATACGCCACTCTGGAATCTGCTGATAGTAGTAAAGTGAAAGGCAAGGGACGCTTTTTTCTTTAAAATCAACATAAACTAAGTAAGGGTTCGTTCGGATGACCGTGTTATATGTGCATTCTATTCGAACAGATGTATTAGCAATCGGATAGACAGCATAAGAAATATCAGCCTTGTGTTCTGGTGTTGCAATGCCGTATTTTAGGTTGAATTCCTCAAGTACGGACTCAAAAGCATCCCATTGAACCGAAACGGCTATAGAATGAGGTGCATCCACTGCACCTTGAAGCCAAAGTGCTGTTTCGTTTATGAAAAAATAAGGAATGTTATAGTTATTCAGGTCTGAAGATAGTTGCAATAAGACATTTTCTTTGGAGCTCGGCATTTTTCCACCTCAATTTTATTACATGAACATATTTTGTATAGAATACTATAGCATATAGACAGCCCATAAGGCATCTGAAGAATAGGGAGAGACAGAGATTATGCAGACTCAGAATGAAGGTGTGTCAACGCAAAAGTGGGTAAAAAGAGGCGGATCCTTCGCATTAGGTATCTACTTACTTGCACTTTTCTATGCAACGTTGTTTATTTATAATTATTATCCGTATGGGAAATCCGTTAACCTTGTTCTATTTGATAGCATTAAGCTTATGTGGGAAAGCGGAAGTTATTGGCTTATCTTAAAGAATATCATCGGGAACATTTTGCTTTTTATGCCGCTAGGGTTTTTGATGCCACTAGTCAGTAAAAAGGGGAAATCTTTCCTTATCATTGGAATCATCGGATTTTTAACGAGCACGGTTATTGAATTACTTCAGTACTTCGTGGCTCACCGTATTTTTGATATAGACGATATTCTCTTAAATGCCCTCGGAGCGCTTGTAGGTTATGGGGCTTATCATTTCGTTCTTATCATCTATCAGAAAATAATAAAGAGAAAATAGAAAGAGGCAGCGAATTCGCTGCCTCTTTCGTGATTCTTAGCTTAGTCTTCTTTTTTTGCTTTATCAAGAAGTTTTGTAATTCGTTTCGTAAGCATTTTACGTCCTTCTCCACCTGCCTGGAAATGGCGCAGTTTGCCTTCTGAATCAAATACGTAATAAGCAGGGACATATTGATTGTCGAATGCATCTGTTAGTTTGTGGTCGCTATCGACAAAGATTGGTTGACTAATATCATGCTGATCGGCAACCTTTTTGATTTCGTCTAGATCAAGATCCTTCTCAGAACGGGGCATATGAACGGCTACAACATTCATGTCTTCACTATACTCGTCACGAAATTCATTTACCATTGGCATTGCTTCTTTACATAGGCCGCAGCTAATCGACCAGAAGTGAACAAGTGTAAGTGGCTTGTTGCCAACAAGATCACTTTTCTTAACTTCTCCGTTAAACCATTGTGTAGCGCCTTCTAATTCAGGCATTTCTTCGCGTAGTTTCATTCTCTATCGACTCCTTTATTCGGAATTAATTATAATCATTATCAGATAATCACAGTTATTATTATAGTACATATCCATCATAAGTCAATGAAAAGGGTTCATTCCATATAGTATTAAAATGGCTATAAAAACGTTTCTTTACTCACGAAGTAGAATATTGTCTCATTGGCTCAGGATTTTTATGAACAGCCGTTGCAATAAATAAAGTTAGCAACATACCGCTAATCGCATAGAAGATGCTTCCCGTAGCAAACCAATCGATAAAAACTCCACCAAGAAACGGTCCGAGAATGCTGCCAAGACCAAAGAAAATGCCTGCTAAAATGTTTCCCGTCGGCAGAAGACTAGTGGGGAGAAGGTCGGCTAGGTAAGTGATGCTCAAGGAAAAAAGTGATCCAACCATCATTCCGGCTAGGAAGAATAGTGTAAATAGCAACGGGATGGATGTTGTAAAGATCGCACTTGAAAAACAAACCCAGCCAATCAGAATACTAATAAGTAGGATGTTTTTACGTCCGAATTTATCACTAATAATCCCAAGTGGCATTTGAAACACCAGACTTCCTACAACAAATGAGGGAAGTAGAATCGAAACAGCTTTTACGTCTAATCCTGCTCGAAGCGCATAAACGGGAAAATTCCCATGAAGGGATGCTTCGAGGAAACCGTATCCGAACGAAGGTAATAGGGCTGCCCAGCCGATTTTTAATACGTGAGCATATTTAGAGAGAACCCGTTCAGAGCCATGTGTTAATGGATCGGGGAACTCATTTTTAATTTTCGATAGTAACAGCCAGGTAACGCAAGCAATTCCTGAAGCAAGTAAGAATGGAAGATACAAGGAATATTCAACTAAAATCGTAGAAAGTGGTCCTGCTGCAAACCCTAGCCCAAAAGCAGAGCCGTATATTGCAATGTTCCTTCCCCGTTTTTCTTTTGGAGTTGTTGTTGTAATCCAGAGCTGTGTGGCAAAGTGTAGAAGGTTATCACCAATTCCTACAATTACTCTTAAAATAAACCAGAACCAGAAAGCTTGCCAGATAGGAATCAACGTAATTGAAACGATAACAAGAAAAAGTCCAACAGCAATGGCAGGTTTGTACCCGTATTTGCGCACGGGTTTTTCGATAAATGGTGAAGCAAATAAAATTCCGATATAAAGAGCAGAAGCATTTAACCCATTCATACTTGACGAAACGCCTGCTTCTTCAAGAAGAATAGATAATAATGGAAGTAGCATACCTTGAGAGTACCCTGAAATAAAGACAATCGAAATTAAAATTAGGAAACGATATCGTTTTGATTCAAACAAACTGTTCACACTCCATCTGGCCAAAAAAGGAAATTCTTATCAGTGCCATTATAATAGAATGGAAAGAAAAGGGCTACCATTCGCAATTTTTCATTTCCTGATTTAAAATAAGAGCAACGTCTAGTAACGAGGAGTGGGCATGTTGGAATTTAACATGAAAAAAGAAGAAACAGGTTTTACAGCTGATTTTGAGTATGGGACACTTCACATATCTGGAGATGAACAGTTTGGCTTTCGACCTTACCAGCTGCTTGTCTCGTCTGTAGCAGTTTGCAGCGGTGGTGTGCTACGACAGATTCTTGATAAAAAGCGAATGAAATATGACGATATTAAAATAAAGGCTGATGTTACACGCAATAAAGAAGAAGCGAATCGCGTTGAAAAAATTCACCTTCACTTTACATTATATGGTGATCTTGACGATCAAAAGGTTGGAAGAGCGCTTGAATTAACGAAAAAACATTGCTCTATGGCGCAATCTGTTATTGGCAGTATTGAACTGGAAGAATCCTATGAAATTGTAGCTGAATAAGAAACGAAAGAAGGGACACGAGCGTGTCCCTTCTTTCGTTTCTGCTCTACAATTCTAGCGTTTCTGGAGTGTTTTCTCCCTCGTTCATGAGGCGGATTGTATCCGGTTTGATTTTAAGAACGATGTAGTTAGGATCTTCAGGTGAATCAAACCAGCGTTTCAGTTGATCCCCCCATAATTTTTCCTTCGTTTCTTTGGAATCATCGATGGTAACCTGCCCCTGTACTTCTACAAAGCGATCATGCCATCCTTCGCCATCGTAACCAAGTAGGACATGCACATTCTTATTTTGTTCGATGTCTTCCACCTTATGTGTTTCCTTACTTGTTGGTGTCATGAGCGTTAACTCGTCATTGAAGAAAGTCATAAATCGTGAATGTGGCTTATTATCCTTCACTGTACTTAGCGTACCTACATAGTGAGAATCGAAAATGCTTAAAACCTTATTTTTAATTTCTGATTGAGACATTGACATTACAAATTCTCCTTTCGAATTTAACTCTAGTCTTAATCTTCCTCTATTCTCAAATTCTAAAACACCTGAATATGCCATTATTTCCTACAAGTCATTGTGGCGCATTCGATCGTTTTTCAAACCGATACTAAGGGTATACCAAAGTGAGATTCTAAAACGTTAAGTAAGAAGGGTATCAGATGAACAAAACACACGACTTTACTGAAGGAAATATTGCGAAACAAATGGTCTTTTTTTCGTTACCTATATTCTTAACAAATTTACTCCAAACGTCGTATCAATTTATCGATAGCATTTGGGTGGGGAACTTACTCGGGGCAAATGCTCTTGGAGCGATTTCTATTGCAGCTCCGGTGATTTTTACTGTTCTCTCATTCATTATCGGGGTGAATAGTGCGACGTTAACCGTATTGTCTCAGAGGAAGGGAGCCTCTGATCAAAACGGACTCATTGAGTCGCTAAATGCATTTGTTGTAGCTTTAACGATTCTCTCGGTTCTTTTTGGCATTATTGGATTTATTTTTACTGATCCCATTCTAAAATTTTTAGGAACGCCTGATGAAATATTTGAGAGTACGAAAGTGTACTTACGAATTAATTTTCTCGGTATTTTGTTCTTATTTGGCTATAACTTTATTGGGACAGTTTTACGGGCGCTTGGGGATAGCAAAACTCCGATTCGCTTTGTACTGTTTGCTGTTATATTAAATACCGTATTGGACCCTCTTTTCATTTCTTATTTTAATTGGGGAATTGAAGGGGCAGCTTATGCGACAATTCTTTCACAAGGTGCTGCCTTTTTGTATGGCGTGATTTATTCAGTATGGAAGTCTAAAATTCCATTTACAATTCCGCATCTTCCTGACTCAAAAGAAATTAAGCGTATTTCCAAGCTAGGTATACCAGCAGGATTGCAAATGATGACTGTATCTGCAGGAGTAACAGCGATTATGGGAATTGTAGCGAGCTTTGGTACGCAAGTAGTTGCAGGATTTGGAGCAGCACAAAGACTTGATCGCATTATTATGTTACCGGCTTTTACACTTGGAGCAGCGGTGAACAGCATGGCTGGACAAAATATTGGCTCTGGGAAATGGGGTAGAGTCTCTGCGATCTCTAAAAATGGGATTATTTTAATTCTTTCCGTTTCTCTTACCATTAGCGCCATTATCTTCTTTTCTGCTGAATCAATGATTCGCCTGTTCATTAACGATCCGGAGACCATTGCTTTTGGTGAAAACTACTTAAAAACGGTTGCCTTTTTCTATCCGTTTCTTGGCATTAACTTTGTTTTAAACGGCGTTGTGAAAGCAGCAGGTGCGATGGTTCAAGTGCTCGTACTTAATATTATTTCGTTCTGGGTCCTTCGTGTACCGCTTACTTACCTTTTCTCAAAATGGTTAGGCGCAGAGGGGATTGCATATGGAATAGGAGTAAGCTTTATCATCTCAAGTCTATTCGCGATTGCATATTACCGTTATGGGAAATGGCGTGAAATTGATTTGTTTGAAGGTAATCAAGAGACAAGTGATGACAAAGTCCCTCAAAAAAAGAATGGTTAAATGCTCAAGGAAAGTATCGTCTTTTAACTGTTTCCTGCGTTACAATGGACAATGGAGTCTATGCAGATAAAGAGAGGATGCCATCATTGAAAATGAAGCGCTTTTTGTTCTATGTAGTTGGGTTATTCGTATTAACAGCTGGAATAACATTAACCATCAAATCAGATATTGGTGCGGGGGCCTGGGATGCCCTTAATGTTGGATTATCGGAAACAATCGGATTTACAGTTGGCAGTTGGGTCATTATTGTTGGGGTGATCTTGATTATTGTAAACGCAATTCTAATGAGAGCGTGGCCGGATTTCTTTGCACTCATTACAATTATTGTTACAGGTTTATTCATTGATTTTTGGTTATTAACATTATTTGCAGATTGGACGATTTCGGATGTTTTCATAGCATACGCTGTTTTTGCAATTGGAATGATCTTGGTAGGACTTGGAATCGCAATTTATCTTCAAGCGAAATTTGCCGTTATTCCGATTGATGGGTTAATGCTTGCGATTCATCACAAAACAGGTCTAAGCATCCGAACTTCAAAAACAATTGGTGAGCTGATTGCCCTAGTTGCTGCTGTTATTTTAGGAGGGCCGATCGGAATCGGTACCCTGGCTATTACATTTGGTATTGGTCCACTTGTACAGTTTTTCTATCCTACTTTTGAAAAAATGAACGCTTAAGCGTTCATTTTTTTCATATAGGATGGATGTTTAAACATTAATGACATCTAAGGCTTTAAATATCTCACTTTGTTGGATAAAAGAAAGGTTTCTAGAAAAAAATACGGATATGAGTCTGAATCATTCGTAATGAACAGTTGCCAACAAAGGAGAATTAAAATGAAGAAATTAGCCTTAATTATCCTACTTTTAACCTTTATCTCGCCACTAAATTCCTTAGCTGCCGAGGGGAAGAAAGCAGGAAATAATCAATCGCTACAAGTTCCAGATTCGACGGTCAATATTTCAAAGGAGAACACATACCCGAACCCAGCCCAAGATTTACCGACTTTACAGCCGAGTGAGCTAACAAAAGAGTTGACTGGCTCCGCTAAGGTTCGTATCGAAAATCCTGAGCTAATTCAGATATTAAATGACTCCTCAATTTCACCATCTAAGCTTGCGATTGGCTATCGTGCGAGCATCTATCTCGGCAAGTGGGCACTGAATTATGACTCTGCTGAGACAAATGTTAATTGGCAATATAAGCAGGCGAATGTGAACCGAGTAGACAATAGAGGTGGAACTGGTCCAGTTCAAATGACATACCGTCAAGAAGAAGAGAAAAAAGTAAACGGCGGCCTAACTGCCTCAATTCCTGACAGTGAAGATGTAAAGAAAATGATGATGATGAAAGCTTCTGAAAAAACGAAGCTATCTCTTTCTTTTCAAACAATGATTGGGAAAGATACGAAAAAAGGGAATGTTTATAACGTTGGTGCAAAGCATTATGGGACACTGACAAGTTTTGTACCTGCAGTGAATGAGAAAGGCAAAGTAACCTATGGTGAAGTGTATCTTGTGTTAAAAGGAAGCAAAATGAAATTGGAAGTACGAAATGTAACACAGCAGGGAATTGGGGCATGGATACCTGTTCAGGATTATTTAAGTTTTGAATTTAATACTCGGCAGTAACCAGCAGAAATGCTGGTTATTTTTACGAAAAAGGACAATCCTTTTCAGATTGGGGATAATTACCTGAGAGAGTTGTAAGGTATTGCGGATAGAAAGCAGATCAAACTTCACACACTAAATAGGAGGGTAGAGAAGGAGGGGTTAGATGAGGATAGCTTTATTAACAATTGTTCTATTTGTGGGCACGATGACTGGAGCACATGCGATCGATAATGAATCGCATGATTGGTATTTTAAACGTAGTAAAAATCATGCACCCGCTACGACAGAACCTGAATTTCAAGAAATGCTAAAACCGTATGATAGTTATTTTATTGGTCAGTCAGAGAAAAAAGAGCTATATATGACGTTTGATAACGGGTATGAAAATGGTTATACAGATGAAATCTTAGACGTTCTAAGAAAAGAAGAAGTACCTGCAACTTTCTTTGTAACGGGACATTACTTGAGAGATCAACCCGATCTTGTGAAGCGAATGGTGAAAGAGGGGCATCTTGTTGGAAATCATTCTTGGAGCCATCCAGATATGACGGCGATTTCTGATGATAAAATAAGGACTGAGTTACGTAAGGTTAAAGAGGAATATGCTCGTTTAACGGGAGACGAGACGATGCAATATTTACGACCGCCGCGTGGGGTTTTTAGCGAAAGATCACTCGCAATTTCTCATGAAGAAGGATACCATAACATCTTCTGGTCACTCGCTTATAAAGATTGGGAAACGAATAAGCAAAAAGGTAGTCAGTATGCGTATGACTCCATCATGAAACAGGTGCATCCCGGCGCCATCATGCTACTTCATACCGTTTCAAAAGATAACGCAGAAGCTCTTGAAAAGGTTATCCAAGATCTAAAGAAAGAGGGCTATACGTTTAAGAGTCTTGATGATCTTGTTTTGAAGGAAAAACTGCCGACTATGCCTTAAGAAAGACTGCCAGAGATGGCAGTCTTTTGCATGTGGTTTGGAAGAGAGATCTACTTCAATGTACAACTAGTAATCAAGTGTGGTATTTGCGATAATATACAGGACATGATGAAGGGGGCGGTATCGTGTGGGCTGAGAAAATATTTCCTCAAAAACCGTACAATGTGAATCGACTTTTCCGAAGATTAAACTTAGATCCGCTTCAGTGTGTGGATGATCATAATCAAATCCTTAAAGTTCCGTTAATCATACAACAAGAAAAAGATGTTTATTCTGTTCAGTTTATTGGAACAGACGAACACCCTTGCTTTGAGATAAGTGGAAAAGATGTTAGCAAAAGAGACGAAGCTGTTACTCGCATTAACCAAATCTTTGACTTTCAAATGGATACGCCTAGTATCTCTTCAACATTAAGAAAAACAGATCTTCATTCATTAGTCGACGATTATATAGGTATGCCTATTATTTGTGAGCCTGATGTGTACAGTGCTTTACTAAAGAATATTGTTCATCAGCAGCTTAATATGAAGTTTGCTTATACACTAATGTATCGCTTTGTGACGCGTTATGGTACTAAAATGGATGACGTATGGTTTTATCCTAACCCCGAGGTTGTAAGCAAGCTTAAGGTAGATGAGTTACGAGAACTACAATTTAGTAAAAGAAAAGCGGAATACGTGATTGGAATTGCCGAAAAGATGCTGTCAGGCGATCTTGATTTAGAGAAGCTCTATGCACAAACGAATAAGGAAGTGTATGATGAGTTGCTTCCAATCAGAGGTGTTGGCCCGTGGACAGTTGAATGTGTCCTTCTTTTTGGATTAGGAAGAAAGGATATTTTGCCAGCAGGTGATGTAGGCATTCAAAATGCCCTCATGAAGTGGTATCAGCTACCAACGAAGCCGTCAAAAGAAGAAGTACAGGCTTATAGAAAGAAGTGGTCACCGTATTCGAGCTATGTTTCCATGTATTTATGGGAAAGCTTAAGCGGTTAAATAGAAGGAGAGATTTTGTTGGATAACAAAAAGGTGAAAGGGACAGGACTTACGAACGGTCAAACCATTCCTTTAACAATTAAGCGATTAGGCATAAACGGGGAAGGTGTAGGATTCTTTAAGAGAACGGTTGTTTTTGTACCAGGAGCACTGCCTGGGGAAGAAATTACAGCTGAAGTGACAAAAGTTTTCCCTAACCGAGCAGTAGCCAAAGTAAAACGGCTTCGTAAAAAGTCGAACGATCGTGTTACTCCTCCATGTCCTGTTTATGAAGAATGTGGTGGATGTCAGTTGCAACATATGAGTTATCAGGCTCAATTACGTGAGAAGCGTGATATCGTGATTCAGTCGTTTGAGCGGCATGCAAAATTAGGTGAAAACGATTTAACTATAAAACCCGTTATCGGAATGGAAGATCCATGGAATTATCGAAACAAGAGCCAGCTGCAGGTTAGAAAGCAAAAAGGAAAGGTCATTGCAGGGTTATACGGCGCGGGTTCTCATGAACTAGTTGAACTGACAAATTGCCTCGTTCAACATCCTGAAACAAATCGCGTTACACGTCAGGTTGTAAACATTCTACAAGATTTAAACATTTCAATTTATCATGAAAAGAAGCGAAATGGTCTTGTTCGGACCATTGTGACAAGAGTGGGGTTTGAAACCGGTCAAATTCAACTTGTTCTTGTTACTTCAGAAGAAACGATTCCTAGAAAAGAATTGTTAATGAAAGAAATTAAGAAAAGACTGCCAGAAGTTAGATCCGTTATTCAAAATGTAAATGGGAAACGAACTTCTCTAATATTTGGTGAGAAAACCCTTTTATTAGAAGGAGAAGAAGTGATTCAAGAGTCATTAGGTGATTTGAATTTCGAATTATCTGCTCGTGCTTTCTTCCAGCTTAATCCACTTCAAACCGTAAAACTATATGATGAAGTGAAAAATGCCGCTGATCTTACTGGTAACGAAAATGTTATTGATGCTTATTGTGGAGTGGGTACAATTGGTCTTTGGCTTGCTGAGGAAGCCAAAGAAGTAAGAGGAATGGATGTCATCAAAGAGTCAATTGATGATGCAAGGGAGAATGCTCGAAGACACGGGTATGAGTCAAAAATGACTTATGATGTTGGAAAAGCAGAAGAAGTTGTACCGAAATGGATAAAAGAAGGGTTTAAGCCAAATGTTATCGTGGTGGATCCACCTAGAACAGGTTGTGATGATACTTTATTAGCTACTATGGTGAAAGCTGAAGCAGATCGCATTGTTTATGTATCGTGTAATCCTTCTACTTTGGCCAAAGATGCCAGCTACTTGATGAAAAAAGGGTATAAGCTAGAGCAATTGCAACCAGTTGATATGTTCCCACAAACCTCTCATGTAGAAGTGGTATCGGTTTTCAAGAAAAAACAGCGCTAAAATCGTCAGTGGCGTCGTTTCGACTGAAAAGCGAAAGTAGTCATCAACAATTTCCACAGAGTTATGCACACGTTGAAGAGAGTTTACAAGCGTTACTAACAAATTTATCAACATTATCCACAAAAAATGTAGATTTTATCAACAGTTTTAGATGTTAATAAATTTTCCCGTTGTGGCGAGGATTATGAAATGTTGTCCACAATATTAACAGCATGTGGATAACATGTTGTTAACTTCAGAATTGCATTTTTGTTCTGAATTTGAAAAGGGACCGCACTGGTCCCTTTTTTTGTTATTTGTTTTTCTTGTTACGCTGATCTGCTGCTCGTGCTCTTTCTGCTGCTTTCGCATCAGCTGAATCGAATTCACTTGCGAATTCTACATCTTCGTTTTGTGCTGATGGAATTGGGTTTTTAGCCTGACGTTTTTGTTTACCTTCTGAATAATTTGGACGTTTTGCCATCTTAATCAGCTCCTGTAAATGTGTTTGGAGAGGTTCTCTCCACTCATTAGGATGGCTTTTTATCAGTTAATTATTCATATTTACTTATGACCAGCCCTGTCAGCGCGTTTAAATTCACGGCCAAAAAGTACATCTTGTGTTTTGGTTAACGTCATTTTCGATTCTTTGTTATCTCTACCTTTCCGTTTATCCACAATAATCCCTCTCTTCTTTAAGATGGTACTAGCATTGCCATCAAAAAAAGTTCTATGCACATGTGGACAAGGAGCGTTCGCAAACTATTCTAACCAAAGTGAAATGAAAAAAAGTTCCTTTGTAAGGAACTTATGCTTCCATTTGAACTTCAACAGACTCTAGTCCTTTACGCATTACATGAAGATGGTAGTTGTCGCGTTCGATTTCATATAAATGATATGACTTTTCTCCAGAATTGATTTTATGATAAACTTCTGGCCATTTGTCATTGGCTTTTTCAACATAAGGAATTTTTTCAGCTGCTTTTTGCGACCGCGTGTTTTCCTTGTTGATTCTCATAAAAATGGTTTTGATTTGCTTATCAAAAAACAACTCGTTGAAAAAGGCTTCTTTTGCAAGTTGATTGTACCCTTTACCGTGATAAGAGGTGCCGATCCAGGTGCCGAGAAATCCGGTTTCTTGTTCAATATCATATAAATTAATCGTACCGATTGGATTACCCCATTCATCTAGAATGGTTCGAGAAACAAGCTCCCCCTGTTCCTCAGCTTCAATGAGTTGTTTGGTTAAGAACAAATATTCATCGTAAGAGCTTGCTTTATGACGCACGAATGGGAAGACAGCTGGGTCAACCATCAAGTCAAATAGCACATGACATTCCGACAGGTCACGATGTTTAATCATGAGTTTCCCTCCTGTCGAGGGCAGACGAATCCCCACCCTCGAATAATAGTATGTTGAATTATTATTCGGGGTGGGAATCGAACCCACTAGGACCAGTCATTGCTGGTGGCGCACCAATTGCCTTCCCATATTCAGATATGAAGTTGTTAGTTCATTTTATTTTAATTACAAAAGTATCATACTCGATTTATTCAAAAAAAGATACTAGTTTTTCGCGTATTTTTCTCTGTAAAATGTAAACTTTTTGTAAGCCTCTACGTGACAGGAAAACCATAGTAATTTAGCGAATAATTTCCCCGTTAATCATGGTTAAAAGAGGGCGAGCATCATACTGAAAAGGATGGTTGGACCAGAGTACTAAGTCGGCATCTTTTCCGACTTCAATGCTGCCAATTCGATGGTCAACGCCAAGACTTTTTGCGGGATTAAGGGTAATGCCTTCAATGGCTTTTTCTTCACTTAATCCTTCTCTAACCGCAAGTGCAGCACAAATGTTTAAGTATTGGATTGGAACGTACGGATGATCTGTTGTAATCGACACTTCAATCCCATGACTATTTAAGATTCCATAAGTAGCCCATGTTTTATTTTTAAGTTCGATTTTAGAGCGTCTTGTCATTGATGGTCCTACTGTTACTTTCATGTTTTGTCCGCTAAGTTCATCGGCAATAAGATGTCCTTCTGTACAGTGCTCAATTCTGAGATCGAGATTAAATTCCCTGGCAAAGCGAACGGCTGTTAAGATATCATCAGCTCGATGAGCGTGTATTCTAACAGGGATTTCACGATTGAGCGCCGCAATAATAGGTGCTATACGCGGATGCTCTTTTTGATTTGAGCGACTTGCATCATAGAATGCTTCACGCAGTAATCCCATAATGCCCATTCGGGTAATTGAGTCATTATTTGATTGACTATGCACTCGTTTGGGATTTTCGCCTAAGGCAATTTTAAGTCCAGCTATTTCTCTTACAATCATTTTCTCTACATTTTTTCCATGTGTTTTCAAAACAGTAGTTAAGCCGCCAATAATATTGGCACTCCCTGGCATAACTTGAACGGAGGTAACCCCAAAGGCAATGGCATCTTTAAAGCCAACGTCCAATGGATTAACACCATCAAGCGCTCTCACATGGGGCGTTAGAGCTTCTACCGTTTCATTGGCATCATTTCCAGCCCAACCAGTCCCTTCATCATATAGCCCCAAATGTGTATGAGCATCAATGAACCCAGGAAAAAGATGATATCCCTTCCCGTCAATAACTGTCATTGTAGGTTCCTCAGGTATAGATGGGGATATTTGATGAATAAGACCGTCTTTTACGAGAACATCAGCACAGGGTAGTAATGGGGAAGCAACCGGATAGACGCGAGCTTGCTTAAATAAAATTGTCATCTTATTCACCTATTATCTATTAGTTTTAATGTTTGACATAGCCGTTATTAGGTTTTTATATAGTATAGCCATTATCGTGAAAGGTTGCTATATAATCGAGTGTAGACAGCGAAGAATTATTTTAATCGGCTTTAAGAGCATTTCTAAGTCTTAGTAAGTTAGAAAAAAACCTGCTGATATTATACCAGCAGGTTCTCGAGAGCATCTTTTAATTTAATATAGCGGAAAGGGTAGCCGAGTTCTTTCGCTTTATGTGGTAGAACACATTGACCTTTTAACACAATTCCGCTCTTTTCTCCTAAAGCAGCCTGCACTGGCGCTTCTGGAACAGGCATCCAGTGTGGTCGATTCAGTACTTCACCGACCGTTTTACCAAAATCATTCATTCTTTTTGGTTCAGGTGCCGTAACGTTTAATGGTCCTTGAACTGATTCGTGATCGACGGCAAATCTGATCATTCCAACAACGTCCATGATATGTACCCAGGAATACCATTGACGTCCGTCTCCAAGTTTTCCACCCATAAATAATTTATATGGGAGTACCATTAATGGAAGTGCACCTTCTTCGCCAAGAATAACGCCAAAACGAGCAAGAACTGTTCTTACACCATGGTTTTGTGCTTTCATTGCTTCATCTTCCCATTTTCTTGAAACATCAGCTAGAAAATCTGAGCCGGGCTCTGTATCATTTTCCGTAAATGATTGATCAAGAGAGGAGCCATAAAAGCCAATCGCCGAAGCGTTTACAAGTACGCGAGGTTTTTGGTCAAGTTTCTCTATGATTGAAGTGATCTCTCTAGTTGCTGAGATACGACTATCGAGAATACGTTGTTTCCGCTCTTCCGTCCATCGTCCACTATTGATCGACTCGCCGGCTAAATTAATAAAAGCATGAATATTTGGCAGTTCTTTTTCTGGCTCAGCGTCGTCCTGCAACCATTTCACATATGTAACACCTTTTTTAACAGGTTTGTTTGCAGGATTACGTGTTAGGATATACACAGAATGCCCATCATTAACAAATGACTCAGTTAGAGCGCTTCCGACAAAACCTGTTCCTCCGGTGATCGCAATGTTCATATTATTTTCCTCCTAAGCGTGCGCGATGTACTTCTAATACTTCTTTACCCATAATCATAATCCTTTAATCAAATGCTCAAACTTCATGGCTAATTTCAGAAAGTGCTACAATGGAACTGGAGGTGAGTGCATCGTGAAGGTTACACGAATAACGACTCAGAAAAATAATAATGAGCGTTTTTCAATATTTATTGATAAAGGATCTGGTGAAGAGTTCGGTTTCGGAGTGGATCAAGATGTTTTGATTAGCTTTGATCTCCGAAAAGGTGTTGAATTAAGTGACGAAATGCTTGAAGGCATTCAGTTTGAGGACCAGATAAAAAAAGGCATGAATTACGCTTTGAATTATCTATCTTACCGGATGCGCTCAGAAAAAGAAGTGAAAGAATACCTTCTAAAAAAAGAGGTACCAGAAGAAGCATTTCCTAAGATAATTGAAAAGCTTAAACGCTATGGCTATATAAATGATCTTGAGTTCGCCATTGCATTTGTAAGAACCAAGATAAATGCGGGTGGAAAAGGACCGTATGTACTTGCACAAGAACTTAACCAAAAAGGGGTTACGAAACCAATGATTGATCAATCACTTGAAGAATACTCTTATGAACAGCAGCTTGAGATTGCTAAAAATTTAGCTGAAAAGAAAGCGTCAAAGCTTAAGAAGTCATCAGCAACGGAGCAAAAACAGAAAGTGAACCAGGAGCTGAGAGCGAAAGGATTCGACCGAGATATTATTCAAGAAGTGATGGAGCAAATCAATTTAGATAAAGGCGATAACGAAGAATGGGAAGCCCTCGTTATGCAAGCTCAAAAAGCCGAACGTCGCTACAGTAAGCTAGGACGTAGAGAATTTGATCAAAAGATGAAGCAGTTTTTGTATCGTAAAGGATTCCCATTTCCATTAATTAATAAGTACCTTGAAGAATTTAACGATCAATAAAAATTTCTTTCTGCCCCTTATCTTCCTCAATGATTTGTTTTGCTTTCTCTAAAGCAGATTTTAATCTAGTGGGATCAGATATATGGTTCGAATGAGACCAGAAAGGCGTATTCATTCCACCCATATAGACCGCCGTAGCGCTTACACCAGTGCCTTCAAGTTCTTTCCACAGGCTCTCTGTAAATCCTCTCACAGCGTATTTCGAGGCCACATAAACAGATTCATGTTTCTTTCCTTTCAAGCCTGCCGTCGAGATGATATTCATAATGCGACCTTTCCTTTCTTTTAAAATCGGCAGAAAGGCTTGGGTCGTGAAAATCGTCCCTTTTACATTTGTATCTATGACATGATGAATGTCTGAAATCGTCATCTCTTCTAACGAACCGAATGTCCCTATTCCGGCATTATTCACAAGAAGATCAATGCTAAGGTCATCTTCTTTCAGTTTCTTTGTCAAATGTGCTAGATCATCAGGGTTTGTTATGTCGCATTGGTAGCTCAGACATGTCGCGTTTTCTTTCTCGATATGGTGACAGATAGAGGTAAGTTTTTCTTTTGTTCTTCCTACTAATACCATACGATGTCCTTCTTTTGCCCAGCGCTTTGCAAGTTCAGCGCCTAGGCCAGACCCAGCACCTGTAATTAAGATGGTTTTCATAGTAATTCACTCCTTGATGTAAGCGTAGCATATTTTTGTCAGGAAGCAGAAAATAAACTATAATTGGGAGAAGAATAGAGTAGTGGAGGTTAAGAATGGAAAAGCGTTTCAGTGAAATGAGTGAGCAGGAATTACGAAGTGAAATTGCACTTCTTAGTGAAAAAGCACGTCGAGCTGAGCAGATGGGAATGGTGAATGAATTTGCTGTTCATGAACGCAGAATAGCCCTTGCAAAATCCTATTTAATTAACCCTGAGAACTTTGCTCCAGGTGAGAAGTATGAAATAGATGGCGACCCAGGTTCAACATTTACAATCGACTATATGAACGGAACGTTTGCCTGGGGATATCGTGAGGGAAATAAGGAAATAGAAGCATTTCCTATCTCGATGCTCATTAAAAAAGAGCAGCAGTAATGCTGCTCTCTTCATTTCTAAGATCGTTTTCGCGTTTGCACTTGAAGAACGATATCGTTATACGTTTGCTTTGATTGTCCATTTACCTGATTGTGCGCGTGTTTTGGGTTTGCGGTTGGAGATTGGAATGGATCCTCATATTTCGGGTGAAGCCGATTTCGGTTATTTTTACCCATAGCTGCTGCCTCCTATATGAGAAAATTATCCCTGGCGGTTGCCTGTACGATTAGATGCGCTCATGCGCTCCTGTGGATGAGTGTTAATCGATCCGTCAGCTCGTTTCGATGCATATTCTTCTTTTGCGCGTGGTTCTCCAGAAAACTTTGCATCTGGAAAACCGGTTTTTTTGTTTCTCATTTTTGTGCGCCCCTTTCCAATATCGTGTTGTGAAGCAGGCACACAATTAGTATGCGAATCAGAACGTTATGTTATGTGTGATTTATTAATTTCTACATTGAAAGTACAACATGAAAGGAGCATGCCTCATGGAAGATCTATTTCAAAGGCTTACTCATAACCTTCTTGAGAAAAACGACCATCTTTCTTACGGACAGGCAAGAACAATGGTGGAATTACTGTGGGAGGATTTTGAATCATCAAGAGCGAAGGCTGGAAGAGAGTATAAAGGTCAAGATGTAACTGAAAAAATCGTGAAACAGTGGATTGATTATTATGGTCCAGTTCTTCATGACTTTATGATGAGTAATCCAAAATACAAAGGTTATTTTGGAGACGATAGAAGCATAAAGCACTAAATAGAAACCGGCTGGACAATTGTCCAGCCGGTTTCTATATAATCCTTCAACGAGTCACTTAGCAGATCAGTCGACAGCAGGATCCAATTTTTTTCTAAGCGTGTCTTCACTGTATACCCAACCTGTATAGGAGCTAGTGATTTCAAGCTGATCTTCCATCTGTACAACGGCAACAAAAGGATAGTGACCTTTATTGCGATAGCGAAGATCGATAAATCGCACCTCGTATCCCACTTCTTTTTCTTCAATTTCCCATCGATATACGGGTGAAAAAGAGAGGAAAGCACTTAAGTTCGGGTCTTCTTTTGCAGATTCGAGTACAGGCGTTTTCGGAACTGGCACACGTTCAAATTCATCTTGAACGTGTATGGTCGTTCCCTCAGCACGGGCGACATAGAACTGTGTTTCGGATTTAACTGCAATGTGCCATCTACTCCAACGAATTGTAGGTGAGACAATAACTTCCACAGCATCAGGAATTCGTTCTCTGACAGCACGAATCACTTTTTTCTGTTCTGAAATCCTCCATAAATAATAGAGAATGAGAACGCCGTATATCGTTAAAAAGGTGAAACCAGGATTTGCACCAATATACCATAGAATCAGACCTGCAATATGGCTGAGGAAAATAAATGGGTCAAAGATATTTATGACGCCAAGTGCGACCCATCTATTGGAAAATGGTCGAATGGCCTGTGTTCCATAAGCATTGAAAATATCGACAAACACATGAATGAAGACGGCAAGAAATGTCCATAACCAGAGATGAAGCCAGTTTGTTTCTGGATAAAAAAGCATAATACCACTACTAATAATAATGGGCCAGAGAAGAACGGCAGGAATCGAGTGGGTAATCCCTCTGTGATGGCGTATATAGACAGCGTTATTTTTTAATTTTAATACTGTATCAAAGTCTGGGGCCTGCGATCCGATTAGCGCCCCAATTAGAACGCTTTGTGCGGTAATAGGGTCCTGCGCAATAGCTGGATCTAAAGTTGCGAGAGCTCCAATCCCCAGTCCCATGACCACATGTGTCCCAGTATCCATAGGGTAAGATCCTCCTTGTAAAGCAAATCGATTAAGTTGCCAATATCGCATGAAGTTTAGCGTTCTCTCTTTAGTTATACCCAATTAAAACAAATGTGAAAAGTTAAAAGGTGAATGATAAGGTATGATGAGTTATTATATGTGTTAGATGAAGGTGGAGGAAGTTAAAAGTGAGTTTTAATCGTTCTTTAATACCATTTACTATATCATATCGGAGAGTTGATGCATGACAAAGAAAGTGACAGACCTTTTACATTTATTTGACGAACAAAAATTCCAACAAGATCTTATTACTTGGTTTAAAAAAGAACAGCGGACGCTTCCTTGGCGTGAAAGTAAGGACCCTTATCGGGTGTGGGTGTCTGAAATAATGCTACAACAAACAAGGGTCGATACGGTCATCCCTTATTACGAGCGGTTTATGAGCCTTTTTCCTACAGTCGATGCACTTGCAGAAGCTGAAGAAGCAGACGTATTAAAGGCATGGGAAGGACTTGGGTATTATTCAAGAGCACGAAATCTCCAGAGTGCTGTTCGCGAAGTTGCAGAGTCCTATAACGGAATCGTACCCAATCAACCAAAGCAAATTTCTGCTCTGAAGGGTGTAGGTCCTTATACAGCAGGTGCAATTCTAAGTATTGCATACGACATACCTGAACCTGCAGTTGATGGAAACGTCATGCGTGTACTATCAAGAATTATTGGAATATGGGAAGATATCGCAAAACCTTCAGCTCGTAAGACGTTCGAAGAAATAACACGACGAATTATTTCAAATGAGGACCCATCATCATTTAATCAAGGAATGATGGAGCTAGGGGCAATCGTGTGTACCCCACGGTCTCCTTCCTGTCTCTTATGTCCGGTACAGGAGCATTGTAGAGCTTTTGCGGAAGGATCACAAGAAGAGCTACCGATTAAATCTAAGAAAAAAGCCCCGCGCCCTGTCCCAATAGCGGTAGTAGCACTTGAAGATAATTCAGGAAAATTTCTTGTTAGGCAGCGACCGGAAACAGGCCTTCTAGCAAGCTTATGGGAATTTCCAAACGTTGAACTGAGTGAAGGATCAAAAGAGGATCAGCTTCAAAATCATATATGGGAAGAATATCAAATCGATATTGAAATTGAGAAAGAGTTAGCTAATTTTAATCATATTTTTAGTCATCTAAAGTGGCAATTAACCGTGTATAAAGGATCGTATGATGGTGAAATTTCTCCTAAGGACTTTAAAATGGTAGAGAAAAAGGACTTGAAGAACTTCGCTTTTCCTGTTGCTCATCAAAAAATCACACAAATGGTTCTAGAAGGAGAGGAATAATTGTGGAGTTGAATTTAGAAAATAAACGCGTTTTAATTACAGGTGGTTCAAAAGGCATTGGCAAATCGATTGCGAAGGCATTTTATGAAGAAGGTGCAAAGGTAGGTATTTGTGGAAGGAATCGCGAGGATCTTGAGATGGCGAAAGATGAAATTGGCCCGAACCTTGCTTTATTCGAAGCGGATGTAACAGATGAAAGAAAACGTGTACAGCTATTGGATTCATTTATAATGGAGTTTGGTTCTATTGATATCCTCATAAATAATGCTGGAGGAAGCAGTGGAGGAGCTATTATGGAAACAAACCTCTCTGAATTTCATAAGGCGATGGATCTGAATTTCTATTCAGCGGTTCACCTCAGTCAACTATCAGCAGAAAAAATGAAGGAGCTGGGTGAAGGGGTGATTGTCAATATCTCTTCGATCTTTGGTCGGGAATCTGGCGGCAAGCCAACTTACAATCACTCAAAAGCAGCCATGATTAGCTTTACAAAAGCAATGGGTGATGAATTAATTCAAGATGGTGTGCGGGTAAATGGCGTAGCACCAGGGGCGATTCTTCATCCTTCAGGAAATTGGCAAAAGCGCAAGGAAGAAAATCCAGAAAAAATTGCTCAGTTTGTAGAAAAAGAAATTCCAGGTGGGAGATTTGGTACACCTGAGGAAGTAGCAAATGCCGTCGTTTTTCTAGCTTCTGACAAAGCCTCCTGGATCGTCGGTGCCACTATCACGGTAGATGGTGGCCAATCAAAATCGAATTTTTAACGATGTTAAAAGCCCTCCGTGAATATCCGGAGGGCTTTTGTTTATCATTTTAATCAGGCATAAAGGCAGACAATCCACCACGTTGTTCAATTTCTTTCATGATTTCTCTATGAATTGCCAGGCCCTCACTGTTTAAATAAGGTGCAATTTGCTGCAAACTGTGGTGAAAAAAAGAAAGCTCCTGGTCAGCCCAATCCTTTTTCGCCATCATGGATAGCTCAGTCATATCTCGATGATCCATTTGAGATCCTCCTTTTCGATTATATTTTGCTACAGAAATGTATGTAGTATGAAGGGAAGTTTTGAGAAACCAAGAGAGGATTTTTTATTTTTTGAAATAGCATACATAAGAATCTCTGATCTGGATATTCTATTGTTTGTGGGAGGTGATAAGCCATGGCAAAGAAACCAGGACAAACTCAAGCTGGTACAAGTATTCAACACGTAAAACAGCAGAATCAACAAGCTTCTGCAGGACAAGCAGGTCAGCAACAATACGGTGCTGAATTTGCAAGTGAAACGGATGCTCAAGAAGTGAAAGCACGCAATGCGAAGTCTGCTCAAAACAAGCAGCAAGCATCTGCAGGACAAGCAGGACAAGCAGGTCAGCAACAATACGGTGCTGAATTTGCAAGCGAAACGGATGCTCAGCAAGTGAAAGCTCGTAACGCAAAGTCTGCTCAAAATAAGCAGCAAGCATCTGCGAAGAACAACCAGCAGCAACAATAAGAGAACTTCCCATGCAGGGCTGACTTAGTCAGCCCTGTTTTTCTTTCAAATGATTAAAGGGCGATAGGGATTTGAACGAAAACATCGAAACACTTACTAGAAGGAAGGAGGCTTCATATGTGTGGACGCTTTTCCTTAACAACAGAACTCGACGCTCTACTAGAACGGTTTCAAATTGAACAGACAACTATTGAAGGCTATGAGCCAAGGTTTAACATCGCGCCATCTCAACAAATTCCAGCCGTTATTCGAGCAGGCCATGGTAATCGAATGGGAACATTAAGGTGGGGGTTAATTCCTTTTTGGGCAAATGATGCTTCGATGGCATCCAAATTGATTAATGCAAGGAGTGAAACGGCAGATAAAAAGGCAAGTTTTAAGCACGCACTTAAAAAGCAGAGATGCCTGATCTTATCCGATGGCTTCTATGAATGGAAACAAACGGAGAATAGGAAAGTACCAATGCGAATTCAAGTAAGAAAAGGTGAGCCGTTTGCAATGGCTGGATTATGGGAAAAATGGGATGATGGTAAGCGAACACACTATACGTGTACCATTTTGACGACTGAAGCAAATGATCTAATGGAAGAAATACATAATCGAATGCCTGTCATTTTAACAAAGGTAACGGAAAAAATTTGGCTTGATTCTTCTGTGAATGATGTAGCCGAATTAAATCAGTGCATGAAGCCTTTTGCATCTTCCGAGATGAATGCGTACGAAGTTTCCACAATTGTCAATTCACCTAAAAATGAAAAGCCTGAATGTATCATACCTATTTAAGCTGCTTCCCGTTACAGGGTGAAAGAGCTCAAGATTTTTGTTTTTGACAAAACCTCCTACTTCTCTACAGAACTTTCCAAAGGTTTTTCATCTCACATATGGAATTTGTTTGCTGAAGATGTTTCGTATATGTGAGTTAACACGTTTAGTTTGAAAGGAGAAGGTTAGATGACCGAGTTTGATGAGCTTATTCAACAACAGCTCAAGCTTGCCGATCAGATGATTCATACCAGGGAAGAAATACAGAAGTTAGAGGAGACGTTATGTGGGTCGGATGAAGCGATGAAAACGATTATTGTAGAAAAAAAAGAACGGCTGTTGCATTTGGAAGAAGAGTTTGAACGACTGATTGAGAATGTCATCTCTACCTTTGAAAATACACCAATTTATTAATAGCAATTAAGGTGCCATTCAATTCGAATGGCGCTTTTATTTTAATTTTATTTTGTTAAGCGTTATAATGGAGAAGAATATAGATGAGATGTAAGAAATTTGATGATAGCCATGTATTGAACGGTAAGAAAGAATGGATACTGTGAGTCTGCCAATATGCAAGAGGCATTCATCGTTTTCCGGAATTTCTTAGGAAAGGAGAAGGAGATGAGTTTCCCTACGACCGGGACGAGAATTCAAATTCAAAGTTACAAACATCGCGGTACACTTCATCGTACTTGGGAAGAAAGCATCGTACTGAAAGGTACCTCAAAAGAAATCATTGGGGGTAACGACCGTATTCTCGTGACAGAAGCTGATGGAAGACAATGGCGTACGCGTGAACCTGCGATTTGCTATTTTAGTGCGAACCACTGGTTTAATGTCATTGGAATGATTCGGACGGATGGACTTTATTACTATTGTAATTTAGGTACACCATTTACGTATGACGAAGAGGCGTTAAAATATATTGATTATGATCTTGATATTAAGATCTACCCTGATATGACCTTTAAACTTCTTGATGAAGATGAGTATGAAGCACACCGCGAAGAGATGAATTATCCCGAAGCCATTGACCGCATTATACAACAAAATGTAAAAGAGCTGATGAACTGGATTCATCAGCGTAAAGGACCATTTGCTCCAGGTTTTGTGGATCAGTGGTATGAACAATTTCTACAATATAGGTAAGAAAAACCTGTTGAATGTTTTTCAACAGGTTTTTGCATGATATTAAAAAGCACGTGAATAGCTAAAGGATGATGCCATCTGGGTAGTATAAAAAGATATATGACTTTCGTCAGGCCATATAAAAAACAAATTGGGATTACAATTGGAATCGGAATAGTAAAGTTTGGAATTCCTCTTCTTCTGCCATTGATTTTAAAGTATGTCATTGATGATATTATCAATGCAGAAATGCCAGCTGGGGATAAATATGAGCAACTTCTTTGGTTGATGGGAGGAGCTTTCTTTCTATTCGTGGTTGTCAGACCACCGGTAGAATACTTCCGTCAGTATTACGCTCAATGGATTGGAAGTAAGATTCTTTATGATATAAGAGATAAATTATTTTCTCATATTCAACAATTAAGTTTGAAGTTCTACTCTAATAACAAAGCAGGCGAAATCATTTCAAGAGTAATAAATGATGTGGAACAGACAAAAACATTTGTGATTACTGGGATGATGAATGTTTGGCTTGATCTCATTACGATCGTCATCATTATCGGTATATTATCGTTTATGAATGTCTGGCTTACGCTTGCAGCAATTGTTCTTCTTCCTCTGTATGGACTTTCAGTTAAGTTTTTCTATAAGCGACTTCGGGACTTAACGAAGGACCGCTCACAAGCACTTGCAGAAGTTCAAGGTCACCTTCATGAACGAGTTCAAGGGATGTCAGTGATTAGAAGTTTTGCCCTGGAAGATTATGAACAAGATCAATTTAACAAAAGAAATACGAATTTCTTAGAACGAGCACTTGATCATACAAGGTGGAATGCCAAAACGTTCGCTGTGGTTAATACAATTACGGATGTAGCGCCTCTTATTGTTATTGCCTTCTCTGCGTACCTTGTAATTTCAGGAGGACTTCAAATTGGTGAGATGGTAGCCTTTGTAACTTATATGGATCGCCTATATAGTCCACTTAGACGATTGGTAAACTCATCTACAACCCTAACGCAATCCATTGCTTCAATGGATCGAGTTTTTGAATTTGTTGATGAGAAATACGATATTGTGGATAGAGAAGATGCTCGAAAGTTGAGTAACGTTCGAGGAAATATACAGTTTGAAGATGTTTATTTTAAATATAATGAAAATGATCTTCCTGTTCTAAAAGGAATTGATCTAGATGTAAGGGCCGGGGAAACCATTGCTCTCGTTGGTATGAGCGGAGGTGGGAAATCGTCTCTCGTTAGTTTGATTCCTCGTTTCTACGAGGTAACGGGTGGGCGAATTCTTATCGATGGCACGGATATTCGGGATTACGAAGCAAGAAGTCTTCGTGACAATATCGGAATGGTTTTACAGGATAATATCTTGTTTAGTGAATCGGTTCGAATGAATATTATGATGGGAAATCCGAATGCTTCTGAAGAAGATGTCATACGTGCAGCAAAAGCAGCGAATGCGCATGAGTTTATCAACAGTCTTCCGGAAGGTTACGATACGCCCGTTGGTGAACGCGGTGTGAAATTATCCGGAGGACAAAAGCAAAGGATTGCCATCGCGCGTGTCTTTCTCAAAAATCCTCCTATCCTCATTTTGGATGAAGCGACATCAGCTCTTGATCTTGAGAGTGAACATCTTATTCAGGAGGCGCTCGAAATACTTGCAAAAGATCGAACAACTTTCATCGTAGCGCACCGTCTTGCAACAGTGACGCATGCTGATCGAATTGTTGTCGTTGAAAATGGACAAATTTCTGAGAGTGGAAACCATCAAGAATTGATGAAACAAAAAGGGTCATACCATAATCTGTTCCAAGTACAAAATTTATAACGATTCATCAAAAAGCATCTATTTTAGATGCTTTTTTTGTTTAATTATGCACATTATCGCGTAAAAGCGACAAAGAAAGACAGAAAATTACCTCAATATACGTTGCCAATTGGTTAAATTAATGTAATAATGATAAACAGATTTTAGTTAAATTAAAAAATTCAGAATTTATAGAAAGGGGTGAGGGTGTGGAACAACCAGTATTAAAAGTTAGCGGGTTAGAAACTCACTTTTTTACAGATGATGGAGAAATTCCGGCAGTCGATTCTGTTGATTTTTATGTCAATAAAGGAGAGGTGCTTGGGATTGTAGGGGAGTCCGGATCTGGGAAAAGTGTTACCTCATTATCCATTATGCAGCTCATTCAGGCCCCTGGTAAGGTAGTTGGTGGCGAAATTACATACAAAGGCGAAAATCTTATCGCTAAATCTGAGAAAGAGATGAGGAAGATAAGAGGGAATGAAATTGGCATGATTTTTCAGGAGCCGATGACATCGCTGAATCCAGTCTTCCGAATAGGAAATCAGCTGATCGAAGGAATTCGAATACATAAGAAATGGAATAAGAAAAAAGCCTGGGAGCATGCTGTATCAATTCTTAAGTTAGTGGGATTACCAAGAGCTGAAGAGCTAATGAATGAATATCCTCACCAATTATCTGGTGGAATGCGTCAGCGCGTTATGATCGCAATGGCAATGGCATGTGAACCAGAAGTTCTTATCGCGGATGAGCCAACAACTGCTCTCGATGTGACCATTCAAGCTCAGATTCTTGAGTTGATGAAAAAGTTGAATAAAGAAACAAACACATCGATTATTATGATTACGCATGATCTCGGCGTAGTGGCAGAGATCTGTGATCGGATTGCTGTCATGTATTCTGGAAAAATCGTTGAACAAGGGAAAACACAGGATATATTTCAGCATCCTAAGCATCCCTATACGATTGGTTTAATCGAATCAGTGCCTGACGTTCGAGTTCGAAAAGATAGGCTGTATTCAATACCTGGAAATGTTCCAAAACCAGGTTCTATTCATAAGGGATGTCACTTTGCACCGCGTTGTAATTTCGCTTTTGATAAATGTTATGAAGAGAATCCAATGCTTTTAGATGCAGGACCGGCACAACAGGCAAGATGCTGGCTTCATGAAGATGCCGAGAAAGCATCTGTATTAGAGAGAGTGAAAAGCTAAAGGGGGCACCTATTTTGCAAGAAGCACTACTTGAAGTTAAACAGCTCAAGAAACATTTTCCCATTCAGGGAGGCGTACTTAAGCAGCAGGTAGGAACAGTAAAAGCCGTTGATGGTGTGACCTTTACATTACATAAAGGAGAAACTTTTGGACTGGTTGGAGAAAGTGGATGTGGAAAGTCTACAACTGGACGGATGTTAATGAGACTGCTTGAACCAAGTGAAGGGGAAGTTCTCTTTGATGGAAAAGAAATGACCAGTTTAAACAAAAAGGATCTCCGTCATCTTAGAAAAGATATACAGATGGTATTTCAGGATCCTTTTGCATCGCTGAATCCGAGACATACAGTTGAGAAAATTATCGAAGAACCTCTTATCGTTCATCAGCTTGGGAATAAAGCAGAGCGTAAAAAAAGGGTAAGAGAACTTCTTGAAATTGTTGGTCTAAGTGCATACCACGCCAAACGTTATCCTCACCAATTCAGTGGTGGACAACGTCAAAGAATTGGTATAGCAAGGGCACTTGCGGTTAATCCGAAGTTAATCATTGCGGATGAACCTGTATCAGCACTTGATGTTTCGATCCAAGCTCAAGTATTAAATCTTTTAGAAGATCTTCAGAAAGAGCTTGGACTAACATATTTGTTTATCGCTCATGATTTAGGAGTTGTTCGTCATATTAGCGATCGTGTCGGAGTGATGTACCTTGGGCGCATAGTTGAAATGGCAGATAGTGAAAAGCTCTATTTGGATTCAAAACATCCGTATACACAGGCTCTTCTTTCAGCGGTGCCGGTTCCAGATCCTGAATATGGGAAAGACAGAATTATTCTTACTGGAGATGTGCCAAGTCCATCGAATCCGCCATCAGGGTGTCCTTTTCACACAAGATGTCCTAAGGCGATGGACGTGTGCAGCTCCGTTGTTCCCGAATTCAGGGAGATAGAACCTGGGCACCATACAGCGTGTCATCTGTATGAAGAAGACCATGTATAAATCACAAACATGACTAAGGGGGAAGAACATGAAGAAAACCATTTTTTTATTACTATTTGTATTGCTACTTTCGATTGGTCTAGCCGGTTGCGGTGGATCAAACGAAACGAATGGCAACGGCGGGGGTGACTCCGGAGACGGAGGTGAAGAAGCAGGTGGAACATTGATCTTTGGCCGTGGCGGTGACTCCGTATCACTTGATCCAGCATCTGTAACAGACGGGGAATCATTTAAAGTAACAAAGAATATTTTTGATACGCTTCTTGATTATGGTGACGATAACACAGATGTGCAAGAAGCCCTTGCGACAGATTGGGAAGTTTCTGACGATGGCAAGACATATATATTCACTCTTCGTGAAGGTGTAAAGTTCCATGACGGTACTGACTTTAACGCAGACGCTGTAGTTTACAATTTCGAACGTTGGATGAATGGGAATGAAGAAGCATTTTATTACTATAAGTCCATGTTTGGTGGATTTAAAGGGGACGAAGGACATGTGATTGAAAGTGTAACAGCGAAAGACGATTACACTGTTGAATTCCAATTGAAGCGTCCACAAGCACCATTCTTGAAAAACATCGCGATGTCTCCATTTGCGATTGCTAGTCCAGATGCACTTGAAAAGCAAGGCGATAAGTTTGGTGAAAATCCTGTAGGTACTGGTCCATTTGTATTTGATCAGTGGAACAGAAATGACAAAATCGTTCTAAATAAAAACGAAGAGTACTGGATGGATGGTTATCCAAAACTGGATAGTGTTATTTTTAGAGCGATTCCGGATAACTCTGCACGATTGAATGCACTAATGGCTGGTGAAATCGATTTGATGGACGGTCTTAACCCTTCTGATGTTCAGCAGGTAGAAGACAATGGCGATCTTCAAACTTTCTTCCGTCCTTCTATGAACGTTGGATACGTTGGATTGACGACAAATCGTGGACCATTAAAAGATAAGCTTGTACGTCAGGCGCTGAACCACGCTGTGGACAAGCAAGCGCTTATCGATTCTTTCTATGCTGGACAAGCTGAACCAGCGAAAAACCCAATGCCTCCGGTAATCGGTGGATATAACGATGATATTGAAGGTTATGAATATGATCTTGATAAAGCGAAGGAACTTCTAAAAGAAGCTGGCTATGAAGATGGATTTGAAATGGAGCTTTGGGCAATGCCTGTTCCACGTCCATATATGCCAGATGGTCAAAAAGTAGCAGAAGTTCTTCAGAAAAGCTTCGCTGAAATTGGCGTAGATGCTGAAATCAAATCATACGAGTGGGCAACGTATCTTGAAAAAGCTCGTAATGGTGAAGCAGATAGCTTCTTGTTAGGTTGGACTGGCGATAACGGTGACGCTGATAACTTCCTATACGTACTCCTTGATCAGGATAACATTGGAAGCAACAACTATACGTACTATGAAAACCAGGAGCTTCATGATCTTCTAATCGAAGCACAGTCAACTCCAGATGAAGAAGAGCGTAATAAGCTTTATAAAGAAGCACAAGAAATCATCCATGAAGATGCACCGTGGATTCCTCTTGTACACTCCAAGCCAGCACTTGGCGGCTCTAGTACAATTAAAGGTTTCTCACCGCATCCAACTGGATCTGACAAGCTAACAAAAGTAACGCTTCAATAGGAAATAAGGAAGGGGAGTGATGCACTCCCCTTTTATTCTTCATAACGTTACATACATATTATGACGACAAGATTTATACAGATGGAAGAGGTGAGTAGATGCTTGCTTATACAGTTAGACGACTGCTGATGCTCATCCCGGTGTTGTTTGGGATGACACTCATTGTATTCTTTATGATTCGAGCCATTCCCGGAGATCCAGCTCAGGTCATTCTAGGACAACAGGCAACAGAGGAAGCAATAAAAAGTTTAACAAAACAGCTTGGTCTTGATCAGCCGTGGTATTTGCAGTATATCGATTATATTAAAAACTTATTTACAGGAGATTTAGGTACTTCTCTTCGGACGAGTTCAGATATTAGTGGAGAAATTTGGCCATATCTTGCTGCTACTCTTGAACTGTCGCTTGTTGCGATGGTGATTGCGATTTTTATCGGTGTAAATGCAGGGATCATTAGTGCTTGGTTCCAAAACTCATGGTTTGATTACACGGCTATGGTATTAGCGCTAGTTGGTGTATCCATGCCTGTTTTCTGGCTTGGGTTGATGGAACAGTGGGCTTTCTCTCTTGAACTCGGATGGCTTCCATCAACGGGTCGTGAAAATGTGAGAAACCCTGTAGATGCGATTACTCACCTTTATCTTATTGATACCTTACTTCAGGGTAGAATGGATCAATTTGTTGAAGTGATTAAGCATTTGATTCTACCTGGGATTGCTCTTGGTACGATTCCAATGGCTATTATTGCACGAATGACACGCTCAAGCATGCTTGAAGTTATGCGCTCTGATTTTGTTCGAACAGCGCGTGCAAAAGGAACAAAAATGTTTTGGGTTGTCTATAAACACTCTTTAAAAAATGCATTTATTCCCGTTCTAACCGTTATTGGACTGCAAATGGGCTTGCTTCTTGGGGGAGCGATTCTTACTGAGACGATCTTTGGTTGGCCAGGAATTGGTCGATATATTTACGACGCGATTAATTTTAGAGATTATCCTGTTATTCAATCCGGGATTTTAATCGTTGCGGTAATATTCGTTTTTATTAACTTAATTGTCGATCTGCTGTACGCTGCAATTGATCCTCGAATCAAATACAACTAAAGGGGGCTTCTAAGATGGCTGAAATTGCTCCGCAAAAAAAAGTGAATGTTCAAAAGCAACCAGATGAAGAAGTATTATCGCCATGGCGTGAAGCCTGGAAAGGATTCAGGAGAAATAAGCTAGCGATGGTCGGCATGGGGATTGTACTTTTTTTCATTCTTCTAGCGATCTTTGCAGGGGTCATCGCTCCTGAAGGGATTAACGAACAAAAATTAGGTGAACGACTTCAATCGCCCTCAGCCAGTCATTGGTTTGGAACCGATGATTTCGGTCGTGATATTTTATCACGCATTATTTATGGGGCGCGAATTTCTTTATGGGTTGGTTTCTTTGCCGTACTCGGTTCAGCAGCGGTAGGGAGTTTACTAGGTATGGTAGCGGGATACTACGGTAAGTTAGTTGATACAATTATTTCACGTATCTTTGATATCATGCTTGCCTTTCCAAGTATCCTTCTTGCGATTGCAGTTGTGGCAGTTTTAGGACCATCATTAAGAAATGCGCTGATCGCGATTGCCATTATTAATATTCCAAACTTTGGACGGCTTGTTCGTTCTAGAGTGTTAAGTGTGAAACAGGAAGAGTATGTGATGGCGGCGAGGGCTGTTGGAATGAAAGACTCTAGAATCATTTTTCATCACGTATTACCGAATTCCCTCGCACCAATTATTGTGCAAGGAACGCTTGCGATAGCGACTGCTATTCTAGAAGCGGCTGCGCTTAGTTTTCTAGGTCTCGGTGCACAGGCGCCACAACCTGAGTGGGGGAAGATGCTAGCAGACTCCCGTTCATACATTATCCAGGCTCCGTGGACGGTGTTTTTTCCAGGACTTGCGATTATGCTAACAGTTCTTGGATTTAACCTACTAGGTGACGGTCTCCGTGATGCGTTGGATCCTAAAATGAAGAAATAAAAAATCAGCCGATTCGGCTGATTTTTTATTTGGCATGAAGCTCTTGTATGTCGACTTCATTTTCTTCTTGGTGATACGAATGGAAGCTATCGACTAGCAGATCAAGGTGTTCAAGATGGTCGTTGTAATCAATAATCATACCGATTAAAGGAAAGATTGTCATCCAAAGTTCGCGGTTACATTCACCACTTTCGTATAAATCAACATAGCGTTCGGTTAAAGTAGATTCACCGGATCCAACTGTGTTTAACATTTCTTCAGGAGACTGATGCCTCACTTTGCCGATATATTTTAAATGGATACGTTCGTGATAATTTGTCAGCTCATCAAGGTGAGTCTGAATCATCTTTCTTACCTCATCGGGCATGATCAAAATCTTGACATCAAGTTGATCAAGCATTTTTAGAATAGCGAGTGATTTTTCTGTTGTAGCGATCATCTGTCTGAATAGAACGAGCTTACGAGCTTTTACAAAATCTCTTCTTTTGAAATAGGTTCGCTCTTCCTTATAAAGAAGAAAGTACTGATCACTTTTCACTGTGTCTTCTTTTAACTTAATCAAGTTTTCTTTAAGGACTTTGTGTTCCGCGTCATTCCTCGTAGCAAGTCGAATCCATTGTGAGATATATTCTGTGTTGCTTACGATTTTATGAAACAATTTCGTTTCATACTTCGGTGGGAGGAAAATCAAATTCACAAAGAAAGAACTGACGACCCCTACCATAATGACGAGAAATCGATTCGTGGCAAAAGTGATAAATTCCTCTTGTGGCGCGTTCATAATTAATATCACTGTTACAACAGCAAGTGGAATTGTACTTTCAATATTTAATTTAATATTAATGGCGATAATTATAATAGCGCCTAGGCCAATGACAATGGGCTGATTTCCGAAAAGAAGAACAAGCACAACGGCTAGCAGGGCTCCAATAATGTTTGATTGAAATTGATCGATAATCGTTTGATACGATCTGTAGATGGATGGTTGGATCGCAAACAATGCAGCTACACCAGCGAAAGTAGGTGGCTCTAATCCAAGCCATGTTGCTAAATATAAGGCGATGGTAATCGCAAGCCCTGTTTTAAAAATACGGGCACCAAACTTCATTCTGTTATTATCCTTTCATTACATACTATTAATATAGAGAGTAACCTCTATTTCCTCTTTTAAACATATGAGACGTTCTAGTTATACATCGGAATGATACGGATAGCAAGGCTTATTTCAAATAATACCAAAGATAGTAGAAAAGACAGAATGAAGTTGCTTCATTCTGTCTTTATCAATTTCCATTAAGCCATCTGTTGGAAGACGCGTTTTACTGCTTCAAGCGTTTCCTCAATGTCTTCTTCAGTATGTTCTGTTGTTAGAAACCAAGCTTCGTATTTAGAAGGGGCAAGATTAATTCCTTCCTGAAGCATGAGTTTAAAGAATCGGGCAAATCTCTCTCCATCAGAATCCTCAGCCTGTTTGTAATTCATTACTTTCTTGTTATTAAAGTAGACGGTAAGAGCCCCTTTGAGACGATTAATTGTAATCTGAATCCCGGCTTCCTTTGCGTGTTGAAGGATGCCTGATTCAAGTCGTTCTCCAAGTTTGTCTAAGTGGTTATATACCCCTTCTTCTTGGAGGACTTCAAGACACGCAATACCTGCTGAGATCGAAGCAGGATTTCCGGCCATTGTACCAGCTTGATAAGCTGGTCCTAGAGGAGCAACGTGTTCCATAATTTCGCGCTTACCGCCGTATGCGCCAATCGGGAGACCTCCTCCAATAATCTTTCCGAGTGCTGTCATATCTGGCTCAACACCAAGTAAGTTCTGGGCACCGCCGTACATAAAGCGGAACGCCGTGATCACTTCATCGTAGATTACGAGAGCACCGTGTTGGTGAGTGATTTCATTGACCTGTTCAAGAAAACCTTCTTCAGGCTCAACGATGCCAAAGTTACCAACAATCGGTTCAACGAGAACACCCGCTACTTCATCTCCCCATTTTTCCATTGCTTCTTTATAAGCCTCAATGTCGTTAAATGGTACCGTGATCACCTCTCTGGCAATGCTTTTTGGAACGCCAGCAGAATCGGGACTTCCTAGAGTAGCAGGGCCAGAACCAGCAGCAACTAGGACAAGATCTGAGTGTCCATGATAGCAACCAGCAAATTTCACAATTTTGTTGCGACCGGTATAGGCCCTTGCAACACGAATCGTTGTCATAACCGCTTCGGTACCGGAGTTTACAAACCGAACGCGTTCAAGAGAAGGAATGGCTTCCTGAAGCATTGAACCAAAACGATTCTCTAGAACGGTCGGTGTCCCATATAAAACGCCATTTTCCGCTGCAGTTGTGATGGCTTTCGTAATATGTGGATGTGCATGGCCAGTAATAATAGGACCGTAAGCTGCAAGGTAGTCTATGTATTTGTTACCATCAACGTCCCAGAAATAAGGCCCCTTTGCTTTTTCCATGAAGATGGGAGTGCCTCCGCCAACGCCTTTATAGGATCGAGATGGACTGTTCACACCACCTAGCATAATATCAAGTGATTCTTTATGGTGTTGTTCTGATTTCGTGAAATTCATGTTAACCTCCTAGTCTTACTTGTTCATCACTATCCATTGTAGCATGAGTAGAGCGGAACAAAACACTATTCCCACTTGCACTTAAGCGCAATGATTGTTTAATAGGAGTGGCTCTTGTAAACTAAGTTGGTGTGTAAAAAGGAGGATAACGAATGGAAAAGGTTATTGATGTGCAGTCGTTGCGTAAGGATTTTAAATCTCATTCAAGCCGCTCAGGATTAAAAGGAGCGTTTCGAGATCTGTTTACGCGTAATTATAAAGTGATTTCTGCTGTAAAAGATATATCGTTTACTGTTAACGAAGGGGAAATGGTAGGTTATATCGGAGAAAATGGTGCTGGAAAGTCAACAAGCATTAAAATGCTAACTGGCATTTTAACACCAACTTCTGGGACTGTTCGGGTGAATGGAATGGATCCTCATAAAGAACGTGAAAAATTTGTTCGTTCCATTGGTGTTGTGTTTGGTCAACGTTCTCAATTGTGGTGGGATATTGCTGTACAAGAATCGTTTCGTTTGCTTAAGAAAGTCTATAACGTGCCGGATGATGTGTATAACGAACATATGAATCACGTCATTGAATCGCTTGATATTGGACCATTGCTTGATAAGCCTGTAAGAAAGTTATCGCTAGGACAACGTATGCGATGTGAGCTAGCAGCAGCGCTTCTTCATAATCCAAAGCTTTTGTTTCTTGATGAACCAACTATTGGTCTTGATGTCCTTGTAAAGTTAAAGATTCGTAATTTCTTAAAGGAGATTAACGAGAAGTACAAGACCACGATTTTACTTACTACCCATGATCTTACGGATATTGAAGCGTTATGTGATCGTGTTGTGATGCTGGATGAAGGACAGATTATCTATGATGGGAAACTTGCTAAGCTCCGTTCTAACTGGGGAGAAGGAAAGCAGATTGAATTTCAGTTTGGTGAACAGGTTAGTGGTGAACAACTCCAACCTTTATTGAAAGAACTCGAAGCAGAATGGACAAAAGGTGACCGAGATAACGTATGGATTGCGAATGTGATTAACGAAGAGCACGTGATTTCTGAAGTGATTGGTCGAGTTGTGGCAGCAAATCGAATTACGGATATTAAAATTCATGAAATTTCGACGGAAGAGATTATTCGAAATATCTATGAAGAAGGTATGCTAAATGGGTAAGTATCTCGAAATGATTCGAGTTCGTTTTTTAATGATGCTTGCCTATCGAACGAACTATTATAGCGGAATTTTAATTTATAGCATTAATATCGGAGCGTACTACTTTTTGTGGAATGCCATTTATGGTGGAAAAGGAGAAATTGAAGGACTATCCGTGATTCAGATGACAACCTATGTTGCGGTTGCCTGGATGGCAAGAGCTTTTTATTTTAATAACATTGATCGAGAAATTGCTCAGGAGATTAAAGAAGGTAAGGTAGCAATAGAATTTATTCGTCCCTATCACTATTTATTAATGAAGACGATGCAGGGACTAGGGGAAGGGATTTTTAGATTAAGCTTCTTCTCAATTCCAGGTATGATTATCGTTAGCCTTATTTTCCCGATTGAATTTTCAGCTGCATTTTCGACGTGGATGTTCTTTATGGTTGCAATTATTCTAAGTTTTATTGTTAATACTCAAATTAATCTACTGACAGGTGTTATGACCTTTTTCTTCTTTAACAACGATGGACTGATTCGAGCAAAACGCGTTGTAATCGATTTGTTCTCGGGATTATTACTTCCAATCAGTTTCTATCCGGGATGGGCTCAGAATGTCATGGACTTTCTTCCGTTCCAGGCTATTAGCTATATTCCAAGTATGATTTTTACAGAAGGTTTTACTGGGAGTGCGGTTTGGGAGGCGATTCTTTTCCAGCTAGTCTGGGCGGTTATCTTGATTCTTCCAATTCAAGCGCTATGGGTCATTGCCAAAAAACGCTTGATTGTGCAGGGAGGGTAATAGATGAAGCATACGAGTGTTTTCTTTCTATATGTAGCGCAGTATATGAAAACAAGATTAACCTATCGTGTTGATATGCTGATGGAGATTATGTCTGATTTATTGTTTCAAGCAGTCAATCTCATTTTTATATTGGTAGTATTCGGACATACAAATATGTTGAGCGGCTGGTCGAAGGATGAAATTATTTTTATTTATGGCTTTTTTCTCGTTCCATTTGCCATTTTTGGCGCCTTCTTTAATATTTGGGATTTCAATGAAAGGTATATTGTTAAAGGGGAGATGGATCGAATCTTAACAAGACCTGTGCATAGTTTGTTTCAAATTATTTTAGAACGGATGGAGCTTGAATCATTGTTTGGGGTACTAACTGGTATCGCTGTTATGATATATGCAGGAAATCGTCTTGATCTAAGCCTATCCTGGTATGATCCTATTGTTTTTCTTTTCATGGTTCTAGGCGGAGCTTTTGTCTACGCAGGGATCTTTATTTTGCTGGCCAGTATCAGTTTTTGGTCAGATAGTAGAACAAGCATTATGCCAATGATGTATAATATCGGAAACTATGGTAGATATCCAGTTGATATCTACAATAAAGTCATTCGCTTTGTGTTAACGTGGATCTTACCTTTTGCTTTTGTTGGTGTTTATCCATCTGCTTATTTCTTGGGTCGTGAAGAATGGTACGGTTATGCTTTTCTTACCCCAGTGATGGGCGCTGTCTTTTTTGGATTTGCGATCTTTATGTGGAATATTGGCGTCACGAAATATAGGGGCGCAGGTAACTAAAAAGTCCAGAGGGATATCCCTCTGGACTTTTTGTTTATGATTAAACAGGTTCTAATAATGATGAATCGATCTTTTCTTTTAATTTTTTCATGCCAAGCCTAACGCGACTTTTCACTGTTCCAAGAGGAATTTTCTTTTTGGAAGCTACTTCTGCTTGACTATATCCTTCTAAATAGATGAGCTTAAGAATTTCCTTTTGTTCCGTATTCAAAGAATTTAAGGCTCCGTTAATCATATCTTTGTTTCCAAAGTCATCTTGAATATAAAGTTCTTTATTGACCAAATGGTGATCTTCAACAACTGTTTCTTTAAAATTGCGCTGTTCTTTCTTAATCCGGTCAATAGCTCGGTTTCGTGTGATCTGGTTTACCCATGAGGAAAGCTTTCCTTTATCAGGCTCAAATTGGCTTCTCTTATTCCAAACTTCTAGATAAACATCCTGAACGATTTCTTCGGCAATTTGCTGGTCATTGACTATGCGACGGGCGATGCGTAAAAGCGTCTGATGGTTTTCAATACAAAAGACTTTAAAATGATCCTCGTTTTCACTATCCCAGTAAGCAATCGCATAATTGCCTTTACTCATTAGTTTGTTCCTCCTCCGAGCTTTGCTAGTAGCTCTATTCCCTTGAATTCGAAATAAAAACAATAAAAGTGTAAAAAAAGTGATCCAAATGCAAAGATTTTGTCGTATTAACAAGTGAACAAAGGTTATACAAAAGTATAACAAAAATTAAATAAGGGGAGTGGATGGAATGCTTAGGAAGTTTATGGCAGCTGCGGTTGCAATGGTTATGATGTTCGGAATTATCGGAGGAACAGCGTTTGCGGATAATCACGAAGCGATGGTACGTGTGATTCATGCTTCTCCAGATGCACCTGCAGTTGATGTGTATGTGGATGGTGAAGCAGTAGTAGAAGGTGCTGAATATAAGCAGGCAACAGATTACATGGCACTACCAGCCGGAGACCATGAAATTGAAGTATTCCCAGCCGGAGAGAATGGAGAAGGCGATCCAGTAATCAGTCAGTCCGTGACAATTGAAGAAGGAATGAAGTATTCTGCTGCAGCTGTCGGTAAACTTGATAGCATTTCGCTTTGGGCACTGAATGATGATATGGAAGCTTCTGAAGGTAAAGCTAAAGTAAGAGTGGTACATGCTTCTCCAGATGCACCTAATGTAGATGTAGCAGTTAAAGATGGGGATGTACTTTTCTCCGATGTTGCATTTAAATCGACGTCTGATTATGCAGAAGTTGATCCAATGACAGTAGACCTTGAAGTTCGACCAGCAGGATCTGAAGATGTTGTTCTTGAAATCCCTGGTGTTGAGTTGAAAGAGGGATATGTTTACTCGGTATATGCTATTGGTCTTGTAGAAGGTGATCCAACTCTTGAAGCTTGGCCAATGGTTGATGCGACAAACATGCCTTCAGAAATGCCGCAAACTGGTATGGGTGGTACAGCGGATCAGTCGAACACAGTTGCATGGGCACTTCTAGGTGGAGCGATTTTAGCTGCAGGAACTGGAATCTATCTTCGTAAGAAGCAAACAGCTTAAATCAAGGTAGAAGGAGGAGCAGTGATGCCGTTTAAAAGGCTATTAATGATTATGATATTTTTAGGAGCGGTGGGCTGTTCTTCTTCTTCTGATCAAATAGCTGGAAAGAAAGAAGTTTCTTCTAATGAAGAAGTTCAACTGATCTCTGCTCCAGAGATAACGGCATCTTCTAGCTCTGAGAGTGAAGAATCTGAAGAGCGTATTATAGAAGGGATCGTTCCTGATCAATTATCCATCCCGGCAATAAATGTAGATGCTAACGTGGAACATGTAGGCCAATTACCGGATGGGCAAATGGATGTGCCAAGAGACGATCGTAACGTGGGATGGTATGAGCCTGGAGCGAAACCTGGTGAAAGAGGAAATGCCGTTCTTGCAGGTCACGTTGATAACAAAACTGGTCCATCGGTGTTCTTTCACCTTGGAGATTTAGAAGCTGGAGATCTCGTTACAGTTACGGATGAACATGGATTGGCGTATGATTTTGAGGTGCATGCTGTTGAGTCTTATCCTAGAAATAATGCGCCACTCGAGAAAGTATTTGGAACAAGTTCTAAATCAAGCCTCAATTTAATTACTTGTACAGGGACATTTGATCGAGATGCAGGAACCCACGAGGAGCGGATGGTTGTCTACACGACACTTGTTTCAGAATAGTTCGTCCTAAATTCAACGAACACCTCATAAACCTATTATGAGGTGTTTACTAATGCTCTTATTGATTACTTGTGCTATTATTCTTGCCCTTATTAGTGTGGGGAGAAGTATGGTCGCTCTCATGAAAAGAACGAGAGTACCTGGAAGTCTTCTCTCTGTGTATAAGATGTTTCTGCTATTTCTTGTTTATTTAACGATGATTATCGCTTTTGGAAGTATGTATTTAAGTCTAATCATACTTGATATCCCTGTTCTTCAAGAAGGACAAGTGGATCTAGCGGACATGACATTAACGCCGCTTACAAGAGTTCAATCTGTCCTTTATTTCAGTGCGGTCACGCTTCTATCTGTTGGCTATGGAGATCTTACACCAATTGGAATAGGAAGATGGATTGCGATTATTGAAGCATTAATTGGCTACTTAATGCCGGCTGCTTTTTTTGTCACTACAATTGTCGATTATCGAGAAAGCTCGAAGTTGTAAGTTAACATGAATTTCGTTACGCTTAACTTAAGATGATTAAAGGAGGCGTAACAATGAGTATTGAAGTTGGCGAAAAAGCTCCAGATTTTAAATTAGAAGCAAGCACGGGGGAGACTGTGTCTCTTTCCGACTACAAAGGAAAAAATGTTGTGCTTTATTTTTACCCTAAAGATATGACACCTGGATGTACGACGGAGGCATGTGATTTTCGGGATCACATTGAAGGATTTGAAGAACTAGATACAGTAATTTTGGGAGTCAGTCCTGATCCTGTCGAAAAACATAAGAAATTTATTGATAAATATGATCTTCCGTTTCTTCTACTTGCGGATGAGGATCATTCTGCTGCAGAGTCATATGATGTATGGCAGTTGAAGAAAAACTTTGGTAAAGAATACATGGGCATTGTCCGCTCTACTTTTGTTATTGATAAAGAAGGAACACTTGTCAAAGAGTGGCGCAAGGTCCGTGTGAAAGATCATGTAGAGTCCGCCTTAAGCTATATTAAAGAAAACTTATCTTAAACGTTTGTCTACAGGGCACTTGGCTATACTCCTTAGATTTTTGTACATAGAGTATAGTAGATCATATCTTCTAGTTGAGGGCGCTTTTCGCGCTCTTTTTTTTGGCCTTAGAAGAAAGAGCTTATCCTTCAATGCCAGCGCCAATTTCAGCTATAATAATAGATAAAAAACTTATGAAAGTGGTGAAAAAAATGAAGGTATTATCAACTGGTAAACTTAAAACAACAATTAAAGATCACTTAAAAGAAAACTATCCAGAGCTCACATTTCAGTTCTTTTCATCAATGGCAGAAGCCGAACCGTATCTTTCCGAAGCGGAAGTTCTTCTTACATATGGGGAAGACTTGAACGATACTCTTATTCAGAAAGCTACCCAACTTAAATGGATAATGGTACTTTCAGCAGGACTAGAACGTATGCCACTACAAGCGATTAAAGAGAAAAAGATTCTTCTTACAAATGCGAGAGGTATCCATTGTATACCTATGGCTGAATATACCCTTTCCGTCATGCTTCAAGTCGCTAGAGACACGAAAGTAGTTTTCGCAAATGAATCATCGAAGATTTGGAAGAAGAAAACCCCGATACGTGAAATCACTGGTAGCACAATCGGAATTATTGGAACTGGTGCTATCGGCAGTGAGATTGCAAGGGTAGCTAAAGCCTTTCGAATAAAAACGCTTGGCGTCAATCGATCAGGTCATAGAGTAGAGCACTTTGATGAAATTTATAAAAATGATGACCTTTTAACAATGCTTCCAAAATGTGACTTCGTTATTAGTGTGCTACCTAGTACGAATGAAACAATGAATTATTTTAAGAAAGAGCAATTTTTAACAATGAAAGACTCAGGTGTATTTATTAATATTGGTAGAGGAGATACTGTAAAGGAACAGGATCTTATGGATGCATTACATGAAAATCATCTAGCCCATGCCGTGCTGGATGTGTTTAAAAACGAACCACTTGATCCGTCTCATCCTTTTTGGGAAATGGAGAATGTAACCGTTACGCCGCATCATTCTGCTATATCTGACAACTACCAACCTAGAGCAATTGAAATTTTTGAACATAACTTATTGCAATACCAAAATAGAATGAACGATTTTAAGAATGTCATTGATCCAGATAGGGGGTATTAAATTTGAAGATTTATACGAAGACAGGCGATAAAGGGGAAACATCTCTCGTTTATGGACAGCGAGTATTAAAAAGCGATATTCGGGTTGAAGCTTATGGAACATGTGATGAGGCGAATTCTCAAATTGGACTTGCCTTAAGTTATCTTGGTGCGACTCACTTTGAGGGAAAAGAAGAGTGGGAGTCTATTTTTCATAAAGTACAAACATGGCTTTTCCATGTTGGCGCTGAGCTTGCAACCCCAAAAGGAAAAAAAGTAGGATGGACAATTGAAGAAGCGCATATTAATGAAATGGAAAAGCAAATCGACGCCTGGGAGCAGCAACTTGAACCTTTGCGTAACTTTATTTTGCCAGGTGGGCACTCAGCGGGAGCATGCTTAAATGTTGCGCGCACTATTGTTAGGCGTGCCGAGCGTCTGACGACTATGGTTGAAGAGACGAATCCACTTGTTCTTTCATTTTTGAATCGTCTGTCTGATTTCTTATTCGTTGCGGCACGTTTCATTAACTATCATATGGGAGAAAATGAGTCAGTGCTTCATCAAGATCAGAAGTAAGAACCCTTCATAGACGTGCTGTTATTGACAAAACCCTCTTTTACCATGTACACTAATTATAAACATTACAAAGTAAGAATGCTTGTTGAAAGCGAGGTGCATGACGAATGGCTGAAGAGAAACTGCATGAAGCAATTGATGCAATGAAAAATTCAGGAGTGCGTATTACCCCGCAGCGTCATGCCATTCTGGAGCATTTAATCCAGTCCATGTCACATCCTACAGCAGATGAAATATATAAGTCTCTTGAAGGAAAATTTCCTAATATGAGTGTAGCAACTGTTTATAATAACCTGAGAGTATTTAAGGAAATTGGACTGGTGAAAGAATTAACGTACGGAGATGCTTCCAGCCGGTTTGATTGTGTCACAACAGATCATTATCATATTATTTGTGATGATTGTGGTAAGATTGTAGACTTTCATTATCCGGGATTGGACGAAGTAGAAACGCTTGCGGAACAGGTAACGGGCTTCCGAGTCGGCGATCACAGAATGGAGATTTACGGAAAGTGTCCAGATTGCCAAAAAAGCAAACATTAATAAAAAAGAGCTTCCGCTTATGTAGCGGAGGCTCTTTTTTCACTGCGTTCTTTTTTGTGCTCTCTTTACATTATATTTCTCATCAAACTCTTTACCATCCAAGTCAGGGTCCATAGTTAAAGGCTGCTTGCAATGCATACAGGCATCTACACGTCCGAGAACTTTCGTTGGTTTTTCACAATTTGGACAGACTACCTGTATCGCTCTTGTTGAGAGCATACCGATCCAAAAATAAACAACAGCACTTGCGATTGTTGCAAGAAATCCAATGAGCATGAAGATGGTCATAAGCAAGACGGAAGTCTTGAAGAATATTCCTATATACATAATCGCAATTCCAATAAAAACGAGACTCAGCGCGAACGTACGAATTTTATTAATCTTATTAGTATACTTTAATTGCATTGCGTGTCCCTCCTGCACCCAATTATAGCATAAGCAAAAGGTGTAAGCACTTTCCTTATCAGGCAAACTGATTAAAGTTATTTCTTCGTAGCGTAATGTTTCTATAGAAGAAACTAGTAGTTTTCTTATTGAAACTTCAAATTCAGGGATTGCTTAATTTTCGACAGGATTTATAATATGGACTGTTGAATACTTAAGATAATACTGAAAAGAGAAAAATGATTTTTGTAATGAAACAAAAGTATAAGTAGTTCTGGAGGATCGAATAATGGAAAATCTTTTAAGGCCGATTTATCAAGAGAGAGCGAGTCACCCAGGAACGCTCGGTGTACTAGTGATTGAAAAAACAAAGCCTTTTCATCCGCTTACTGATAATTTTGATGTAGTATTACTAATCATTGTTCAAGATAATGAGAAACCATGGTTCGTTAAACATTATGATTTTGAAGGTAAGAAAGCAGCTATGCACGTAGTGTCGGAAGAGCAAGTTAATGAATGGTTGATTTCGGGTAGTCATCGACGTCTTGTAGCTTGGCTTGTTAATGGGAAAATTATTTTCGATCGTAACGAGTACATAGCTGGGGTGAAAGAGAGAATCAGAGACTTTCCTTATGAAGAGCGCACTCGTAAAATCGGCGTGGAATTTGCAAGGTTAATTCGTCGCTATACAGAAGGAAAAGAATTGTTTGCATCGAGGCAATATATGGACGCCTATAATTTTATTCTTCATGCTTTGCATCACCTTGCTCGTTTATCAGTTATTGAGCATGGATTCCATCCAGAGATTACGGTATGGAATCAGGTGAAACATATTGAACCTGAAATTTTCAAGCTTTATACTGAGCTCTTATCGGGGGAAGATCCGCTTGATAAGCGCCTGGAATTACTGCTGCTTGCTAATGATTTTTCATTATCATCAAAATCAAAAAACGCGACTGTTCATATTAGGAAGGTTATGAATGAGCGTAGTAATGCCTGGACTTATCAGGAACTAATGGAAGAAGAGCAGCTTAAAGAATATGGAATAGATCTTGGTGCCCTGCTAGAATATATGATTGAAAAAGGTTTGGTTGAAGTGCATAGAAGCGAGACAAAAGGATCTGGTATATTTATTAGAGAATACAGCGCAATCGAATAAATGTAATACGCGGAGAAAAAATATCAAGAAAAGGGTTGACCCTATTTTTTCTCCGTGGTATATTATTACTTGTCGCCGCGAAAGATTAACACGGCAACAAAAAAACTTCAAAAAAGTTGTTGACGCCAACCGAGTTAATGTGTTACATTAATAAAGTCGCTGAAAACGACATTGAAAGAAACAAATTGCTCTTTGAAAACTGAACGAAACGCCATGTAAGTAGTTGTTTCTACGGAAACAAAAATTGTTTTAAAAGCTAGATTAAGCTTTCTATCGGAGAGTTTGATCCTGGCTCAGGACGAACGCTGGCGGCGTGCCTAATACATGCAAGTCGAGCGAAGAGATGGGAGCTTGCTCCCTGATCTTAGCGGCGGACGGGTGAGTAACACGTGGGCAACCTGCCCTGCAGACTGGGATAACTCCGGGAAACCGGAGCTAATACCGGGTAATACATCGCACCGCATGGTGCAATGTTGAAAGTTGGCTTTCTGAGCTAACACTGCAGGATGGGCCCGCGGCGCATTAGCTAGTTGGTAAGGTAATGGCTTACCAAGGCGACGATGCGTAGCCGACCTGAGAGGGTGATCGGCCACACTGGGACTGAGACACGGCCCAGACTCCTACGGGAGGCAGCAGTAGGGAATCTTCCGCAATGGACGAAAGTCTGACGGAGCAACGCCGCGTGAGTGACGAAGGCCTTCGGGTCGTAAAGCTCTGTTGTTAGGGAAGAACAAGTACCGTTCGAATAGGGCGGTACCTTGACGGTACCTAACCAGAAAGCCACGGCTAACTACGTGCCAGCAGCCGCGGTAATACGTAGGTGGCAAGCGTTGTCCGGAATTATTGGGCGTAAAGCGCGCGCAGGCGGTCTTTTAAGTCTGATGTGAAAGCCCACGGCTCAACCGTGGAGGGTCATTGGAAACTGGAGGACTTGAGTGCAGAAGAGGAGAGTGGAATTCCACGTGTAGCGGTGAAATGCGTAGATATGTGGAGGAACACCAGTGGCGAAGGCGGCTCTCTGGTCTGTAACTGACGCTGAGGCGCGAAAGCGTGGGGAGCAAACAGGATTAGATACCCTGGTAGTCCACGCCGTAAACGATGAGTGCTAGGTGTTGGGGGGTTCCACCCTCAGTGCTGAAGTTAACACATTAAGCACTCCGCCTGGGGAGTACGACCGCAAGGTTGAAACTCAAAGGAATTGACGGGGGCCCGCACAAGCAGTGGAGCATGTGGTTTAATTCGAAGCAACGCGAAGAACCTTACCAGGTCTTGACATCCTCTGACAATCCTGGAGACAGGACGTTCCCCTTCGGGGGACAGAGTGACAGGTGGTGCATGGTTGTCGTCAGCTCGTGTCGTGAGATGTTGGGTTAAGTCCCGCAACGAGCGCAACCCTTGATCTTAGTTGCCAGCATTTAGTTGGGCACTCTAAGGTGACTGCCGGTGACAAACCGGAGGAAGGTGGGGATGACGTCAAATCATCATGCCCCTTATGACCTGGGCTACACACGTGCTACAATGGACGGTACAAAGGGCAGCAACACCGCGAGGTGAAGCAAATCCCATAAAGCCGTTCTCAGTTCGGATTGCAGGCTGCAACTCGCCTGCATGAAGCCGGAATTGCTAGTAATCGCGGATCAGCATGCCGCGGTGAATACGTTCCCGGGCCTTGTACACACCGCCCGTCACACCACGAGAGTTTGTAACACCCGAAGTCGGTGGGGTAACCTTTATGGAGCCAGCCGCCGAAGGTGGGACAAATGATTGGGGTGAAGTCGTAACAAGGTAGCCGTATCGGAAGGTGCGGCTGGATCACCTCCTTTCTATGGAGAATTACGAAGGTAACTTACGTTACCAACCTTACATGAGCGTTTCGTTTAGTTTTGAAAGAATGATTACTTCTTTCAAAACGTGGCTTATATGATGAAACAGATGTGCACCTGCGTCTTCGAGTAACGCTAACGATGTTGGCTTCCTCGGTGCAAGGCAGCATAGAAGTGGATTCAAGTAGTAGCCTTGTTCCTTGAAAACTAGATAGCATAAACAACGACATCCAATAATTATTTTTTATGCAAGAACTTAGTAATAACTGATGCGTTATGGCAGTGATGCCTAACAAATCGAAGGTTAAGCTACTAAGGGCGCACGGTGGATGCCTTGGCACTAGAAGCCTAAGAAGGACGGGACGAACACCGATATGCTTCGGGGAGCTGTAAGTACGCTTTGATCCGGAGATTTCCGAATGGGGGAACCCACCATCTTTAATAGGATGGTATCCATTTCTGAATACATAGGGAATGGAAGGCAGACCCGGGGAACTGAAACATCTCATTACCCGGAGGAAGAGAAAGCAAATGCGATTTCCTGAGTAGCGGCGAGCGAAACGGAATCAGCCCAAACCAGAGGGCTTGCCCTCTGGGGTTGTAGGACGTCTCTTTGGAGTTACAAAGGCACGGATAGACGAAGCGACCTGGAAAGGTCCATCACAGAAGGTAACAATCCTGTAGTCAAAATCCGCTGCCCTCCGAGACGGATCCTGAGTACGGCGGGACACGTGAAACCCCGTCGGAATCTGGGAGGACCATCTCCCAAGGCTAAATACTCTCTAGTGACCGATAGTGAACCAGTACCGTGAGGGAAAGGTGAAAAGCACCCCGGAAGGGGAGTGAAAGAGAACCTGAAACCGTGTGCCTACAACTAGTTGGAGCCCGTTAATGGGTGACAGCGTGCCTTTTGTAGAATGAACCGGCGAGTTACGATCCCGTGCAAGGTTAAGCTGATAAGGCGGAGCCGCAGCGAAAGCGAGTCTGAATAGGGCGAAATAGTACGTGGTCGTAGACCCGAAACCAGGTGATCTACCCATGTCCAGGGTGAAGTTCAGGTAACACTGAATGGAGGCCCGAACCCACGCATGTTGAAAAATGCGGGGATGAGGTGTGGGTAGCGGTGAAATGCCAATCGAACCTGGAGATAGCTGGTTCTCTCCGAAATAGCTTTAGGGCTAGCCTCGCGGCAAGAATCTTGGAGGTAGAGCACTGATTGGACTAGGGGTCCTTACCGGATTACCGAATCCAGTCAAACTCCGAATGCCAACGATTTATCCGCGGGAGTCAGACTGCGAGTGATAAGATCCGTAGTCGAGAGGGAAACAGCCCAGACCACCAGCTAAGGTCCCAAAGTATACGTTAAGTGGAAAAGGATGTGGCGTTGCTTAGACAACCAGGATGTTGGCTTAGAAGCAGCCATCATTTAAAGAGTGCGTAATAGCTCACTGGTCGAGTGACGCTGCGCCGAAAATGTACCGGGGCTAAACGTATCACCGAAGCTGTGGATTGTCTTACGACAATGGTAGGAGAGCGTTCTAAGGGCTGTGAAGTCAGACCGAAAGGACTGGTGGAGCGCTTAGAAGTGAGAATGCCGGTATGAGTAGCGAAAGACAAGTGAGAATCTTGTCCGTCGAAAGCCCAAGGTTTCCTGAGGAAGGCTCGTCCGCTCAGGGTTAGTCGGGACCTAAGCCGAGGCCGAAAGGCGTAGGCGATGGATAACAGGTTGATATTCCTGTACCACCTCCTTTCCGTTTGAACGACGGGGGGACGCAGAAAGATAGGGAGAGCGCGCTGCTGGAAATGCGCGTCCAAGCGATTAGGCTGGTGAATAGGTAAATCCGTTCACCGTGAAGGCTGAGTCGTGATGGCGAGGGAAATTTAGTACCGAAGTCCTTGATTCTACGCTGCCAAGAAAAGCCTCTAGTGAGGAAAGAGGTGCCCGTACCGCAAACCGACACAGGTAGGCGAGGAGAGAATCCTAAGACGATCGGGAGAACTCTCGTTAAGGAACTCGGCAAAATGACCCCGTAACTTCGGGAGAAGGGGTGCTTCCTCGGGTTAATAGCCCAGGGGAGCCGCAGTGAAAAGATCCAAGCGACTGTTTAGCAAAAACACAGGTCTCTGCAAAGCCGTAAGGCGAAGTATAGGGGCTGACACCTGCCCGGTGCTGGAAGGTTAAGAGGAGGGGTTATCCCTTACGGGAGAAGCTCTGAATCGAAGCCCCAGTAAACGGCGGCCGTAACTATAACGGTCCTAAGGTAGCGAAATTCCTTGTCGGGTAAGTTCCGACCCGCACGAAAGGTGCAACGACTTGGATACTGTCTCAACGAGAGACCCGGTGAAATTATAGTACCTGTGAAGATGCAGGTTACCCGCGACAGGACGGAAAGACCCCATGGAGCTTTACTGTAGCCTGATATTGGATTTTGGTACAGCTTGTACAGGATAGGTAGGAGCCATAGAAGTCGGACCGCCAGGTTCGATGGAGGCGTCGGTGGGATACTACCCTGGCTGTACTGACATTCTAACCCAGCACCGTGATCCGGTGCGGAGACAGTGTCAGGTGGGCAGTTTGACTGGGGCGGTCGCCTCCTAAAGTGTAACGGAGGCGCCCAAAGGTTCCCTCAGAATGGTTGGAAATCATTCGCAGAGTGTAAAGGCACAAGGGAGCTTGACTGCGAGACCTACAAGTCGAGCAGGGACGAAAGTCGGGCTTAGTGATCCGGTGGTTCCGCATGGAAGGGCCATCGCTCAACGGATAAAAGCTACCCTGGGGATAACAGGCTTATCTCCCCCAAGAGTCCACATCGACGGGGAGGTTTGGCACCTCGATGTCGGCTCATCGCATCCTGGGGCTGAAGTAGGTCCCAAGGGTTGGGCTGTTCGCCCATTAAAGCGGTACGCGAGCTGGGTTCAGAACGTCGTGAGACAGTTCGGTCCCTATCCGTCGCGGGCGCAGGAAATTTGAGAGGAGCTGTCCTTAGTACGAGAGGACCGGGATGGACACACCGCTGGTGTACCAGTTGTTCCGCCAGGAGCATAGCTGGGTAGCTACGTGTGGAAGGGATAAGTGCTGAAAGCATCTAAGCATGAAGCCCCCCTCGAGATGAGATTTCCCACAGCATTAAGCTGGTAAGATCCCTTAGAGATGATGAGGTAGATAGGTTCGGGGTGGAAGCGTGGCAACACGTGGAGCTGACGAATACTAATCGATCGAGGGCTTAACCTAAAACAAAAGTGATGTGAGCATGTCTCACTAAACTTGATATTATTGGAATACGTTGTGCGTGCTATCTAGTTTTCAAGGAATAAAATTTTTCTTGAAAAATATGATGAAATATAGTATGATATATTTTGTCGCTGGCAAATCACAAAATGTGAAAATTAGTCTGGTAATGATGGCGAAGAGGTCACACCCGTTCCCATGCCGAACACGGAAGTTAAGCTCTTCAGCGCCGATGGTAGTTGGGGGATCTCCCCCTGCAAGAGTAGGACGTTGCCAGACTGATATTATTCCACAGTAGCTCAGTGGTAGAGCTATCGGCTGTTAACCGATCGGTCGTAGGTTCGAATCCTACCTGTGGAGCCATGGAGAGCTGTCCGAGTGGCCGAAGGAGCACGATTGGAAATCGTGTAGACGGTCAACGCCGTCTCGAGGGTTCGAATCCCTCGCTCTCCGCCACTAGCCTACATAAATAGCAACAAAGGCCCGTTGGTCAAGCGGTTAAGACACCGCCCTTTCACGGCGGTAACACGGGTTCGAATCCCGTACGGGTCACCAATATATATCATTTCTACTTTGTGGAGGATTAGCTCAGCTGGGAGAGCATCTGCCTTACAAGCAGAGGGTCGGCGGTTCGAGCCCGTCATCCTCCACCATTCTCTAAGGTCCCGTGGTGTAGCGGTTAACATGCCTGCCTGTCACGCAGGAGATCGCGAGTTCGATTCTCGTCGGGACCGCCATTTATATTTTAATATTATCGCGGGGTGGAGCAACAAGCGATACTTCCTTGAAACAGCATCGAGTTGTTTCGACGGATACGCTTCGGAGCATAACCTTGTAGAGAAAGAAACAGTGCACAGCGTAATGAGCAGGTGCAGCATCATTTCATTCACATTATCGCGGGGTGGAGCAGTTCGGTAGCTCGTTGGGCTCATAACCCAAAGGTCGCAGGTTCAAATCCTGCCCCCGCAACCAATTAATTTTTTCTACGTCGGGTATTCATCGTTCCTAAAATTAGAATGTAGTCCTATTAAGGGCAACAATTAAATTTTTAAAAATGGCTCTGTAGCTCAGTCGGTAGAGCAGTGGACTGAAAATCCACGTGTCGGCGGTTCGATTCCGTCCGGAGCCACCATGTTGCCGGTCTAGCTCAATTGGTAGAGCAACTGACTTGTAATCAGTAGGTTGGGGGTTCAAGTCCTCTGGCCGGCACCATTTTCTCGAAATGAGATCAATTCCCATTGCACTTTCATAAGATATGTATTACAATGGTAATTGTCAATTTGGAGGGGTAGCGAAGTGGCTAAACGCGGCGGACTGTAAATCCGCTCCCTCAGGGTTCGGCGGTTCGAATCCGTCCCCCTCCACCATTTTTATAGGGGTATAGTTTAAAGGTAGAACAGAGGTCTCCAAAACCTCCGGTGTGGGTTCGAGTCCTACTACCCCTGCCAATTTAATTCTTTTATGGCGGTTGTGGCGAAGTGGTTAACGCACCGGATTGTGATTCCGGCATTCGTGGGTTCAATTCCCATCAGCCGCCCCATTTTTGGGCTATAGCCAAGCGGTAAGGCAACGGATTTTGATTCCGTCATGCGCTGGTTCGAATCCAGCTAGCCCAGCCATTTTGTTGCGGAAGTAGTTCAGTGGTAGAACATCACCTTGCCAAGGTGGGGGTCGCGGGTTCGAATCCCGTCTTCCGCTCCATTTTACAAAGGCGGCATAGCCAAGTGGTAAGGCACGGGTCTGCAAAACCCTTACGCCCCGGTTCAAATCCGGGTGCCGCCTCCAATCTTAATATTTTTTCTTTAAAGTCCTGCCGGAGTGGCGGAATTGGCAGACGCACAGGACTTAAAATCCTGCGGAGGGTGTACCTCCGTGCCGGTTCGAGCCCGGCCTCCGGCACCACTTATTTTTTGCCTAAATTAAACATGGTACTTTGCCGGTGTGGCGGAATTGGCAGACGCGCACGACTCAAAATCGTGTTCCGAGAGGAGTGTCGGTTCGAACCCGACCACCGGTACCATTTATTTCGTTAATACATAATCAATTAACCGTGAATATACCGTAATATCAACGTTTCTCACATTGTGGGAAACGTTTTTTTTGTGTTTAAAGAACGTTGATTCAAGAGTTATCTTTTCGTCTCTAATCGTGTGAACTAATCGTGCGAATAGCTTCGAATGGAGGTGACATATGGTAAGACGTAAAAACAATCTTAATGAACGTGAATTGTCCATAGTCCGAAAAAGTGAGAAGTCGTATGCAGAAACGTTCAAGGAAGCATTGCAACTCTTTCTTGATGATTGCGATTTACGTAATTTAAGACCGTTCACTATCCGTTACTATCAAAATGAAATTCAAGCGTTTCTTAATCAGTTAGAAGAACAAGGAATAGATACGAATGAGTTAAAGCCCTATAACGTTACGGAAGAACATATCCAAGAGAATGTTATTAGGTATATGCGTATTTACAAAGGCACTAAGATTGTCTCAATAAATACTCGTTTACGCGGTTTACGTTCGTTCTTCAACTTCCTTTACAAAAAGAAACACATACCTAAAAATCCTATGGAGAATATTACTTTATTAAAAGATAGGAAGCATGTAATCCCTACTTTCTCAAAGGAACAACTTAACACGTTATTTAATCAACCCGACTTAACTACATTTACGGGAGTTCGCGACTATACAATAATGATGGTTTTCCTTGAAACGGGTATACGTGTAAATGAACTTGTAGGGCTATCCATAGCAGATATTCAATGGGAAGATAGTTTGTTAAGGATTCGGAACGCAAAGACTTATAGGGAACGGTTAGTACCAATACAAAGCGAAATGAAGAAGCAACTGAAGAAGTATATCTCCATACGAGGACTTGTTGAATGTGATGACTTATTTGTAACCATTGATGGAACACCTTTATTAAGAAGGTCTGTACAACAGCGAATCGACGTATATGGGGTGAAAGCCAAAATAAAAGACGTTCGTTGTAGTCCTCATACGTTCCGCCATACATTTGCAAAGTTAAGTGTTCAACAAGGTGCTAACATATTTGAATTACAAACTATTTTAGGACATACAAGCATGGAAATAGTAAAGACCTATGTAAACCTATTCGGAAATGATGTAAGAGAACGTCATAAGGATTTTTCACCGATAAAGGTGTTAAAGAAACGAAGATAAGGCTGGTGTGTTAATGGAGACGAGATTTAAAACTTTAGGGGTAAACGAAGAAGATATTTCTGTAAGCGTCTATTGTAACTATCTTAATTTAAGGGAAGCTAAAAGGGCTTTTCAAGAAAAGAAAGATGATTCAGTTGTAATTGAAATTATCAAAGATAAAGAAGAAAGGATAGGTGCAATATGTATTGGGATTGAAGAAGCTGAACGTATTGCATTAGCACTATTGAACATTCGTAGTTCTATAAAATATTAGACATTAATAAGAAAAAGCCACGCGTTGCACCGCGTGACCCAAACTTAGCTACAACTAAATACGGAAAACCGTTTTAGCTACTTACATATGTTATCGAAAAAGATTAGTATATGCAAGGCTTATTAAGTATTGCCTTTTTTAGCAGCTGTAAAGTTTTCCCGTCGTGGATTGCCAACTAATACGACGTTAATCTAACCTAGATAGGTTTGCCCTTGCCGATGCAATAACTTGGGATAGGACACATAAAAACGTTCCCTATTACGTTTAGTGTCCGAAGGGTGAAAGCTACCTCTAAGTGCTGAACGAAGGAAGGGTAGACTGTCTAAGGACGGTGTAGGACAAGCCACAACTAACATAGAATCTTTTTCTAGTCCCAATATAAAAGGGTGTCGATTTAGCTAACTGAAAAGCCAAAGCGTAAGGTTAGGGGCTATGTGAACCTGCTAGGGCTACTTGCTGCAGTAGGCTTGTTAAAGAGAAATCTTTTCGTTTAATAGGGATATACTACGGACACCTCAGTAATTCCTGACGGATGTTTACTAAATATAAAGCGACTATTTCATATAGCATATTAATTTTCTTGCTATAAAGGTAGTCGTTTTTATGCCTTCCGTTTTCCTCGACTAACCTTCAAGATGTTGCCAAAAAATCCAAAAGCAAGACTAAAGATGAATAAGTTGATAACTAATTATAATTTTTATATTAGGCTACCTACATAAATAATCATTTGTATATATCCAAACACAATCGTAATGAATTTATGTATATATAAAAGAAAATATTGGATATTGATGATATAATGATTAAGTAGCTTACCTATATCAGTATTATCAATATTAAAATTAAGGATGATGTAATATGGCGAAGTACGGTTATGGTGGAAAAGAAGAATTACTATATTTGAAAGCTTATAATCTAGCAAAAGAAGGCTATTCTACATTACTTTTTAGTTTTGAATCTGCACCAATTAAGCTTCTCCCCGTATTAGCGTCACATGTATTAGAAGTAGATATTGAAGAAGTGAAGAATCCATCAGAAGAAATCAAGAATAGAATGAAACAAGAACTAACAAAAGTACCGTTAACATATGTGGATGAAACTAGCCTTTCTTTAGAAGAAATCGAAAAATTGATAATAAAAAATAAAAAGGAAAAAAATGTTACTCATGTGGTTTTTGACCGCGTTGATGAAAAGAATAAAATAGACCAGCTTGCAAATAAATTAGGGGTAAAAGCTTATTATTAATATTATATCACCAGGGAAAAAACACCTATAATTGGGTGTTCTTTATCTTTGAGGAGATATATTTTATTGGTCATAGTTTTCATATAATTTGTTGGAGGCTTAAAATTATGAGAAACTCTACCGCCATTAAATTGGAAGGGTGTAAGGAAAACTTAAGAAGAACTTACGAAGAATATAGTCGTCTTCAGGGTAATATGCAAAATTATAATAAACACTTGTCCGATGAAGAATTTCAAGAAGCTAGAATAGTAATATTTAGGCTTTGTGAAGAAATGGAGAAAGAAATTCCAAATGGTATAAAAGATAATAGGAGTGTAGAAGAATTTCTTCAAAATATACTTTTTGATAATTCTCCTTACGGTGAAGATATGTCCTATATCTCTAGCTTATATAATCCATTTATTGATTATATTGAGATGAAGAACATAGATGTGAAAATTCTACATATCGATTGTGAAGTACCACTTGAATTAAGTTATAATCATATTTTAGAGGACATTGCTAAATGCGAAAACAGAATTGAGTCAGGTGATTATTCAGGGGCGATAACTTCTGCAAAGTCTCTAATTGAAGGGGTATGTAAAGAAATTATATTAAATATTGAAGGCGAAGATATATCTGGTCACCCTAACTTACCCGAATTATTTAATAAAGTACGCACACATCTGAATTTAGACCCTAGTAATGAAGAGTTACAAAAGTCTCTTAAACAAGTATTAAGTGGTTTAATTCAAGTTGTCCATGGATTAAATGAGGTTAGAAATAAAAGTGGTGATAGCCACCCTCGGAAAATCAAACCAAGTCTACACCATGCATTGCTAGTTGCTAATTCAGCAAAAACTGTAGTGAATTTCCTTTTTCATACTTATGAGTACCAAAGAAACTTAGGTAAGATAAAAATTTTAAATTAACTTACTAGAGGGGAAATAAATTTCCTCTCGGAAGTCAGTATTATAAAAAGTCTTACTACTTTCTGAACACCTATGATAATTATGTAAGACATTTGTCGACGTTCGGATAACAGTGGATATGACATTAATAAAACCCGCAAAACGAACCCAGGACGTAACAATTCCTCTAGTCATCCTTTGTTACATATCAACTATAACCCTTGATACATATATGATTGCGGGCAATTTGTGAGGTTTCCTTTTTATAATTTAGGGACAAATTCGGTTCTGATTCTAATAGCATAATACAAATAAATATACACAAGAAAAGACGGTAGGTTATTAGCCAGCCGTCTCTTTGTTCTTGGCATATATTGTAGCCCTTGGAACACCAGTCATTTTCACAATCTCATTAACGCTTAAACCGTTGTCCTTCCTTTCACGAAATAGCATCAAAGCCTTCTTAACGTCCTTATCTGGCTTCCCTTTGCGTCCCATGTGCGTACCCTTCGCCTTTGCCCTTTCTCTACCTTCCGCCGTTCTCTCATTAATAATATCCCTCTCGAATTCAGCGATAGCCCCTAACATTGTAAACATTAACTTCCCCGCCGAATTGCTAAAGTCTATATTCTCCTTAATGAATACAAGCCCTATACCACGTTCTTGTAAGTCTCTTACTATCTTATGTAGGTCAAACGTTGAACGGGCTAGACGGTCTATCTTATACACTACAAGCGTATCTCCTTCACGAAGATAGTCTAATGCCTTATTCAATTCCGCACGGTCAGCAGAACCACCACTAAACTTCTCCTTGAATATCTTATCTACGCCGTATGTATTCAGCTTATCTATTTGTATATCTAAACTTTGTTCCTTTGTACTAACTCTTGCATATCCAATAACCGCCATTGTCTAACGCTTCCTTTCATATGTCTATAAGTCACTGTAACTTCTGTACATTTAATATTAGACTAACTTTTAGACGATGTAAAGAACCAATATAGACGGTTATTCTTGTTTATCTTCATGTGTACAAAAGTAGTAAGTTTTAGACAATTCAATCACATAGATAAGTTTAATAATATTATTCAAAAATTAGGCGAAGGGGGTACGGAATGGGGGAAGTGGGTCTATATATGCCCCTCCCTCCTATGTCGCATATACGTATACCGTTTTTAAGTCGCGGGCGTTACCTCTACGTTTATCCAACGTTGCCTTAACTTATATTCACCTCACTTTACTAAAGCGATAGGGGGGGATTTTACCTTCCTCAAATATCGAATATTGCCACTAAAATTTTTCTAGTAAAAAATAACCTTTGAGTGTTACTCCGTAAGGGGTTTAAATGTGAACAATTATTGAACGTTGATAGGTAGCACTTGTGTGCAATCGTTTGCTTGTTGTTAGTACATAGAAACTTTTTTAGATGAAAATATCTCAAATTGGGCTTGCATTACCCAACAAGTATATAAGCCCATGTCACAAATCGGGCTAAACATTTCCTATTACAAGTAGAAGAACGTTGTTGAGGACGTTCAGCAATATAGACGAGATTAGCAGAGTTGAGAATGGGCGGTGCAGTTCAATGCGGTATACTACGCCGTCCTTAGTTGAGTTGAAATTACATCAACGAAAAGGAGAATTATCTAGTTATGGAACAACAGAAGAAAGCAAGAGTAGGAGAACAAACTCAAGGCGGTGTATTCGTAAAAATGTATTTACCACTTTTCAAATGCGGAATTGCAGAGGATTTAGGAATGGAAGGCGTAGGGCTATTAGTCACAATCGCTTCTTACATGGACAAGCACGGGAAATGCTATCCAACACAAAGACAATTAGCTAAGAGATTAGGAACAACTCCTAACCGAGTTAATAGACAAGTTGCTAAGTTGTTAGATTATCGCTTTAACGGTAAGCCGATTATTATACGGGAATTCAATGAGAACGACCGAGGAAAAGCGAATTCAGTTTACTATATTCAACCTATTTCACAATTAACAATGTTTGAAGGAAAAAGGGAAGTTATCGAACACGAATAAGCAAAGCACTATATTTGTGACGCGTCACATTAATTGTGATAAAGGTTGTGTTCATTTTGAGTTTTAGTTGTATTCATTTTGTGCTTTGGTTGTGTACGGAATGACGACATAACTAGAACCAATAACTAGAACCATATAACAAGATAAACATGAGGAAGAAAACCACTTCCTCTATTATACAAAAAGAGATAAGTAATCTATTAAGATATTTACAATATTAAAGAATAAAGACCAAGATTTCCGCCAAATGGGGGCGGGGCTACATTTTGTAAACAGAAACGGAGAAGATTGTATTATGACTATTAATTTCGGAAAAATGAAAAGAGGACGTTCAACAAATAAAAGCGGTATGTACTTCCTAAATAATAATTACGAGGTATTGTATATCGACTGTATGGGTGAATGTAAGCAACGTAAAGAAGTAGGCGAATACTTTGTGAATTCGGGGACTAAACGAATCAAATTAGAAAGCATTGGAGAAGTAGGGAACGTAATTCATGTTCCTAAATACCGAACTAAATGTAAGGTATGTGAAGGTAGTTATTTCAGCAATTGGCAACGAAAAAGCACTAAACGGGCAGAGTATCAAAAGAATTGGAATGATGATAACGCCGACCACCTAATAGCAGTACGGCATAATGCCCGTGCAAAGAAGTTAGACCTACTAGCGACCTTAACGGCTGATATTGTTAAAGAAATAAGAGAAGAACAACAAGGACGTTGTATCTTGTCGGGACTAGAAGAAGAATTAGAATTTGAACACGCCGTACCCGTAGCTAACGGCGGAGGAAGTACCTTTGAAAATTGCTACTTCATCAATCCTTATCTTAACGCAACTAAAGGCAATAAAAACATATTTGAATGGGCCAAGGAACAATACAACTTTATACAAAGACGCTTCTATAACATTCTAGTTCCAATGATGGCGGAACGAAACGGAATGACACCGAAGGAATACGAAGCCTTTGTATATAACCAATACAACAAAGACGAAAAGGGGATTAGTTAATATGGAAGCATTAGATAAATTAGATACACTTTTTGAGGAAATCGCGGGCAAGCATGAGACAAAGAAGAACCCGAAGGTTAGAAAGGAACGCATAGCAAACGACGAGAAATTAAATCAAAAGATTCTAGTAGACTTGAAGAAAGGAGAACTGAAATGGAAAGAGGTTGCAGAACTTCATGAGGTAGAAATGAACTATGTGCGTTCGGTTTATGCTTATTATCGTAGTGAAATAGATACGTATAGGGAAGGCAGGACTTACAAAGGAAGCCGAGTTAGTGACAATATAATTTCACCAATACGGAAATTCAATGTTAATGACCTATCAGAACATGAAGCCGAAAGCATGGGCTTACTTTACTTGAAACGATAAAGGAACTTTACCTATCCGAACAAAATAATATTTATTGAGAATCCTTAGGGGTTCTTCTTTTTTGTCTAAAATGTGAATGGACTTTAGAAAAATTAAAGAAATTTGTCAAAATACCCGTAAAAGCCCCCCCTTTAAATGTCGTATAAATAGGATGAAATATAGTCCGCCTTAATTGGGGTGGTTATATTACTTTCTTTTCCTGATTAAGTGTTTCGTATGGCATTATGAATCTCCTTTCGTAAGGGAACGGCGGATATTAATTTGTTCCGCCTTTTTCTTATACGAAGAAAGGTTACAAAAAAGGGATAAATACAAAATTATTTAGGAGGGTTAGAAATTGGAACAAAACGAATTCAAATTATCGGGGGCTACGGTTCGAGTAGCGAGGTTACTAAAGGGGGTAAGTGCTACCGAGTTCGCAAAGAATGTAGGACTTTCACTTAACCACTTTACGCAACTAGAAAGAGAAGTAGCAGGAATTACATTTAGAAATCATTTTCGTATATTACGAGAACTTCGGAAGCTGGGATACACCGACCAACAACTAGCTGCGATTCTGATTCTAACGGAAAATATAGAAGGAGTGGAGGTTAAAAGATAATGAAGAAAGACGCAAGGCTAGACACGAGACAAATTAGAATCCTAGAAGATTACTTCGGACGTTCGGTTGCAGGAGAAACTAAAGAAAAGATAGCCGAATCACACGGCATTAGCCGTAAGACCTTGTACATGTGGGAATCAACAGACCACGGCAAGCAATTACACGCAGACTTTCAAAAGGAAATGTCTACAAATGACTTACCTAAGTTTTATCAGAAGCTATCAGAGAAAATGCAGTCGGGTTCATATAAGCACATGGAACTATACGCAAAGATTCACGGCTTACTAGCACCCGAAAAGAAAGAGGTTACAAGCCACAATGTTAACGAGGAAACAAGTGGTGCACATAAGCCAACTTCTAAAGAATATCTAGCAGAACTAGAAGCCCTATTAGAAGAACCTACAATAAAGCGAGTAAAATAGTTTTTCAAAAAGAAGAGAGAAATTATTATGGCGTATGCTGATTTAGCAGGCTTTGCGGATTACAATTTAAACACGCCAACACTAAATAAAACTATTAGCGGAGAATATGTCCGAACACAATTAGAACGCATTGTACGTTCATATGAAGTGAGTGTTAAACACTTGTCTGAAACGTACCGAATTGTTAGAAGTCATTGAGAGAAAAGAGACTTCGAAGCGTGGGAACTATCTCCGTTTACTTAACAAGCATAATAAGACAAAAGAAGAACATCTTCAATTACATGCAAGTATCAGAGACATTGAGGAAATGTACAACGCACTTACACCAATTGAACGAAAGATACGGGACCCGCAACGCCGTTTAATTGCGGTTTATCCTAACGAATTAATAGAAGTTGTTTATTCAGAACTAGAAAAAATCAAAGGGAGAGATTAATCATGACACTATTCAAATCAGCGACAGAAAAGGTAATCAAAGTAAGGGAACGTATCCAAGCAAAACGCGAGGAACTACAAAAGAAGCAAGCACAACTAAACGACGAAATTAAGGCACTAGTCGACCAAAAGGAAAACGAGTTTCAACAAGCTATCTTAGAAGACGATACAAGCTATTCAGATACTAAGATTCGTAAGGCTATTGGTAAGGCTAACGAGGAACTACAAGACGTTAGGCAACAACTGGCAAGCCTAGACGACTTAGAAGCGAAGCAACTAGAAGGACTAAAGGGCGAGATTGACACGGAATTCAGAAAGGTACGCAACGAGGAAACAGAACGCCTTAACAAACATGAACGCGAGATTCAGAAAATGAAGATGGAATACTTTAAGAAATTCGTAGAATACACGGAAGAAGTTAAGAAGTCAGAAGCGAGACTTCGCGAGGTTAACAACGTTAAGGAACAAGTAGGACTGAAAACAACGCCTATCGACATGAAAATGATGTACATTGTCAATCAATACACGGGTACGGAATTCCACCCGATGGTAGTAACGGGCGAAATGAGAGACGTTTATAACGGTAGAATTCCTTATTCAAATGAAGTTATTGAAAAGTATTCTAAGTAATTTTGTTCACTCCTTAATTACTTTTTTAGATTGAAAAAGACACCACACGGCGGGCAACGAAAACCCCGCCTTTTATTTTGAAAAATATTATTTAAAACGAGGGAGAAATGAGAAATGGAAAAATACATGGAAGCACTAAACAGAGGTAAACGAGTACGCAGTCTTCAAAGTGAAACACTAGCATTATTTGTACTTCACATTCAAAATATCGACGACGAAGCGACGTTACAAGCTATTAAGAAATCACTTCAAACGGGAGGGAAAGTATAATGTCACCTATTGAAAAGTTAATGCAGGGCTATTCTATGACCGAAGAAAAGAACCAGGAGAACGATGAAGAAACCGCGGTACTCAACAAGGACAATGTAGAGGAACGAGAGTTAACAAGTATCGAGAAACTCATCAATGGATATGGTAAGGACGGGCTACAAAAGGAAGAAGCAAAGATTGCCCCTAACGAGATTAAGAAAGAAGACAAGGAGGAAGAAAAATAATGGCAAAGAAGAAGACAAGAAAGCTAAAGAAACAAACGTACAAACCTGCAACGCCTAAACAAATGCAGGACGCACACAATTTAAGAAATAAGAGGGCGGCGAAGTATTAGCCGTTCTTTCTTACATAATCGTTCATAAAGTTTTTTAAAGTTTAATATAATCACTGTTTATTACTATTGTTAAAGCTATGGTACAATCTCTACCTCAATTTCCAATATTATGGTAGATTAATATTCTAATATCCTGTATTATGTAATATGTGTAATGTAAAAACATTTTTTACATTTATAACAAAATGCATAATTCTTCAAGGGGGAGAAAGTATGAAGAAGTTTTTCAAGATGGGGTGCTTAGGACTTATAGGTCTTATCGTTCTAATTATTATTATTGCAGTAGCAACAAGTGGCGGTGATGATACTACTTCTGGTACTAAAGTAAGCGAAAGCGACGGCGGTTCTAAGGAAGAAGCTAAGTCCGAAGAAACAGTAGCCGACAAGACATTCAAAGTCGGTGACACTATCGACCTTAATGGTTTAGAAATTACTATCGCTTCTGCTAAGTACATTGAAGCTAGTGAGTATGCACCTTCCGAACAAGGTAAGATTCTTCAAATGGAAGTAAACGTAACTAACAACAAAGACGATAAGATTTTCTTTGACTCAAGTGAATTCAACATGTATGACATGGACGGAAATACTTTAGAACAATACTTTGGCGGTGACGATTTAGACATTAGTGGAGATGTAAACGCAGGTAAGAAACTTAGTGGTACACTTACTTACGACGTGCCTGAAGCCGACGCTTACGAACTAATTTACGAACCAACTTTCTCATGGACTGACGAACAAGTAACTTGGGAAATTGCACCACAATAATGGGAAGCCATCGGGCTTCTCTTTTTTAATATAAGTGAATGTTTTAGTTGCTGCTATTTACTACTCAGAAAAAGACTTTTATGTGAAGTGGAATTGACACTGCTTATGTAGATACATGTGGTAAAATAATGTAAAAAAACAAGGGGGAATTTTATGGACGAGAATAAGGAGAAGAAAGAGAATGTGAATGATTTCCCTAATAAACGAGACTTTTGGTATACATTTAGTATTCTAGTTCTAGTTATAACGGGACTTACTGCTTTCTATTTCGGTGGAGAAGGAAGTAATATGGTATCGCACGTTGGGTTTGCAGGAACAATAGTTTCAATACTACTTGCCGTTATAGCGATAATTTATTCGTTTTATCAAAGTAGCACCTATGAAAATGCAACTCACAAACTAGATACATCTGCACAAAAGATTGAGAATGCTACTAATCAGCTTTCAAACGTGAGTGAAATAGAAAAAATGATGGATGATTTTAAAGTTGATGTAACGACAATAAAGAAAAGTATAGACGATATGCAAGGGATGTTAGGGAAAGTAGATAATGGCTTTTCATCTTTAAATAGAAATATTGAGGAGTTATATAATGATGGACAAACTGAATCTTATAAAAATGAAAATAATCTAGCAGTAACCTTTGATGAAAATTATTTTAGAGTATTTCTTAAAAAAACATCTAAATTAACGTTTTATGTCTTTCTTTTGATTGCAAAATCTAGGGGTGTTTCTGAAGAAATTGATATGGAGAGATGGCTTACTTATTTTTGGGAAGGAATACTTGAAAATACACCACATGATGATATTATTCACCATTCATTAACTAGAGAAATGGGACAATTAATGGCTTTTAGTCAGGTTGGATTCTTTGATTTAGAAATTACTTATGAAGATGCGACCATTAAAGTATCTAATATAGTTAATAGTTTGATTGAAGCAATATTAGAGGAAGAAAAAGAAATTCTCAAAGGGGATGGCAAAGACAAACTAAAAAAAATCATAAAGAATCTAGATAAAGACATTAATAAAGAATAAAAAAACATCTCTTTAGCTACATCGATGAAATAGAACAAGAATATTTCCATTTGGGAGGGAAGTATGAACGTTAAAGCCCTTTATGAACAATATAGCGTTAAGAATTGGTTAGAATATCACACGTTTGAACCACACTACTTAAAATACTTACCCAATGAAACTCTAGCAGGAACTAAGATACATGATGTTTATACCCAATTTAGTAATGCTAGAAGTTCTTTAGACTTTTGTGATTTCAATAAACTGAAGAATGTATTTATGAACTCTAACGATTTAGGTATAAAATACATGCAATCAAAATTCTTCTTTGATTCATTAGCACACTATAATTATTGCATAGATTTATCTTGGCAAGTTTTGTATTTCTATTACGGAAGTAAAGATTACGGTATGTTGAATGAAAAGAAGTACATTAATACTGCAAAAAATTGCAAACTTGTTGAGGTAAAGAAGCTTTTAGGTAAAGAAAATACTTATTACAAACTAGCCAATTCCTTTTTCAATGGTAGTAAAACAAAAGAAATTAGAGATAAATATAATCATCTTAAGCACAGAGGAACCTTTCATATTGATGGTTTAGGAATAGGTGATAGTAATTTTTTTCCCATGGTGTTGAGTGATGGTAGTAAACCCCCTATGTTAGCTAGAGAGACTATCAATATAGAAGAATGGAGAGTGAAGTTGATAGCATTTGATATTTCATTTGTAGAGTATTTCAATCAACTTATTAAAGTAATGCCGGATGATTATACAGATGGAGTTAGTAAGTTAGAAGCCTTAAGTAATTATAGAGATAGATTAGAAACATGGATATCCAGTGAGAATAATAAAAGCTAATGACATTCCATTTAGTTAACGAAGAAATAGGACATATAATAGAAGAATCTTCTTTAATACGTGCTAGAAATTCAATTAAAACAAGTTCGAAGATGATGAAGATAGCCCCGTTTTGGCGTTAACTGACGTCTTAGTTATTGTTGAAGCAAACGTACAATACTTTGTGGTTAAGGAATACGAAAGGGCATGATTAAAATGGTCGTTATTTAAACGGATAGTGTCTTTTGTATAAATAATACTGGGCAATTCAGTTTAGGCGTATTTTTAGAGAGGGATATCTGATGGTAAAATCGTTGGAAAAATGGTGTATAGATAACAATCGTATGGATATTTTAGAAGAATACGGCGGTATTTTAGGAGAATATAAGAAGTTTACTAAGGCTTCAAAGATGGCCTATAATAGTTCAGAATATGTAAAATGGAATTGTTTAAAATGTGGGTCATATAAAGCGTTAAAAGTAAAAGAACGCATTTTACAAGATAAAATAGAGTGCCTAAAGTGTAAGAATCAAAAAGCATTAAGTAAACGATTTGAAAAATTACAGTCAGAAATTGCAGATATTAGTTATTTAGCAAGGGTAATACATTCGTCTATTCCCGAACAGTATTTATACTATTATTTAAAAAAAGCCTTTAATAATATTGAAAGTCAAAAACAATTTAACTGGTTAAGGGGGATGTCTATTGATATTTATATCCCTGAATATAGATTAGGAATTGAATATGATGGGGAAAGATACCACTCAAACAATAATAATGACAAATTAAAGTATGAAATCTGCCAAAATAACCAAGTGAGATTACTTAGAATAGTAGAAGTCTCAAAACAACAACAAACAAAAACCAAGTATCCTGCGGATTGGTATTATTTATATAGTCCAAATTATAACTATACTAATATATCTGAAGTGATTTTTGCACTATTAAATTACATAGATAAGAATAAAGAATCCATATTTCTAGAAAATCCAATAAATTTAAGAAATGATTTTGTTCATATTGAGAAGCAGATAAAAAAAGAATTCGACAAGCGAACATTATTTTATAAATGGTCAGAACTAGTTAAGTATTGGGACTTTAAAAGAAACGGCGACATACTACCTAACCATGTATTTAAATCCGACAAAAAAACATATTATTTGAAATGTCCTAAATGTAATTCAGAGTATAGTTTTAATCCTTCTAAAAGAAGAAAGGCTATACCTCCATGTACTTGTGAAAAAAGTCAATATATAAAGCGTGCAAAAGAGATAGTTTCTATATATGAGAATTTAGGTTTAATAAAATTTGAAGATACTCTTTTAGATAGACAGATAGAGGATGAAATTTTAAGAACTGCAGACGGCTTATATCAATGTTATAAATATTTTGGAACTATTGACGTATATCATATGGAATCAAGTAGGTTTAGTAAACCATTTATAGCTTGTTATCTTAATAATTATACTAATAAGAAGATATATTAATTAATACATTTTCATGTAAGCGAATCTATAAAACGGAAGGCGGAAGAAGCCGAAGTTCATAGTATTTCATACGGAAACAAAAATCCTTCTTTCTATTTTTGAAGTAATCGCAACTAGTAAACGTCTAAATTAGGCATTCTTTTTCATTTGAATTTGATTGCAAAAATAATAAAATACCACTATAATGAACAATGTACATTAGTCGTACGAATAGTGATGTAAAGAAAACCACAATTAACGTTCGAATATACGGTAATATCACGGTTTCTCAACCTTTATAGAATTAACGAAACTCAAAGCACGACTCAAAATCGTGTTCCGAGAGGAGTGTCGGTTCGAACCCGACCACCGGTACCATTACATACGTAATTACAAGACTTCAACGTTCTCGTTGAGGTCTTTTTTATATATCTTAACCTTTATCGTCTTATTTGAGTGAAACCAGATTTAACTAACTAGAAAACGGCATACTAAGCGATAGAATTAAATATACCTAGGAGGCTGTTTATGGATTTCGATCTACTATGGAAAGCTGTGTTAATTGTGATCGGGGGAACGTTGCTCTTACGTGTGGCAGGTCGTAAATCGATCTCCCAAATGACGCTTGCCCAAGTAGTCATCATGATTGGGATTGGCTCATTACTTATTCAACCCATTGTAGGTAAAAACGTGTTTACGACACTTTTAGTAGGCCTGGCACTTGTTTTAACTCTCGTTATTGTTGAATATAGTCAGCTGAAATTTGATTTGCTAGAACGGTTTATTACTGGGCGCTCAAAAATTCTAATTAAAAATGGCGTTCTACAAGAAAATAATTTAAAAAAATTACGCTTTACAGTTGATCAGCTTGAAATGAAACTAAGACAATTACAAATTCACTCTATCTCGGATGTAGCTGATGCCACGTTAGAGCCAAATGGCCAGCTTGGATTTCAGCTTAAAGAATCGAAGCAACCTGCGACGAAGGAGGAGGTCGCCAAGATCTACGAAGAGTTAAAGAGCCTTAATCAAGTTATCCATGGTTTATCAAACAGTCCTGTACTAAAGACACCTCCGGCAAATTCTGTTGATAAAAAATCCACTTTATTTGATGAGGTGGGGTCAAATGTTCATAATCCACCAGTACCTAATAAACTTCAATGATTCATAGTGAAGACCTTGTTGAGCAAATTCCTGCTCATTTGAAAATAGAGGTGATAAAATATAAGTACGTAAAAATAATGATAAACTGAAAGAGTGATTTGATGAGAATTGAAGTATGGTCTGACTTTGTATGTCCATTTTGCTATATAGGAAAAAGACGTCTTGAGAGTGCGCTTCAGACTTTCCCACAGCGTGATCAAGTAGAAGTCGTTTTTAAAAGCTTTGAACTTGATCTGAATGCAAAAGAATTTAATGGAGAAAGCATGGCTGAGCTTTTAGCAGCGAAATATAATGTGAGTCTAGAACAAGCTCAAGGTATGTGTGAGAATATGAGACAACAAGCTGTAGGAGAAAACCTTACGTATGATTTCGATCAAATGATTCCAACGAATTCATTTGATGCCCATCGTCTAGTTCACTATGCAACAGAGCATGGTAAAAGTAATGAGATGTCAGAACGTCTTTTTTATGCCTTCTTTACTGAATCCAAAAATATCGGTGATCATGAAACACTTGCGTCACTTGGTGAGGAGCTTGGGTTAGACGCTAAGGATATAAAACGTATGCTAGGAACTGAAGAGTTTACGAAAGAAGTTCGCAGTGATGAAGCAATGGGAAGTCAGCTAGGCATCCAGGGCGTGCCGTTCTTCGTATTTGACGGTAAATATGCCGTGTCAGGTGCTCAGCCTGTCGAAATGTTCGAACAGGCCGTTCAGAAGGCCTGGGGAGAAGGTAATCAGCTTGAGGTCGTTGGTGGTAATGCAGAAGCGTGTTCTGCTGACTCTTGCGATCTTCCTAAATAAAAGCGTAAGAAAGCTCTCTTATTGAAAAGAGAGCTTTTTCTTATGCGTCTGTATTTTCTTGTTTAATCGTTTTGTAAGCTGAATCAAGGTTACGAATACGACGAACAATTTCAGAGTTTTTGTTAAGGTTGTCATAGATCATAGATGAAACGACAGAACGATAGTAGCTATTCATTGCCTCTAATTTTGAGAATACATCTCTGTTTTTTTGTATGTATTGTCGAAAATTTTCTTCGAAAAATGGTGTAGAGAATGGTTCCATATTCGTTCTCCTTTCTATTGGTAGTTCCGATTATAGATGGAGATTTAGTAGGCGTCAAACCTGATACTGTGCGTAAAGGTGTCCTAAAAATAAAATGAAAGAATTGTTTTGTTAAGAAATTATGAAAAATGTGTTGTTTCTTACATACGTTCTATGGTATTCTATCTACATCAGCGAGGATTGTAGAAATTCCTCGAATTTTCACCATTGACCCAACGCAGTGTTTCGTTAATATTAACGAAGCGTTGCGTTTTTTTATGTCTAAAATATTCCTTTAAATGGAAATTTCGTTTTCAACATGACCACCATGAATCTGATGAAACATTTCAGCAGAAGCGTTTACTAGTTTTTTACATTCTGATAAGGGTAGTGACGGTTGGAGATAAAAGAGCTGAATCGCGTTTGTTGAATTTTCCGTTACGGCCGTTCTTTTAGAATCGACAATCGGACTTCCGAACGCACCTTTTTGGTCGAACGAATGGATTTTGTTATTAAAAGAGACCTCACGACCATTTAAACCTTCATAGAAGGTATCATTATCTCCAATATCGATCGTAATATCTCCTTCGATTTGATCAAGATCATAGATTCCAATTGGAATTTTGTATTGAAGCGATAGTAAGTTGTTGATGTCGGCAGCAGAGTGAACGAGAGGTATCGCACTTCCTTTTTTTAATCGTCGTAAGAGAGATTCAGAAGAGGGACGATATCGAGCAGGATCCGTGCCGAATTTTTTGAAAATGGATCGCCATTCTGAGACGGCGGAAAACGAATTGAGATCGATCTGTTCAAGGTCCATCATCATTGTTTCTTGATAAAATTGAAAGCGACCGCGTACCATTTGCGGTGACTTTTCAACCACGATATTATGATAAATAGCATAACCAATTTTAAAATCAGGATAAAGCTCTTTAATAGATGGAGCGAGAGTAATATTGGTCATCACACTTTCCTCCTAGTTCATATTTTTCGTTCATTTTACCATATACCAAATTTTGAAGCTTAAAAGGAGGTTTGCCTCATATATGAAGGAACTAAAAAAACAGCTAGAACGCATTGATGGAAAAGGGTATAAGGCATACAAGGACATTAAAGGACGCTATAACTTTAATGATTTTACCCTTGCGATTGATTATGTTCAGGGAGACCCGTTTGCAAGCCCTTCTCGGATAAGAATCATCGTTCCTCGTACGAAAACAATTATAGAACGTGAATGGTTTGAATCGTCTGTGAGGAGAGTCCGAACGGAAGATTGGATTGCGCGAGAAGTAGGAGGGGCCATTAAAAAGACGGAGAAGCATGCAAAAGGCACCGGGAAAAGTGGATTGCTCTTTATCGATCAACCTAGTCAAAAGGTCATTGAGCGAGCCGCAGTGAACCTCACAGAGGAAGTTATTACAATTTGTCTATCAATTGGATTACCTGCTCAAGGTAGGAAAGTTCTTGGGAGACAGGCGCTTGACTTGCTTTTGCATCGTATTCCAGACGTTATGAAAAAATCTGTCTTTGCACTAAATAAAGATCTCATTGTTAAGGCGCTTTTTCTAGCAGATCAACAGGAGGCGATTCGTGACTACCTCACTGAAAACGGATATGTTAGCTTTGTAGCAAATGGAGCTATTTTGCCACGTGAGAGTGGGGTTAGCGATCGTCCTATGCAGCAAAAGGCTGTTCAATTTGAATCGCCTGAAAGTATGGAAGTATCTCTTAAGATTCCACATCGGTCAGAATCTTTAGCAGGGATGGCTGTAAAAGAAGGGATTACTTTAATTGTTGGTGGTGGTTACCATGGAAAAAGTACGCTCTTGCATGCTATGGAGCATGGCGTCTATGATCATATTTCAGGAGATGGAAGAGAGTATGTGCTCACAAATCACCACGCAATGAAGATTCGTTCTGAAGATGGACGTCAGGTAACTGGAGTTGATATATCGCCATTTATCAACAATCTTCCATATGGCAAGGATACACGGTCTTTCACATCTGAAAATGCTAGTGGAAGTACGTCACAAGCTGCGAATATTATAGAAGCACTAGAAGCTGGTGCAGATACGCTTCTAATTGACGAAGATACGAGTGCGACAAACTTTATGATTCGAGATTATCGGATGCAGCAGTTAGTTGCAAAGGAAAAAGAACCCATTACCCCATTTATTGATCGTGTAAAGCAATTGAGTACAGAACGACACATATCAACCGTACTTGTTATGGGTGGATCTGGGGATTACTTTGAGGTAGCTGATCAGGTCATTCTAATGGAAAATTATCGTCCATACGATGTAACCAAAAAAGCTAAAGAAATTGCGCAAGAATCGGCCCGCCAAAAAGAAGGTGGAGAAACGTTTGGTGATGCAAGAAAGAGAGTACCTGAACGGAGTAGTTTGAACAGTCAAAAGGGAAAGAAATCGAAAGTGACTGCTCGAGGACTGCACCAAATTCAATATGGTCATACGGAAGTTTCCTTTCTTCAAGTAGAGCAACTTGTTGATTCCAGCCAAACAAGATTTGCTGCTGATGTTCTTCATTTCCTAGAAAGAAATCATATGTTAGGAAATAAGTCGATTCCTGAGCTATTGGACTTCATTGAAGAAAGAATAAATAGTGAGGGGCTAGGTTCCTTTTCGTTATTTCAAGATCAGCATCCAGGAGACATTGCTCGAATTAGAAGAACGGAAATGGCGGCGATATTAAATCGGATTCGAACGTTAAAAATAAAATAAACTCACGCCAATAAAGAAAGGAGGGTAATGAATGACAAACGCACAATTAAAAGCTGATATTGTGGCATACAGTAAAACAATTGGGATTGATAAAATAGGCTTCGCTGCTGCAGATCCGTTTAAAACACTGAAACAACGATTGCAGCGTCAGCAAGAGCTTGGGTATCAGTCGGGGTTCGAGGAATCTAATATCGAGAAGAGAACAAAGCCTGAGCTTTTGTTGAGCGGTGCAACGACGATTGTTTCGATTGCCATTGCTTATCCTTCGCGAATGAAGGATAGCCCAAGAAGTAAGAAAGGCGAACGAAGAGGACTATTTTGTCGCGCTTCATGGGGTGTTGATTATCATCATGTGCTTAGAGAGAAACTCTCCCTCCTAGATGCATATATTAAATCGAAGGTTCCTGAAGCTAGAACGAGTTCAATGGTCGATACGGGCGAATTATCCGATCGAGCTGTAGCTGAAAGAGCCGGCATTGGTTTTAGCGGTAAAAACACAATGACCATAACAGAAGAATTTGGATCATGGGTCTACCTTGGTGAAATGATTACTGATCTAAATTTGGAACCTGACGAGCCTGTTGAGGAGGGATGTGGAGACTGTAATATTTGTGTAGATGCCTGTCCAACGGGTGCCTTGATTGAAGGTGGTCAGCTTAACGCGAATAAATGCATTGCTTTTCTTACGCAAACAAAGGGTTTTTTACCTGACGAATACAGGTCTAAATTAGGCAATCGTTTGTATGGGTGTGATACGTGTCAGCTTGTTTGTCCTAAAAACAAAGGAAAAGATTTTCATCACCATCCTGAACTCGAACCTGATCCAGAAATGGTAAAACCAAAATTGATCCCACTCTTAACCATGACGAATCGTGAATTTAAAGAGCAATTTGGTAAAGCAGCGGGCTCATGGAGAGGGAAGAAGCCAATCCAGAGAAATGCGATTCTTGCTCTTGCTCATTATAAAGATGAAACAGCAGTTGATACCCTTGTGGAAGTGATGGAAAACGACCCTCGTCCGGTGATCCGCGGAACCTCAGCGTGGGCTCTTGGAAAAATCGGTGGTAAGAAGGCCCTTCATGCCCTTATGAAGGAGCAAATGAGAGAAAAAGATACGGATGTGGCAGATGATCGCTAAGGGCCTGTCAATGCTTCAAAATAAGGCTTAATGCTGATGGTCAAACGATTAGATGCGTTGTAAGATAGTGAAAAATGTACAATAAAGAAGGGATAGAATGGAGAAACAAGTGATTTATTATGGGGAGTTTCAATCACCGATTGGTACATTAACGTTGTTTGCTAGTTCGAAAGGAGTTAGTAGGCTCGATTTTGGTTGCCAGGAGGATGTGCTGCCTGCTGCTGAAACATGGTACAAGAAACATCATGTAAATGCGGACCTTGTTTTCAATTCTGATATGATTGAACCAATTGTCATGCAATTGGAGGAATACTTCAGTGGAAAAAGAAAGGTTTTTGATCTTCAGCTTGATCCAATAGGAACGATTTTTCAACAGAAAGTATGGAAAAACCTCTCGGAAATTCCATATGGGGAAACGCGTTCCTACAGAGATGTTGCCGTCGGTATTTCCGCCCCAAAAGCTGTTCGAGCAATTGGTTCAGCTAATAATCGAAACCCGATTCCCATTATTGTACCTTGTCATAGAGTAATTGGAAGCAATGGTGCTCTCGTTGGATACGGTGGTGGCGTCACGAAGAAAGAATATTTATTATCACTTGAACAACACCATGCCATGCATGCAATGTTGCCATAACAAGATTTGAAGCCTGTTTGCTACGATTTATCCGTGGCAAACAGGCTTTTTTGAATTTTTCGTCTTAGGCATAATGCTACAAAAAGCGTGTGCTTTCTTGTAAAATAGCAAATGCGGTTAAATGACAGATGAAAAATTTAAATAAAAAGTAATGAATGCAACAAGCAAATGATTGTATTCAGAGTCTTCTTAAGAGGAGTGGAAATGATGAACAGCTTTTTGTCGAAAAGCCTTATTTACGTAGCAGGCCTATTTACCCTTGCCTTTGGAGTAGTATTGTTAATCAATGCTGATGTTGGAATTGCTCCCTGGGATGCTCTTTATGTAGCTCTTTCTGATCAAATCGGATTTACAGTAGGATCATGGGTGTTTATTGTTGGAGGTATTTTGATTTTCATTAACAGTCTCATTATGATGAGAAAGCCTAATCTGGCTGGTTTTATCCCGATTATTTTACTAGGACTGTTTGTAGACTTATTGAATTTAAAAATATTAACTTTTATCGACGTAAATGGAATCGTTCCCAGATGGATGTTGTTTCTTGTTGGATTAGTCATTATGGGACTTGGGATAGCTGTGTATTTATTTGCTTCATTGGCATCTATTCCAAATGATGAATTAATGCTTGCCCTTACTGAACGAACCGGATGGAGTATCGGTGTTACAAAGACGATAACGGAAGCTATTGCATTTGTTTTAGCTTTTCTTCTTGGTGGTCCCATTGGTGCAGGTACGTTTGTTGAAGTCCTCCTACTCGGTTTCCTTGTCGGTTGGTTTGATAAACTCCTAAAAAAAATAAATCATTCTTCACCTAAAGCAGCTGTTCATTCTTGATTCCATGTCATGTGTGAGTTTCCCTTATCATAAATTGCGATGAGGGGGGACGCATATGGGGTGGGGAGAAGAGTTGAAATCTTTTTGGAAAGATCAAGCAACTAGTTTAATAAATGGTACGGAATTAGCTAGGTTAGGAATTCGTCCTACAACAGAAGAAGAAGCAGCGGCCCGGTACCTGCAACAATGTGAGGATAGAGGAGCCGCTGTTATTCGAATAAAAAACAAAGGAATCCTTCTTAGCAAGAAAGGTTTTTCAAATGATCAAATGTATGATTACCTTCTCCATCAACAGTTCTTGATCAAGCAAGGAAAGAAACTTTATCAAGAAGAACGAATGGAAAAGAGATTCGCGAAGATGAGTGAAGGTGATCTTGTTTTAGATTGTTCTGTGGAAGTTGAAGGAGAGCCTCCTCAAACAATAGAGAGTGAAGGAGACGATCGCGTTCGTATGAAAGGGTCATACTATGATCGATTATCTGCTCTTAAGTATGCTGAACGCTGGTGGGACGATTATAACCCGGCATATCAATCATTTGATGTTGATTGTACGAACTATATTTCACAATGTCTTCATGCGGGAAAGGCTCTAATGCGTGGTTATCCTGATCGCACAAAAGGATGGTGGATGAAAGGGAGTAATTGGAGTTATTCTTGGACAGTGGCCCATGCTCTTCGCTGGCATTTAAGTGGCTCGAAGACTGGTCTACGCGCACGTGAAGTAGCAAATCCTGATGATTTGATTCCTGGAGATATTATTTGCTATGACTTCGATGGAGATGGTCATTGGCAACATACTACTTTCGTTGTTGATAATGATGAGAAGGGGTATCCTCTCGTAAATGCTCATACGACAAATAGCAGAATGCGCTATTGGGCTTATGAAGATTCTACGGCGTGGACACCTGAAATCAAGTATAAGTTTTTTCATATTGAAGATTAGTGAATTCCATCTCCATTTAAAAACATGCTATAATAGAAATGTTTTGAAGTGGAGGTGAATGAAGATGTCTTTAAATATCGTCCTTTTTCAGCCAGAAATACCGGCGAATACGGGGAATATCGCACGAACATGTGCAGCTACTCATACAAGTTTACATTTAATTCGTCCATTGGGCTTTTCAACTGATGATAAGATGTTGAAACGTGCTGGATTGGATTACTGGCAATATGCTGATGTTCATTATTATGATTCTCTAGATGAGTTTTTTGAAAAAAATCAGGATGGGAAATATTACTATATAACGAAATATGGTACAAATACACATACTGATTTTGATTACTCTGATCAAGATGAGAATACGTATTTTGTTTTTGGAAGAGAAACAAACGGCTTGCCAGATGAATTGATTGAGAATAATAAAGAACGTTGTCTTCGTCTACCGATGACTGATCACGTTCGCGCTCTTAACCTATCTAATACAGCTGCAATTATGGTTTATGAAGCGTTGAGACAGCAAAATTACCCTGGAATGAAATAAAAAAGAACGACTTTTCAGCAAAGAGCTGTAAGTCGTTCTTTTTTTGATAGACGATCGAAGCGTTATTCAGATAAAGAGTTCCACTATCTCCGTTTCTAAACGCTCGTCTGTGCTTTTCGTTAGATCCAGCTGCAGTGGGCAGACACTCGGTCACTTCACCTTTTCATCCGAACACAAAGACCGTGTTCAAATGAAAAGGCTCCAGTGCCTGCCGTGTCTAACCGCCCACTTCCGCTTTTCGTTAGATCCAGCTGCAGCGCCCAGCCTCTCGATCGCTTCACCCCATAAAATGAACACAAAGACCGTGTTCATATTGAAGGGTTCCAGCGCTTGTCGGACCTAACCGGCCACTTCCGCTTTTCTTGTCCAGCTGCAGTGGGCAAATCCTCCGGCTGTTTCGCCCTTTCGATTGAGACAAAAAGCGTCTCATTCGAAAGGGCTCCAACATCCTGCGGATTTAACCGCCCACTTCCGCTTTTCGTTTTACCTACTACCTTTTTTGGTTTTGCTTGGTCGGTCGTTGTAGCCAGCTGTGAAGATTGCTGCTAGGAATGCCAGGATTACTACTAAAATACCCAGGAAACTCATGGTCTCATCCTCCTCAGGTAAAATTGTGTCCAAATCTACCTCTCATTATAAACCATGTGAGGTGAGGTGTGAATGTTTTGAGGGGAATTCTTGGAGATGTGGGTGGTTTGAATTGGAAAAAAATACGGTTATTCGATAGGATAGAGATAGAAAGATAAAGGAGGCTTTTTAATTATGTATGTTGTCATGAATGAATTAAAGGTGCCAGATGAAGCGAAGGACATGATGAAACAACGTTTTGGTAAGAGCGCAGAGAGTATGAAGAATGTAGAAGGTTGTTTAGAATTTATGTTTCTGGAACAATCTGCTGAGAATGGAAAGTTAATTGTGTTTACGAAGTGGGAAAATGAAGAGGCTTATCAGAACTGGGTACATTCCGATTCCTTCAAGAATGCTCATAAAGAAAAACGTGAATCGAAAGAGAAATCACCCGCAACTGGTAATGAACTTAGTGAGTTTACTGTTGTCTATCATACGTAAGAGTGAGAGCCGGCCGAGCCGGCTCTTTTTGTTTATTTTATAAAGTTCTTGTGATCCCTCTTTTACGTGAACTTATTTAGCCCTTATCCGTGTCTTTACGTTCAAAAAGAAAGCCGAATGTTATAGGACATCCCCGCATAACATGTATTAAATCCGATGAATCAAACTTGGAGGGGGCTCGTAATGGATATCTTACGTAAAATCCAGCAGCATCGAGAAGATGAAAGGCGGCTGAAGTGGGAAGGAACCTTCAGCGAGTATTTAGACATTATCCGGGAACGACCTGAAGTAGCGCAGTCAGCTCATTCACGTGTTTATAATATGATAAAAGATGCCGGGATCGATGAAGTTGACGGGAAGCGTAGTTATTCTTTTTTCTCAGAAGAACTGTACGGTCTCGAGGAAGCTATCGAACGTCTTGTAGAAGAATATTTTCATCCAGCTGCCAAAAGGTTAGATGTTCGGAAACGAATTCTCTTATTGATGGGGCCAGTTAGTGGTGGTAAATCGACGCTAGTTACTGTATTGAAAAGAGGTTTAGAAAAATATTCACATGAAGATTCAGGTGCCGTATATGCAATTAAAGGGTGTCCAATGCATGAAGATCCACTTCATTTGATTCCACATCATTTAAGAGATGAGTTCCATGAGGAATATGGAATACGAATTGAAGGAAGCCTCTCTCCGCTTAACGTTATGCGTCTTGAGGAGGAGTATGGTGGCCGTATTGAAGATGTCGTGATTGAACGTATTTTCTTTAACGAAGATAAGCGGACAGGTATTGGTACATTTAGTCCATCAGATCCAAAGTCGCAAGATATAGCAGACTTAACAGGGAGTATTGACTTTTCAACAATTGCTGAGTTTGGATCGGAGTCTGACCCAAGAGCATATCGATTTGATGGCGAGTTAAATAAAGCAAATCGCGGTATGATGGAGTTCCAGGAAATGTTGAAATGTGATGAGAAGTTTCTATGGCATTTGCTGTCACTCACACAAGAAGGGAATTTCAAGGCCGGGCGCTTTGCTTTAATTTCGGCGGATGAATTAGTTGTGGCCCATACGAATGAAGCGGAGTACCGTTCATTTATATCGAACAAAAAGAATGAAGCTCTTCACTCTCGTATTATTGTTATGCCGGTTCCATATAACTTGAAAGTTAGTCAGGAAGAACGTATTTATGAGAAAATGATTCGTGAAAGCGATGTGGCAGATGTTCATATTGCCCCGCATGCTCTTAGAGTGGCTGCCATTTTCTCCATCTTGACGAGGTTAAAAGATACGAATCGTCAGGGAGTAGATCTTGTTAAGAAGATGCGACTCTATGATGGAGAAATCGTGGAAGGGTTTAATCAGGTAGATGTGGATGAGCTTCATAAAGAGCATTCAGATGAAGGGATGAGCGGAATTGATCCACGGTATGTCATTAACCGGATTTCTTCCACCATTATAAGAAAAGAAGTACCGTCCATTAATGCACTAGATGTATTACGTTCATTGAAGGATGGACTAGATCAACATGCTTCTATTTCGAAAGAAGACAAAGAGCGCTATATGAATTTCATCTCGATCGCACGTAAAGAATATGATGAAATTGCGAAGAAGGAAGTACAGAAAGCTTTTGTATACTCCTATGAAGAAAGTGCGAAAACGTTAATGGATAACTATCTTGATAACGTAGAAGCATACTGTAATAAAAATAAATTGCGTGATCCACTGACTGGTGAAGAAATGAGTCCAGATGACAAACTCATGCGTTCGATTGAGGAGCAAATCGGAATTTCTGAAAATGCGAAGAAAGCATTCCGTGAAGAGATCTTGATTCGAATCTCTGCTTACGCAAGGAAAGGTAAGAAATTTGATTACAATTCTCATGAGCGTTTAAGAGAAGCGATTCAGAAGAAATTGTTTGCAGACTTAAAAGATGTCGTAAAAATTACAACTTCATCTAAAACACCAAATGAGAACCAACTCAAAAAAATCAATGAGGTTATTGCTTGTCTTATTGATGAACATGGCTACAATTCGATTTCAGCCAACGAACTGCTCCGTTATGTTGGAAGTCTCCTAAACCGATAATTTTCAAAAAGCATACCTCAAAAGGGGGTATGCTTTTTGGAATGTATGAATGTGCCAAAACATTCTTTATGTAATCGCTTACCAAGGCGGGTGCGCTTGTGCCAGCTAATTAGGAGTGATAGATTAGACGTAAAGACGTATTGAAAAGAGGTTTGAGATGGAGAAGGAACGCAATCCGCTTTGGGAGTGGATAAAGGCTTTTTCAATAGCTGTCGTCCTGGCGATTGTTATTCGTGAATTTCTCATCACGAATTATGTGGTACACGGCGAATCGATGATGCCAACGATTCAAGACGGGAATCGTTTAATAATTAATAAAATTGGCTACGAAGTATCTGAGCCTGATCGGTTTGATCTTGTCGTATTTCATGCGAACGAACAAGAAGATTATATTAAGAGAGTGATTGGTCTCCCGGGGGATACAATCGAATACAAAAATGATCATCTGTATGTAAACGGCGAGAAGATGAGTGAACCTTATCTTGAACGGTACAAGGATGAGATATTTAACGGTAATTTAACGGAAAACTTCAATCTTGAAGATAAAACAGGCAAAATGAAGGTTCCAGAGAACTCTTTATTTTTAATGGGTGATAATCGGAGACATAGTTATGATAGTCGGCATATTGGTTTTGTACCAATGGATCAAGTAGTTGGAGAAGTAAACCTTCGTTATTGGCCACTTGAAAAATTCGACTTCACGTTCGAAAAATGAAGTGCAAATAGGTTAATAATGATGAGATCTGGGTACGTAGATTAATGAGGTGATGCATGATGGCAGACCGAAAAGATAAACCGGACAATAGCTCAATGGCAATGGATGAAAAGGAAATGCAGGCGCTTGGTAAAGAGATGGAAGAACTAGAGACAAATGATGAACTTAAGAAAAAGGGTCGTCGTCCAGACCCAGTTCAACATGAAGAGAAAGCCGATGAAAAATAACTCCCAACCGGGGGTTATTTTTTTGGGGAATAATCGTAGGAATAGCAAAAGAGGGAAGGAAGGGTCAATATTTTGTCCAAATCCAATAAGAAGTTTGATAAAACGTTAATTTGTCAGAATTAATTGTCAATTATCGCTTGTATTTGCATAGGATAAAGTATACTATTCAACGCAGCCAGGGATGTCCATATAAGGATGCTGCTTTTGAACAATCATCATGAGCGATCATCGATCATTGAATAAATTTCCGATAGAAATTTTATTTTTTTAAGGAGGGGAATAAGGCATGAAAGACAAGAATTCCAACAATTTCGTCGTCTCTCAGGAGAATTGGTCCCTCCACCGAAAAGGCTATCAGGATCAACAACGCCATGCCGAAAAAGTTCAGGATGCTATCCAAAACAATCTCCCGGATCTCATCAGTGAAGAGAACATTATTCTTTCCAACGGTCGAGATGTCATTAAAATACCAATTCGATCACTTGATGAATATAAAATTCGTTACAACTATGATAAATCAAAGCACGTTGGGCAGGGCGAAGGCGATAGCCAGGTGGGAGACGTAGTAGCACGTGATGGCTCCGGCGAAAAGCAACCAGGAGCAGGTAAGGGTGAGGGAGCCGGTGATCAACCTGGAGAAGATTACTACGAAGCAGAAGTGTCGCTTGTAGAACTTCAGGATATCCTATTTAAAGAACTTGAATTGCCGAATTTACGTGAAAAAGAAACAGCAGATGTTGTCCAGAAAAAAGTAGAATTTAACGATATTCGAAAAACTGGTCTAATGGGTAATATTGATAAAAAACGTACCATATTAACTGCGTATAAGCGAAATGCCATTAGCGGTAAACCAGCAATTACACCGATCTATCAAGATGACCTTCGTTTTAAAACATGGAATGAAGAAATTAAGCGTGAGTCAAAAGCGGTTGTTTTGGCGATGATGGATACAAGTGGCTCGATGGGAAAATGGGAAAAGTATATGGCTAGAAGCTTTTTCTTCTGGATGTCTCGTTTTCTTAGGTCAAAATACGAAACAGTGGAGATCGAGTTTATCGCTCATCATACAGAAGCAAAAGTCGTCACAGAAGACGATTTTTTTTCAAAAGGAGAAAGCGGTGGAACGATTTGTTCATCCGCTTATCGAAAAGCACTTGAATTAATTGATGAAAAGTATTCTCCATCTCGTTATAACATCTATCCATTCCACTTCTCAGATGGCGATAATTTAACGTCTGATAACACAAGATGCGTTAAACTGGTGAATCAAATCATGAAGGTATCCAATATGTTCGGATATGGAGAAGTAAATGCTTATAACAGACACTCTACACTAATGAGCGCTTATAAGAATATCCATGACCCGAAATTTAGGCATTATATTTTAAAAGAGAAAAAAGATGTTTACCATGCCATGAAAAGTTTCTTTCGAAAAGAAGAAGAAGTTCGTTCATAAAACTTCCCTGAAATGGGGAGTTTTTTCTTTTGGTATGCAAAGTAACGGATTACCAGCAACATTATGCTTTTAGTTAAGAAAGGAAAGAGCATACTAATGGGAAGAAAAAATAGGAGGGACGATGATGAAGTTTTTAATCGCTCTTTTTTTCTCCCATCTTATCCTATTACAAATGCCGTATCTCGTGACTGCAGAAACAAATTTGGTTGAGGTTCACTTTCTGGATGTTGGACAGGCTGATAGTATTTTCATTACATTTGGAGAAGAAACAATGTTAGTGGACGCAGGCGATAATGGTGATGGGGGAATGGTAACCAATTATTTAAAAGAGCTAGGAGTTAAGCAATTGGATTATCTCGTAGCTACTCACCCTCACCACGATCATATCGGTGGCATGGATGAGGTGATAAAAGGTTTTGAAGTGGAACGGGTGCTGATGCCAGATGTATCTTATCCAACTACTCATTATAAATCTTTACTCAAGGAATTGAAGAAAAAAGACATTCCTGTTACGACGGCGCACGAAGGCGTGAAGATAAAACTTGGGCGTCGTGTTAGTGTACAGGTGATTTCACCTTCTGAAAATGCTGAGTACGAGGATTTTAACGACTATAGTGCAGTTCTGCGTCTTAAACATGGGGATAATCGTTTTTTATTTATGGGGGATGCCGGTGTAGAAGTGGAAAAGCAAATGCTCGATGGATTGAAAAAGAAGCATCTAGTATCTGAAGTGTTGAAAGTGGGCCATCACGGAGCAAACTCTGCGACTACAGAAGCGTTTATAAAAGCTGTGAGTCCTGAAACTGCTGTGATTTCAGTCGGAAAAGATAACCGGTATCATTTTCCTGATAGTGATGTGCTTCAAAGGTTGCGTGGGAATGATATTTCCATTCTTAGAACGGATCAAATCGGAACAATTATTGCAACAAGTGACGGAAAGAATATTAGCTTCCATACCGAAAATAATCTTATCTCACATAAAAAGGAAAAATAATATATTTGAATTGAGCCTACACTATAACGGTGGAAGGCAATGCCTTTCCAAACTCAATGATCATACAACCTGGGAGGAATGCTTGTGCAAAACAATCTGCAAAATCTCATGTCTAAGAACATTGTGTCTGTAACGCCAGAGCAGTCCATTCAAGAAGCAGCCGCGTTAATGAACCAACACAACATTGGCTCATTACCAGTAATGAAGAACGGTCAGCTTTATGGAATGGTCACGGATCGTGATATTACAACTCGTGCCACTGCGACTGGAGGAAATGCTAACTGTCAGGTGAGTCAATGTATGTCTGATAACATTGTTTCAGCCACTTCTAACATGAGTGCAGAAGAAGCTGCGGCTTTGATGGCTCAGAATCAAATCCGTCGCTTGCCTGTTGTAGAAAACAATCAGGTTGTTGGAATGGTGTCACTTGGAGATTTTGCAACCAAAACACCTGATCAGCAAGAAGCGGGTACAGCGCTATCAAGCATTTCTCAGAATGGTGCTCCAAAGGCGTAAAGCCAGGGAGACTGACGACGTCAGTCTCCTCTCTTTTTACATATGATAAAATTAAGGTACAAACAGCCATAAAAAGGGTACATAGTAAAATAGATCTAAAGTGGAGGGAAAGCAGATGTCAGAATTAGACGTATCGAAATTCGAAAAAAAGATTGAGATCAGGCAAATTCATCACGAGGATATCGAAGAAATCCTAGCGTTACAAAAAAAGTGTTTTCCTGGAATGGATCCCTGGAAAAGAGAACACCTGGAAAGTCACCTTGATATCTTTCCGGAAGGTCAGTTTTGTGTAGAGCTTGAGGGAGAAATTATTGGTTCCTGTTCAAGTCTGATGGTTAACTTTGATGAGTACGATGATCAGCATACATGGGACGATATTACAGATGAAGGTTATATTACAAACCATAATCCAGATGGCTATAACCTATATGGAATTGAAGTAATGGTTCATCCTGAATATAGAAGAATGAAGATCGGCAAGCGCTTATACGATGCACGTAAAGATCTTGCACGTGAATTAAATGTTAAGAGTATCATAATCGGTGGACGAATTCCGAATTATCATAAACATGCAGATGAAATGAAGGCATCTGAATATGTGGAGGAAGTGAAATTCCAAAATATTTATGATCCGGTGTTAACGTTCCAGTTAATGAATGGTTTTAACGTGATGAGAATCAATCCAAACTACTTACCAGACGATAAAGCGTCAAAGCAGTTCGCTACGTTAATGGAATGGAATAACGTTGAATATAAGGCAGTGACAAGAAGACACTTTAGGTCCTCTTTCCCTGTAAGGATTTGTGCCATTCAATATGCCATGAAGAAGATATCTTCCTTTGAGGAATTTGCAAACCAGGTAGAATATTATGTAGATGTGGCAGCTGATTTTGGCTCTGATTTTGCAGTCTTCCCAGAGATCTTTACAACACAACTTATGTCGTTTATGGATGAGAAAATTCCAAGTAAAGCCGTGCGTAAATTAACAGAGTATACAGAGCCTTACATTGAACTTTTCACTGAATTAGCAGTTAAGTACAATGTGAACATTATTGGTGGCTCTCACTTTGTATTAGAGGATGAAAAAATCTACAATATAGCCTATTTGTTTAGAAGAGACGGAACGATTGAAAAACAGTACAAAATCCATGTTACACCGAATGAGCGTCGCTGGTGGGGCATCCACGGTTCTGATGGGATCGAAGTTTTCGATACAGACTGTGGCAAAATCGCAATTCAAATTTGTTATGATATTGAATTTCCAGAGCTCGGTCGGATTGCAACGGATAAAGGGGCAAATATACTGTTTACACCTTTTTGTACCGATGATCGTCAAGGATATTTACGCGTCCGATACTGCGCGCAGGCTAGAGCGGTTGAAAATCAAATTTATACAGTGATTGCTGGTACAATTGGCAACCTTTCTCAAGTAGAGAATATGGATGTTCAGTATGCGCAATCCGGCATTTTTACGCCATCTGACTTTGCATTTTCAAGAGACGGCATTGCGGGAGAGTGTCACCCGAATATTGAAACTGTCGTTGTAGGGGATGTCGATCTTGAAATTCTAAGAAGGCAGCGTCAGTCTGGAACGGTTCGTCAATTACGAGATCGTCGAAAAGACTTATATGAAATTCATTATAAAAAGTAAGCCTCAACGGCTTGCTTTTTTTGTCGGTTTTTAGGAAATGGTGTCTTTTTCCTAAATAGCATTGGCTGATCAAACAATTCGTATTATGATTAAGTAAGAATAGGAGAAAATCTGACCAAAAGGAAGGACTTCAGTCGGTTTTCTAGAAATGATACAAACGTGATAAAGAAGCTATACATAACGGGAGGAAAAAAATGGACTGGAAAAACGCGTACAAGAGATGGACATCAGCAACTTCACTTGATGAGGAATTAAAAAAGGATCTAGAAGCTCTTAGTGGACAGGGTAAAGCACTTGAAGATGCTTTTTACAAAAACCTTGAGTTTGGAACAGGTGGGATGCGCGGAGAAATCGGTCCTGGTACTAATCGTATGAACCTATATACGATACGTAAGGCGTCTGAAGGCCTAGCGCAATACATAGATGCAAACGGGGAGGAATATCAAAAACGAGGAGTAGCCATTGCATACGATTCACGTCACAAGTCACCTGAGTTCGCCATGGAAGCCGCTAAGACGTTAGCGACACATGGGATTCAAACATATGTCTTTGAAGAGCTACGCCCTACACCAGAGCTTTCTTTTGCTGTTCGAATGTTAAATGCCTGTGCTGGAATCGTTATCACAGCCAGTCATAATCCGCCAGAGTATAATGGGTACAAAGTATATGGCGAAGATGGAGGACAACTTCCTCCTAAAGCTGCTTCAGAAGTGATTTCATATGTAGACGGCATAGAGAATGAGTTAGAGGTGACCGTTTCTTCTGAACAAGAATTAAAAGACAAAGGACTCATTCAAATGATTGGCGCAGAGATTGATCGTCAATACGTTGAGCAATTAAAAACGCTTCGCGTGAACCAATCACTACTTTCTGAAATGGGTGAGCAGTTAAAGATCGTCTTCACTCCTTTACATGGAACAGCTAATATCCCTGTTAGAGAAGGATTAAAAGCTTATGGTTTTAACAATGTGACGGTGGTAAAGGAACAGGAGATGCCAGATCCTAACTTCTCTACTGTTTCTTCTCCAAATCCGGAAGAGCATGCAGCATTTGAACTTGCAATTCAATACGGCGAGCAGCAAGATGCTGACATTCTTTTAGCTACTGACCCTGATGCTGATCGCGTTGGTGTAGCTGTAAAGAACAAAGAAGGTAAATATGTTGTTCTTACTGGGAATCAAACTGGTGCTCTTCTGTTGAATTATATTATTACTCAGAAAAAAGAAAATGGTGAACTTCCACAAAATGGCGCAGTCCTAAAGACAATTGTTACTTCTGAAATCGGTCGTAAGATTGCAGAAGACAATGGCCTGACTTCATATGATACGTTAACTGGATTTAAATTCATTGGCGAGAAAATAAAAGAGTTTGAAACGACTGGGGAGCATACTTTCTTATTCGGATATGAAGAGAGCTATGGTTACCTTGTTGGAGACTTTGTTCGAGACAAAGATGCTGTTCAAGCGTGTCTTGTCGCCGCAGAAGTTGCTGCATTTTACAAATCCAAAGGGATGACACTTTATGAAGGACTTCTCGAGGTATTCGAACAATATGGCTATTATCAAGAAGGGCTGGAATCACTAACACTTAAAGGGAAAGAAGGCGCTGAAAAAATCGTATCTTTACTTGCGAAGTTTCGTGAAGAGCCACCTACTGAAGCAGCTGGATTAACTGTTCAAAGCGTAGAAGACTACGAGATAAGTAAACGAACTTATTTAGGTCAAGATAAGAGTGAACAAATTGATTTGCCTACTTCAAATGTATTAAAGTATAAACTTGAAGATGGATCATGGTTCTGTCTGCGACCTTCAGGAACCGAGCCAAAGGTGAAGTTTTATTTTGGAGTGAATGGCGATAATCTAGAACACAGTCAGGATAAATTGGCTGATCTTAGAAAATCTGTGATGAGTAAGGTGAATGACCGGTTATAATAGGATAGTGATGAAAGAAAACCAGGACAATGTTCGTCCTGGTTTTCTTATTTAACTAAAAACATGAAAAAAAAACCGGTTAGCTAACCGGTTTTTCTACTATTGGTGAAGTTGTTGTTTATTCAATTGATGTTCGTAATCAGCTTTATTCTTACGAATGAGATGAAATACTTTGTCTTTCGTTTCGCTATCTAGTTTTTCGAGAATTTTACCTGCTTTGTATTCGTTCGAGGTAACAATTTTTCGATAAATTTTAGATAACCGTTTATCATCTTCGGATAAATCCAAAAGGCACTGCCTCCTTATAATGATCTAAACCTTTTTCCTATCCTTAAATTACGATTTATTTTACAATATATGAAGAGAAGTAGCAAGAAATTAATATAATTATGACAGAATATTCTTATATATAATAAATTAAATGGACATGAAAGGGAGTCATACCATGGAATATACAAATGAAATGAAAAATCGTTTAAAAAGAGTGGAAGGTCAAATTCGCGGTGTTCTCCGGATGATCGAAGAAGAAAAAGATTGTAAAGACGTTATTACTCAGCTTTCTGCGAGTCGGACGGCAATTGACCGCACAATTGGATTAATTGTTGGTTCTAATCTTGAAGAATGCATTCGAGAACAACTTGATAAGGGTGAGTCCACAGAAGACGTCGTAAAAGAAGCCGTACAACTATTAGTGAAAAGTCGCTAGTTTAATTTTCCCTCAAATATTTTATAGTGTCGGATACAATTCATCTTGTGGTCAATCGAAACGAATGAGAGTGTATATAACTTGCAAGCTGGAGAAATAGTGAATAATAGATCTTCTCATTTCTGTTATTTGCTTTTAGTTCTATTTGCATGAATGGATAGAGATGATTGCTTTTACGTTTATTTGAAAAAAGGAGGAGCAAATGAAACGTCTAAGAATAGGAATCGTTGTTGTTCTTGGTTTTTTGGCGTATAGTCTCTATTCTTCTCATCAAGAGAAAGAAGTGAGCGATCCAGCTCAAATGCAAGCTGCTGAAGTAACGTCTAATGCTCATGAAATAGGAATTGAAGAAGGAAATCGTGCACCTGATTTTACATTATATTCGCTTGAAGGGAAAGAAGTGAGCCTTTCAGATTCCAAAGGAAAGGTTACCTTTATTAATTTCTGGACCACCTGGTGTCCACCATGTAAAGAAGAAATGCCTGATATGCAGGAGTTTTATGAGGAAGATGGGAAAGAGTTTGATGCGGAAATCTTTGCGGTTAATCTTACAACGAATGAGTCATCCTCACAGGTTGTAAAAGATTTTGCAAGGAAAAATAATCTTACTTTTCCTATTTTATTGGACACAGAGGGAGAATTAATGGAAACATTCGCGACCATTACAATTCCTACTACTTATGTTATTGACAAAAATGGTATAATCATGAAGAAAGTGATTGGTCCTATGAGTAAAGAAATGATGAACGATTTGACATTCTCTGCTCGATAAAGTGATCACTAGTTGGTTATCTATGTCTTGTTGTTCGTTCCTTTGTTCTTTTTAGAAGACAATTTTAGGAAACACCGAGGATAAACAGTTGACACATAAGGGGGAGTGAACTGTGACAAATCTAGGATTTGGTGTAATGCTATTTGTTATACTCGGGTATGTCCAATACAGTTGGATTTATGAAACAGTAGATGGAATTGGGTACGAATTCAAATCAAAATGGTCTTACATATCGATGTCAGTGTTTCTGGGTGTGTTAGTTGGCTACTTCATTACAACTGGTCTTTATCAAGCTTATTAAAAAGAGTTATTAATTTTATTAAGTTTGAAAGAATATGTTTCCGTTGACGTTTTGTAAAATAGCACTTATGCTGTACATTGTATACTAAAACCAGCCCAAAGATGGCTGGACGGCGATTTTTCTGAGAGACCGATCTCTCATTTTCATCGCCCTCTGTTGATTAAATCGACAGGGGGCGATTTTTTATTGTTTACACACAGTAATAAGCTCTTTCTGAAGTTGATATTAAGAAAAGTGGAATGAATGGGGGATTCATAAATGTGGAAGTATGTATTGCTTGTTTTAGCTGCTGGATGCAGTCTGGGATCACTATCAACAATTACAAAAATAGGGATTACAAGAGGATTTTCTGTTGGAGAACTTTTAGCAGGACAGTTTGTCATTGGGTGGTTGATCTTACTTGTTCTACTTCTAATCTTTAAACAAAAGCCAAGTTTTAAAGGAGCTAAATTTTTGTTGATTGGCGGGGCTATGATCGGATGTGTTTCCATATTTTATACGCTTGCTGTCTCGAAGCTTCCAGCTTCCATTGCTGTTCTGCTTTTGTTCCAATTTACATGGATTGGTATTGTCATTGATTCCTTGTATCAAAAAAAATGGCCAGATTTAAAAACGTTTTTTTCCGTTAGCATTCTTCTTATCGGGACGATTCTAGCGAGTGGAATTATTGGAAGTGAGAAGTTAGCTTATGATCCAACCGGAATCATATTAGGGCTTTTATCAGCAATTTGTTTTGCCATGTACATTTTTATTATGGGCAAAACTTCAGCAGAAGTTCCTGCAATACAGAAAAGCTTTTTCATGGTGACCGTCGCAGGAGTTCTTGTGTTAACGACATTTTCTCCAGAATCTCTTCTACATGGTGGGCTATCGTTAGAATGGACGCTGTTTGGTTTCTTCTTAGCGATCCTTGGGAATATATTTCCTGTTCTTTTTATGGCAATAGGTGTACCGAAAGTTGGTTCGAGTGTTGGAACAATCCTTAGTTCTTCAGAGCTCCCCGCAGCAGTGTTTCTCTCGGCTATCATTCTCCATGAAGCCGTTCATATGATTCAATGGTTTGGCGTCTTTCTCGTTCTTGCTGGCATTGTCATTTCCCAATGGGATGTTTGCGGTGAAAGTAAATCCAAAAAAAGTAGTATAATTTTAGATAACTGACAAATAGAAGAAAATGAAAACGAATGTATATCTTTATAACCTATTTTTGTAAAGGGGAAATTGCGTAATGGATTTGTTACGTATTGATGACACCTGGATTCAGCTTGGAATTGCCATTGGAATCTTCCTTCTTTTTCTATTAATGAGGAAAATTTTCGCGAAGTATATTTATAATCTCGTTCTTAAATTAAGCAGAAAATCTTCTAATGAATTTTTCACACATCTTTTTTTAGCATTTGAAAGACCGCTACGAATGCTATTTGTGATTATAGGATTAAATATTTCTGTTCGATATGTTTCTTTTCTTGATCATCATAATGAACTCTTCAAAGACATTATGAGTTCATCGTTAATTTTCTTAGCGGCTTGGGGACTGTATAACTTATCCTCAGCTTCTTCATTGTTTTTCCAAACGATGAACACGAAATATAATTTAAAAATTGATCAACTTCTAATTCCATTTCTATCAAAAACGCTCCGTCTCTTAATTGTTGCCATGACGTTCAGCGTCATTGCTGGAGAATTTGGTTATGATGTGAATGGGTTTATTACAGGGCTTGGACTAGGAGGATTAGCCTTTGCTCTTGCAGCAAAAGAAACGATTGAGAACTTCTTTGGTGGCATTGTGATTATTACAGAAAAGCCATTCTCAATTGGGGAATGGATTAAAACGCCTAGTGTTGAAGGGGTCGTTGAAGACATTACGTTTAGAAGTACGAAAATCCGTACGTTTGCTCAAGCGCTTGTTACCGTTCCAAATGCGAGACTAGCTAATGAAAATATTACAAACTGGTCAAAAATGGGGAAACGTCAGATTACGTTCCATGTTGGTGTCACGTACAATACGCCTTCAGAAAGACTTGAAACGTGTATTACTCGTATTGAGAAGATGCTTCGAGATCATGATGAAATTCACCCTGAAACGATCTTTGTTTCTTTTGATGAGTTTAATCATAGTAGCCTTGATGTTTTTCTTTATTTCTTTACAAATACGACAACGTGGGGCGATTTTTTAAATGTGAAGCAAGACGTGAACTTTAAAATTATGAAAATCATGGAGGAAGAGCAAGTTTCCTTTGCGTTCCCTACGCAAACACTCCATGTTGAAAGTGCACGATCTCATGAAGAAGAGAAAATGTATAGCTAAAGAAGAAGGCAGGTCTCCATTTGAGACCTGCCTTTTTGCTATGCGCTTCTCTTTGATAAAACGTTTTGTTCTTTAGTAGCCGGCTTCCTTTTACTCCAGATGGTAGCAAGAATAGGACCGGATATATTATGCCATACACTGAAGATGGCACTCGGTACGGCCGCGATTGGATTAAAATGAGCTGCTGCGAGTGCTGCTCCAAGACCCGAATTCTGCATCCCAACTTCAATAGAGATAGCTCGTTGATCCCGTTCATTAAGTCGAAATAATTTTGCGAGAAAATAGCCAATGATTAGGCCGAGCAAGTTATGAAGAATAACAATGGAGAAGATCAACAGTCCTGTCTCTGCGATGCGGTCCTTGCTTGCGCCTACGACTGCAGCCACAATGGCGACGATAGAAATGACCGAAACAAGGGGTAACGCTTTTACACTTTCAGCAACTTTTTCTTTGAAAATAAGCTTTACGATAACGCCAAGAGTGATTGGTATGACGACCATTTGGAATATCGATAAGAATAGATCTCCAGCTGAGACCGGTAGCCACTGACTCGCAAATAATAAAACGAGTGCAGGCGTTAATAAAGGAGCAAGTAGTGTTGAGACAGCTGTAATGGCTACGGATAAAGCTGTATTTCCTTTAGAGAGATAAGTGATCACATTGGAAGCTGTTCCGCCAGGACAGCAGCCGACTAGGATGACACCTACAGCAACTTCAGCGGGTAACTGAAATAGAACCGCTAGAGCGTATGCGAGTAATGGCATAATGATGAACTGTGCTGCCACCCCAATGGCAACACTTTTTGGCTGCTTCACCACTTCTTTAAAATCATTGGTAGAGAGGGTCATCCCCATCCCAAACATGATAACGCCTAGTAGTATGGTTATGTAAGAAGTAATCCACGTAAATCCTTCAGGATAAATAAAACCTAACACTGCAAAAAGAAGTACCCAAACTGCAAATGTATTTCCCGCAAAGCGACTTGCCTTTTCAAGAGCTTTCATTCAACCACATCCTTAGAAATTTTAACCTTGATTATACGCTTATTCAAACAATTTTCAATACTATCTGAAAACTTATTCAACTATTTTTCCATAACGATTTTCTTCCCCCTAATCATGAACCTACTTGTCCGGTCATACATATTAGTAAGCAATATATTAGGAGGGAATGACATGTCTACAGAGAAAGAAATCTTTTATGCCATAGAAGAGATTACGGAGATCGCAAAAGGGTTCGGACTCGATTATTACCCAATGCGTTATGAGATATGTCCAGCAGATATTATTTACACATTCGGAGCATATGGAATGCCAACGCGGTTCTCTCATTGGAGTTTTGGAAAACAGTTTCATAAAATGAAGCTGCAATATGATCTAGGACTAAGTAAAATCTATGAGCTTGTTATTAATTCAGATCCTTGCTATGCCTTTTTATTAGATACAAATAGCCTCATTCAAAATAAGCTTATTATTGCTCATGTATTGGCGCACTGTGACTTTTTTAAGAATAATGTTCGTTTCTCAAATACACGAAGAGACATGGTGGAAAGTATGACGGCCACTGCTGAGCGTGTTGCTTATTATGAACATCATTATGGGAAAGACGAAGTAGAAAACTTCCTTGATGCCGTCCTCTCCATACAAGAACATATAGATCCTTCTATCATGCGCCCTAGACTAACTTATAATTATCAAGACGATACACCAATTCCAGTGAAACATGATTCACCATACAATGATTTATGGTCAATCGATAAGGATGATTCTGCGGACGAGCCAACTCCAAAGAAAAAGAAGAAATTCCCTCCACAACCAGAAAAAGATCTTCTTCTTTTCATTCAGGAATACAGCACGGAGCTAGAAGACTGGCAACGAGATATTTTGACCATGATGCGAGAAGAAATGCTTTATTTCTGGCCACAGCTTGAAACAAAGATCATGAATGAAGGATGGGCAAGTTATTGGCACCAGCGTATTCTGCGCGAAATGGATTTAACGACGGATGAAGCAATTGAATTTGCTTCTTTAAATGCTAATGTTGTGCAGCCTTCACGCACACGTATTAATCCTTACTACCTGGGGCTTAAAATTTTCGAGCATATTGAGGAAGTCTACGATAACCCAACGGAAGAGATGAGGCAGCGGGGATTCGAGCCTGGGAAAGGGCGAGAAAAGATGTTTGAGGTCCGTGAAGTAGAAGCTGATATTTCATTCATTCGAAATTATTTAACGAAAGACCTCGTCCACAAAGAAGATTTATATTTATTTCAGAAAAAAGGGCGCGATTATAAAATTGTAGATAAAGAATGGGAGCATATTCGCGATCAACTTGTGACAATGAGAGTAAATGGCGGCTTTCCTTATTTAACTGTCAATGACGGAAACTATATGAAAGCTGGCGAAATGTATCTTCACCATTCTTTTGAAGACACAGAACTTGATCTTCAATATCTAGAGCGCGTTATTCCTTATATTTATCAGCTTTGGGGGCGTCCGGTTCATATGGAAACAAAAGTGGAAGATAAAGAAGTTCTTTTTTCATATGACGGAAAGAAATTACATCGAAGGTATTTGTAGGCCTTGGACATCCTGAGTCATTTAAATGATCATTTCTGGACTTATCTTCTCTTTATTACGGTCGCTGGCGCATTAGGAGGAGTTGGGAATATTCTTATCTCAGGTGAATTCCAGCGTTTTCGTAAAGTAATCAATTACGAAAATCAAACAGTTTACTACAGTCTAGGGTCTATAAAAGAGCCGTTTGTAGGAGCTATTGGCGGTATTTTAACAACGCTTTTGTTTATCGAAACAGCTTCAGCTCAGTATTTGTTATACTTAGCACTGCTCACAGGATTTGGGAGCAGTGCTTTTCTAAAGCGATACGTGGATCAAAAAACAGATCAAATTATTGATCAAAATAACAGTGCGATTCAAAATGAAAATATTCAAATGTATGCTGTGAAAAATGAAGCAGACGGGTCAAAGGTAAAAGGAATTATGAGTCCATCACCTGTTTACTTAACGGAAGAAGAAATAGAACGTCTCACAAAACTTCAAGCAAAAGTGGGTGAAGCGGTAGGTCCGAAAGAAGCAAAACTGTATCAGTGTGAAATTAATTCGCTTCTAAGTCAAGGCAAACAGCGATCGTTTTAGGTGTCTCTTGTCGAAGTATGAGATCTATCGTATGATATATGTGATTATGCACATATGAAGGGGATCTCATATGAAAAAAGTGATAAAACGAATCAGCCTTATTGTTTTATTGTTAGTAGTGGTCCTGGCGATCGCTTTCTTTTTCTGGGCGCGCTCTGCATATGAACCAACGAAAGAAGCGCTAGCTTATATGGAAAAATCAAATGAAAATGAATTAACTTTTGGATCAACAGACGCAGATAAAGGGATTATCTTTTATCAAGGCGGCAAAGTAGAAGAAGAAGCCTATGCGTACCTAGCGCACCAGCTTGCTGAGAAAGGTTATTTTGTTGTCATCCCGAGACTAACGTTAAACCTCGCTATTCTGGATGGCGACGAAGCTACGAGTATTATCGATCGGTATAGCACGATCGATAATTGGTACATTGGTGGTCATTCACTAGGTGGTGCTGTGGCTTCCTCATTTGCAGTCGAACATCCCGATCGCATACAGGGGTTGTTTTTTCTCGCTGCTTATCCGATTGAAGACATGTCTAACTTAGAGATGCCAACTTTAACAATATACGGGGAGGATGATGGAGTAGCTGCCTTATCTGACCAAAAGGCAAAAGAGAGCTTGCTATCTTCTCAAGCTGTCATCCATATAATTGAAGGCGGAAATCATGCGAATTATGGTATGTACGGTGAGCAAAAAGGAGATAATCCTGGATCACTTACATCGGAACAACAAATCGATGAAACTGTGCAAACCATTTTAACTTGGATAGAAAAGGAACAAAAATAAGAAGCTGTCACTGACAGCTTCTTATTTTTGTGAGGTTTTTTAGTTCGGATAAAAGGAATAAGGAATAGAAGGTAAGAAGATTCTCAATAATGGAGGATATAGGAAAGAGATTGACAGAAAACGTATATGGGTTAAGATAGGGAATGTAATTATCTAACCCTTCATATGAGTTCAACTCCTAACTTTAAATTATGGAACAAATGGTTAGGAGCTCTCTGAAAAGTTTGTATTATATGAAAAGGCTGTGGATGCTTTGTTAAGATCTCGATTTCGACGAATCCGATTAACGTCTGTTCAGTTAATCGTTTTGTTTTATTTAATAGCGGTAACGGTTTCCACTTTCTTAATTGGTTTACCGATTGCCCATAAACCTGGTGTGCAGCTTTCCTTTATTGATGCGCTATTTACAGCCGTTAGTGCGGTAAGTGTAACGGGTCTTTCTGTTGTATCTATTGCGGATACGTTCAGCGTGCCAGGAATCTTTATCATTGCGGCAGTCCTACAAATCGGCGGAATTGGTATTATGACGCTCGGTACATTTGTTTGGCTTGTCATGGGCAAGAAGATTGGGTTGAAAGAAAGACAGTTGATTATGACAGATCAAAATCAATCAACCCTCGCAGGCCTAGTGCAATTGATGAAACAAATTCTTGGCTTGATTTTCATTATAGAAGTGGTTGGAGCTCTTGTTCTCGGTACGTATTACCTTCGCTTCTTTGAAACCTGGCAGGAAGCCTATTTACAGGGGTTCTTTGCCTCTGTTAGTGCAACGACAAATGGTGGCTTTGATATAACAGGTAGCTCGCTTCAGCCGTTCGCTCAAGACTATTTCGTGCAATTTATTCATATCTTATTGATTGTGACTGGAGCAATAGGGTTTCCAGTTTTAATTGAAGTGAAAAACTTTTTGTTTTCTAGACAAAATAGTTATCGCTACAAATTTTCTTTATTTACAAAACTAACTACAATGACGTTCTTTGTGTTAGTTGTATCAGGTGCTATTCTGATTTGGGCTTTTGAAGCGACGACCTTCTTTGCGGATAAAAGCTGGCATGAATCGTTTTTCTATGCCATGTTTCAGTCGGTAACTACTCGTAGTGGGGGACTCTCAACGATGGATGTGAATCAGTTTCAGGAGCCTACACAGCTACTATTATCTGCATTAATGTTTATTGGTGCTTCCCCAAGCAGTGTTGGAGGAGGAGTTCGAACAACAACCTTTGCAATTGTACTACTTGCTATTTTCTTCTTCGCAAAAGGCGGGACATCGATCAAAGTTTTTGGACGAGAATTGCATCATGAGGACATTCACAAAGCATTTGTCGTCTTCACCGTAGCCATTATCGTATGGAGCTGTGGAATTATTATGCTCTCATTCTCAGAACCATTTCCGATTGTGGCGATTATTTTCGAAGTCTCATCAGCATTTGGTACTACTGGTTTATCAATGGGTGTAACACCAGGATTAAGTACGTTTGGTAAAATTGTAATCATGTGTTTGATGTTTATCGGAAGAATTGGGATTCTTTCGTTTCTCTTCCTTATTCGAGGAACGGTTCTTCGTGAAAGATACCACTATCCAACTGAACGAGTTATTATTGGATAAAAGCAGGTGGCCTAGTGCCACTTGCTTTTTTGTGTACAGTCTTTTTGGTTTTGTCCTCGTTCACTGTTTTGATGAAATAATTTGATTTTAGCGGAGATATTGTTCATTGCCGCGGAGAGAATAAAAGTATCGAGGAAATTATAGAAAAGTGGAATTAGGCTCTAGCGCTTTTCGAGGCTAAACGGGCGCTTCGGCTTTTCTTGGTCTAGCTGCGACTCGCAGAAACTGCGATATTTCACTCTTTCACCAGAACACAAAAGGCGTGTTCTAGTTCAAGGGTTCCAATATCTCCGTTTCTAAACGCTCGTCTGTGCTTTTCGTTAGATCCAGCTGCAGTGGGCAGACACTCGGTCACTTCACCTTTTCATCCGAACACAAAGACCGTGTTCAAATGAAAAGGCTCCAGTGCCTGCCGTGTCTAATCGCCCACTTCCGCTTTTATGGACTTATTTACCAAAAAATATTGGTATATAAAAATCGGGATTTCACAAACTAGTTGTACAAAGGAGGTGATTGACATGGCTCAACAACAAAGCAGACAAGGAAGCTCTAACAACCTTGTAGTACCTGGTGTGGCTCAGGCTATCGACCAGATGAAGTATGAAATCGCTACTGAATTCGGAGTGCAACTTGGTCCAGATTCAACTTCTCGCGCTAACGGATCTGTTGGTGGAGAAATCACAAAGCGTTTGGTTCAAATGGCTGAACAACAGCTTGGCGGTTACCAAAAATAATTTTATACCATGGCTGTAAGGGGTGGATTCGTCCATCCCTTCTTACGTGATTTATCCATAGAAGGAGGAGGCTTTATGTCTTTTGAATGTCCGCTCTGTAATAGCTTTGCTGCTATTGAGCTTGTTTGTCAGGTATGTGAAGATAAGTTAACGGATAAGGGAAGAGAAGCGGAGTATTATGATGAATATAGTGCATATGAGCCTATTGAATCAATGAAAAAAGCGGACGGATATAAAAGCAAAGCGCATGAATGCCCCCATCTTCTATCTTGTCCAACGTGCGGATGGAATGACGTCTATTTAATCGAAGAATGGATTACATAGCAAAGAGCTGCCGGTTAGGGCAGCTCTTTATCTTATTAAGAGGATGGAATATACAATTTCTTCTCAAGAAAACTTTGGATGAGATTAAGAATCGTCGTAAAGAACCAGTAAATGAAAGCTGCCGTTAATAAGATTGGTAAGACTTTAAAGTTTGATGCAGCAATCTGATCTGCATTATAGGTTAATTCTGAAATCGTCAGTACGGAAGCAAGAGAAGAGGCTTTTACGATATCAATTAAAGAATTCCACACGGGTGGAATCGCTCTTCTCCAAGCTTGAGGTAAAATGACTTCTTTGTAGATTAACGATTTTTTCATCCCGAGTGACATCGCAGCTTCCCACTGTCCTTTTGAGAGGGAGAGGATGGCTGCTCGGAATGATTCAGAGATATAGGCTCCAAAGTGTAAGATAAGGCCAGTGTATGCGGCTTGCCAGGCTGTTAATTGGATATCAACAGAGACAAGACCATAATACAAAATAAATAATTGGATTAGTAGTGGAGTGCCTCTAAAGAACGAGACATATAATTTTGCTAACCCAGTCGCTATTTTACTTTTAGAAAGACGCAACAATGCAATCATTAATCCAACGAATAAAGCACCAAAGATGGAAAAGAAACTAAGAAGAAGTGTATTCTTCGCCCCTTCAAGGAGAAAGGGCAAAGAATTAATTAACACATCAGTTGTCTCACTCACTTACGTTCTCTCCATCAAAATATTCTTTTGAAAGGTCTGCGAGTGTTCCGTCTTCTTTCATTTCCTTCAATGCATCATTGATCTTGTTAACCAAATCTTCATTTCCTTTTGGAAGTGCAAATGCCATTTCCGTTTTGTTGAATGTTTCTCCAACGCCTTTTACTTTATAATCCTGCTCAGGCAGTTCCGTTAAAATAAAGAGACGGTCATTCATCGCTGCTTCAATGTTACGTTCGTTACTAAGATCTGTAAGAACCTGGTTTGCGCCTTTGTAAATTTTTGTTTCAGCTCCTGCTTCTTCAGCAGCTTGTGCGTAGTTACTTCCCTGTGTGGTTCCAACTGTTTTTCCTTCAAGGTCCTCGATGCCTTTAATATCTTCATTATTCTCGTTGACGATCACTTGTCCACCAGAATAAGTATAAGGCTCAGTAAAGTCGAACTGTTCCTTCCGTTCGTCGGTAATGGTCACCTGGTTCGCTACCATGTCGATACGCTCAGTTTCAAGAGAAGAGAGAAGACCTTTCCATTCAATTGCTTTGAATTCTGCTTTCATTCCAATACGATCGGCTACTTCTCGGGCAACCTCTACATCGTAACCAGTGATTTCATTATTGTCATCACGATAGCTAAATGGTGGGTAAGTTGCTTCCGTTCCAATTAACAGTGTTTCTTTTTCATTGGAACTTCCTTCTTCGCTATTCTCTGTATTATCATTGCTACCGCAGGCAGCAAGTACAGTAAGTGTTAAGGCAAGTACCAACCCTAGCATCCATTTTTTGTTCAAAATAAAGTCCTCCTTTTAATTCCTACAAAATTGATGTGAATTATAAATTTATTGTAGTTAGCATTTGACTTAAAGTCAATCAAGAAACATTATTGACGTTAATTTACCGCTTCATGCAAAAAGACAAATAAAAAAGCTTCCTCGCTTTAAGAGGAAGCTTTTTTAGCCATTTTATTAACGAATGCGAAGTTCTGATTCAGTATCAAAGAAATGACATTTATTCATATCAAACGCAAGGCTGATATTCTGACCGTTTTGAATATCTGTACGAGAGTCAACGCGTGCTACGAAGTCTTGATCTGCAACTTTGGAATAAAGGTAAGTTTCTGCACCCATCAATTCAGCTACATCAATGACAGCACTTACTTTTGTATCCTGTGAAGACTCGATAAATACTGGCTCATCATGAATATCTTCAGGACGAATACCAAGCATGACTTCTTTGTTCAAGTATCCTTGATCACGAAGTGTTTTCATTTTGCCTTCAGGAACTTTCACTTGAATATCACCTAGCTTGAAGTAGCCATCTTCTAATGTACCGCGGAAGAAGTTCATTGCAGGAGAGCCAATAAATCCGCCAACGAAGACGTTGTCAGGTGCATCGTATACATCTTTTGGTGTTCCTACTTGTTGGATAAGGCCATCTTTCATAATAACGATACGCGTTGCCATCGTCATTGCTTCAGTTTGGTCATGAGTTACATAAATTGTCGTTGTTTGTAGACGCTGGTGAAGCTTAGAAATCTCAGCACGCATTTGCACACGAAGTTTTGCATCTAGGTTTGAAAGTGGCTCATCCATTAGGAACACTTGTGGATCACGTACGATTGCACGACCTAGTGCAACACGCTGACGCTGACCACCTGAGAGTGCTTTAGGTTTACGATCGAGCAGGCTTTCAAGTCCAAGAATACGAGCAGCGTCCGTTACGCGACGTTCAATTTCTTTTTTGTCGAACTTACGCAGTTTCAAACCAAAAGCCATGTTATCGTATACGTTCATGTGAGGATAAAGGGCATAGTTTTGGAATACCATTGCGATATCACGATCTTTTGGTGCTACGTCATTTACGCGACGATCACCAATAACGAGGTCGCCATCTGAGATATCTTCAAGGCCGGCAATCATACGAAGCGTTGTTGATTTACCGCAACCAGAAGGTCCTACAAACACGATGAATTCCTTATCTTTAATATCAAGGTTAAAGTCTTTTACTGCCTCAAATTTGTTATCATATCTTTTGTAAATGTGATTGAGTGCGATCTCTGCCATGTTAATGCCTCCTATGAAATGAACTCCTTTTGCTAGTTCTAAGTCTACTCTATGAAAACGCTGTCGTAAATTGTAAGCGTGCACAAACTTGTTCAGAGGTTTTGTGCATTTTGACCGAAAGACGTGAGAGGAAATGGGTAACGCACTAAAAAAACTGCGTCCATTAACGCAGTTCCATGGCAAGAAGAGAAAGGTAAACCATTACAGCTCCTTGAAAGCTCTTAACATCGATTCCCGTTTTTTCAATAAACTTATCGACACGGTATTGGAGACTATTTCTATGTACGTAAAGCTGTTTTGCTGCAAGGGTAATGTTTAAGTTTGATTCTAAATAAATCCGGATACTTTTTAGTAGTTCAGAGTCATGTTGAATTGGTTCCATGAGTTTAATTAAGTAATCAATGGTTTCTTCACTCGCTTCATTGAAAAGAACAGCAGGGACAATGTCCACGTGTGTGAAAACCATTTGAGAAGGCATCAGCTCTCTTCCTGTAGCAAACCATTTTTTTTCGGCTTTATAAACACGCTTTAAGTGACTGCTATCCGAATGACTTATTGTCTGACCAACAAACAAAGACATCCCAGTAAAAAAGTCAGCTGTTAGGGCTGCAGCTGTTTGTTCAAGTTCATGAACGATTTGTTCGTCTATTTCGTTAGCTTGCACGAGGACGCCTTTCCTCTCATTTTCAAACAAGAGCACGGTTTCCTCAGAAAACAAGCCAGTCATAGCCTCGATAAAATCAGAAAGATCGGATGGTGCTTCTTTTAAATAAAAATGGATATACCGGACAGGTGAATTTAGGTTAAGTTCCACGCTTGAAGCATCTTCAAAAAGGAGAGAAGCCCATTTTGCTTGAACCTCATTCATCCGATCATCTAGTATGCGAATGGATGGGAATAGGGCATTTAGAAGATCCTTCTCGCGTCCCGTAAGACGAGTTTTGCGAATCCCGAATTCTTCCCCATCAGTGGTTCGGTACCAATGGAACAGATCGGGCTGTTCGGAGGTGAGGACATAATCATTTCCATATAAATCGGCAAGTTTTGCATTCATAAGTGGTCCTCCTAGTGTACAGTTATCCTCTAGTATAACGCATCAGCTGCTTCAAATTAATAGAGAAGGAATCGAAAAGAACCTCTTCGTATGCAAGAGGTTCTTTGGTTACATTATTTCTGTTTGTCTTTATCTTTTTTTTCTACGCTTGAATAGGGCGGCTCTTGTTCCATCACGGGGATGGCTTCTTCAATTTGTGCTTGTCTGTAACTTTGATGAACGGCCCCGCCAGCCATTCCTTCATTTACCATACGGTCGATATCCATATCATACTTATCGCGGCCTTCGTACATTGAATCTTCTGTTTTTTTAGTTGGCAACCTGATTCATCTCCTTATTTCATTGAATAAGGATAGTATGCGTTCCCTTGAGGAGGATTATGAATCTTGTTCGTATACATGGAAAAGCATAAGTTCATGAATTTGAGACTGAAGTTTGTTTTGTTCCGATTCGGGTGGAGCGGGCTGGAACCATTCGAATTCTCCAGTATGAAGGTATAGCGTACGGTAATACGTTCCTTGGTGAAAAAAAGATACTTCCCATTTAGGTTTTCTTACTTTTGATCCAACGGATTTATATTGAAAGTGCGAAATCATTGTATTCCCCCATGTCCACTTTTTTATCATCATAACATAGGAAGTTAATACGCTGAATACGTTCGAAAAGATGTGGTGAGGGAACGTATAAAAGCTTGATGAATCAATGGTTCATCAAAACGCATTGGTTTTGCATTCGCTTCAAAAATCCATAGCTGTCCATCTTGATCTTTTCCGATGTCTAAAGAGCATTCGAGCATCTGTTCTTTTTCTTCGAGAACTTCAGCTGTACGAATCGCAAGCGCAGTCAGTCGCGCTTCATCTTCCTGAGTGGCAACCTTATGAAACGGAAGAATACGCCCACCTTTTGGAACGTGGGTTGTTAGTCCATTAGGTGGAGCTGCACGAACTCCAATGCCTGTGACCTGCCAGCTTTTGAACGGTTTTTGTAAAAGGACACGAAAATCATAAGCTTCTCCTTGATGTGTTGCCAGTTTAATTTTACGTTGCATGATGTAAGACTCTCCAATTTGAGCAGCAAGATGTTCTTCTAATAAGGAGAAAGTTGAAAATAAATAACTCCTTTCATGATCGATATAATGAAATCCAGTCTTTACTCTATTTAATTTAAAAATTCCTCTTCCTTTACTACCTGAAGTTGGTTTGAAGAATATGGAGTGATGTGTATTGAGAAATTTTTCTACATTTGATTCGGTAACAGATGCTGTCTCTGGAATAAAAGGTAATAATTCTTCGTTTGCTGATAAGTGAGCAAGTACATGATCTTTTTGGAAAAATGACCGATTAAAATATGGGATTCCTTTCTTCTTTAATAAGCTGAAAAAAGCGGTCACTTTATCGGAGTGCTCTTCTTCGCGGTCAGGAATCCGATTGTAAACGATGTTAGGGTACGGGAAACGATAACCTGTCCATTTTTGAGAAAAGTGATCGTAAAGATAACCAGTTATAAACGATGAGTGAATATCATCAGGTGTAAATACGTAAGAAAGTCCGCCAGAATCAGTAAGCTCTTTTTGAATGGCTTTGAATATCGTGCCATTACCACTGAAGTGATGCTTGGGGTTAGATCCTGCAAGAATTCCGACAAGAGGCCTGATGGCATCATGGGACGACTGCAATTTCATAATAGAAGAAGCAAAAGAGGGAAAGGGAGAGAGCTTATTTGGCTCTTTCCCCCAGTAAATGGATTGATAACTGCTCTGCTGATACCAGCGTTTATTTGCATGACTATAAAATAATTCAATCATACTGTCGTAACCAGTTGCTTTTCGATTGTCGATTGTGCTAGAAAGATGGCATATTCGATCGGTAACATTCTCGTTCTTGCCTCTTCTGCTTTTAATTTCGGATGGGAGAAAATACCTCTACCTGGTTTTGAATTTGCTTCAAATAAATAAATTTTCCCTTCTTTTGTAATACCAAGATCAAACCCAATTTCACCAATAAAGCCAGAGACTTTTTTATCTATCGCACGACTTAATTGAAGGGCAGCCTCCATTAAATCAGTTTCTACCTGCTTCTTTACGCCATATTCAGAAGTGAGTTCTCCAATTGTTTTAACCGTTCCGTTTGATGCCATGTGAGTCGTTAAGCTTCCTGCGCCTGCGATTTTTGCAGCAATCGCACTGACTTCCCAGTATCCCTCTTTGTTTTTGTTTGTATGAACGCGATAATCCATTGAACGGTGATGAATGCGATGTAAATCAATTCCCTGTTGAGCAATGAGACCGTCCATTCCATTTGGGTACTGCGTTTTGAGGAGCCTTGCTAGTGATGTATATCGTCTAAGTCGGTTCTCTTTATCTGTTCTGAAGCGACAATAATAATACTTTTCATTAGCTGGTTTTAAGATTTGCTGAATGCCAAGACCAAGACTTCCGTTGGCAGGTTTAATATATAGTTGCTCATACTCTTTCAACATGCTTGCGATGATCGTTGCTTTAGGACTTAGAACCGTTTCTGGTAAATAATCTTTAACGGCTTCATCTGTGCTTAATTTCTCGAACATCGTCCACTTATCAAAAAATCCAGGATTAAACCAGGGGGTGAAGTATTGCGACTGAAGTTTCTTCATTGTCGTACTGACTTGTTCAATGCTTGCTGAGCTTCGGTTTGGAAGGCGGTCGTAAACAACATCTGGGATTGGTACGGTTACTCTGTACCAGCCTCGTTTGTTATACATCAATCCTTTAATACTTCCTGTTTTCCAATCAATGTGATGCGCTCCAAAAGCAAAGCCAATAGCACCACACTTCAAGGTAGCTGACAATAATTTAGCGAAATACATACTTCTTTCCCCAATCGGTCTCATACTATCCTTTGTAAAACCTGCTGTGAAAATCCCAATTAGCGGTCCGATATGAAGTGAATTTCCCTTCTCAAAAAGATGAACAGACGTTTCTGAAGGAACACCAAGCACCTTCCATAAATCTTCTGATAGAAGGTACTCTTCTTTGTTATCCGGATGAGGAGAGACTGTGCAAAAGGATCGTCTGGAACCAAAACATAGCTGATTAGGAAAAGAAATGCGATCGACCCAACGCTTAAACAGAGAGGCTGGAACATAGAAATTCCCTTGAGAAGTACTATCCTTTTTTAATGGAAGAGTTGCCTCCATAGCAGTTAACCCCTTTCTTCTCGCTGATAAGCGAATGGCAATAGTAAAATGGAATCGTATAGTAATCTTGATGCGACCGAATGGCCTTATGCCCCGGTTTTGAATTTGCTTCAAGTAACCAGACTTTACCTGATCGATCAATTCCGAAGTCTAATCCAAGTTCAAACAATGGAGAGAAAGTTTCTTCTAAAATAGTAGCTACGCAATGAGAAAGTCGGCTGATTATTGACTCAGCTTGATGAAAGACAGACTCTGACATTAAAAGCTTTTGGTCGGTTTGAATGGTGCCACCGCTATGCAAGTTTGATACAAAAGATTCAGGGTTTCCTACACGAGTTGCCCGACCGATTTCTTCCCAGGTTGTATAGGAGGTTTTTTTCATGACCACTCTTCGATCAAACGGTCGATTATTCTGATCAAGCAAAGAAAGCCATTGCTGTGCGATATAGTCGCGCTGTTTTAAAATGCTCCTGATCATTTTTAGTAAAGAACTGGTTTTATCATAAGTATGATGAAAGATACGCCCATTATGATTGATTTGAACACCAATCTGGTCCTGGTTTTGAGTGAGTAGCATGATACCGTTACCCTGTGAACCGATAATTGGTTTTAGAATAATCTTGCCGTGTTCAGTTAGTAAATCGGATAGTACTTTAGCACACGTGTGAGGATGAAGCTTTATCGATTGTGGTATATGTCGATTTAGTAAAGGGCTTTTCTTTAAGTGTTTGTATATCTCCCACTTTCCTGGAAGCCCATGACCTAGGAAAGTGGCGTTAGATTCCGTTTTCAACCATCTAATAAAAGCTGTTTCTTTTTTTGTGGTGCTTCCGCTATGAAAGCATCGATCATAGATGAATTCCGGTACCTTAAAGTTCGTTTCCACCCAATCTTTTTGCAGTGGTTCGTATTTTAGCCCCTGTATGTGATGAGAAGAATGCTGGCTAGGTGAAAAACGATAGACGTCGAAACCTAAATCTATTCCAGCTTCACTTAATTTGGAGACGTAATCCATTTCATGTTGAAGTGAATGTTGGAGAATACCAAATGATTTCATAATCTCCCCCTTCTATAAGGATGAATACCAATGTACCAAACGGATTAGCGCTTTTACGGACGGACGGTAGGTACTTAAGGTTGTTCCCTCTGAGGTTTTTGAAGGTTTTGTGTTTACTTCAATTATCCACGGATGACCGTCTTGATCCACTGACATGTCGATTCCAAGCTCCCCAAATAAACCTTCACTCTCACGATCAATGATTTGTGAAACTTCACGAGCAAGTTCAGGGAGAATCCGCATTAGTTGGCTTTTCATCGAATCTTCAAAAGGAGCGAGACCTTCATGGAATTTTTTTAATAGAGCACCACGTGCGATATTTGAAACAAATTGTTCATTTGTTCGGGAAACTCGCGATACAGCTGATACAACTGACCATTTCCCACCAGTACCTTTTAAACATAGAATTCGGAAGTCTACGGGACATCCGTCAATATCGATGAGAGGTATGCCTTGTTGGATAAGGTAGGGAATATATTTAGATCGTAAGCGAATCGTCTTGTAGAGGTTCGGTAAGGCAGAAGATGAAATTGTTTGACTGCCATTAAAGCTAGAGTAATCAAGATGGAAGAGATTATCACTTTGACTGATTCGAAAAATATGTTTGCCCTGGCTTCCATTTAACGGTTTTAAATAAAGGATAGGATGTTTTGTAATCATGATTTCAATCGTATCAAACCCTTCTAGGAGAACCGTTTCAGGAAGATATGGAACGATCTCATCGTATAATAGGAGTTTCTGATGTACGTCCCATTTATCAAGAAATGACTCATTAAAATAGGGGATTTTCTGTTGTTGCCAATAGACTTTCAATTGTTTGATAAAATGAGAATTCTCAAGTTTTCTAGAATGGATTCGATTATAGATAACGGATGGTATTGGCAGTATCGTTTCCACCCATGTTCGTTGATTCCAAATGAATCCAGATACCTTTGTTTCATTCCAAGGCTGTAACGTATACACGTAGAAAAGAATATGATGTTCCTCGCAATACTCTGCAACTTCCTTACAAAAATCCGTATAGGATCCAAACGGATTCTCTGCTTTTGAAGAAGAATTAAGAGCAAGGCAGAAGATTGGACCAAGTGAGAGTATTTGTTTCTGATGACAAAAGCTCATGGTAATCGGAATGGTTTGATCTGGCAATGACAGGGAACGGAGGAGATCAGGTGAACAGTATACGGTATGACTTGATGGTGTATGATAGACCTTTATTGAAACGCTGACTTCAACCGCACCACATCGCAGTGGAAGGGGAGAATCCGTCAGTTTCCATTTAGAAGCGATTTTTTCTGGAATGGTTAACGTAAGTTTTGACTGGGAAGAGCTTGAATTTTCTGGTTGTATAATAATTTTTTCAGCAAGTTTCATTCAAGACCCTCGTTCAACATTTTTTGCTTTATTACCTTCCTTTAACTGGATAGGCAATAGCGGATATCGTATACTATGAAGATGAAGTTTACTATGTGAACGTGAAGGATAGAAAGGTTGAGGTATCATGTCGTCCATAATTATAACAATCCTCTTTATGATCGCTATTGGCGCAGTAATAGGTGGATTCACGAATTCATTAGCGATTAAAATGCTGTTTAGACCATATGAAGCTCGGTACATAGGTAAATGGAAAGTTCCATTTACTCCTGGTCTCATTCCGAAGCGAAGAGATGAATTAGCAGTGCAACTTGGAAAAATGGTTGTTGAACACCTTTTAACTGCTGAAGGAATTCAGCAAAAAATGAATGATCCTGTTTTCAAGTGTACGATGATTGAGTATGCACAAAAAGAAGTGTTGAAATTAGTAGAGTCTGATGAAAAAATCGAGGATCTTTTAAAGCGATTACTTCACCTCGAGAATCCCGAGCAAGAAATAAGGTTAAAAGCAAGCACGTATCTTACGAAAAAAATTGAAACCAAACTAGTGAATTTAAAAAGCAAGGAATTAGCTGAGATTCTTCCAGAGAAAACACAGGAGAGAATTGATGGCGCAATCGAACCGATTGCAGATCTTATTTTAACGAAAATCAGTGACTACATCGCTTCTTCTGAAGGAAAGAACAAACTATCTGTCATGATTGATCGTTATCTTGCTGACCGTGGAACGCTTGGAAGTATGATTAATATGTTTTTTACGAATACAAGATTAGTCGATAAGGTGCAACCTGAGCTGCTTCGTCTTTTAAAGCAAAAAGATATTCAAAATGTTATCATCACGATGCTGGAGAAAGAATGGCAATCGCTTAAAGAAACGAAATTAGAAACGTTTGAAGACAAATTCGATTCAGAAGAGCTCGTGCAAGGAATAACGAACCTTATTGTGAATGAACTTCCAATTCAGCATGTGATGAACCTAAGCCTATCAGAAGCAATAGAGCCTTATAAACAGCGTATTATTGAAGACTTTGTGCCAAGAATAGTGGATGCAGCTGGTCAGTACCTAAGTCAGAATTTGCAGCCGCTCATGGAGCAATTGCACCTTGCTGATGTAGTAAAAAGTCAGGTTGAGACGTTCTCAGTAGGACGTCTTGAAGAAATGGTTTTATCGATATCTAGGCGCGAATTTAAAATGATTACGTATCTAGGAGCAGTACTCGGAGGTATGATTGGATTAATTCAAGGCATAATCATCACCCTTTTGGGATGAATTTCGTTTCAGTCTTTGTTATAGTGGGGAAGTATAGGGTTATGAGAGCGAAATAATCCTCACTTACTAAGGAGGTAGATAGAATGGCAGAGAAAAATCTTTACGACGTAGCATACGAATTAGAAAGCGCAATGCGCGAGCATGAGGACTACACGAAGCTTAAAGAATTATACGATCAGGTAAATCAAGATGAAGTATCAAAGAAACTTTTTGATAACTTCCGCAACATGCAAATGGAGCTTCAACAGAAGCAAATGTCTGGTCAACAGATCACAGAAGAAGAAGCTCAAAAAGCTCAACAACAAGTTGAACTTGTGCAGCAACATGAAGTGATTTCCCAGTTGATGCAGCAAGAACAGCGCATGAGCCAGGTAATTCAGGACATTAACAAAATCGTAACGAAGCCTCTAGAGGACCTTTACGGTAGCTCTGAAGAAGACATTCAGCAGTAATAAAAAAACCGTTCATCTTAGGATGAGCGGTTTTTTATATGTTTTGTATCTCGTGCGTTCGGTGCTTGATTTTGGGTTTATTCGAGTGAAACGTGCGCTTCATTCGAATAAGCACAAAAACACGGAATTAGCTATAAAAGGGATAAGTGCTTAGGAAGCGTTCTCAATAACGCCAATGACTTCAAACTGAGTCGGTTGTGTAATGATCGTCTCTTCTACTGAACAATGAGGACAGTTTAATTGGTGATCCGTTTTCTTATCTTCGGCAATGATCCCTCTAAATTCATGGTCGCATTCAGAACATTTATAAATATGTGGCTCACTAAATGCTCCTGTACAGTCAAATCTGATTCTTTCTTTCCCTTTTGTCATACGTCTAAGACCCCTCTCCGTTATTGTAATACATTTGTAATAATACTAGTTTCATATTAAAACTTCCCATACTGTCACTTTTTTAAACGCTTAATTCTGATAGCGTTTTAAATCAGGTAAATTAGTGTGATAAGACAAGAGTTACGAGTCATAGAGATAAGTGGGGAAGGGAGTACTTCTATATAGGAGGGATTTGAATGGTTTATCAACTTCTAGCATTAGATATTGATGGAACTTTACTTAGATCTAATCATAAAATTGACAAAGAAACGAAGGAAGCCATTAGTTATGTGAGAGAGAAAGGAGTATACGTAACGCTCACAACGAGTCGTAACTTTGCATCTGCTAAGAAAATTGCAAGGGCAGTGAAGTTAGATGACGTCATGCTCGTTACGCATAGTGGCGCCTTTATTGCTGAAGAGGTTGAAAAGCCAATTTATGAAGAAAGAATTTCAATCGAAGATGTTAATAAGATTGTTAATATTCTAGAGCAATTCGATTGCCATATTCGCATCATTCATGAACGGCTAGCTGTTGGAAATCGAGTGAAGCATAACAACTATTTATCAGCAAAGATGACGCTAGGTATAGGAGATCCATTATTCTATCCTGTAAACTTTGTGGAAACACTAAGTGAGTATCTAGAAAAGAAAGACCTCTCTCCTCCAAAAATTGATGCGCATTTCTTTAATGAAGAAGAAAGAGAGGAAGCACGTCTTATGTTAGAGGAGCGCATTCCTTCGATATCCGTTGTTCGATCGACAAAATGTAATTTTGGCATCATTCCAAAAGGCGTTTCTAAAGCAAAAGGACTTCGTATTTTAGGGGAGAAATTAGGAGTGCCTGTGGATGAAATGGTTGTGATCGGTGACGCAGATTGTGATGCTGAAATGATTCGACAAGCGGGTCTTGGCGTGGCAATGGGGAATGCTTCGTATGAATTAAAGAGACTTGCCGACTGGGTAACGCGATCAAATGATCAACAAGGCGTTTCTTATATGGTAAAAGAAGTTTTTCGAAAGCAAATGCGTGTCCAACTAAAAAGGTAGCTCAAGTTTACGGACGCCTTCATCGAACCCTGACGAATAGTAGGGAATGAAGGCGTCTTTTGTGCGACTTTTGTATCATTTTCTTGAAATGAAAAGGCTTTCACGAAAAAACAGCTAATATGTATAATGTTTGATAATTTTGAATTCTGGAGGGATAGTATGCAAAAATTACTCGACTTGAATCCAAAGGTGACGGAATTTCTGAAAGGCACAAAGCAACTTTATATTAACGGTCAATGGAAGGATTCGGTATCAGGTAGAACATTTGATACGCTAAACCCCTCAACAGGTGAAGTACTTGCTACAGTTAGTGAAGCAATGAAAGACGATATTGATGAAGCAGTTATGTCAGCTCGGAAAGCTTTTGATAGCGGACCGTGGTCTCGCATGTCTGCCTCTGCTAGAAGTCGCTTAATTTATAAGCTAGCTGATTTGATGGAAGAAAATAAAGAAGAGCTTGCGATGATTGATACGCTTGATAATGGTAAACCGATTCGTGAGACGCAAAATGCGGATGTTCCACTTGCGATTGAGCATTTTCGCTACTATGCTGGCTGGTCAACCAAAATCATGGGACAAACCATTCCAGTTAACGGTCCGTTCTTTAACTATACGCGCCATGAAGCATTAGGTGTTGTGGGACAAATCATTCCGTGGAATTTCCCTCTACTTATGGCAGCCTGGAAACTTGGTGCTGCTCTTGCAACTGGTTGTACGGTTGTACTTAAGCCTGCGGAGCAAACGCCGCTTTCAGCACTTTACTTAGCTCAATTGATGGAAGAGGCTGGTTTCCCTGAAGGTGTTGTGAACGTTGTACCAGGATATGGTGAGACGGCAGGGGATGCACTCGTCAAACATCCAAATGTGGATAAAATTGCATTTACTGGGTCGACTGAGGTTGGGAAATATATTATGAATCAGGCTTCAAATGATTTGAAGAGGGTTACGCTTGAACTAGGTGGGAAGTCTCCAAATATTATCTTACCAGACGCTGATATGAAAAAAGCGATACCAGGCGCGTTAAGTGGTATTATGTTTAATCAGGGCCAGGTTTGCTGTGCGGGATCAAGACTTTTTGTTCAGAAGAAAGCATATGATAATGTGATGGCTGACTTAGTAAGCCATAGTCAAAAGATCAAGCAGGGAGCTGGCTTGGATCCTGATACTGAAATGGGCCCACTCGTATCGGCTGAACAGCACGAGCGAGTTATGAAATATATTTCGAAAGGACAAGATGAAGGCGCAGAATTACTGACTGGTGGACAAGTTCCTTATGATAAGGGATACTACGTCCAGCCAACCATTTTCTCTGATGTAGATGATAAAATGACCATTGCAAAAGAGGAAATCTTTGGCCCTGTTGTTGCGGCAATGCCGTTTGAAGACCTTGATGAAGTGATCGAACGAGCAAATGACTCGAACTATGGTCTCGCAGCTGGACTCTGGACAGAGAATCTGAAGTCTGCTCACTATGTTGCAAACAAAATAAAAGCTGGAACGGTATGGGTGAACTGCTACAATGCGTTTGACGCCGCTTCTCCGTTTGGTGGCTATAAGCAATCTGGTATCGGAAGAGAAATGGGCTCTTATGCACTAAATAACTACACAGAAGTGAAGAGCGTTTGGATTAACTTAAAGTAATCAAAAGAGAACCGCTCGTCCTTTATGGACGGGCGGTTTTTGTGAGGTAGTCCGTTTGGGCTATCTTTTTAAGACGATCAATTTACCTGCAGATGATACGACACGTGCCGTATGATTTTCAAATCCTTTTTGTTTCAACAGCTCTTCGCCTACTTTTTTAGCTTCCTTGTCGTCTTGCGCCTCGAAACTTTCATCAAGAACGGTAGCGCCACTTTTTTCAAATGCCGTGATAATGTATTTTTCCATGTAATCCCCTCCTATTAGTAGTTTACCGATTGATCAATTTGTTGTCACTTTTTTCTGAAAAAATGAATCTTTTAGATGAATCAAGCGTTATACTTATCGAGGAGTGTTTCGAATGAAGTAAGATCAATTAAGAGGGGGAAATTATGCTCGAATTTCAAAATGTTACAAAGCAGTTTGGCGCTTTTACAGCAGTTGAGCGTCTTAATTTATCTATTCCAGAGAATGAGATTTTTGGTTTGCTCGGTGGGAATGGAGCGGGTAAAACCACCACCTTTCGGATGTTACTGCGACTTATTGATCAAACAAAAGGAACCATTAGTTGGAAGGGAGAAGGGATCTCTTATGATTCCAGTCATTTAATTGGCTACCTACCTGAAGAACGCGGTCTTTATCCAAAGATGAAAGTGAAAGAACAACTCATTTATCTTGGTAAGTTAAGAGGAATGAAGAAAGCAGAAGTTGAAAAGGAAATAGCGATATGGCTTGATCGGTTTAAAGTCCCTGAGTACCTTGACAAGAAAGTAGAAGAACTATCGAAAGGAAACCAACAAAAAATTCAATTTATTGCAAGTGTTATTCACAAACCGGAATTGCTCATTCTTGATGAGCCTTTTAGTGGTCTTGACCCAGTAAATGTTGAAGTACTAAAAGAGGCGGTGCTTGATTTGAAAAAGAGTGGGACGACCATTTTGTTTTCCAGTCATCGTATGGAGCATGTGGAAGAACTCTGTGAGCATCTTTGTATCCTACATAAAGGAAAAGCAGTTGTATCAGGAAATTTAAAAGAAATTAAACGTTCATATGGAAAAAAGAATATTCGAATTGATGCAGATTTTGACGTTGCCTTTTTAGAAAACGTTGCCGGAGTTGTTCGATTGAAACAGGGATTGAATCATAGCATCGTTCAAATTGAAAATGAACAAGTGTCTCAAACCGTTTTACGGGAGTTGGTAAGTAAAGGGTTTGTTCGACAGTTTGAATTAGAAGAGCCGTCATTAAATGATATTTTCATCGAAAAGGTGGGTGCGGCATATGAATAAGTTTTTCATCGTCCTATCCCAGACGTATTTAAACCGATTAAAGTCCAAAGCTTTTATTATTACGACGGTTATTACATTATTGATGATTTTTTTAATTACGAACATCTCAACCATTATGAATACGTTCGATTCAAGTGAGGCCGATCGTGTAGGGGTAATTGATACTGGCTCGTTTTATCCATCCCTTGAAAATCAAATCAAGATGATGGACGCGGAAATTGTCTTAGAAAAGTTCGAGGGAACAGAAGATGAAGCGGAAGAGGCGGTCGAACAGGGAGACCTTGACAGCTACTTGGTTCTAGAAGAAAACGAAGCTCTCGAACCGACAGGTCTTTATAAAGCGGAGACGGTGGCAGAACAAGTCACTCCTCAAGTGATTGAAACAGCTCTTCAACAAATGAAGAGTACACTCGCAGCTGAAAAAGCTGGCGTGACTCCGGAGCAGCTTAATCAAATTGATCAGCCTGTACAGTTTGAGAAAGTAGCTTTAGAAAAAGGGGCAAAGACGGAGGAGGAATTGAATCAAGCGCGCGTGTTTGTCTATGTGCTCTTGTTCGTTATCTACTTTTCAGTCATTTTTTATGGGAATATGGTAGCTGTTGAAGTAGCAACTGAGAAATCATCACGAGTGATGGAGATCTTAATATCAAGTGTTTCTCCCGTAAAGCAAATGTTTGGCAAAATTCTTGGAATCGCTTTGCTTGGTTTAACGCAATACGCGATTATTATTGCGAGTGGTTATCTGTTTATGCAAATGCAGGAAGACGAACTCACAGAAACAGGATTCCTTTCATTTCTTGATTTCGGCAACTTGTCAACTTCGCTTATCGTCTATGCGATTGTATTCTTTATTCTTGGGTATTTACTATATGCAACGATTCTTGCTATGGTCGGTTCACTCGTTAGTAGAGCCGAAGAAGTGCAGCAGATGATCATGCCAATACAGCTTCTTATTATTATTGCCTTTTTTATAGCGATGTTCGGACTAAGTACCCCATCTTCTACATTTGTCACGATTTCATCCTATATCCCGTTTTTCTCTCCGGTCGTCATGTTTTTACGTGTAGGAATGCTCTCGATTCCATTCTGGGAAGTAGCTCTAAGCCTTACGTTGCTCGTTGGAGCAATTGTGTTATTTGGCATTATGGGCGCGAAAGTCTACCGAGGTGGTGTTCTCATGTATGGAAAGTCATCTTCATTAAAAGACATTGGAAAAGCATTAAAGTTATCGAAACGTGAACAATAACATCAAAAGAAAAGAAGTTAGCAGACCCGGAGATATGGTTTCTTCGGGTCTTATTTATTTTTTACATCTTCATCGGTTGGGCTCATAAGTGTTCGATGCAGGTGAGTAAAGAATGTGAAAGCGTACGAACGTGCGCTCGATTAGATATGGTAAAATGAATGGTAGAGAGCATTTGAAAGGGAGATGAGTGATGAAAGAAGTATCCTTTCTGCACTGTGCGGATCTACATTTAGATAGACCATTCACCGGTGCTAATCAATTACCAACTTCGATTCATGAATTTGTTCGAGAAAGTGCTTATCGCTCTTTGCGCGCTATCGTTAATCTTGCTATTCAGCAACGTGTCGATTTTGTCCTTTTTGTTGGAGATTTGTTTGATAGTAGCTATCGTAGCATAAAGACACAGATGGTTCTCTTACAAGAGTTAAAGAGATTAGATGAAGCGGGGATTTATAGCTATCTTTCCCATGGAAATCATGATGCACTGGACGGAGAGTGGGCTGCTTTAACTTGGCCAGAATCAAGCTACTTTTTCAGTGAGGAAGTGGAAGCTGTTCCATTCAAGCAAGAAGAAAAGACGGTTGCCTGGATTCATGGATTTAGTTATCCAACTCGTCATGTGAATGAACGGATGGTAAGTGCTTATCAAAGGACGGATGAAGAGAGTTTCCAAATCGGAATGCTTCACGGAAATTTAGAAGGACAGACGGAGCACTCTGCTTATGCCCCGTTTACGTTAAGTGAATTAATCGAAAAAAACTTCGATTATTGGGCGCTTGGTCATATTCATCAACGGACAGAGTTACTGGAAAATCCACCGATCGTGTATCCCGGAAACATCCAGGGGGCTCATTCTAAAGAACGTGGCAAAAAGGGATGTTATTTTGTAAAGTTAAGCGATGCTGATCCATTCACGGTTTTTCATCAAACGTCTGATGTTACATGGCATAGGCCAGTTGTTGATATTGGGAAATGTAATTCCATGGAGCAACTTCTAAACGTTTGTGAAGAAATACTGAATCAGGAAAACTTCTCTACAGGCGGGCATTTAATCAATTTTGAATTTATCGGGATAAGTTCATTACATACAGATCTGCTGTATGCAAACCAATTAGATGACCTTCTCCAGACGCTCCAATTAAATCGAGACATGGAAGATAACGGATTTGTGTGGCCGTACAAATTATCTTTGCATTCTATGCCTTCATGGGATCGGGACAGTTTAAAAGAGCAGAGTGGCTTTTTACAAGACATTCTCTTTATTTCAGACCACTATGAGCAAAATGATCTGAAAGAAGCCATATCCCCTCTCTATAGCCACAGGCGAGCGAGAAAGGCACTTCATCCATTAGAAGATGAAAGTCAGTTAATAAAAGAAGCGGAAGAACTTTTGCTCACCTACCTCATTGATTCAAAAGGAGATGGCGAGTAATGAAACTTAATGGCATCGAAATCTATGGTTTCGGAAAGTTTGAAAACGATCGAATCGAAGATATTTCAACTGAATTGCAACTTATATTTGGAGAGAACGAAGCAGGAAAATCAACGCTTATTGCGTTTATCGAATACGTCTTATTTGGCTTTCAGGCTCGTCAAGAAAATAACTATAAGATGAATCAACTGCCGCGTTTTGGAGGAGTGCTTTCTGTTGAAAATAATGGAGAAATGTTTCGAATTGAAAGAACGAAAGATCGCACGTCTGAACAGGTTGTGATCTACTATTCGAACGGCTCATTTGGAGATAGTGACGATTTAAAGGCACTATTAAAGGGAATGAATCGAACGAGCTTTAGACAAATTTTCTTTTGTAATTTGACAACGCTAAATGACTATCAATACTATGATGAAGAAGGTTGGAATCAAGTATTATATGAAGCCGGTATGAGCGGTGGGGCTTCATTACTTGCCATTGAAAAGAACTTTGAAAAGTGGCAAGGCGAAATTTTTAAGCCAGGTGGTAGAAAACCACAACTTAATGAAAAACTGGAAAGCTATGAGTTATTAAAGAAAAAGACGAACGAATGGGAGAAGAAAAACGAGAGCTATAACCATTTGATCGAGAAGGTCGAGAAGTTAGAAACACAAGTGAAGGGCAATGCAGAAAGGTTGCAATTCCTTCAATCTGAGCAGCGAACCCTTGATTATGAGAAACAAATTTTCCCTCTTCTAAAACAAAAACAGAAGCTTCATCATTTATTGGATACTCTACCTGAGTTCGATCCTTTTCCAGAGGAGGGACTTGGGAGGTTCGATAAATGGAAAGAACAGTCTGTCCTTTTATCTGGGGAATTAGAAAGTTTAAAGAAAAGAAAGCAGGGTCTACAAGCAGAAATTCATCCTGATCATCTTCTTCCTGATGCAAAAACGTTCTTACAAGAAGTTTCCTCTTTGAACGAAGAAATGATTCTTTACCGAGGAAGAACAGAAGAAAGAAGAAGACGTAAGCAAGAACTTTTATCACTTGAGAAAACACTTGAATCAGAGTTGCAGGAATTAGGAGAAACTGAAGAAAAAGTAAAACCTGTGAAGACGTCGTTTTCAGGGCGTGAAAGCTTAAAACAAATCACAGAAGCCTACCAGCAATCAAATCAGAAATACCAATACGTTAATGAGGGATTCCTCACGGCTAAAGAAGATCTTGAGAAAGAAGAAAATGAGTTCAATCGCATAAAAGAACGCATTGCTTCTGAGAAAAAGCATAAAAAGGGAGAGAGAGAAAGCTTTTCAACCCAAAAGCGGCCATTTGAGATGATGGCAGTCGCCATCATACTTCTGATTGTGATAGGTTTAGCAGAAAATTGGCTTCTTGGTTTCGTAGCGGCGGCTATTGTTATCGGTGGAGCAATCCTTATGACTTACACAACCAAGGCCTCTAAAGGCGGCTTGCAAGATGAGGCACTGATCCGTGAGAGAGAGTGGACTCGACAAGCTGAACAAATAAAAGATCAAATTGATCGCCTTAACCGTGCATACTTGAAAGCTGCAGAAAAAGTGGATCTCTGGGAAGCAGAGAGGTATCAACTTGATAAGGATTTGGAGGAGTGGCTCGTACGTCATTCGTTTCCAAAAAATTTACCTTCTACATCATTGCTAGACGCATTTGACAGGGTAGTTTCAATCAAGAAGCTACAGACGGACCGTCATCAAAAGCAGAAGCAGATAGAGGAGCTTGACTCTCATTTAGCCTTGGTCGAAGATAGAATGAAGCGTTTATGTGACAAAGTGAATTTACACTATCAAACGCCTGAAAATGCGATTCAACGCGTGCTCCAAAAAGCGGAAGAACAAAGAGAAAGTTTGAAAAAAGTTGACTTGGCGAAAAGTAAGTTAAAATCCCTAGAGGAGCAGTGCGATGAGGTTTCTGCAAAATTAAACAGCTGCAATGAGGAAATAGAGGGGCTAATGCTGTTAGCAGAGACAGAAGGCGAAGAGGCCTATCGAACAAAAGGAAAAGCTCATCAAGAAGCAAAAGAGCTGAACCAAAAGCTTGCTACTCTTTCATCTCAGCTCGGTGAGGATACATCTGTGAGGTTTACAACTGTGGGAGAATTAGAGGATCAGCGTCAACAAGTAGAGCAGGAAGAAACGTCTATATTGGAGAAGCAGCAGACGCTTTACAAGCAGATAGCTGGTGAGCAAGAAAAAATTCGTCTTTTAACAGAAGATGGCACGTATGATGAGCTACTTTTGCAACGGCAGCAAAAGGAGGATGAGATTAACGCATATGCCAGAAAATGGTCTGTCATGAAAGTAGCATCTGATCTTCTAGCGAAAGCGAAAGCAAGATATCAAGAAGAACGCCTACCAGCTGTGATGAAGAAAGCAGAAGAATACTTCAAAACAATTACAGATGAGCGTTACACCGCTATTTATCCACCTTTAGAAGGTGAACCTTTTCGAGTTGTTCATAAGAGCGGACGAGCGTACAAACCATCTGAATTAAGTAGGGGAACAGCTGAGCAATTATATTTGTGTATAAGACTCGCACTTGCTTCTATATCTGCAGTAGAAATGCCAATTTTTCTTGATGATATTTTTGTGAATTTTGATGAAAAACGGACGAATCTTGCGAAAGCATTTATTAAGAAGTTTTCTAAAGAACATCAAGTGGTTTTATTAACATGCCATACAGCTACCACGGTTGGGATAAATGACAAGATGCATGTACTTGAACGTTCATCTGATGTGATAAATAAAAAAGATCATTTAATGAGGTGAATTTATGGAAGAAGTTTACAAAATACACTTGGTTGAAGACGAAGAGAATCTAGTTCAAATATTAAAAACGTATATGGAAAAGGAAAGATTTGTAGTAAAAACTTTTTTGAGTGGTGAAGAAGCGCTCGAAAGCATTCACGAATCCTGTCATCTTTGGATATTGGATATTATGCTTCCTGGAATTGATGGATATGAATTGTTAAAGAAAATTAAGGCAGAGGACGATGTGCCGGTTATCTTTATTTCAGCAAGAGATGAAGATCTTGATCGCATTGTTGGTCTTGAATTAGGAAGTGATGATTATATTGCAAAGCCATTCATGCCGAGAGAACTAATCATTCGCGCCAAAAAGCTATTAAAGCGAGTGTATCAGCAATCTTCCCAAAAACGATTTGAAATTGTAGAATATGAAATTGACCCTGTTTCAAGAAAAGTGCTAGATCGAGGAGAGCCTGTTGAATTAACAACGAAAGAAATGGACTTAATTCTTTATTTAGTTGATCATGTTAATCAAACATTGTCTAGAGAACAAATTCTTGTTCATGTTTGGGGAGACGATTATGTTGGGTCAGATCGCGCCGTTGATGATGTGATTAGACGTGTAAGAAAGAAAATGCCCCGCATGAATCTTGAGACGTCTTATGGACTTGGTTATCGGTTAATCACATGATTCGCCTGAACTTAACAAAACGGATTTGGCTCTCGTTTATGATTCTAGTACTGCTTGTGGGCGTCGTGATTGCGGTTATCTATCCTCTTTCTATTAAAGGAACGTTAACAGAAGAAACGTACCAGATTATTGAGAGTGAGCAACAACGATATACGTTTCCTGATCAGGATGGTCCACTTCCACCTCAAACAGATCAAGATTTTATTGAGCGGAGAGACGCTGAGCGGTCAGTGGGACATACATTGATTACAAGACTGTATAGTGGCCCACTACAAGGAGATCCAATTCCGGATGAAGTTATTATTGAAATGCGCAAAAATGCGCTGGATCAGAAGAAAGATAAAGGACGTTATGAACTCACGTATAATAACCAGGCATCATTGTTTTATGTGATATCCAAAGTTGATGTGAATGGACAAGAAGCATACTTTATTTCTTATATGTGGGATACGTATCGCAATCAAATGATTGACCGCCTCTGGTGGAGATTAATTATCATTTTACTCTTTGCTTTGTTTCTTAGCCTTTTTCCTGCAGCGTGGATTGCGCAATATTTGCGAAGACCTTTAACCGTGCTTGGGGAACGTTTTGAGCAAATTGCAAACCGCAATTGGAAGGAGCCGTTCAAATGGGAAGGTGATGAGGAGTTTCAGAAACTTTCCAATCAATTTGAATCAATGAGGCAGAACTTAATGAGATATGATAAAGCGCAGAAAACATTTATCCAACATGCTTCTCATGAGTTGAAAACACCGATAATGATCATCAAAAGCTATGCGCAGTCTATTAAAGATGGCGTCATGCCTGATTCACTCGATAATACGATGACAGTCATTTTAAATGAATCCGATCGGATGGAGCAACGTGTAAAAGGGATGCTGACGTATATTAAGCTGGATTCAATTGATGAGCCTGAAGGAAAATGGGAAACATTTCGCTTTGGGGTCCTTGCTGAAGAACTTCGTGAACGATTCATGTATCAGAGGGAAGATGTGACGTTTTCGATATCAGGGGAACAGATAGAACTGACGGCAATACATGAACAAATGTTAACGGCTATGGACAACCTTGTTCAAAACGCGTTGCGCTATGCTAACAGTGAGATTCACTTAATGGCTCGTGAGGATGAAGGACGCCTTATATTAGAAGTCTATAATGATGGTGAACCACTATCATTTCAAAAAGTAGAAAAAGATAGATTGTTTGAACCGTTCCAAAAAGGTGATAAAGGGCAATTTGGTATCGGACTTGCGATCGTCAAAAAAATTGCGGAACGTCACAAAGGAATAGCAGAAGTAACCAATTTGGATCAGGGAGTTGTTTTTTCGATTATAATGCCGAAAAAACAAAGCGAAAGGTCTGAGTAAGGCGCTATGCTATACTAGATAAATACATTTTGACCCGGAGGTGGAAAGATGAAGGAATTCAAGGGAATCGGACATTACCGAGTAGGTGATCAAGTGGATCACTTCTTATTAATTAAATCATCAGTGAAAGGCGTAGCAAGTAATGGAAAGCCTTTTCTTACATTAATTTTACAGGACAAGTCAGGAGATATTGAGGCTAAGCTTTGGGACGCATCTTCTGACGATGAAGAGAGTTTTGATGCTCAACAAATTATTAAGGTCAAAGGTGATGTGACAAGCTATCGTGGACGTAATCAACTAAGAATTAAAGCTATTCGCCTTGCAACAGATATGGACCAGGTGAAAGTAAGTGATTTTGTTGAATCAGCTCCACTTGAAGTGAATGAAATTATGGAGAAAATCACGCAGTATGTGTTTGAAATGCGGAATCCAAACATTCAGCGTATTACCCGTCATCTTGTAAAAAAACATCAAAATGACTTTCTGACCTTCCCAGCCGCAACAAAAAATCATCATGAGTTTGTTTCGGGATTATCTTATCATGTCGTTTCCATGCTTGATATTGCTAAGTCCTTATCTCAGTTATACCCATCTCTTGATACAGATTTGCTTTATGGCGGAATTATCCTACATGATTTAGGAAAAGTCGTAGAGCTATCAGGATCGATTGCAGCAAGCTATACGAATGAAGGAAAGCTACTCGGTCATATATCCATCATGGTGAATGAAATCGGTCAGGCAGCAAAGGATTTAGAAATTGAAGGTGAAGAAGTTATGCTTCTTCAACATCTGATCTTGAGTCACCATGGTAAAGCGGAGTGGGGTAGTCCAAAGCCTCCAATGATTCGGGAAGCAGAGATTTTGCATATGATTGACAACATTGATGCGAAAATGAATATGCTTGATCGAGCTCTTAATAAAGTTGAGCCAGGTGAATTTACAGATCGCGTCTTTGCCCTTGATAATCGTTCATTTTATAAACCTAAGATGACACCTATTAGTGAAAATGCAACAAAATAAAGTATGGTAACAGAAGGGAAATGCGTTCTTTGAACCATTTCTCTTTTTTCTGAGAAAAAGGACACCTCGGAGGATGGACATGAAATTAAAGGATTGGGATCGGAATTTAAAGATTAGACTATTTGGGGAGGGATTGATGAACATTCTTTTTTGGATGTTCTTTCCCTTTATGGCCATTTATTTTTCGGATTCATTTGGGAAAGGAATGGCAGGTCTTTTACTAGTTTTGTCTCAGGTTGTTGCCGTAATCGCTAATTTAATTGGTGGGTATTGCGCGGATCAATATGGAAGAAAGCAAATGATGTTTCTTTCTGCTTTAGGGCAGGGACTCACGTTTGTTGTGTTTGCGTTTGCTAATTCTCCATGGCTTAGTTCCCCAATGCTAACGTTTGTAAGCTTTTCTGTTCTTGGCATCTTCGGATCATTGTACTGGCCAGCTAGTCATGCCATGGTTGCAGATGTTGTGGAAGAAAAGGACCGGAATACAGTCTTTTCTGTCTTCTATACAGCACTCAATATTTCAGTTGTCGTCGGACCAATTCTAGGCGGACTATTCTTCTTTCAGCATCGATTTGGTTTGCTATTAATTGCTGCTGCCGTCAGCTTCTCTCTGGCAGTATTAATTTCCATCTTTATTCGTGAGACAGCTCCTGAAAAGAGACAAAATAGTCTCGTTACAGATTCCTCTACGAAATGGACAAAGTTTCTTTGGACTCAGCTTCAAGACTATCGAGTGATTGCGAATGACAAAGTTTTTCTGTTATTTATTTTGGCTGGCGTCCTTGTCGCTCAGACATTTATGCAGCTTGATTTATTAATCGCAGTTTATTTAAGCGAAAAAGTGCCAGAGCAAGCTGTGTTTACGTTCTTAAATACTGCGATCAGAGCAGATGGCAATCAGATATTTAGTTGGCTCATATCAGAAAATGGCTTACTGGTTGCGCTGTTAACCGTTTATATGACAACTAAAATGAATCAATTTAAAGAGCGAAATGTTTTTATTGTTTCTTGTTTGATCTATGCGCTAAGCATGATCTTATTCGGAAACGTTACTTCTATATGGCTTCTTGCTATTGCTATGTTTATTTTTACAATGGGAGAGCTGATGGTTGTTGGGATTCAAGAAGGATTCGTTTCACGTCTAGCTCCAGAGCATATGCGTGGTCAATATTTTGCAGCTGCAAGTCTTCGTTTTACAATCGGTAGAACGGTCGCACCAGTAGCTATACCACTTACAGCCTTAATAGGATTTCAGTGGACGTTTTACTTGATCAGTTTTCTCGCTGTGGGTGCTGCTGTCATCTATTTTGTGATGTTTAACATGAGTGAGAAAGAGGGGGTTAACCATTCTTAACTCTTCTAACTGGTATAATTCATTTCTTTTGTACATAAAGTGTAGTAATTGAAGAAGCTTGTACGAAAGAAAGGAAGTGCTTTGGATGAGGAAAGGCGTTCTTATACTTCTAGGTTTTTTGTTCATTTTAAGTTTGTTTCAACTCACTGAGATATCGGCCACATTATCAGGCGTACTCTCTCAATTTCCATGGTGGATTTATTTTGTACTAGCAGGTATTGTCTACAGTGGTTATAAGACAATGCAATTAACAGCTGAAGAGAGAAAAGTTGATCAGATTCATATTGAAGAAGAAGGTAGAGTGTACGTGGAACGAATGGAGGAAGAACGCGAACGTAGGAAACAGCGAATACCGGAATAGCACAATAAAAAAGACGAAAGGGCTAAGCCCTTTCGTCTTTTTAACGTTATTCTTCTGATTGAGCGTCGTCAGACTCTTCAGTTTCAGTGTTTTCTTCTGTCTCCTCTTTTTTGAAGAGATCCTCAAACTGATCATCTTTTACTTTAATATCAGATTCTTTGATTAGTTCATCAATAACTGTTGGTACGTCTTTTGCATTTTGTAGCATATACTGTTCTTCAACTTGATCTTTTGCATCTTCAAATGACATAACTGTTTTCTTCTTTAGCTTAATAATGTGATAGCCAAATTGTGATTGAACAATGTCACTTACTTCGCCTTCTTTCAATGCAAAGGCAGCTTCTTCAAACTCTGCAACCATGTCACCTTTTTTGAATACGCCAAGATCACCGCCATTTTCAGCTGATCCATCTTTCGAATATTCTTTTGCAAGTTCAGCGAAATCTCCGCCGTCTTCTAGTTTCTTTTGCACTTCTTTCGCTGTTTCTTCATCGTCAACTAAAATGTGGCTTGCTTCTAGTTCTGTGAAAAGATTCTTGTTATCTTCATAGAATTCTTTAAGCTTCTCGTCCGTCACCTCTACACCGTCGGTCGCCGCTTTTTGAGCAAGAAGCTGCTTTCGTACATCGACTTTAAACTGCTCAATGTCCTGGTATCCATTTGATTGAAGGGCTTGTTCAAGTTGCTCATCTGTTTCAAAATTTTCTTTGATCTTATCGAGTTCTTTCTCAACTTCTTTATCAGAAACATCGTATTTATCTTCTAGAATTTTCGTTTGGACTAGATCGCTTAGTACCGATTCACCAGCTTGATCTTTTAATGCTTGATAAAATTCTTCCTGTGTAACATTTCCAGCACTTGTTTCAACGACAGCTTCTGAATTATCTCCTGAATCATTGCTGCAAGCGGATATCGCAAGTAAAGCGATTAAAGCAGAAAGCATAATGAACATTTTTTTCATCAAGTATACACTCCTAAAGGGTTAGTTAAATTTAACAATATTGTGATACAGTTAATACTATAGCATAGAAAGATATGTGAAGTTAAATTGAATTGGAAATATGAGAAAAATTACACAAAACAACCAGGTTCTGTGTGAAATTGATATAATTAAATTCAGGAAACCTCTTCTTTTTTTGAACGGCAATAGTCGAGCAGACGAAGCAGGCGAAACAAAAAAAGATGAGGCTCATCGCCTCATCTTTTTTTGAGTATGCATGCAGATACGTTTTTTGTATCCTATCCTAAGTGAATAAAACTTCTACATAGGAAGAAATAAGCAAAATCGTGATAAGAACGTTAATGGTTCTAAATACATTTGGCTGTTTTTCTTCAGGAATGTTTTTCTTCAAGCATAGGGCATTTGTCATAGAGTTAAATGTAACTAGAATGAAAGTCGCAAATAGGATGAAGATTAATCCAATAATGGTCATGTAAGAACCTCCCAGAGTCCATTTCGTTAATTCGAAGAAATATATAACGGTTTTCTTTAACTTATCTTTCAATCCGTAGTATCATGGAAAATATTCGTCCCATAAGGAGCTGTTCAAATGTTTAAAAACCGATGGAAGACGGCCTTTATCATTCTCTTAGCTGCTGTCGTCCTCATTTTTGCAGGTGTAGTAGGATTCTATCAATACTATTTTCCTGAAAGTGAGATTGCCAAACTCTCAAATGAGAAAAATACAGAAGAACCTTTTGAAACGACATTTTCGATTCAGATGAAAAAAGATGAATTGAATGAAATCATTAATCAAGAACTTGAAAAGTACAGTGAGAAACAAAAGAACATTGGATATAGTGTCAATCTCGATGAGCTGGCATCTTTTCAAGGATACGTAACGATTTTTGATAGGAAAGTGGACTTTTTTCTTAAATTCGAGCCTCAGGTACAGCCAAATGGTGACCTTTTATTAAAAGAAAAATCTTTTCAGATTGGTCTGCTTGAGCTTCCAAGTGATAAAGTTCTTTCCTTTATAAAAAAGCAGGCATCATTGCCGCCTGAAATAACAATTGATTCTGATAATGGGACAATTTATATGGCTGTAAGCGAATTAGAATTGAAGAATGATATGAAGCTTAGGGCGAAATCATTCGACCTTCCTAATGATGAAATTGTATTCGATGCCTACTATCCTATTAATTAGCATGTTGTCCTAACATTATTATGAAGGAAGTCTTATGAGAATTCAATACTGCTGACTGCAAGGCAATAGTAAAAGAACAGAGCGCTAAATTTTAGCGCTCTGTTCTTTTAGGATTTCTTCTTACCTTTTTTGGGATAAGTTAAGAAGCTCGTTTAATAAGGATATGGAAACCTTCACTGCGGTCTTCTACATATGCATTCTTTGGTGCGCGAAGCACTTGAGAGGCATACAGAAAGTCGCTAAAGCTAAAACCAAGGTTAACCGCAGCCAGAATTGAGAAAAACGATACATAGGCTGGCATGTAAACTGATGCAACAATTGCGGCAGTCGTAATCGTAACGGCTGGTGCAAGAGCTGCAATTAAGAAAAGATTTCTTGAAATTGGACTGCACGTTTCACAGCGCATCATCGGTAGGAGGACAAATCCTTTTTCTAATTTCATCGTTGCTTTTAAGCCGGCTAATGTTAAAGGAAGCCAGTGGATCAGCTTATGAATAGGAAAAAGGACAGCCAGGGAACCGAGAAACGGTAGTATCGGTACAATCGCATGTTTTGTTGTCGGATATAACATACTGAAGACGAGATAAAATGCAATAAAGTATAATAGAGTTAACAGCATCGAGAAAATAGTTAATCGATGTGTTCCGAATTCACGATTAAGGTAAATCGATTTCCAACAATTCATAAGAATCACCTGCTTCCGTAACTTTCATGTGGGTTCGTGTTATAGTGAATACTCGTATACTGTACAGCGATTCTACGCAGAAATCAACACGTTTTTTTGTAAAGAAATAAGTCGAAATCTTTTTGACAAAATCAGCGCTTTTTCGCGCTGGATTAGTCTGGAAAATACATTTCAATTTATACCCTGTTCCGGTAAACTATAAGTACAATTGATCGCAAAGTAAGGAGTTAAGTTAACATGGAAGCCATCCACAAAAGATTAGATCGAATTGAGTTTCATATGCGCTTACTTGCTAAGATGGAAGAGGAAGGAGAATACCCATTTTATCGCCTTGTGATTGACAGAGGACTAACCGAGGCTGAGGTAACAGAAGTGTTTCAATTATGTGTAGAAGTAAATAAAAAAATGCATGAACAAATCGAAGAAGGTCTCTTAAACCGTTCAACGTTGCTCACGCATTTTGTAGGTATGTTAAATATTAAGTTAGATCCGCTAATGACAATTAAAGCACTACTTGCTCAGGAAGAGACTTACCGAGAACTAATGGAGACACTTCTTAAAGTATCACCTTATCGTTAAAACGATTTCAATCGTTCTTCGTCATCCTGGCTTGTGAATTCTCTTGAGAATTCACTCTCAAGCTTGGTGAACGACTTTTGGAAAATTTCCATAAAGTCTTCCCCGTAAAGTTCTTTAATTACACACATCATTTCTGTAAATTCAGGAAACTTACCATAAAGATCTCGAATAGGCATGGAAGCTTTTAATACACTATCACGATTCGGAGAGTAATGTTTCCACGTTTCCTGCAACAATTTCTCACCCTTTTCAGTAAGCTGTACATATGTATTGCGCTTATCATTCTCTTTTTTTGAAAAAGTGAGAAGAGATCGAGATTCTAACTTTTTTGAAAAATTAAACGCGGTTGAAACATGCATCACACCAAATTTGGCAATATCAGAAATAGAAGACCCGTCAAGGTGGTAAGCAATGGAAAGGATATGATGTTCATTAATGTTAAGATCAAAAGGCTTTAGCCACTCTTGCCAATCACGTTCAACAGATTTCCAGAGTGCTTTACTCAATTGGCCTATTCGATGACTGAAAATCATCGCTTCTTGAATTGAAATTTCCTGTTCTTCCTTCATAAAGGCCCTCCTTTTCTTCTCGGTCTTTCAAACTATATTAGAATATTGTTGATCGTCTGTAAAAAAACCGGCTATTTCGAAGCCGGACTGTTTACTTCATCTTTAACTGTCTCAATTGTCTTTTGCATTTCTTCTACATCTTCTTTTAACCTTGTTAAATTAGGTTGAATGTCCTGTTGATAAGAAGAAATAGAGCGCTTCAAATCAGCAGCTACTTCTTGGATCACTTCTTTTCCTTCAGAAGACAACTGTTTAACTTGAGTACTAAGCTCGTTCAAATCGCTTTTAAGCTTTGCAAACCCTTCTTTTATGTCATCGCTCTTTACTTTTGTTTCAGCAATTAGTTCTTTGCCTGATTTAGGTGTTGTTAAAAGTACAGAAGCGGCTGAAACCACCCCTCCAAATATAAATCCTGTTAGTAATGTCTTCGCTTTACCCATGATGATCATCCTTTCCTATCCAAATCCTTATATAGCCACTTAAACAAATTAGTTCGCCGTCCTCTTAAAAAATCCTGCTTATTTTGTTCATTATTCTATTAGGTTATGAAAACAGCTTTTCTTACATATACCTTTAACTATACGCTAAGGTAATGGGAGGGGACGGGTGTGGCTGGATTTATCTTTTTTCTCATAGCAGCTGGTAGTTTATTATTAACCGCTATGGTTAGTCGATTGTTACTTATTAGAAAATATTCTTTTCATAATGAACAAATGATTCGGAAACAAAAAAGTGCTTACTTGTTTGGAACTTTTGCCGTTGTTTTTCTAGTTCTGGGTATTTCGATGGCTATGCTTGTTTTCTAGCACGCTTTCTTATTTTCCCCAGCCGTTTCAGGTCGCAAACATAAAAAAATCGCATAGGTGGTTAGAAAGACGCTCTTTTGAGGTATCTTATAGAGAGAAGGGTAGCAAAGGAGCGTGAAAAGATGAATCGAATGGTGAAAAGTGTTTTTAAACGAATGACAAAAAAAGCAGTTTCCGTAATGAAAGATAAAGACCGAATGCAAGAAGTGTCAATCGAATCTCTAAAAAAGGGAGCTCTCTATAAGGGTCGTAAAGGAATGGATGATATGTGGGTTGATGTGAAAACATTCTCACGACTCGTTCAAGAAGTTAGAAAAGGTCGTTATCGCGATATCTCCAAAAAATCTGTCATCATGATTGTGGGAGCACTTCTTTATTTTGTGAGTCCGATTGATGCAGTGCCAGATTTATTAGTTGGTATCGGCTTACTAGACGATGTAGCTGTTATCGGATTTGTAGCAGGGCAATTAAAGAATGAACTAGAAAAGTTTCGTGAGTGGGAAACTGGAGTGAGAATATAAAAAAACCCGGCCAATTTGGCCGGGTTTTTGTTGCATTTAAAAAGCAAAACTAGTGCGTTTAAGAATCGATTGAACAACTGGAAAGATTAATACCATTGCAATGGTGTTCACTGCAGCAGTTGGAAGAACGACTGTTAGAAACAATCCTGTAAATGCAGCGCCACCAGGTAGTCCTGTGAAAACAAGAGCAGCTCCAAGGAAAATAGCGCCACTAATCATTGTTCCGAGCGCTGTTAGGATCCCAACAGTTATTAGCGACTGTCCAAAACGCTGAACAAGAAGATAAAGTCCAAAGAATGCAAATGCTGTAACGGGCTTATCGATCATGTTTGCAAGCTGTCCACCAGGAAAGGTAGTTGTTGCAGCAGAAATAACGCCAGTTGCAAGACCAAGTACTAGAACGCTTTTACGCTCAGGAAATAGCAAGATTCCTAGGAACATCATTGTTAGAAGCATATCGTTTTTCATTCCTGAAATTAACCCTGGAATAATAGCGTGAAGAATCGTTCCAATACCAAGCAGTAAAGCCATTAGTACTAAGTTTTTCGTTTTCATAAAAAATCTCTCCTCTTCTCAACTCATTCTCCATCATTCGATGGTATTCTCTCCAACAGTGCCCTATGTGCCTGCTGCGAAAGATCTAATTTTTTATATCATAACAAACGAAGGTCCTATTGAAAAGTGTTAAATATTGTGTTTGTGATGGAATGTATGCATAAAATCGCTCAACGCTTTAACGGAATTAAGCGGGACGGCGTTATAGATGGATGCTCGGCATCCTCCGACCGAACGGTGGCCCTTTAGACCTACAAACCCTTCTTCTTCCGCTTCTTTAAGAAACAGATCTTCAAGCTCTTTACTAGGAAGAGTAAAGGTTACGTTCATAGAGGAACGACTGTCTGCCTCGGCTGTTCCACTATAAAAACCTTTACTACCATCAATGGTGGTATAAAGTAATTTTGTTTTCTCGGCGTTCATTTTCTCTATTTCTTTTAAACCACCCTTTTTCTTCGTCCATTCTAGAACGAGAGATAACATATAGATAGCGAAGGATGGAGGAGTGTTATACAGAGATTTTTTATCAACATGAGTACGATAATCTAACATGGTAGGGAGATTATCTGGAATTTCACTCAGTAGATCCTTTTTCAAAATGACAACTGTAACGCCAGCTGGTCCTAGATTTTTCTGGGCACCAGCATAAATAAGTCCGAATTGGTCGATCGGAAGAGAGCGACTCAAGATATCACTCGACATATCCGCAATAAACCTGGACTCTTTACGCTGAGGAAAGCTCTTCCACTGCGTCCCGTGGATTGTATTATTTGATGTCAGGTGAACATAGGCATCATTCTCCCCATATTTTAGCGCGTTTAAATCGGGTATACGTTTGAAATCAGCTTCTTTACTACTGCCCCCAATGTACGTTTCCCCGATTTTTTGGGCTTCTGTTAAGGCCTTTTGAGACCAGCTTCCAGTGAGCAAGTAGTTTGCCATATAACCTTGATGAAGTAAATTCATCGGAATCATTGAGAACTGCAGACTCGCTCCGCCTTGAAGAAAAAGAACTTCATAATCATCTGGAATCTTAAGTAATTCTCTAAGGAGTTCATTAGCTCCATCATGAATTCTCTGATATTCTTTACTACGATGACTAAACTCCATAATTGACATGCCTTGCTGCTGATAATTAAGAAGCTCTGATTGAGCATGACTAAGCACATCTTGCGGTAAAGCAGACGGACCAGCATTAAAATTATAACGACGCTCCACGATTCGACACTCCTTTAGCAATGTAATGCGATGCTTCAATTAAACTTGTACTCATCCTATCATTAAAAGAATCAGCGTAGCTATGTTTTTTTCTAATCTTTTCGAATATTTCGTTCGATTGAAGCAGAAGCATTTGCTCTCTGCTTTTGTTTTGCTATTCTATATAGAAGTGAATGTTAAGAAAGTGGTGTTATGCAATGTATCGCGAAAACAAACCAACTCATATCGGACCATACGATCATCCAGATATTTACCCTGGGCCACGACCAGCTTCGTCGTTTTTGTACCATAATGGAAAAGCACATCGGATTGATGAAAGTGAGCACGTACCCGTTGAAAAACAAATTGTTCATTATGCTAGAGGAGAGGATGTTTCAGGATCATTAGCTTTTTCTAGTTCAGAACAATTTACGGTAGAGGAGCTTCTATTATCAGAAGGTTTATCTCCAATAGAAGAGCGAATACCCCTCCTAGCTTATGGATCAAATGTTTGTCTCGCTCAACTTCGGTATAAATTTAGTCTTAACCCTGATTTAAGTGACTTTATTCTATATTATCGAGCAGAATTAAAGGATACGGACGTAGTGGCGGGGTCTTTTCTTGCGCCATATGGTGCGCTCCCTGCTGTTATTGCCCCTGTTACTGGAGCAAAGACAGAAGTATGGGTAACGTTTGTTGACCGTGAACAGCTCGAGCTTTTAAATAGGACAGAAGGTGGATATGTGCTACGAGAACATCTTCATGGAAAGTTAACGCTTAAAACAGGCGAACATTTTGAGCGAGTGTATGCCTATTACTATCCACATGCTTTTTTGAGAGAAGGCTCTTATGTTCGATTTAAAGATATTCCGGGAGAATCTGAATTGCCTTCTATGTGGCAAGCAGATTTATTAAACGAATTGAAAGCAATGCTTGGTTACGGGGGCCATCGTGAAGAGTTCATACATGAATTAAGGTGGAATCCTGATTTGCGTACTAAATTATCTACAATGTTGAATAGAATGGAACATACATTTGAACATCCTGATTGGGGAATACCAAATGGTTTTTATACGTTAAATGAAATGACTCGTTCCCAAATTAAAAAGAGACCGTAGCGGTCTCTTTTCAAGTGGTGAGAAGGATTTACTGAGATAGCTGTGAACGAATCCCTTCAGCTAGGCGCTGCAACTTCTCTGCATCGTACTCATCTTCATGTGTCTTCCAAACAGCTCCAAATCCGTCTCCTTTTCCGTAGCGAGGAATCAGGTGGAGGTGGTAATGGAAGACAGATTGTCCTGCAATGGCTTCATTGTTATTAAGAATATTCATCCCTTCAGGGGTAAAGTTGGCTTTTAGAGCATTTGCAATCTCAGGGACCGCTTCAAAGAGCTTCGACGCCGTTTCAGGCTCAAGTTCGTAGATGTTTTGTTTATGCTTTTTGGGGATAACGAGGGTGTGTCCTTCTGTTACCTGGGTGAGGTCAAGAAAAGCTAACACATCATCATTTTCGTAAACTTTGGCAGAAGGGATATCCCCATTAATAATTTTGCAGAAGATACAATCTGGTGAATGACTCATGAGTATCATCCTTTCAATCTTTTTATTCATCGTACCATAATTTTCTTGTTTAATGGGATTGACTCTAACTAAAAAAGGCTCTGCCGGGGGTGCAGAGCCCTGAGTGTAACTTGATTAAGGGAAGACGCCACACTCTTTAAAAGGATGCTCCTAAAAGAGAAATTCTATTCAATGTCCTTGTTTTTTGGACTCTTCTAGCATCTCTTCTATGAAAAAGGTAAGATGTGGATAGTGAAAGAAAAAGAATGACTTCGGTCTATCACTCCCTAAATAAAAGTTTGTTAAAATAAAAGCAAATGATGAAATGAGAGGAACGCTATGAATAATTCAATTTTAGAAGTCAGTCATCTTACTGGTGGGTATCAGGCAAATAAGCCTGTCCTTCATGATGTGTCTCTACGTGTAAACTCAAATGAAATTGTTGGATTGATCGGACTTAACGGTGCTGGTAAAAGCACAACAATTAAACATATTCTCGGATTACTTGATCCAATGAATGGCGAAATCAAAGTGGGAGGGACGACTTTTGCTGATAATAAAGACGGATATCGCAAACAATTTTCCTACATACCCGAAACGCCTCTATTATATGATGAATTAACGCTTTGGGAGCATTTGCAGTTAACGGCATTGGCTTATGAACTTGGTGAAGAATGGAAAGAAAGAGCTGAAGCACTTTTGCAGGAATTTCGTATGACGAATATGAAAAAATGGTTTCCAGGGCATTTTTCTAAAGGAATGAGACAGAAGGTTATGATTATGTGCGCCTTTCTAGTAAAGCCATCCCTGTATATCGTCGACGAGCCATTTGTTGGGTTAGACCCCATCGGTATTCAATCATTTCTTCATATGATGCTTGAAATGAAAGATAAAGGGGCTGGAGTGCTAATGTCCACCCATATTCTTTCAACGGCTGAAAGATATTGCGATCGTTTTATTATTTTGCATGATGGACAAATTGTTATGGCAGGAACAATGACAGAATTACGAAATCAAATCGGTAATGGCGCTGCAACACTTGATGACATTTATATCGAAGCGACCAGGAGTGGAAAATGATGCAGCTACAGACCTTATGGAAAGAAAGGGCAGGAGCCTTCTGGAACATTGCTATGCGGTATTTCAGGCTAATTGGAAACAGCAGCTTTTTGTTCACTCTTGTTCTGGCTCTCATTTTTGGAGCGTATTATTACAGTGAAATTCTAAAGGTGCTACCTGAATCCTTTCCAGGTGTGGCCGTTATTACCATCGTTGCAGCTATTGTACTTGTTCGTACACCACTTCGTTTCTTTTTATCCGAAGCAGATCTTGTCTTCATGCTACCTGCTGAGAACCGATTGCAAGGTTATTTTCGTAAATCACTTATGTATAGCTTTGCTCTTCAAGTATTCACAACAGTAGTCATGATGACGATCCTTGCACCACTCTATCAGCATGAAATGGCTGCTGGAACTGGATATTATGTTTTTGTGATTTGTGTTCTGATTGTATTAAAAGGCGCGAATGTTCTCATGAAATGGATGGAGCTGCATCTGCCAGCTCACCATGCGAGTATTGTTTATATCCTGGCAAGACTTGCTGTAACGATTATATTCACATACTTATTGCTAATACAGGCGCAATGGTTCTATGTCGCTCTAGCTGCCGTACTATTCGTCGTCACTTTCTTTTTGATGTTTCTCCCTCTGCAACGGAAATATGCAATCAAATGGGAGAAGTTGCTTGCAATGGATGAAAAGCAAAGTATGAAATTCTATCGTACGGCTAACTTATTTACAGATGTTCCTAAATTGAAGCAATCAGTTAAACAAAGACGATTCTTAAGTAGCCTGGGTGAGAAGCTATTACCTTCTGATTCTGTCTATGCTACTCTTTATCAAAAAGCTTTTATTCGGAGTAACGAGTATTTTGGCATTTATTTTAGATTGTGGCTTCTAGGTCTTGCAGTAGTTGCTTTTGTGCCCGGCTTAATTGGGAAAGTGATTGGTGCTGCTCTGATTATTTATCTGACAGCCACTCAGTTACGCACGCTTTATCCTCATTATCAAGCACATGTCATGGTAAAGCTTTATCCAGTATCGGATCATGAACAAGGAAAAGCGTTTCGCCTTATGTTGCTTCGCTTATTGGGTGCACAAGCAGTAACGTTTGCAGCTCTTTCTTTTCTTCTATCTCTTGATGTGATCGTATTTTTATCTGTGCTTTTAGCAGGAAGTGCAGCCGTTGCTGTTGCAACATCTCGCGCAGCAGTAGTTAGAAGGTCGGTCTCTTAAAACGTTAGGAATGAACAAGCAAAGGGTGTTTAGTTGCATGGAATATCAAAGCGAAATATCGGAAGAACTTGAGGCGTGGGAGCGAAAAATCACGAGGAAATCTTCTATGGTGTCACGATCAGCCAAAAGAATACAAAATCGAATCAATGGTGTTATACCAGAACGTCTTCATTCAATTGTGACAAATAGTATAAAGGCGATGGTGCAAGGGGTCCTCGTTGGAAGTACGTATACGATACATCCACCAAAAAAAAATCTATCACTTCAAGTGAGAGATCAACAGGCGAAAGAATTGATACGTAAATACAAACGAATCGCTGCTACTGAAGGTGCTGGTACAGGAGCGGGAGGAATTCTATTAGGATTAGCTGATTTCCCGTTGCTTTTATCGATTAAAATGAAGCTCCTCTTTGACCTCGCTAGCACTTATGGATATGATGCTAAAAAAATAGAAGAAAGGGTTTTTATTCTAACTATTTTTCAGCTTGCTTTTTCATCTGATGATACTAGAAGAAAAAGTTATCGAAAGATTTCTAGCTGGGATGAGAGCCTTAGCCAAATAGAAGTTCGGAAAAAGTACGAAGAGCATGATTGGAAAACTTTTCAGCTTGAGTATCGAGATTATATTGATCTCCCTAAATTACTTCAAATGGTACCCGGCGTAGGGGCAATTGTAGGAGCTTACGTGAACTATCACTTTCTTGATTGGCTAGGTGAAAATGCAATCAATGCTTATCGGACACGGATGATTAAAGAAGAAAACCAAACAACATAAAGAAAAGAGCCAGCTGGAGTTATCCATGCTGGCTCTTTTTCTGTCTGTAACCTTATTGATGATAGGTAAGGATGTTGTTTATTCGAACCGTGCGTCGCTAAGAATGCGATCCATTTCTTCCATGTGATGTGTTTCGTCCGCAATCATATCGTCTAGCTTTACAACAAGTTCAGTAAAACCAAGTTCTTCAGCTTGTTTTTTACGCTTTTCATAACGATCAATGGTATCCTTCTCAGCTGTGCGAGCTTCAATAAGCATCTCTTTTACATCGGTAAGCTGTTTTACTTCAGCTGGTGCAGTAGTAGGGGTACCGCCTAATACTTTAATTTTTTCTGCAAGGTAAAGAGCGTGGCCCTGTTCATCTGCGATTTCACTTTCAAAGAATGGTTTCAATGTTTGACGATATAAGCCAGATACAACTGCCGCATTATAAGTATACATAATACTTGCAGCGTATTCGTTAGCAAGGTCTACATTTAGTCCATCGATGAGTTCTTGTTTTTTGTCTGCCATTTTAAACATCCTTTCTAAATCTTTACTGTTTTGGTTCCATATTAATTTTACCCTTATATTGGCACGATAAAACATAAACCAAAGAATATTTAGGGAGAATAGAATTAATGTTTGACGGATGTTAGGAGGGGTAATATTCATTATATCAATGACACTATTTTATTTATCTAGGAGGGTTTATCTTGAGTAAGATTGCCGTATTAATGACAGATATGTTTGAGGATGTAGAATATACAAAACCCGCAGAGCAGTTTAACAATGCTGGTCATTCCTTAACCGTTATAAGCACGAAAGCAGGTCAAGAATTAACTGGAAAACAAGGTGAGGCTAAAGTTACATCTGATAAGGGAATAGACGATGTAAAACCTGAAGAGTTTGATGTTCTGTTTATTCCTGGAGGCGTTTCTCCAGATGAACTAAGGGCAGACGATCGCTTTGTTACGTTTACGAAGAAAATGATGTTTTTGAATAAGAAAACGCTCGTTATTTGTCATGGACCACAGCTACTCATTTCAGCAGAAGTTTTAAATGGAAGAAACATTACTGGGTTCAAGTCCATTCAAACGGATTTAAAATATGCTGGAGCAAACGTATTTGATGAAGAGGTTGTCGTTTGTGGAGGTAATCTCGTGAGCAGTCGAAACCCTGACGATATTCCAGTGTTTATTGAAAAATCGTTATCAGTGATGGATAGCTGATTAAAGGAGTGAAAGCAATGACTGAGAAAAATCATTTAGTTAATAAAGAAAGTGAGCTTAACGTAAATAAAGTTGATGATACGTTAGATCGAATGAGTGACGAGCGGATGGATGATATCCTTTCTAATTTCGAACAGTTTAAATCTTATCTTGCTACAAGAGTGGAGCTGGGAGAAAAACTAGGACTTAGTGAAGAGAGATTGGCCCAGGCAGCAGAAAAAGTAGCAGGTTACTTAGCCGCGAAGGAAGAGCCTAAAAATAGAGAAGAGAAACTTCTTCAGGAACTTTGGCTCGTTGGCAATAAAGAACAGCGTCACGAATTAGCTCATCTTCTCGTTCGAATGGTATTGAATAAAGAAAACTAAGAAAAAGCCGCTGCTGGTTCAGCGGCTTTTTTTAAAAGTCTAAATAAGAAAGGCGTAAGAATATGAACAAAAATGAGTTTTTTAGTACGCTTTCTGGAGCGTTAAAACAAAAAAAGGTTTGGTTACCTCTTGTCTTAAATGCATTTGGCCTATTAGTTGCTATATTAGCAATCATGTTATTTTCAGAGTTAGCGGAAGAAATACTTGAAAAAGAAACGCTTCAATTTGATCAATCGATCATATCGGCAATCGACCCTATCAGGTCTGATGGACTGTTGAACGTGATCGAAATCATTACAGAATTAGGATCAGTTTGGTGGATCACAGTAGTTTCAATCGCAACAGTAGCTATACTGTGGTTTAAGAAACGTGATGGATGGAGTATTCTCTTTTTTATCATTGCTCAGGCGGCAGGCGGCCTCTTAACGAAAGTGTTAAAACATTTCTTTGCACGATCCAGACCTTCTGTAGATGCTGCTTATGATGCGGTTGGGTATAGTTTTCCAAGCGGCCACGCAATGGGATCTTTTTTACTTTATGGATTTATCGGATATTTAATTGTAAGAAGCCAGAGAGGAAGGACAACAAAATGGATAAGTGGCTTACTTGTACTACTATTTATTCTAATGATTGGATTTAGCCGAATCTATTTAGGTGTTCATTATCCAAGTGATGTACTAGCAGGCTATGCAGCCGGTACCCTCTGGCTATCTGTTTGTATCTTCTCATTGGAGTGGGTTCTTTGGATGAAACGTTCCTCTTTCAGTTTAGGATCAGTTCGGAAAGTTTTTTCCAGTAAGAACAGTTAAGTATTTTGGTAGAACTTCGAGTGTGGACGGGGTCGTATAATAACGTTCTCCGTCACAGTCGATTGTTTGTTCTGGACTGGCTGTTATACTTAAGTTCTTTGTTTGGAAATGAAGTATATCTTCGTTAAATCGAGATTGTTTGAACACTTTGGATTGAAAAATTGACCAGAAAGTAGGGAGTGACGTCTCTTTAATGATTAATACATCGAATTCTCCATCTTGCAGGTTGTTTTCAGGGAAGAAAGCTTGAATGCCTCCTGTAAAAGGACCGTTACCCACAATCATCATCACCGCTTCGCCTTCAAAATTCGTTTCATCGGCTTCTACTTTAAGGTGAAAAGGTTCTGGATTATTAATTGTTTGGGCTGTACTAATGTAATAGGAAAGCCTTCCAAAAACCTCTTTCGTATCAGGATTAATGTTCTCAGATGTTTGCGTGATTAAACCAATCCCCCAGAAATTCAAGAAATACTCGTCATTAGAGCGTCCAACATCAATAAGGGAACGGTTATCTTCTAAAAGCTGTTCGACAGCTTGTATCGGATTTTGATTGATCCCAATCGCTCGAGAGAAGTCATTACAAGTTCCACCAGGAATCACACCGAAAATAGGACGATTCTCCCTCTTACAAATCGCATTTGCTAGTTCATAGATGGTACCATCTCCACCAGCACCGATCAGAATGTCGACATCATCCGCCCATTCCTCTACTAATTCAGCACCGTGCCCTTCATGTTCTGTCTTGTGAAGAGAAACGTGTTCATATCTTTCTTGAAGTCGTTCTTGTATCAGTTCAATTTGATTGACCATTTTAACATTTCCTGCTTTAGGATTTAAGATAATGGCTACACGTGTCAATGTTATGGCTCCTTTCACATAATCTCTCTTTCTTATTCCCTTATCAATCATAATCTACACTCGTACAGGATGATTAATCTTTTGAATTCGAACGAAGCTGATAGCTAAGAAAACGCTCATTTTTATTCGTTTAATTGAGATTATAAAAAGCAGCATGTCCATTGACATGCTGCCTTATTTCATTCTGCTTCTTCTTTTGGCAGTCGTTCTTCATTGATTTCTTCTTTAAAAGCATAAGTAAATGTTAAAGCTACGAGAACACCACCACCGATTAAGTTCCCGATACTTGCGGGGACCAGGTTGAAGAAAAGAAATTCAATCCAGGAGTATTCGGATCCATGGATAAAGGAGGTACTGAAATAACCCATATTTGCGACACTATGCTGGAAATTCCCTGCTACGAAAATAATGACAGGGAGTGTGGTTGCAAGTACTTTACCAGTTAAATCACGAGCGGCAGTGGCGAGAAATGCAGCCATTCCAATTAACCAGTTTGCGATAATTCCTGAGAGCAGAATTTGGAACCAGCCTAACGTTCCATCAGATAAGAATTTCATTTTATGTTCGGTATACGTCGTTAATTCTGAATAAAATTCAGGGGTTAATGAGCCGGAGGCCACAACAAGCGTCCCCACTAGTAAAGCACCAATTAAGTTACCGAAGTAACAAACGACCCAGAACTTTAATATGTTTTTCGGAATCCAAAACTTCCTTTGAAGAATATAGGTGGGAAGGAGGACATTTACTTCTGTAAACAAAATAGCTCCTGAAATAAAGACAATGGCATACCCCGTTACGAAGCCGATGCCTGATAGAAGTTTACTAACGCCTTCTGTTTCTACCCCCATCGCGATAAGGACAGAGAAAATAGCGCCAAATGTTACGAATGCTCCAGCTAAAATGGACAGTATAAACTGTCTGTTAAGGGGACGATCGCTATGAGATTCTCCTTTAGCAATAAATGTTTCTACGATTTGTGCGGGAAAATAAAATTGTCTTTCAGGATATTTAACTTCTTTGTGTTTTTTACTTGGATTTGCCACAAAAACGCTCCTATCTTTTCTCTTTTACAACAAGTACCCTTTTTAGGAGGAAATATAAACCAACAGATTTGTGACAGGCGAATTTGTTGAAAACTAGTGTTGGTTGTCCACTATTCAAATTCCCTGGGAAATGATCTCGGATTATGTCAAAATAAGCGAGATGGAAGACCACCTCGCCTTAGTTAAAATTTCCAGTATCCAGTTTTTCCATAATGGGCATGAAGATCTTCTTCAAATCGACGTGTAATCGGTTCGTTTAATCGATATTCTGGAGCTTGATCAATGTCTTCTTTAGTAACATCTACAACAACCGTGCGGTCCTGCCAGTTAATATCATGGATCCATTTGGTTGAGAGTAGAACTTCTTTACCTGAAAACCAGTTTTTTGTATCAACGATAAAATAACGAAGCTGCCACGTTTCTTCGTCAAAGATAAAATCTTTAACATGACCAATCTCACCATCCGTAGCCTGGATGTGATAGCCGGCTACTTCCTTCGTGCTACGCAGATGGTTTTCCTCGTCTTCATTGGAATTGCGTAGTGATGAATTTGCATCAGGTAAATCATCTGCCATAAATGGTCTAGGATACATCCCGTTTCCCCATGCACCAGTACCTACCCAATAATAGGGCCAGCTAAAATGGCGGTTTACGTCCATTTCATGTTTTCGAGAAATGGGTTGGTTTGTATCGATATCAGGGCTTTCACTTACTTCTTGAGAAGTAAGTGAAACGGAGAATGATTTAGTGTCATGGTTCGTATGTTCGATAGAAATAGGAGAAATCAGCACCTTACGACCTGGTAACCATTTATGTGTGTCAATGACGAGATAGCGGATCGCCCAGTGTTCATCATCGAAATAAAGTTCCTTTAAGATGCCTTTTTCTCCATCTTTTGTATCGATTGCATATTTATAGACTTCATTTTCGCTTACTAGCATAAGGCTCACTCCTCTACCATAAATCCGTTTTAATTAAGCGTTACCCAGATCTATTTGCGATTAAACTGATTCTGGTTTTTCTATTTGATAGGTTTTTAGATAAGGTTTACCCGAGAAAATCGTTTTAGGAAGACCTTTACTTGTATGACGGTTTTTATGAGCTGTTTCATAGGCTTCAGATGTTTGCCAGCTCTTGAAAGATGCCTCACTATCCCAGAATGTTGCTACTACATAAGTGTCATTAGCCACAGGTCGTAAGATTCGGATTCCCTCACAGCCCGGTTCATTCTCAACCTTGCCCGCTCTGTTTTTAAAACGATCTTCAAATACAGCGCGTTCACTCTCTTCGACAGGGATATGATTTAACACAACAAATCCAGGATTTTGTACATCTCCTTTACTGTCGATAACTTCATATTTTTTTGCGTTCTTGAAAAAAGTAGTGCCATTTGTTTCGTGATACAATGCAGCACCATCTGGATTAGTGAAGAGGAAAACATTCTTATCCTCGTGTTTTTCTTTTAGTTTCAATAGATAATCGTAAGTTCCATATGTAACGTAACTATTCATCATACCCATCCTTTCAATTAAATGATCAGGGAGATTTGCCTGATACTTTACCCTTATTTGGCAAAAACTAAACAGAATCGTCATTGTCTATAGTACAAAATACGCACTATTTCATGTAAGCTTAGCTGTAATTAATTGATTAAAGGGAGTGCCATATAGAATGAAAAAACTCGGCATAGGCTTAATCGCAACTCTCGCCGTGTTCCTAATTGGGTTATTAGGATACTTAGGGATATTATTAGCAGGAAACTATGTTATTGACGAAAAAAAGCTTGTAATGAATTCTGCAACCGAACTCGTCGATGAAGATGGTGATCTTATAACGAAACTTTATTTCGAAAACCGTGAACCTATTTCAATAGATGACATCCCTGATCATGTCCAAGAAGCATTTGTAGCAACAGAAGACAGTCGCTTCTATGAACATCATGGTTTGGATGTGAAAGCAATAGGAAGAGCGCTCTATCGTGACATTTTAGCAGGTGGGAAAGTGGAAGGAGGAAGTACAATCACACAGCAACTCGCTAAAAATGTGTTTCTAACGAATGATAAGTCGTGGCTTAGGAAAACAAAAGAAGCCGTTATTGCAATTAATCTCGAACGGAGTTATAGCAAAGAAAAAATTTTAGAAATGTACTTGAATCAAATTTATTTCGGTCATGGGGCCTATGGTATTCAATCTGCTTCTACAATGTTTTTTAACAAACCCGCTTCAGAATTAAGCGTAGAGGAGGGGGCCATGCTTGCGGGTCTCCCGAAAGCACCATCTAATTATTCGCCTATTAACCATCCAGAAGAAAGTAAAGATCGACGTGATCTTGTTTTAACATTGATGGAAAAGCATGATTATTTAACACCAGAAGAAGCAGTTCGCCTTCAGGGAAAAACGCTTGCTCTTGATATTGCTGAGGTTACGAAAGAACCGGCATATCTTACGTATATTGATATGACACTTCAAGAAGCTAAGACACGATATAATTTATCGAACGAAGAGGTGCTGAGGGGTGGTTATCAAATCGTTGTACCATTAAATCCTTCATTGCAGAAAGCCGCATATGAACAGTTTCAAAATGATGCTCTATTTCCAGGAAGCGACGCAGAAACCCCACCACAGGGAGGGTTTTCCATGATGAATGCAGCAAGCGGAGGTGTAGTGGCCGTTCAGGGAGGTCGTGATTACGTTCAGAAAGGGTTTAATCACGTTACAGCCAAAAGACAACCTGGTTCTGCTCTAAAACCATTAGCGGTTTATGCTCCGGCGCTTGAGAAAAAAGAGTATAGTCCTTATACGTTACTTAAAGATGAGAAGATTGATTACGATGGTTACTCACCATCCAATTATAATAATCAATACAAAGGCAAACTTTCACTTTATGATGCTGTAAGAGTGTCGGCGAATGCCCCTGCTGTTTGGCTTCTAAATGAAATTGGTATTCCGTATTCCAAATCTTATCTTGAGAAAAGTGGACTTTCGATTGAAGATCGTGACCTGAAAATCGCACTTGGCGGGATTGATAAGGGCGTATCACCATTTGAAATGATGGCAGCTTATCGACCGTTTATTGAAGATGGGAAGCAGATTGAGCCATTTTTTATTAGTAAACTATACAATAATGATGGCAAGCTTGTGGGAGAAGCCAATCAGACTGAAGAAAAAGTTTATTCAAAGCAAACGGCATGGTATATGACTAGGATTCTTGAGGGCGTTGTAAAGAATGGTACTGCTACAAGTGGTAAGTCGGAGGTGGCAGTTGCTGGTAAAACAGGAACCACTTCTTATGAAGGAGTATCAGGAGGCTCTCGCGATGCCTGGTTTGTTGGATTCACTCCTGAATACGTTGGTGCTGTTTGGATGGGGTACGATAGAACCACAGATTCACACTATTTATCTGGTGGAAGTGAATATCCTGTTCAATTGTTTAAAGAAGTTATTAATGCCTCTTCGAATGAAAATAGTCAGAAGGAGTTTAAGAAACCTTCAGGTGTGAAAGATATGGAGAAACCAATCTCTCTTCCTACTATTAATGATGTTAAAGCTGAGTTTGATTTTCTATATGGTCTACCGGCAGTCAAACTAAAGTGGACCGCTTCATCAGATGAGCGTGTCGTTTATCACATTTATGAAATAAAAGATGGAGAGCGAGAGCAAATCGCTGAAGTAGATGGAACGGGAGAGTATACTAGAAATTCGATTTCTTTCTTTGGATCTGTATCATATGAAGTTGTACCATTTAATCCGTTAACAGATCAAGAAGGTGAAGTATCTAATGAGGCTTCGGTTAGCTTATTTGATAGGTTTAAAAATAGTGAATAAGAGAAACAGAAAACAAGCGCAATAAAGAAAAACAGAAAATGAGTGAGGAAATTCACTTTTTTGCTAAAGGAATTGTGTTAAAGTATACGATGTAAACGGCTTCAAAGTTGGACGATTTTATGACTTTTTTCTTCAATATCTGTACACTGAAGCTAACGATCGCTATAGTATGTAAGGATGTATAAATGAACGTTGTGGAATTAGAAAGGTGGACAAGCATGAATAAAGCAACATTTAATGATCAATTTCTTCGGGCATGCCGGGGGGAAGAAACGGACCATACACCTGTATGGTATATGAGACAAGCTGGGCGATACCAAGCCGAGTATAGAAAGATCAGAGAAAAGTATTCGTTTCATGAGATGAATTTGAATCCGGAAGTAGCAGCGGAAGTAACGCGATTTGCTGTTGAACAACTTGGGGTTGATTCAGCCATTCTATTTGCGGATATTATGACGCCTCTTCCGTCTATTGGAATAGATGTTGAAATTAAATCAGGAATTGGTCCTGTTATTGATAATCCGATTAAAACAAGATCTGATATTGATCGACTTGGCGAACTTGATCCATTGAAAGATATTCCGTATGTGATGGAGACCATTAAAATGCTTCGAGACCAGCTATCTGTTCCATTAATTGGATTTAGCGGGGCGCCGTTTACTGTAGCGAGCTATATGATTGAAGGTGGGCCGTCTAAGAATTATCATAAAACCAAGGCATTTATGTATTCAGATCCTGAGGGATGGTATCAACTAATGAATAAGCTTGGAGATATGACAATTGCTTATCTTACAGCTCAAGTACAAGCAGGAGCTCAGGCGGTTCAGCTTTTTGATTCATGGGTAGGTGCGCTAAACGAAGCGGATTATCGAACTTATATTGCACCAGTGATGAATAGAATTTTCTCACGTCTTAAAGAATTGAATGTGCCGCTCTTAATGTTTGGGGTTGGAGCTAGTCACCTTATTCAGGAGTGGAATAAGCTTCCTGTCGATGTGATTGGAATTGATTGGAGAATATCAATTAAGAAGGCGAGAGAAGTGGAAGGCATAACAAAGCCTCTAATGGGGAATCTAGAGCCGGCTCTCCTTCTTGCTCCATGGGATGTTATTGAGGAAAGAACGAAGGAAATCCTTGATCAGGGGATGGAAACACCTGGATTTATTTTTAATCTTGGACACGGTGTGTTTCCGCAAGTTCAAGTCGAAACCTTGCAACGTCTTACTCACTTTGTACACGAGTACACACGAAAGAAATAGTTAAAGAAACGGGGGAGGTATGGGATGAAGCGAACCATCGGCCTACTAGTTATGGCCTACGGTACACCGCGAAGTGAAGCAGAAATTGAACCATACTATACACATATACGTCGGGGGAAACGACCTACAGAGGAAATGCTGCAGGATTTAATTGAACGCTATGAAGCCATAGGCGGTATATCTCCCCTATCAGATATTTCGAAAGAACAGGCTCAAAAATTAGAAGATCACATGAATAAACAGTTTGGCGATGAGGTCACGTTTAAAAGCTATCTTGGTTTAAAGCACATTGAACCTTTTGTAGAAGATGCAGTCCGCAATATGCAAAAAGATGGAATAGAGGAAGCGGTTAGTATTGTGCTAGCTCCACACTATTCGACTGTTGGTGTAAAAACGTATAATGAACGAGCTAGAACAGAAGCAAACAAGCTAGGTTATCCCGATATAGTAGCGATTGATCAATGGTACAACGAGCCGAAGTTCATTCAATACTGGGTCAATCAGCTTCAATCCTATTTAAGCCAAATAAGTGAGCAAGAGAAACAGAAAACGATTGTTATTTTTTCTGCTCATAGCTTACCAGAAAGAATACTAAAAGAAGGCGATCCTTACCCAGCTCAGCTTGAGGAAACAGCAAAACATATTGCAAAGAGAGCTGGTATTGATCACTATGCGGTAGGTTGGCAAAGCGAAGGAAATACGCCTGACCCCTGGATTGGACCGGATATTCAGGATTTAACACGTGATTTGTTTGAACAGGAAGGCTACACAGGTTTTATCTATTGTCCTGTTGGTTTTGTCGCAGATCATCTTGAAGTATTATATGATAACGATTATGAGTGTCGACAGATGACTGATGAACTTGGGGCAGCTTACCATCGTCCAGAAATGCCAAACGCGACAAATGAATTTATTGAGATCTTAGCAACAGTTGTGACGAACGAATTAATTAAAAAGAAGATGATAAGTCATGAATAAGCAAACAAAAAAAATTGTCATTATCGGAGGCGGAATCACGGGTTTAACAGCCGCCTACTATCTTCAAAAAGAGATGAGAGATGCTCATCTCCCATATGAGATAACGTTACTTGAAGGCACGGATCGTCTCGGTGGAAAGATTCAGACAGATACAACAAATGGCTTTGTAATTGAACGCGGTCCTGACTCTTTTCTTGCGAGAAAAGAGAGTGCGGCACGTTTGGTAAAAGAAGTTGGTATGGAAGATCAGCTTGTTCCGAATTCGACTGGTCAAGCTTTTGTGTTGAATAACGATCAGCTCTATCCAATACCGGGGGGAGCTGTGATGGGCATCCCAACTGAACTTTCACCATTCATATCGACTAAATTATTTAGCTTAAAAGGAAAATCAAGAGCGGCAGGAGATTTAATTCTTCCAAGAGCGAATAACGGAGATGCAGATCAATCGCTAGGATTATTCTTTAGAAGACGACTTGGAAATGAAGTGGTGGAGAATTTAATTGAACCGTTATTGTCAGGCATTTATGCAGGCGATATCGATAAACTAAGCTTGATGTCTACATTCCCGCAATTCTCAGAAGTGGAAAAGGAGTACCGTAGCTTGATAGTAGGTATGAAAAAGACAACGCCACCTTCTAGAAGAAGTACTGGTAAGAAAAAGCCAGCATTTTTAACGGTTAAATCAGGATTACAGTCCTTTGTCAGAACCCTCGAAGAAAAGTTAACAGATGTGCACATTCGAAAAAGTGTTAAGGTGGATCAGATACAGAGAAACCAGAACTCATATACGCTTCTGACAACGAGCGGAGAAGAATTAATGGCTGATTCCATCATCGTTACAACGCCGCATCAGCAAGTTTTTCACATGCTGAGAGAGCATGAAGAAGTCGCTCCATTGCAAGAAATGCCTTCTACAACAGTTGCCACAGTTGCAATGGCCTTTCCAGAAGAAGCGATCAAAAAGGCAATGGACGGCACAGGGTTCGTTGTATCTCGAAATGCTGATTACACCATTACAGCTTGTACCTGGACTCATCGGAAGTGGGAACACGCTGCACCAAAAGGAAAAGTTCTTCTTCGTTGCTATGTTGGAAGAGCAGGGAAAGAAGAAATCGTCGACAAGAGTGATGAAGAAATTGTACAGACGGTATTAAACGACCTGAATCAAATTATGGAAATTGAGGGCCATCCTGAGTTTTATCGTATTACAAGATGGCGACAGTCGATGCCGCAATATGAAGTCGGTCACCGTGAAAGAATCGATAAGGTAATAAAAGGTATCCATCAGAAAATGCCTGGTGTTTTTCTGGCAGGTGCTTCTTATAATGGAGTAGGTCTTCCTGACTGTATTGACCAAGGCGAGGAAGCTGTTACTTCAGTTCAAAACTATTTGAAATAAGGTTAAGGACACATCCATTAGATGTGTCCTTAAATGTGTTTTGCTCTAAATTCTTTGCCGTCTCAATCTGGAATGATTATCTAATTTTGTTAGTGTCGAAAGAGGTCTAGTGGTAGAATGTAAATGGCAACAATTAGTCTCAAAGGAGAAATAATCATGTTAGAGATGGCAAGACCTTTACTTGTTAATATTGCAATGCTCTTCTCAGTGTTATTTATCTGGAATATGGTCATGCCATTTACGAGAGCAAGCTCAATTAATTTAAAAGAAAAATTAATATACGGAGCAATCAGTTCAGTGATGGCGTTGCTTTGTATGCTTTTCCCACTGGAGACATTCGGAGATACTGTATTTGATTTACGAGTTGTTCCTCTCATTCTTGTCACTCTTTATGGTGGTAAACTGCCTGGGATCATTTGTACACTTACCATTTCTACTGGCCGATTGTGGATGGGCGGCGAGAATGCATGGGTGGGTGTATTAATCGCTGTTATAGGGTTTATCGTTGCTAGTAGTTTTGGCCCTTATTTCCGAAAGTCTATTCGAAAGTGGAAGGGAATTCTAATTACTGGTGGAGTGTTTATCCTTTCTTACATCGTGATTCTCATTCTATTCTTAGATCCGTTACAATCTTATTTCTATCCCATTTATTTTACTGCATTTATGATTGCTTATTTTATTATCTTTTACTTAACAGAGCGGTTAGTTATGATTAACATTCAGCTTCAAGAAACAGTATATTTAGAAAAGTTGTCTGTGGCAGGGAAAATGGCAGCGGCGATTGCGCATGAAATTCGAAATCCTTTAACAACGATTAAAGGACTGCTACAGTTTATCTCAAGTGACACTGAGGATAGTAAAGTAAAAAATTATGCTCCACTCATGCTCGAAGAAGTTGAACGAACCAATAAAATTATTACGGACTACCTGATGTTAATTAAACCAACTAAAGATAACTATGAACAGGTTGATTTGAACAAGGTTGTGAAAGATACAACGGCTCTAACTGAAGTACTTGCCTCTTATTATAATGTGAAAATTCATTATGAAGAAAAAGGTGAATTTTTAATATGGGGGAACTCTCAAGAATTAAAACAATGCTTAATAAATTTAATTAAAAATGCGATTGAATCCATAGAAGGCGAAGGTCTTATTCTTGTAGCTTTGCAATATGGGACAAAAAAAGGTACGGTAGATATCGTGATTCGTGACAATGGGGCAGGGATGAGTGAACAAGAACTTGAGAAGATCGGTTTGCCATTTTATACAACAAAATCGAAGGGAACTGGACTCGGTACGATGATTACAAATCGATTAATGCGTAATGTTGGGGGGAAAGTTCACTATACAAGTGCCCAGGACGTTGGAACAACCGTAACTGTCACATTGCCAATTATAAAACAATAGGAGGAGTAAGATGACGTTCGATCGAAAGAAAAGCATAATGGAAGCAGCTGAAAAATCATTTTCAATGTTTGGCTACAAAGCGACAACAATGGATCAAGTTGCTAAAATTGCGAATGTAGGGAAGGGAACAATCTATAATTTCTTTAAAAATAAAGAGGAACTGTTCAATGAAATTGTACGGGGAATGGTTATTGAACTAAAAGAACTTGCTCAAGATTCCATTCATAGAGAGGATACGTTTTTTGAAAATCTTCATCGTGCGCTTTATAGTGTATTGGAACATCGGCGGGAGCATAAGTTGGCGATAAAGCTCTCTCAAGAAGTACGTGAGATTGGAACCCCTGCAGCTATGGATGCTTTGAACCTTGTAGAAAAGGCGATCCTTCATTTTCTTGAACAAGAGATTGAACGTGGCATTTCAGATGGCGAAGTGAAAAGATGTGATCCATCTCTTGCAGCCTTTCTTATGTTTAAAATGTATATCGCGCTTATTTTCGATTGGGAAAAAACGCATCCTTCCTTTAGTAAAGAAGAAATTGCAAATCACCTTGAATTTTATATGATGAGTGGAATTAAGACGGAAGAGCAGTAGTGAAAATAAAGTAAGCTACTGCTATTGCTATTCTAAATAAAGGGTGATATATTATCTCTTGTGGCAAAAAAATGACCAGAATAAAAAAACGGTCACATCACTTTCAATCCATAGTAAGTAAAGAAAAGTCTTTTTTTTTGAGGTAAAATGACCATATGAGGAATTTGGTCAATTAGACAGGAGGGTAAATATGAAGAAGTCATCAAAACAATTTCGCTCTGAATGGGCGTCATTGCTTAAGAATAAAAAAATCTTAATTCCAGTAATTGCTGTGTTGTTTATACCGGTGTTATATAGTGGCATGTTTTTATGGGCGTTCTGGGATCCATACGAAAATTTAGATCAGATTCCAGTCGCTGTTGTTAATAGTGACAATGGGGCGGATTTTGAAGGGGAGCATCTTGAAATAGGGAATGAGCTTGTCGATAAGTTGAAAGATGAGCCTGAATTCAAGTGGGATTTTGTTGATGAAGAAGAAGCAAATAAAGGTCTTGAAGATCAAACCTACTATATGAAGATTCATATCCCAGAAGATTTTTCTGAGAAATCGACGACCGTTCTTGATGAACATCCTGATAAATTAAACTTAGAATATGTGCCAAATGAGAGTTTTAACTTCTTAGCTGGGCAAATAGGCGGAACGGCTGTTAGTGAAATCAAATCACAAATTGCTGAAAACATCACTGAAAATTATAGTGAGCTCGTCTTTGATAAGTTTAGTGAAATAGCTGATGGTCTTTCAGATGCATCAGAGGGAGCAGGAGAGCTTGCGGATGGTTCTTCTGATCTAAAAGATGGTACAAAGCAACTGAAAGATAATCTTGCCGTGCTTAATGAAGGATCGATTGAGTTAACAAATGGCTTAAGTAGTGCAGAAAACGGATCCGTTGATCTTGCAAATGGCATTAGTGAAGCGAACCAGGGAACGACTGATTTATTAGATGGGTTGAAAGAAAAACAGCCACAAGTTAGTCAGTTAGCTGATGGATCTTCTCAACTCAGTAATGGGCTTGGTGAACTTAGCAGCAATATGGGAGATTTTAAAGGTGGACAAGAGCAGCTTCTGGCTGGTGTGAAGCAAAGCAGAGATGGAACAAAGCAGTTGATGGATGGCCTAAATGCTTCAGTTTCAGCATTAGAAAATAAATCATTACCTTCTGTTGATGCAGAAGGACTGAAACAATCACTAACAAGTGGCGTGACGAATGCCTCAGCTGTTCCTAAGGAATTGCAGGGTGTTATAGAGTCAATTCAAGGAAGCGATCAGTATACGGATGAGCAAAAGCAAGCGCTGATTAGTCAGCTTCAACCAATTGCTGAGAAGTCTGGTACAGCAGCGAAGTCAGTTGGAGAAGCAGCTACGAAATTTTCAAACGAAGCAGAGAAACTTTCAGGTGCATCTTCAAGTCTAGATGCTCTAGTAGAAGGGCAGCGTCAGCTTGCCCAGGGAGCCACGGCATTATATGAAGGACAGGGCGATCTTGAACAAGGTCTAGAAAAATTTGGTGACAAAATAAATCAAGCTAATGCTGGGATCGATCAACTGCATAACGGTGCTATACAGGTTGCAGATGGAACCAATACGGTTTCCACAGGCTGGAATTCATTGATCGATAACGTAGGAACACTCAATTCTGGTATGACAGAATTATCTAGTGGTTCACAAGAGTTAGCATCCGGACTTTCAGAGTTAGAAGGAGGATCTTCAGAAATAACTTCTGGTGCAGGGAAATTAGCAGATGGATCTAAAGACCTTGATAACGGAGCACAGAAATTAACAGATGGTACATCAGAGCTTAGGGATAAACTAGGAGATGCCGCGGAAGAAACATCAAATACGAATGCTGATGATGAGACGTACAGTATGTTTGCTGATCCAGTTAATGTAGATACAGAGGCTGTCTCAGGCGTACCAAACTACGGAACCGGATTTGCACCTTACTTCCTTTCCCTTGGTTTGTTTGTAGGGGCACTTCTCATGTCTATTGTATTTCCACTTCGTGATCCAGCAGGAACGCCACGAACGGCAATCGGTTGGTTTATGAGTAAATACGGTATTTTATTAGTAGTTGGCGTAATTCAAGCACTTGTCTCTGATGCTGTTCTTTTATATGCATTGCAGATTGAAGTGCAGAGTGTGCCGTTATTCTTACTCTTCTCTGTCGTATCAAGTCTCGCTTATATGACATTGATCCAATTCTTTGTTACGACATTAGGAGATCCAGGGCGATTTGTAGCGATCATTATCTTGATTTTACAATTAACAACAAGTGCCGGTACGTTCCCACTTGAGTTAATTCCTGAAGGGTTACAAGTGTTTAATACTTGGTTGCCAATGACGTACACCGTTTCAGGATTGAAAGCTGTTATTTCCAGCGGAGATTTTGCATTCATGTGGAAGAATGTCTACGTATTATTAGGATTTATTGCAATCTTTGCCATTGGAACGATCACTTTCTTCTTTGTAGAATTGAAGAAACGTAAGAAACATGGGTTGGAACCTGCGATGAACGAATAAGAAATCTATGATCTATGAGGCTAGTTTAATCAATTGATTAAGCTAGCCTCTTTTCTTTTGATAATTGGTTGGAAAAACGATACAGTATTAGTAAGAAAGTTGTGTTATTGTGCGATAAATAGTTTACGCCTAGGAAAAGAACGGGTAAATACAATAAAGTTATGGATTTATAGGGAGGCAGGAGAAGCGATAGAATGATTACTTTCGAGCATGTTAGCAAAAAGTTTGCTGATGGTACTGAGGCGTTGAAAGATATTAATTTACATATCGAACAAGGCGAATTGTTAACGTTAATTGGCCCGAGTGGATGTGGTAAAACGACCACTATGAAAATGATTAACCGTTTAATCGAACCGAGCGGAGGTCAGATTTCCATTGATGGAAAACCAATCTCTGACCAAGATCCTGTTGAATTAAGAAGGAGTATCGGATATGTCATACAGCAAATTGGTCTCTTGCCACATATGACAATTGCAGAAAATATTGCACTCATTCCTAAATTGAAAAAATGGGATAAAAGCAAAATAGATAAACGAGTTGATGAAATGCTGAACCTTGTTGGACTTGAGCCATCAGTATTTCGGTCTCGCTATCCACTTGAGTTAAGTGGAGGTCAGCAGCAGCGGGTCGGTGTCATTCGTGCCCTTGCAGCAGAACCTCCCATCATTTTAATGGATGAGCCTTTTAGTGCACTCGATCCAATTAGTCGTGAACAGCTTCAAGATGAGCTTGTGAAATTACAAAAAGAAATCCAAAAAACGATTGTTTTTGTCACCCATGACATGGATGAAGCGATGAAGATTGCCGATCGGATTGCGATCATGAAAGACGGTGAAATTCTTCAACTCGATACACCTGATCGTTTGTTACGTCATCCAAAGAATGAATTTGTTCGCAATTTTATAGGGGATGAACGGATGGCTAAGGGACAAGCTCCTACTGCAGTTGATTTAATGATTCAAAAAGTAGCGACTGTTAAAGAGAGCAGAGGTCTAGCTGAAGCTTTTCGGCTAATGAAATCAGAGCGTGTGGATAGTCTCGTCGTCACTGGCCCTGAACAGGAATATAAAGGTGTCGTGACTCTTGATCAGGTTCAGAAGCATTATGAAGGTGATACAAAACGAATTGTAGATGTCATTGAAATCATTGAGCCAATTCAGAGAAACACGCTTTATCCTGAAATCGCAAAACGCTTTGCTGAAAAGCAACCAATCAGTATCCCTGTAGTAGAAGGGGAAAAGCTGACGGGATTAGTCACGAGAAGTAGCATGATGCGCGGACTAGCTGGTCTTGAGCAACTCGGTTATAAGGAGGAGGAACCTCTGAATGAATGAGGAAAACTTTTTTGTTTTATTTATTGAAACGATGCAAAATCGTTGGGATGATATTTTTGTTGCGCTTCAGGAGCACCTTTTCCTATCATTTATATCGATTGTAATTGCCATCTTAATCTCAGTTCCACTTGGTATCTTTATTTCCAGACGCAAGAAGTTGGCTGAGCCGTTTATTGCCGTAGCTGCTATTTTTCAAACGGTTCCGAGTCTTGCATTGTTTGGTTTTCTTATTCCGTTTCTTGGAATCGGAAATATTACTGCCATCATCGCATTAACGGTGTATGCACTTCTTCCGATTTTAAGGAATACATACACGGGCATCACATCCGTGGACCAATCTTCCATTGAAGCTGGGAGAGGGATGGGGATGACAAGTATGCAGATTTTAATGAAGATTGAAGTACCTCTTTCTCTTCCTGTCATTATGGCGGGCGTTCGTACGGCTACCGTATTGACGATCGGGGTAGCAACTCTAGCGACGTTTGTTGGTGCAGGAGGATTAGGTGATATTATTTATCGAGGACTAACGTCTAATAAAGATGAGCTTGTGCTAGCTGGTGCACTACCGGCAACCATTCTTGCTCTTGGTTTTGACCTAATTCTAAAGTTATTAGAAAACGCGGCAACTCCTAAAGGAGTTAAAGCAAAAAAATAAAGGGAGAGATTTGATTGAAGAGATTGACCGTGCTTTTACTGGGTGTATTGATGGTTCTTGCTGCATGTGGGGGAGACAGTGGAAGTGAAGAAAGTGATCCAATTGTTATTTCCGGTAAGCCGTGGACAGAGCAATACATTTTACCGCATCTTCTTGCAGAGTACATAAAGGCGAATAGTGACTATGAAGTAGAAGTTGATGCAGGTGTTGGAGAAGTGAATATTCTTCAACAGGCGCTAGTTGATGGTGACATTGATATGTATGTTGAATATACCGGTACTGGTCTTGAAGCGGTATTAAAAGAAAGTGCTGAATCGGATGAATCGGCTGATGAAATTTTTGAACGAGTGAAAAAAGGCTATAAAGATGAATATAACCTTGTTTGGCTAGAGCCTTTAGGCTTTGAAAATGGATACACGCTTGCGATGACCCAAGAAACAAATAAAGAGGTGAATGCAGAAACATTTTCAGACATCATCCCAGCTTCAAATGATTTGGTATTTGGTGGACCACACACTTTCTATGAAAGAGAAGATGGTTACGATGCACTCGTAGAAGCTTATGGATTTACTTACAAGGATGAAGTGAGTCTAGATCCAAACATCATGTACGATGCTTTAAATGAAGGAGAAGTTGACGTCATTCCTGCCTTTACCACTGATGGTCGAATTGCTCGTTTTGATCTTGCTACAACAGAAGACGATAAGCAATTCTTCCCACCATATTATGCTGCACCAATTGTTCGCCAGGAAGTTCTTGATTCCCATCCGGACCTTGAGAAGGTTGTGAATGAATTTGCTGGAAGTATTTCAGAAGAAGAAATGTCTGAGATGAATGCAAAAGTTGATATGGATGGAGAAGAACCTGAAGATGTAGCTGTTGAATTCTTGAAAGACAAGGGATTGATCGAATAATAAAAAGCGAGATGAGGAATTCCTCATCTCGCTTTTTCATTGATGTTATTCAGCTGGTTTTAAATCTTCAATCGAATCAGCTTCAACGTAAGATGGCACAACAAGTCCAGTTTTCGCACCTTCAAGGTTTGGTCCAAGACGGTCCATGTTGTCACCATACTCATCTAGAAGATCAGCGTGTGTAATTGGAAGCCATCCAGCTACCATTGCATCAGCATCACCTTCAGAAACAGCGATGAACATAGAAGCAGCATCAAGCTGAGTTAACTCTACTTTATAACCCATGCTTTCAAGTACTTTCGCAACGACGTTTGTACTTGCGATTTCAGAATCCCATGCAACATAGGCAAGCGAGATTTCTTCGCCGTCTACTTCATCAGCTCCGTTTGTCCATTCTTCAACCATATCTGTATGTTCGTTTACCCAGTTTTGTGCGGCTTCTTCAGGCTTAGCACCTTCTTGAATTTCAACCATTACAGAACTCATATCTTCTGGAGTCCAGTTGAACTGATCAAGAATTGTATGAGCAGAAGGTTGATCTTCTTTTAATCCTTTACGTGCAAATGTTTCGATATTTTCTTCTTCACCATAAAGTCCTTTTGGATCTTCAAGGTATTTAAGATCATATTTCGCGAACATCCAGTGTGGCGTCCAACCAGTTACGATAATTGGCTCTTCGTCTTCAATGGCTTTCCCAAGTTCTGCGGCCATCGCTGCAGAAGAAGACTCGATTAATTCCCAACCTTTCAAGCTATCGTACTCTTCAAGTGCAGAAGTTGTAGCTTTCATAATTCCAGCACCAGGTTCAATTCCTACAATTTCATAATCTACTTCTTCTCCAACGTTTGCTCCACCTTCGCTAGAGCCTTCACTACTATCTCCGCCATTATTTCCGCCGCAAGCAGCAAGAATCAATGTAAGTGACAAAAATAATGCTAGTCCTGTTAACCCTTTTTTAAAGTTAAACATGTAATTCCCCCTTAGTTTTTTGTTTTACCTATATTTTGAGAAATCCGGTCGAGCATAATCGCTAGAATAACGATTGCGAGACCAGCTTCAAAACCAATACCAACTTTAATTTGTGTTACAGCTCGATAAACATCTGCCCCAAGGCCAGGTGCACCTACTAGAGATGCAATAACAACCATTGAAAGGGAAAGCATAATGCTTTGGTTAATTCCCGCCATAATCGTAGGTGTTGCAAGCGGTAGCTGTACTTTAATTAATTTCTGTTTCGTAGTAGAACCAAATGCATTTGACGCTTCAATTAAGTCTTCAGGTACTTGACGAATCCCAAGGTTTGTTAAGCGAATCGTTGGGGGCATCGCAAAAATAACAGAAGCGATGATACCTGGTACCATCCCAATTCCAAAGAACAAAATGGCAGGAATGAGATAAACGAATGCAGGCATTGTCTGCATAAAATCAAGAACAGGTGTAATAATGCCTCTTACTCGGTCACTTTGTGATGCCCATATTCCAAGTGGAACACCAAGAATGATGGATATAATAACCGAAGTTAACACGAGAGCGAGTGTTTCAATTGTTGGATCCCAATAACCTAAATTATCTATTAGTAGTAGACCAAGTAACGTAAAGATGGCAACTGGCCATCGACTTGACCACCAGGCCAAGATCGTAAAGATAGCAATTAGCACAAGCGCTGGCGGGAAGCCTAGAATTGAAACAATTCCTTCAACAAACCAATCGATACCAGATGTAATGCCATCAAAAACAGGTTCAAGATTATCAGTAAGCATATCAACAAAGCTGTCTACCCAATCAGCTAATGGAATCTTAGGAAATAGTTGCATTTAGCTCACCTCTCCTTTCGCTGATTCTGTCTCATTGCCGGCTAGCGCTCCGATAACAGCTCCTCGTACAATGATGCCTTTAAACTTATCGTTTTCATCAATGACCGGAAGTGGGAGAGACGAGCTTGCCATTTTCACAAACATATCGGTTAATAATGTATCAGGTGCGACAGTTGGAAGGTCTGTAATGAGAATATCAGCAATTTCTTTTTTGGCTTCAATGGCTTTTGCAGCATCATCCGCTGTAATGGCACCAATTAATTTTTGCTTTTTATCCACGATATATAAGCTAGAAAGTTTTTGTTCACGCATAAGTTGAAGCGCTACACGTGGGCCTCTATCAGCTCTTAGTGTTTCAGCTCGCTTCATAACGTGAGAAGCTGTTAATACTTTTGAAAGGTCGACGTCTTCCACAAATCGTTCAACGTAGTCATTGGCTGGATTCGTCATAATTTCTTCTGGTGTACCAATTTGAACAATGGAACCATCTTTCATTAAAGCGATCCGATCACCGATGCGAAGTGCTTCATCAAGGTCATGTGTAATAAAAACAATTGTTTTCTCCATAGACTCTTGAAGTTCAAGAAGTTCATCCTGCATATCTTTACGAATGAGTGGATCAAGCGCACTAAAAGCTTCATCCATCAAAAGAACATCGGGATCATTTGCAAGAGCGCGTGCAAGTCCGACACGCTGCTGCATGCCACCACTTAGTTCTGACGGATAGCTTTTTTCATATCCTTTTAATCCAACAAGTTCGAGTGATTCCTGCGCTTTTCCAGAACGTTTCTCTTTACTAATGTTTTGCACCTCAAGTCCGTACTCTGTGTTTTCTAGTACTGTCTTATGAGGGAAAAGTGCGAAACGTTGAAATACCATACTAAGCTTCTTTCGTCTAACATCGCGAAGCTGTTCAGGTTTCATCCTGACGATATCTTCATCATCAATGAGAACCTGTCCTGAAGTAGGTTCAATTAATCGATTGAGAAGCCGAACAAGTGTAGATTTACCACTACCTGATAGCCCCATGATAACAAAGATTTCACCGGGATATACGTCGAAACTTGCGCGGTTAACGCCAACCGTATTTCCGGTCTCTTTTAAAATCTCACTTTTTGATTTGCCCTGATCTAAAAGCTTTGTAGCTTGTTTGGGCGATTTGCCAAATATTTTGGTTACGTCTTTTACTGTGATTTTGGCTTTCTCCATAGTTTCACCTCTGCCTTTATTTCAAATAGTTAGCGGATAAAATTACAAAAATAACTGAAATATGTCGAAATTTACGATAAACAGTCATTTACTAGTCTTTTTTTACCGACCTATTAAGTATAGAGTGTAGGTACTTAATACTACAAACGTCGTGAGTGCTCAAATTCAGGTAATTCAGTACATACAGAAAAAACTGTACAAACTAAACGGGTAAATCCTTAAGTATCGTCTAGGATGCTAGTATATGCTACAAGGTTTGCTAGTAAACTTTACAATTCATGGGGTTAACACTAAACTATGAAATGACAAACGATTGGAAAAGTAGGTGCATAGTTTGCAAGATAAACGAGTAGAGAATGCAAGAGAACGAGTGATTGAATCAATCTCTAAAAATATGGATATTTATAGCGTAACTCCTTCTGTGGGCCGTTTATATGGCGCGATGTTTTTCGAAAAAGAGCCGATGACGCTTGATGAAATGAAGGATAAGCTTCAAATGAGTAAGACAAGTATGTCGACCGGAGTAAGGACATTAATCGACTTAAATATGGTGGATAAGGTGTGGAGAAAGGGGGAGCGTAAAGATCTTTACGAAGTGAAGTCAGATTGGTATCAAACCTTTACGGATTTCTTTTGTATCCATTGGCGAAAAGGAATTGAAATGAATCGGGATGCTTGCAAAGAGTCGATTGCTGAGCTAATGGAAGTGTTGGATGGCGATATTACGAATGAAGATAAGATCAAGGCTGAAGAAGACTTAGATAAGATGTCTTACGCTCTGGGATACTACGAGTGGTTGAACAAAGTAGTCGATTTATTTGAATCACGGAAGATATTTGATGTGATAGATAAGGAAGAATAGCTGAGATAATTGTAGGCGACAGCATTCATTATGATTTGCATAAAGGTACTATGAATGGTTGTTGATGTTCACTTTCTCCAAACAAAAACGTGCAGGAATTTCCTGCACGTTTTTGTTATAGGATTTTACTTAAGAAAGCCTGAGTTCGCTCATTTTGAGGATTTGAGAACAATTCGTTAGGGACGTTCTCTTCTACGATATAGCCGCCGTCCATAAAAATAACACGGTCGCCTACTTCACGTGCAAATCCCATTTCATGAGTAACAACAACCATTGTCATTCCTTCTTTTGCAAGGTCTTTCATTACTTCTAACACTTCGCCGATCATTTCAGGATCAAGGGCTGAAGTTGGTTCATCAAACAGCATGACGCTAGGTTCCATCGCAAGAGCTCTTGCAATCGCTACACGCTGTTTTTGTCCACCTGAAAGTTCGCCTGGGTAATTATTGGCCTTATCTTCAAGACCAACTTTAGCAAGAAGTTCCTTTGCTTTCTTTGCGGAGTTTTGTTTGTTTTCCCCTTTTACTTTAATGGGGGCAAGGGTTACATTCTCAACAACTGTTTTATGTGGAAAGAGGTTAAAATGTTGAAAAACCATTCCGACGTCCTGACGAACCTTATTGATATTCGTTTTAGGATCCGCAATATTATGACCATTAACGATGACGCTACCGCCCGTTATTTCCTCTAATTTATTTAAACAGCGAAGGAAGGTGCTTTTGCCTGAACCAGAAGGACCAACTACGCAAACAACCTCTTTTTCTTTTACATCTGTATTAATATTCTTTAATACTTCTAACTGTCCGAACGATTTCTTAAGATCTTTCACCTGGATGATACTCATTGTTGCAACTGTCTCCTCTCATTCTACTTTCTTCCTTCATGTAGAAGGAGCTTTCGATAAAAACCATTATATCAATCCTTTGCTCAATTAGAAAAGAACTTACCCTCAATGGAAAAGAAAACGTTTCACTTCTGCAGTTGTACTCTCGGTGACATTCTTCTATAATAGTCAGTGAAAACGTTTGCGCATAAGTTCACGGTATAAAGGAGGAGACTGCATGGCTCAACAGTGGTGGAAGGAAAGCGTTGTTTATCAAATTTATCCTAGAAGTTTTAATGACAGTGACGGGGATGGAATTGGTGATATTCGAGGAATTACAGAAAAACTAGATTATTTGAACGAATTAGGCATTGATGTGGTGTGGTTATCACCCGTTTATAAGTCACCGAATGATGACAACGGTTACGATATTAGTGATTATCGAACGATTATGGATGAGTTCGGAACGATGGAAGACTGGGAAGAGATGTTAGAAGGAATGCATCAACGTGGAATCCGTCTTGTAATGGACCTAGTTGTTAACCATTCTTCTGATGAACATGCGTGGTTTACCGAAGCGAGAAAATCAAGAGATAATCCGTTTCGTGAATATTATATATGGCGAGAAAGTAAGGAAGACCACCCTCCAAACAACTGGGGATCTTTTTTCGGAGGTTCTGCGTGGGAGTATGATGAAGAGAGTGAGGAATATTTTCTACATCTCTTTTCAAAAAAGCAACCTGACCTCAATTGGGAAAACGAAAAGCTAAGAGAAGAAGTGTATGATCTGATGAAATTCTGGCTCGATAAAGGGGTCGATGGATTCAGGATGGATGTTATAAATTTGATTTCCAAAACGCCTGGCTTACCAGATGCCGAAGTAACGGATGATTCTCCTTATCAGTGGGGAGGAGATTACTTCGTAAATGGTCCGAAATTCGTAGAATACATGAACGAAATGAACGAAAAGGTTTTATCAAAATACAATGTGATGACGGTTGGCGAAATGCCATTGGCCACGCCTGAAGATGGTAAAAAGTACACGAATGAAAATGATGGTATTGTGAATATGCTGTTTCAGTTTGAACACATGGATGTAACAAGTGGACCTGGAGGTAAATGGGATCAACAGGCTTGGAAACTAACGGATTTAAAACGGATTATTTCAAAATGGCAGACTGAGCTTCACGGTACTGGGTGGAATAGTTTATATATGGAGAATCATGATCAGCCTCGTTCAGTTTCTGTATTTGGAGATGATCAGGAATATCGTGTAGAATCAGCCAAGATGCTGGCTGCGTGGCTTCATTTTCTCCAAGGAACGCCATATATTTATCAAGGACAAGAGCTCGGGATGACGAATGTCTACTTTGATAATATCAAGGATTACGAGGACATCGAAACGCTTAATATGTATAACGAAGAAGTTGTTGAAAAAGGAAGAAATCCAGAAGAAGTACTCGACGCTATCTATAAAAAAGGCCGTGATAATGCACGGACGCCTATGCAGTGGACTGATGAGAAGAACGCGGGGTTTACGACTGGAACTCCATGGTTAAAAGTGAATGGTAATTATCACGAAATTAATGCGAGAAAGGCGTTAAGTGACGAAAATTCTATTTTTTACTTTTATAAAAACTTAATTCGCCTTCGAAAAGAGCTTCCTGTACTTATCCATGGTAATTATCAGTTACTTTTAGAAGAGGATGAGAATTTGTATGTGTACACGAGGAGTTATCAGGACACAACGTTGGTTATTGCTGCTAACTTCTCGAAAGAAACGAGTGAACTGAATCTTCCAGAAACGTTAAACGGCGGAAAACTACTCGTTCATAATTACCACGATGTGGCGAATCAGTTGCAAAATGAGTCGAACATGCGCCCTTATGAAGTGAAAGTGTATATGCTGTAAGTTTAAGCGCGGGCACAGCCTGCGCTTTCTTTCATTTGGGTTGTACTTTATCGTTTTTTAAAGGATTGAATTCTTTATTTCGAGGGAAGATAATTTTGAGAAAAAGAATTTTGTTGAAAAGTATTCGGTTTCCTTTTTCTTTTTGTTTCACTCATGTATAATAACAGATGTACATTTGTTCATTAGGGATTTTACTAAATTTCAATATAAAAAAGGAGTGTATACATATGACAACGACTCAAATGGATTCACTTGCTGTAAATACGATTCGTACGCTAGCAATCGATGCAGTTGAAAAAGCCAACTCAGGTCACCCAGGCATGCCGATGGGAGCTGCACCTATGGCCTACACGCTATGGAGTCAGTTCATGAATCACAATCCATCTAACCCGGATTGGTTTAACCGCGACCGTTTTGTTCTTTCAGCAGGTCACGGTTCAGCACTATTATATAGCATGCTTCACTTGTTTGGATATGACGTAACAATGGAAGATTTAAAATCATTCCGCCAGTGGGGAAGCAATACTCCAGGACACCCAGAATTCGGTGAGACACCAGGAGTAGACGCAACAACTGGACCACTAGGCCAGGGACTTGCGATGGCAACTGGTATGGCAATGGCTGAACGTCATTTAGCTGCAACGTATAACCGAGATAACTTTAATGTCATTGATCACTATACGTACAGCATTTGTGGAGATGGCGACTTAATGGAAGGCGTATCTTCAGAGTCAGCTTCACTCGCTGCACATTTGAAGCTTGGTCGTCTTATTGTTATGTATGATTCAAACGACATCTCTCTTGATGGTGATCTTGATCAGTCCTTCTCAGAAAACGTTCAACAACGTTATGAAGCATACGGCTGGCAAGTGATTCGCGTTGAAGATGGAAATGACATGGATACTATTGCGGACGCTCTTAAACAAGCGAAAAGCAATACAGAGCAACCGACACTAATTGAAGTGAAAACAACAATTGGGTATGGTTCACCAAACAAAGGTGGCAAAAACACTTCTCATGGTGCACCACTTGGGAAAGATGAAATTCAGCTAGTGAAAGAAAACTATCAGTGGACTTTCGAAGAAGATTTCTATATTCCTGAAGAAGTGAAAGGCCAATTTGCAGACTTCAAAGAAGCTGGAAGCAAAAAAGAGCAGGAATGGAATGAACTTTTCAAAAAATACGAAGCACAATATCCAGAGCTTGCAAAGCAATTATCAGCAGCTCTAAATAATGAACTTCCTGAAGGTTGGGATAGCGAAGTTCCTACTTATGAAAAAGGAACAAGCACAGCATCTCGTGCTGCATCTGGAGAAGTTCTTAATGCTCTTGCTAAAAATAACCCGCAAATCTTCGGTGGATCAGCGGACCTTGCGTCTTCTAACAAAACAATGTTGAAAGATGAGCAGGACTTCTCACCAGCAGATTATAGTGGCCGTAATATTTGGTTCGGCGTACGTGAATTTGGAATGGCTGCAGCAATGAACGGAATTGCCCTTCATAAAGGTCTTCGTATCTTTGGAGCGACGTTCTTCGTATTCTCTGACTACCTTCGTCCTGCACTTCGTCTATCAGCATTGATGGGTGTACCTGTAACATACGTATTCACTCATGATAGCGTAGCAGTAGGAGAAGATGGTCCGACTCACGAACCTGTTGAGCAACTCGCTTCACTTCGTGCGATGCCAGGTCTTTCAGTTATCCGACCAGCGGATGGAAATGAAACTGCTGCAGCATGGAAGTTGTCTGTTGAAGCAACGGATCACCCAACAGCTCTAGTGCTTTCTCGTCAGAACCTTCCAGTTGTGACAGATTCACAGGAACAAGCATACGAAGGCGTTAAACGCGGTGCGTATGTAGTTGCTGGTGGCGAGAATGCGGAAGCCATTCTTCTTGCGTCTGGATCTGAAGTTGGTTTAGCAGTAGAAGCGCAAGAACTTCTTTCAAAAGAAGGCATTTCAGCTTCTGTTGTCAGCATGCCAAGCTGGGATCGATTTGAAAAACAATCAGCTGATTATAAGCAAAGCGTTCTACCAGACAACGTAACGGCTCGTCTTGGTATTGAAATGGGCGTATCATTTGGCTGGGATAAGTATGTTGGCCAAAAAGGTGATATTCTTGCGATTGACCGCTTTGGAGCATCAGCGCCTGGCGACACTGTTATTAAGGAATTTGGCTTTACTGCAGAAAATGTTGTCAATAAAGTTAAAGCAATGCTCTCCAAATAAGATAATCGTATCTTAAGACGAAGAGCGGAAGGCTTTCAGAAGGCGAAAATGGTCTTTCTGGAAGCCTTTTTCTTAACTCAAGACCATTAAATATTTGAATACACGGGTGTTGCTATGGATAAAGATAAACTAACAAAGGTGGTCGAAGCTGCCCGCTTATACTATCAATTGGACTATAGTCAACAGGAGATCGCAAAAAAATTAGCGGTTTCAAGGCCCACGGTTTCGCGTTTATTAAAACAAGCGAAAGCAGAAGGCGTTGTTGAAATTAAAATTCATGATCCATCCCAAGATGTTCATATGCTTTCATCAGAACTTGCTGATTTGTTTGGACTATTAGAAACGAGAGTCGCCATTGTTCCTCAATTTGAGGATGATCTTGTCAAAAAACATATCGGTAAAATTGCAGCTGATTATTTAAATACAGCTATACAAGACAATGATTTGATTGGTGTTTCATGGGGGACCACGCTTAATGAGATCGGTAAGAACCTTCGTCATAAGTTACTGAAAAACGTTTCGGTTGTTCAATTAAATGGCGGCATTAGTTATTCAGAAACCAATACCTATGCTTATGAAGTGATTCAAATGCTTGGCCGTGCATTTCATGCTACGAGCCATTTCTTGCCTGTTCCTGCCATAGTTGACCATCTTCTTGTAAAGAAAACGATGGAAGAAGATAGACACATTCGTCGTGTTCTTGACATGGGTCGGAATGCGAATATTGCCTTATTTAGTGTTGGAATTCCAACAAATGACTCGGTTATTGTACAGGCAGATTATGTATCAAAAGAAGAGCTTGAAGTCATTCATACGAGATCTGTTGGTGAAATTTGTTCGAGATTTTTTGACGAAAAAGGGAAGCTCATTCATAAGGAATTAAATGAACGTACAATTGGAATTGATCTACAAGAGCTTTCTACAAAAGAAAAGTCGATATTGGCGGCTGGTGGTCCTAAGAAAGTTGAAGCGATATATGGGGCATTGGAAGGTGGCTATGCCAATGTTCTTATAACGGATCACTTTACGGCTCGCGCTTTATTAGAGAAGAAAAAGCAGGGGAGGGATAAACAATGAAAATGACTGTATTAGGTCCGTGGGGAGGTTACCCTAAAGCTGGTGAAGCGAGTGCAGGGTATCTTTTCCAGAGTGAAGGCTATAACTTGTTAATTGATTGTGGAAGTGGTGTATTGGCACAACTTCAATATCACCTTTCCGTCGAAGAACTTGATAGTGTCATCATTAGTCACTACCATCCAGATCACATTGCAGATGTAGGGGTTCTTTATCATGGGCGCTTGATTCAATCCAAAACAAAATCTGAATTACCATTGCTACCGATCTATGGTCATTCACATGATGAAGCAGGTTTTAATAGTTTGGGTCATGAGCCTTATACCGAAGCGAGGTCTTACACGCAAGAAGATCGTTTAGAGCTCGGCCCATTTTCCATTACTTTTCAAAAAACAAAACATCCGGTTGTATGTTTTGCTATGCGCATAACTGATGGAAAGCATACCGTAGTGTTTACAGCAGATTCAAGCTATATAAAAGAGTTCGAAGTCTTTTCTGCTGGAGCTGACTTACTCATCTCAGAATGCAACCTTTATGCAGATATGGATGGTTCTAAAATGGGGCACATGAATAGTACGGATGCAGCAACGATTGCAAGCGCAGCGAATGTTTCCACTCTTATGTTAACGCATCTTCCGCATTTTGGAGAGTTATCGGATCTTCAAAAAGATGCAAAACAATACTTTGATGGGGAAGTTGTACTTGCTTCTACAGGACTAGTTTGGGATTCAGAAAAAGAGTTATAGTAAAAAGCCAGAAGAAGGACTCCTTCTTCTGGCTTTTTGAATAGGATTTCAAGATTGTCGAGGGTAAAAGGCGCTTCCGCTTTTCGTAGATCCAGCTGCAGCCTCCAGACCCTCGGTCACTTCACCCTCCAACTCGAACACAAAGACCGTGTTCAATTTGGAGGGCTCCAGTGCCTGCCGGGTCTAAACGGAGGCTTCCGCTTTTCGTTATTCCCCCAGCGTTGCGTCTAGTTTTCCGTTCATGTCCATTAGGAAGCCGATTTCTCGGCCTAGTAGGCGGGCTAGTTCTTTGGATTTTTTTTCGCCTTCGGATTTGATTTGTTCGATGGTTAGGCTTGAGTTTAGGTTTGATGCCCCTACGACGACGGGGATTTCACCTTTTTCGTAATAAACGATTTTCATATTGCTCCTCCTCAAAGTACGTTTGCTTACAATATTCGTACGGTAGCGGCTAGGAAAGGGTAGAGGTGTTGTGCTTTTTCATACTTTGGTCGGGGGGACATAAGTATCAGGTTTTGATTCCTTTACAACAATTCATTAGAATAGAGATAGAGAACATACAGGAGGTACAAGGATGCTTTATATAGATAATGAGAACATTATGGATGCTGGGATTAATCTAGCGATTGAGGAATACATTTTGAAGGAGCTTGATCCTGAGGAAACCTATTTGTTATTTTACTCGATGAATCCAACAGTTATTGTTGGGAAAAATCAGAATACCATTGAGCAAATTGATACGAGCTACATACGTGAGAATGGTGTGGATGTCATTCGTCGTCTTTCGGGTGGAGGCGCGGTTTATAACGATCAGGGTAATCTAAGCTTTAGCATTATCACGAAGGATGACGGCAATAGTTTTCACAATTATAAAAAGTTCACCGATCCGGTAGTAAAGGCACTTAGCAAACTTGGTGTAGATGCGGAGCTCAGTGGTCGAAACGATTTGTTAGTGAATGGGAAGAAAATATCAGGTAATGCCCAGTTTTCAACAAAGGGGAGAATGTATAGTCACGGAACGCTAATGTTTAATGTGAACTTAGAAAATGTAGTGAAAGCTCTAAAAGTAAATAAAGAGAAGATTGAATCGAAGGGCATTAAATCCATTCGCAGTCGCGTTACAAATATTAGTGAACATATGGATCAAGAGATGACGCGTGAGCAATTTAAACAAACGTTGCTTCAGTATATTTTCGAAGGAGAAAAAGAAATCCCCTCTTATGGCTTAACCGAAAAAGATTGGAAAGCCATCCACGAAATTGCGGAGGAACGATATAAGAACTGGGATTGGAATTATGGTCGCTCTCCAAAATTTAACGTTCAGCATTCTAAGCGTTTTCCGATTGGGTCAATAGATGTTCGTCTTGAAGTAAAGAAGGGGTACATCGAACAGGCTACGATTTTTGGAGATTTCTTTGGCGTTGGGGACGTGAAAAAGATAGAAAACCAACTAATGGGTGTTCGTTATGAACGTGGATCGCTTGAAGAAGCTCTTCAAGAAGTGGACGTATCTCATTATTTCGGGAAAATAACAAAAAAGGAATTTATTGATCTTCTATACTAAAAGAAAGGAGCTGGGAATCCAGCTCCTTCTTGTTTTGTTGCCCCTTTCTAGTTGTTCTAAATATTTTAGAACGTTTTTTTGTTGAGAATTAATTTATGAACTTTTCTTTGTTCCCCTTGCTAGTAAAATTTTCTTCCAATATAATATATTTAGAAAATTAAAAATGAATGATCACTCATTCATATAGGAGGAGAGCGAATGAATCTATCTCAGCAATTAACAGAGACAGCGGCGACTTATCCTGAGAAACAAGCTTACATATATCAGGATGAAGCTGTCTTGTACAAAGAACTTGATCAGAAAGTTTCTGCTTTTGCTGCAAACTTATCGGCAGAAGGAATTAAAAAAGACGATCACGTGGCTTTAATATTAGGGAACTCACCAGAGTTTTTAATTGCTTACTACGGTGTCTTAAGAGCTGGTGCAGTCGTTATTCCAATTAATCCTATTTATACTCCAGATGAAATTGGCTATCTTCTTCATAATGGAGACGTGAAGGCTATTGTTACATTGGAACAAGCACTCCCTCTAGTTGAAAAAATGGCCGATCAATTAACCGATATCGTTCTTGTTGCTTATACAGGTGAAGGGAAAGAAGAGAGAGTTATTGCAAACACAAAATTGAAACCGTTTACAAAAATGATTAAGGATCAAAACGAGGTTTTTCCAGATGTTACGATAAACGAAGATGACTTGGCTGTTATCCTGTATACATCGGGAACAACAGGAAAACCAAAAGGTGCGATGCTTTCGCATAAGAATTTATTTAGTAATGCATCAGATACTGGCTCTTATCTTCAGATCTCTTCTAATGACGTTGTGGTCACTGCCCTTCCTATGTTTCACGTGTTTTGCATGACCGTTTCAATGAATGCCCCTCTTATTTCAGGAGGGACGTTGTTAATCCTTCCTAAGTTCAGTCCTCAAGAAGTTTTCCGCGTTGCCGAGAAATTCAAAGCTACTATTTTTGCAGGAGTACCAACCATGTATAATTTCTTATACCAATACCCAGAAGGTCGAGCTGAATATTTTCAGCATATGCGACTTTGTATTTCAGGAGGTTCTTCTTTACCTGTGGCCCTTCTACACCGTTTTGAAGAAAAGTTTCAAGTTCGGATTTCAGAGGGATATGGATTATCAGAAGCATCACCTGTGACGTGCTTCAATCCACTGGATCGTCCCCGTAAAGCAGGCTCGATTGGTATGAACATCACGAATGTTGAAAATAAAGTCGTTAATGAACTAGGTCAGGAAGTTCCGGTAGGGGAGGTTGGAGAGCTAGCAGTTAAAGGTCCAAATGTGATGAAAGGTTATTATAAAATGCCAGAGGATACCGCAGTAACGCTGAAAGAAGGCTGGCTATTTACTGGTGATTTAGCGAAGATGGATGAAGAGGGCTACTTCTATATTGTGGATCGCAAAAAGGATATGGTCATCGTAGGCGGATATAATGTCTATCCAAGAGAAGTTGAAGAAGTTCTTTATCAGCATCCTGATATCGTTGAAACAGCAGTAGTGGGCGTCCCAGATCCAAACTTCGGGGAGGCAGTTCAAGCCTTTGTTGTCACAAAGCAGCAGATGACGGAAGAAGATGTAATGAACTATTGTAAAGAGCATCTGGCAAAATATAAATGCCCGACGATTGTAGAATTTATTAGTGAATTGCCGAAGAATACAACTGGAAAAATATTAAGAAAAGCTCTTCGTAAACAAGTAAACGCTTAAGACAAAAGCCGATCCATTTTGGATCGGCTTTTGTTATGAATAATCAGAAAACAATTGATATTTATATAACAATAAAATATAATGACGTTAAATATACGTTATATTGGAGGTGCGCACAATGGTGATTTCTTTAAACGAAAGAATGGATCATTTTATGAATCGTATCAATAGTGGCGAAAAAATTGAAGCGGATGATTGGATGCCAGATGACTATCGAGAAGCGTTAATTCGTTTGATATCCATGCATGGGATTAGTGAGATTATGGGAGCTTTACCTGAAAAAGAGTGGGTTCCAAAGGCTCCATCTATCTACCGAAAGCTTGCGATTATGGCGAAAGTTCAGGATGAAATGGGCCATGGTCAGCTATTGCTTCGAGTAGCAGAAGATTTAATGGAACCACTAGGGAGAAATCGTGATGATATTATGAAAGATCTTTTTTCAGGAAAATTGAAATTCCATAATGTCTTTCATATGAAAGCTCCAACGTGGGGGGATGCTGGTGTGATTGCATGGTTAGTAGACGGTGCCGCAATTATATCGCAGACGATGATGCTTGGAACGTCTTATGGACCTTATGGCCGCGCTTTGAAACGTATTTGTGCTGAAGAGGTGTTTCATGCTCAGCATGGTGAAAGCATTATTATGGCCCTAGCTGAAGGAACGAAGGAGCAACGTACCTTATTACAAGATTCTATTAACAGATGGTGGACCTCGTTATTAATGTTTTTTGGGCCAAAAACAAACGCCGAAACAGGACACAGCCATCAAGATAAAAATATGCGCTATAAGCTTCGTACCAAAACGAATGAACAGCTCAGGCAGGAATTTCTAACAAAATATGTTCCTCGAGTATGGGCGCTAGGTCTAACGATTCCAGATCCCACGCTGAAATTTGATGAAGAAACTTCTGAATGGCAGTATCAACAGCCAGATTGGGAAGAATTCAAGAAAATTGTGACTGGACATGGTCCAAAATCGAAGGAGCGATTAGCGCTACGAATGCGCTCGTATGAAATGAATAGCTGGGTAAGGGAAGCGCTTGGAACAAGTGAGGTATCAAATGTTGCGAGGTGATATGTCGTGAGTAATAAAGACAGTCTTTTCTATGAAGTTTACGAGGTGTTCAGTAAAAAAACAGATACATCTTCACTACAGCATCAATTTAGTCTTCTCGCGCCAAATCAGGAATTAGCATTTGTTATGGCAAAGGAGAACTTCTTTCGACGTGAGCAAGTAGCTGATATTTGGGTCGTCAAGCGGGATCACATAAAACGAATGAGTCAGGAAGAAAAAGAAGCGATGAAACATTTAGAGAAAGATTATCGTGAAACAAAAGGATATGGTTATTTAAAGAAAAAATGGCGCCAGTATGAGCAGGAGCAGCTTACTGAAAAAGATATCATGGGAGGAGGAGAAGGCTAATGGATGAGTCTATCGAATATCGCGAGTGTTTAATTGAACTGATCTATCAATTAGCTGATGATGATTTTCTGCTAGCATACCGTGGATCAGAATGGCTAGGTCTTGCGCCTCATATTGAAGAAGATGTAGCGTTTGCTTCAATTAGTCAGGATTTGATGGGGCATGCCGCACTTTATTATGGATTACTAGAAGAGCTTGGAGAAGGAAAGATAGATCACTTAACGCATAATCGCTCTCCTGAATATTTTCGAAATGCCATTCTTGTAGAGTTGCCGAATGGAACGGGGACTTATTTAGAAAATCCATCATATGATTGGGCATTTACTGTTGTTCGAAATTACTTCTATACGCTGGCCAAAAAGGTTCGACTTGATTCAATTAAGAAATCATCTTATGAGCCACTGCAACACATTGTTCAAAAAATCTCCATTGAGATGAGCTACCATATGATGCATTGGGAAGTTTGGTTTAAGCAGCTTTTCAGTAGTACAGCTGAAGCGAAAAGTAGAATGGAAGAAGCAATGAGCATTGTATTTGAAGAGTTAGGTGGTGTTTTTTCATACGGGAGTATTGGTGATCGAATGGCCAAGCTTTCGCTTATTGAAAGTGAAGAGATCCTTAAGGAACGATGGATGGTTTACTTAAACAATGAAAAAATACATTATTCTATGAAAATGAAACAGGGGGATGGTCGAAATGGCACTCATACACCCCATTTAGGGGAAGCGCTTGCTACGCTGTCGGAAGTATATCAATCTGTCCCTACAGCGGAGTGGTAAGGAGGGGGAGGAAATGATACTTAAAGAGAAAGTGATGAAGGTGCTCGATACGGTAAAAGATCCGGAGATTCCTGTTGTAAGCGTAGTGGACCTTGGGATGATCCACAACGTTTCTTTTCATAATGATCGAGTCACAATTGAAGTGATGCCAACATTCTCGGGGTGTCCTGCATTAGAAATCATCAAAAGGAATATCGAGCTCGCTGTAGAAAGTATTCCTGAAGTGAATTCTTTATCTGTTGCATTTATTCGGCATCCGATATGGACAACCGAACTTGTTTCGGAGAAGGGGAAGCAGGAGTTGAAAAAGTTTGGTATTGCGCCACCTGAAGACCGTGTGGAAGGGGAATGGCATGTGCCGTGTCCATATTGTGGATCAGTTTATACAACAATGGATAATATTTTTGGACCAGCCGCTTGTCGAAGTATTTTGTATTGTAAGTCATGTAAAAACCCATTTGAAGCGATGAAGCCTGTATCAATTTAATTAGCTCTTTTCGTAGTTATTGTTGTTTTTAGATAAGTGGTTCATTTCCGCTCCAGGATGCTCCCTTTCCGCGGGGCGGGCGGTGAGCCTCCTCGTCGCTTACGCTCCTGTGGGGTCTCACCTGTCCCGCTAGTCCCGCGCAGGAGTCGAGCATCCTTCCGCTACAATTAGCGAAGTGTGGTTTTTATTCAATAATTGATTCAAAAGCAACAATCTATTAGAAAAGAGCCATTTAATTAAAATAAGAAAGGTTGATGAATGATGGTTAAAGTGATCGCATTGTATAAACAGCCGGAGAACGCCCAGAAATTCGATGAGCATTATTTTAATACGCACGCCCCAATTACAGCTAAAATCCCTGGACTGAAGAAAATGGAAGTGACAAAGATTGTTGGCTCACCTATGGGAAAAAGTGACTATTATTTGATGTGTGAAATGTACTATGAAGATCATGAATCGATGAAAGCCGGAATGAAATCTCAAGAAGGCAAGGCTTCAGGTAAAGATCTAATGAGTTTTGCTGGCGATCTTGTAACACTAATGATTGGTGAAGAAGTTGGAGAAACAGCAGATACAAAATAAAGTGAGGTGCAATGAATGTTTGAAACGATTGAATATGAAGTAAAGGATCGCGTAAGTTGGATTCGGTTAAATCGACCGAATAAATTGAATGCGTTTACATTTAAAATGAATCAAGAAATAACGGAAGCGATGAAGCTAGCGAATAACGATAATGAAGCTCGCTGTGTGGTGATCACAGGTAATGGAAGAGCTTTTTGCTCAGGTCAGGATTTAGGTAGCGTTGAAGAAGGTGTGGATCATGGTGAAATGCTAAGGGCTGCTTATAATCCGATGGTAAAAGAAATTACCTCATCATCTAAACCGGTCATCGCTGCAGTTAACGGTGTAGCGGCTGGTGCAGGCATGAGTCTTGCTCTTGCGTGTGATTTTCGATTAGCTCATGAGAACGCTAGCTTTATTGAAGCATTTGTTCATGTTGGTCTTGTGCCTGATTCTGGGAGTACCTATTTCCTTCCACGTCTTATCGGTCATGCAAAAGCGCTAGAACTTGCTCTACTTGGAGACAAAGTAAGTGCTCCAGATGCTAAGCACCTTGGTCTTGTGACGCAAATTTTCTCTAATGAACAGTGGGAGAAAGGGATTAATCAATTTGCAAATCGTCTAGCAAGCCTTCCCCCAAAAGCGGTATCTCTCATTAAACAGAGTTTACTTCGAAGCTGGGATAGTACCCTTGATGAGGTGCTTGAAATGGAAGCTGTTGCGCAGGCCGAAGCTGGTCAAACGAAAGATCATAAGGAAGGGCTTCGAGCATTTACTGAGAAACGTAAACCAGTTTTCCAGGGGAGTTAAGAGAGCGAGAGAAAAAAGCAGGAAACCGGGGGTAAATCTCGAATAGATGCTATAGAGCGAAAGTAGCCGTGGAGGTTGGTGAACCTACTTCCCGGCTCTTTCCTATGCTTACTACCATAGAAGGAGGTCTTCAAATGTCAGTTGTTACATATGAAGTAAAAAACCATGTTGGATACGTAACTTTAAATCGACCAGAAGTTCTAAACTGTTTTAATTACGAAACCCTTTCAGTACTGCAGGGAATTATTGACGATATTTATTCAGATCGCGAGGTTCGTGCCGTTATTTTTTTTGGAGCTGGTGAAAAGGCTTTCAGCGCAGGAGCTGATTTGAAAGAAAGAAGAACACTCTCTGACAGTGAAGTCCGCCGCAACGTAAAAAAAATCCGAGAAGTGTTTTCTTCTGTTGAATCACTTCCTCAGCCAACAATCGCAGCATTGAATGGGTTTGCTTTTGGTGGAGGTTTTGAGCTTGCTCTTGCATGTGATTTCCGCTATGCCGTCGAAGGCACAAAGATGGGCTTAACCGAAACAAGTCTAGGTATCATACCTGGGGCGGGAGGAACTCAGCGTTTACCTCGTCTAATTGGCACAGCGAAAGCGATGGAATTGGTGTTAACAGCACGAAAACTAACATCAGAAGAGGCTTACGAAAATGGTATTCTAAACGGTGTCGTAACACGTGAAGACTTGCTTAAAAAATGTGAAGAGTTAGCACAAGAAATCTGTAAAAATGCTCCAATTGCTGTGCAGCAGGCGAAGTTTGCTGTCCGAGAAGGTATGAATGTGGATCGTCATACAGGAATGGCAATTGAATCGAAAGCTTATGAAGTAACAATCCCAACGAATGACCGTCTTGAAGCATTGGATGCCTTTGCAGAAAAAAGGAAACCAATTTTTAAAGGGGAGTAGTTGTTGCAGAAGAGGAAAGGCTCTGGTAGTATAACATCATATTTGAACCGCGTTTTTATGACGGAATGCTTTAAGCAAGCGGAGGTATGATGATGAGCGAATCTTTGAATACACGCTCCATGATTTTCACATTGTATGGAGAGTATGTTAGACACTATGGAAATGATATTTGGATTGGTAGTTTGATTCGTCTTCTAAAAGAGTTTGGGCACAATGATCAATCTGTTCGAGCGGCGATTTCACGAATGAGTAAGCAGGGCTGGGTGGAAGCAAGGAAAGAAGGAAATAAGAGTTTCTACTATTTAACAGAACGTGGGATTAGGAGAATGGATGAGGCGGCTGAGAGAATATTTAAGCTCCGGCCAGCAGAATGGGATGGAAGATGGCGTATGTTTCTTTATACGATTCCTGAAGAGAAGCGACATATTCGAGATGAGCTACGTAAAGAGCTTGTTTGGAGCGGGTTCGGCAGTTCATCCGCTAGCTTATGGCTTTCACCTAATCACCTTGAAGAACAGGTGAAATGGCTGATCGATAAGTATGAAATTAATGACTACGTTCATTTCTTTGTTGCTGATTATAAAGGTCCACACGAAAACTATGCCCTCGTCAATGAATGCTGGGATTTGAATGAAATAAGCAATCGATACCGTGAGTTTATTAAAATGTATAGTGAGCGTTATGTTATCGATCGTAGTAAAATTGAAAAAGGGAAAATGAGTGATGGCGACTGTTTTGTAGAACGCGCTAAGCTCGTTCATGAGTACCGGAAGTTTCTATTTATTGATCCAGGTCTTCCATCACAACTATTACCTGACGAATGGCCTGGCGAGCATGCAGCCATGTTATTTAGCGATTACTATAAAACCCTTGCGAAACCAGCTTCACGTTTTTTTGAAGAAGTTTTTCGAGAAGGAAATGAACTGAAAAATAAAGATAATGAGTATGATGCGCTCCAGCATCCTTTGTTATCTGACAGGTCATAGAAGTAGAAAGAAGGAACGGGTATCCCGCTCCTTCTTTTTCGTTATCTGAGCACTTCATGTACCTGATTTTTAAATTCTTCTCCCTTTGTTTTATACGTTTCAATCGTTAAGGTGATGAGTTCCTTGTCTTTCTCTGTTAATTGCCTGATTACTTTTCCTGGAGAGCCGAGAACCATAGAATGTGGTGGAATCTTTTTACCAGATGCGATCAGCGTATTTGCCCCTATTAGCGAACCTTCACCAATCTCAGCCCCGTCAAGTACGATTGCTCCCATACCGATTAATGCTCCATTACGAATCGTACAGCCATGTAGAATCGCATTATGGCCAACAGATACTTCGTCTTCTAACACAAGTGGGAACCCTTCAAACAAATGGCACGTACAATTGTCCTGGATATTGCACCCTTTTCCAATTGTGATTGGTGCTTCATCCCCTCTTAAAACGGCATTAAACCATACGGTCGATTTTTCTCCAATTGTGACATCCCCAATAATTTTGGCGCCTGGAGCTACGTACACATCTTCCGCAAGATCTGGTGTTAAACCATTATACGAAAATAACATATAAGCGCGTTCTCCTTTCTGAAATAACAGGCTAGTGACGGGCTAGAAATAAATCGTGTTTCATAAGAAGCAGGAATTTTTTGTTTTACTTTGAATGTTATAAATAAGTATAACACGTTTTATATAAAGCGTATTAATATCGTCATGAATTTAGGGGGAGATATAAAATGAGACGTCTTTGTGAGTTGCTGTCCGTTCACTACCCATTTATACAAGGAGGAATGGGGAATATTTCTAGTCCTGTTCTTGCATCAGCTGTGTCTGAAGCAGGCGGACTCGGGACAATCGGAACGGGTACTTTAACAGTAGATGAAGTAGAATTATTGCTTCTTGATATGAAGAAACGAACTAAGAAAACATTTGCGCTCAATATACCAATTTCAGTTACAGAAAACTTAAAAGGAATGTGTGAATTAGCTGTAAAACACGCTGTACCTGTCGTCTCACTTTCAGCCGGTAATCCAGCCCCTTATATTCATTATTTTAAACAAAATAACATTAAGGTCATTTGTGTTACCGCTAGCGTGAAGCATGCACAAAAAGCTGAAAAATCTGGTGCAGATCTTATCGTAGGAGAAGGCTTTGAAGCAGCTGGGATCAATTCTCCACTTGAGCTTACGACGATGACGCTTATTCCTCAACTTGTCGCTAAAGTGCAAATACCTGTCGTTGCTGCAGGAGGAGTAGGTGATTCAAAAGGCTTTGCCGCAGCATTGGCTTTAGGGGCAGAGGGGATTCAAATGGGAACAAGATTAATAGCAACGAAGGAATCTCCTTATCATGAACGGTATGTTGAAAGGTTACTAGAAGCAGCTGATACAGAAACTGTTATCGTAGGACGGAGCGTCGGAAAAGTACGTAGGATCTTAAAAACAGCTTATGCTGACCGGTTAATTCAAGCGGAAGGAGCAGGTATTCATCCAGATGATTTTGAAGCAATGACAGATGAGGAAAAGCATCGAATTGGTGCAGTAGAAGGGCGATTGGAAGAGGGATTTATTAATGGCGGACAAATAAGCGGATTAGTTAAGTCCATTCCGACAGTTCAGGAGCTATTTAAAGAAATGATGGAAGGAGCTGAGCAAATTTACGAGAATCAGATGAAGGCATTTAAAGGTTTTTATTTAAAGCACTAGATCTATATCAAAATATTATTTTTGAAAATATAAAATAGTAATAATTGTTTGAATACTCGTTGACAAGCTAGATTTGCCAGTGTACCATAACGATACAATATGCCGGACAGGCGATAGGATTAAAATATGATGACAATAAGTTGGGAGAACTTATTTGGGGGAGGACAGGCATTTGAAATCCTGGAAAAAGTGGATTGGAATTTCGGTAGTAAGCGTGATGGCACTTGCAGGGTGTGGATCGAACAATTCGTCATCAAACGCAGATGATGAAGGACAAGCAAGTAAAGATACTTATACAATTGGCGTCACACAAATCGTGGAGCACCCTTCACTAGATGCAGCTTATGAAGGTTTTAAAATGGCACTCGAAGAGAACGGATTTAAAGAAGGAGATAACATTACTTACGATGTTCAAAATGCTCAGAATGACATGAACAACAGTAACACGATTGCGCAAAACCTCGTAGGTGATGAAGTAGATTTAATTTTTGCGAATTCAACTCCAAGCGCACAGTCCGCGTTAAATGCCACTTCCGATATTCCGATTGTTTTTACTTCGGTAACGGATCCAGTCGGGGCAAAACTTGTCGAGGATTTTGATAAGCCAGGTGAGAATATAACAGGTACAACAGATACTCATCCTGAAGCGATTCCAAAAACAATTGAGTTTATTGCCAATGAGTTCGATGCTAAAAATGTTGGGCTGATCTACAATGCTGGGGAACAAAATTCTGTGGCCCAAGTTGATATTGTGAAAGAAGCAATGGAAGGTAAGGATATGAAAGCTGTTGAGAAGAGTGTTTCCACTTCAGCTGAAGTAAAGCAAGCAGCTGAAGCGCTTGTTGGTAAAGTAGATGTGATTTATATCGTAACAGATAATACGGTCGTATCAGCGCTCGAATCGGTCATTAGCGTAGCAAATGATAAGGACATTCCGATGTTTGCGGGAGAATTTGATTCTGTTAACCGCGGTGCCTTTGCGGCTTATGGTTTTGATTATCAAGATATTGGCTATGAAGCAGGTCAGATGGCTGCAAAGATTTTAAAAGGTGAAGAAACGACGGCAGATATTCCAGTGCAATACCCTCAGAATTTAAAACTTAAAATGAATGAAACAGCAGCAGAAGAAATGGGCATCGAAGTGAAGTCAGAATGGGAAGAGATGGGGGAATACACAGAGTAGAAAAATGGGTTCGAAAAAGAAGGAGTTTTCTTTTTCGAACCTTTTTTACGAATACCGTTTTCAAATGGATAAATACACTGTGAAAAGAATAGGAGGGAGTTCGGTATGGGTTCAGCAATGTTTGGAGCAGTAGAATCTGGCATTATTTATGCAATTATGGCACTTGGTGTTTATTTATCGTTTCGTATTCTAGATTTTCCCGATTTAACCGTTGATGGGAGCTTCGTCACTGGTGCAGCTATTGCTGCAATTCTAATTGTAAATGGAACGAATCCTTTTTTTGCAACGCTTATAGCAATCGGAGTGGGGTTTTTAGCGGGTTGCGTAACAGGCCTCCTACATACAAAAGGGAAAATCAATCCTCTTCTTGCGGGGATTCTTATGATGATTGCACTCTATTCCATAAACTTAAGAATAATGGGAAGGTCCAATGTTCCGTTGCTAAATGAGGAATCTGTCTTTACCAAATTAAAAGGTTTTTTTGAAGCATCTGGGCTCGATCCTCTACTAAGCAACTTAGCTTCATCAATTGGACTTGGCAACCTAACATCAACATGGTCCGTTTTAATAAGCATGCTACTTGTTACGACACTTATAAAAATTTTGACGGATTTATTTTTACGCACGCAAATTGGTCTTGCACTTCGAGCAACAGGTGATAATAAACGAATGATTCGTAGTTTCTCAGCGAACACGGATCAATTTACGATTCTTGGACTTGGGCTTTCGAACGCTCTCGTAGCACTTGCCGGCGCATTAATTGCACAGTATAGCTCATTTGCAGATGTTGGCATGGGCATTGGAATGATTATTATTGGACTTGCTTCAGTGATTATTGGAGAAGCAATTTTTGGAACACGGACAATAGCAGTGACAACATTCGCTGTAGTTGGAGGAGCGATCGTCTATCGAATTGTTGTCAGTTTAGCGCTACGAGTGGATTTCCTGGAGACAGGCGATATGAAATTGATTACAGCTGTGATTGTAATTGCTGCTCTTGTTCTTCCACAATTAATAGATGGTCAAAAAGAACGAAATCGAAAGAAGCGAAAACGTCTTCAGCAAGAGTTGAAGTTAAAAGAAATGAAGGATGGAGGCGAAGAGTATGCTTCAACTAAATCAAATTCACAAAGTATTTAACGAAGGTACGCTTGATGAGAAGATTGCACTTGAAGATATTAATTTAACGCTTGATCCAGGTGACTTTGTTACAGTGATCGGAAGTAACGGGGCAGGGAAATCAACTTTAATGAATATGATTTCCGGGGTATTAACACCTGATGTTGGAGATGTCTTTATTGATGATAAGAAGATTACAAGCTTACCAGAATATAAGAGGTCAAAGTTAATCGGACGCGTTTTCCAGGATCCTATGGCAGGAACAGCTCCATCCATGACGATACAGGAAAACCTGGCCCTCGCCTACAATCGAAATCGAAGAAGAACGCTAATGAAGGGCGTGACTAAAAAGCTGAAAACAACTTTCCAGGAAGCGCTTGAAACGCTTCATCTTGGTCTTGAGGATCGCCTGTCTGCGAAAGTTGGCATGCTATCGGGAGGAGAGAGGCAAGCGCTGTCCCTTTTAATGGCGACTTTCACAGAGCCTAAAATGCTCTTATTAGATGAACATACTGCAGCTCTCGATCCTGCCAGAGCAGCTTTAATTACAAAATTGACTGGTGAAATTGTAGAAAGAACTCAATTAACAACACTTATGGTCACTCATAATATGCAACAGGCGCTGGACTTAGGCAACCGATTAATTATGATGGATAGCGGTAAAATTATATTAGAAGTTGAGGGAGAAGATAAGCAGAATTTAACAATTGAGGCTCTGCTTCAAGAATTCCAGCGAATCAAAGGTACAAAGATGAACAATGATCGAGCCCTCTTAGGGTAGGAATTGAAACCAATCGGATTCCCGGTTGGTTTTTCTTTAAAATGGCTTATGGAGGTAAGGAGGATTCTTTAACTTACCTTTAGTTATTTTCATTATGGCCCGTTCTTAATTTTTCGACAATTCATTGACGGTTATTATACGTGATGTTATTATATCGTTAAATAAACGTCATATATTATGGTGTGAGGTGTAGCTGGTGAAACAGGGAATATCGGTTGGACAAAGTGCTGTCATTCATGTAGAGGTCACGCCAGATATGTATGCTCAGTTTGAAGGTGGAATCATCCATCAGGCTTATTCGACTGTATCGATGGTCTATCATATGGAGTGGGCCGCAAGACAGTTAATCCTTCCTTACCTTGAAGATGATGAAGAGGGAATCGGCGGCGGTGTTGAGGTAAAGCATATGGGCCCAGCGTGTGAAGGGCAGTCCCTTACAATACGAGCCGTTATTATTACACTTACACACAAATCGGTTATTAGCAGAATAGATGTTAAAAAAGGAAGAGAGCTTATTGGGACAGGAAAAGTGATTCAGTTTATCCTCCCTAAAAAGGTGATCGACGAGAAATTAGAAAACGCTAAAATGTAAGCGATTTCATAAAGGGGTGAAAATCGTGTTTGATCGCATAGAAGAGCATGAGCAATTATTATTTTGTAATGATGCTGATACAGGTCTAAAAGCCATAATCGCCATACATAACACAACGCTAGGACCAGCGCTTGGTGGTTGTCGAATGCGTCCCTATGAAACGGTAGATGATGCCATTGAAGATGTCTTAAGACTTTCCAAAGGCATGACGTATAAATGTGCAGCTGCTGATGTGGATTTTGGAGGTGGCAAGGCAGTGATAATCGGTGATCCGCTGATAGATCGGACGCCTGAGCTTTTTCGTGCTTTTGGTCAATTTGTAGAATCTTTGAATGGACGATTTTACACAGGAACAGATATGGGAACAACTCCTGATAATTTTGTTCATTCATTAAGAGAAAGCAGCTGTATTGTAGGGGTTCCAGAAGAATATGGTGGAAGTGGAGATTCCTCCATTCCAACAGCTAACGGCGTTCTTTACGGCATACAAGCTACGAATAAAACTGTTTTCGGTTCAGAAGAACTTGGTGGCAGGACATATGCGATTCAAGGTCTTGGGAAGGTAGGCTATAAAGTCGCGGAAATGCTTCTTGAAAAAGGAGCAGATTTGATTGTTTCAGATATTAATCAATCAGCTATAGATCGTTTAATTCAACGAGCGATTGAGCTCAAGCAGGGGGTAAAGGTCGTTTCTGGGGATTACATTTACGAAGCAGACGCCGATGTTTTTGTTCCCTGTGCACTTGGAGGGATCATTAATGATCAAACCATCCATAAGCTTAAAGTACTAGCAATTGTTGGTTCTGCGAATAATCAGCTTTTAACAAATGAGCACGGCGATCAGCTCAATGAACGCGGTATTCTTTATGCGCCTGACTATATTGTAAATAGCGGGGGGTTGATCCAGGTATCTGATGAGTTGTATTCACCAAACCCCAAACGAGTGCTTCAAAAAACAAAGGCGATTTACGATACGTTATTGTCCATTTTTGAGCAGGCGGAAACTCACTCATTTTCAACGATAAAAGCGGCGAATCTTTTTTGTGAACAGCGAATTGAAAGCCGAAAACGGAGAAATAGCTTCTTTGCGCATAAGAAACCAGGGAAATGGTCTGTTCGCTCTTAATATTAATGTTAGAGGAGGAGTTTAATGGACGTAACTGAGCAATTCCCATTTATTCAATTAGTCAATGGAGAAGGTAAACAACTGGAAGAAAATCCATCCATTACGGTAGCGAATGCAAAACGATTTTATGAACAAATGATGTTTTCTCGTATGTTTGATCGAAAAGCTGTTAATCTCCAGCGTCAGGGTCGAATCGGTACCTATGCTCCGTTTGAAGGTCAAGAAGGCGCGCAAATTGGAAGTGCTCTAGCTTTAGAAGATGGTGACTGGATGTTTCCTACTTATCGTGATCATGCCGCAACGGCAGCTTTTGGGCATTCGCTCGTCAATATCTTTCTTTACTGGAAAGGATGTATTGAAGGGTGTGTTCCTCCAGAAGGAAAACACATTTTTCCACCATCCGTTCCGATTGCTTCCCAAATTCTTCATGCGACTGGTACAGCTTGGGCTGAGAAGAAAAAAGGAAGCGACAGAGTATCGCTTGTATATTTTGGAGACGGTGCAACATCAGAAGGGGATTTTCACGAGGGATTAAATTTTGCTAGTGTGTTCCAAATTCCAGTGGTTTTCTTTAATCAAAATAATGGCTACGCCATTAGCGTTCCGATCGAGCGACAGATGAATACAAAAACCATTGCTCAAAAATCTCTCGCTTATGACATGCCTGGTGTAAGAGTGGATGGAAATGATGTTTTTGCTGTTTATAGTGAAACGCTAAAAGCAGTCGAACGTGCGAGAAAAGGGGAAGGTCCAACGTTGATTGAGGCGGTTACATGGCGCTATGGGGCTCACACGACGACAGATGAGCCATCGAAATATCGTGACCAGGGAGAAAGTGAACGGAGAAGGCAGACGGATGATCCAATTAGTCGAGTTGAAAAGTATCTGAAAGCTGAAGGTAGCTGGGATGCTGATTGGGAGGAAGAGCTTAAGAAAAAGTCTGAGAAACGATTACAACTTGCTGTTGAGGAAATGGAAAAAACAAAAAAATCGGATGAAGGACTTATATTTGATCATGTGTTTGGCACGGATGTTTGGCCTGTTCAAGAACAAAAGGAGCGCTTTTTTCATAAGGAGAGTGGGAAATGAGCATAGCGGTCAATATGAAAAAGCTAACGATGGTGCAGGCGATTACAGAAGCACTAAAGGTGGTTCTTGAAGAAGATGAGTCTGTCCTTGTTCTCGGAGAGGATGTAGGAAGAAACGGCGGAGTTTTTAGAGCAACTGACGGCTTGTTTGAACTGTTTGGTGATCAGCGAGTGATGGATACACCTCTTGCGGAATCAGGTTTAATTGGTACATCAATTGGACTTGCGATGAATGGATATACTCCTGTTGTAGAGATCCAGTTTCTTGGCTTTATTTATCCAGGGTTTAATCAATTAATTACTCATGCAACGCGCATTCGAACGCGAACACAAAGTCGATATACCGTACCACTTACGATTCGAGTACCTTATGGAGCAGGTGTACGGGCCCCTGAAATTCATAGTGATAGTACAGAAGCACTTTTTACTCACATACCTGGGTTGAAGGTAGTCGTTCCTTCAACGCCACATGATGCAAAGGGGCTATTAATTAGTAGTATTAAAGATCCTGATCCGGTTCTGTTTCTTGAGCCGATGAAAATGTATCGGACCGGTAAAGGTGACGTTCCTACAGGAAGTTATACAATTCCGCTTGGTAAAGGTTATAGGCGGCGTAATGGAGAGGATCTATCCCTTTTTGCATGGGGAGCAATGGTGAAAGTTGCGGAAGAAGCAGCGGAGAAAGCCGCTGCTAAAGGAATAGAATGTGATGTTATCGATCTGCGTTCTCTCTATCCTTTAGATAAAGAACTGATCGCAGAATCGGTGCAGAAAACAGGTAGAGCGGTTATTATCCATGAAGCCCCTTCCTCTGGCGGCGTCGGTAGTGAAGTGATTTCAATCATTAATGATTCTTCGTTTCTTTATATGAGGTCTCCAATTAAAAAAGTAACGGGTTATGATGCGCCTGTTCCTTTGTTTACGCTAGAAGATGATTATTTACCGGATGCTAACAAAGTTTTGCGAGCGATTGAAGAGACAGTTCGCTTCTGAAGGGAGGTTGAATGATGGATGTGAAATTGCATGACATTGGAGAAGGAATGTCAGAAGGCGAAATCGTGCAGCTTTTAGTTAAGCCTGGCGATCATGTGCTAGTTGATCAGCCATTAGTCGAAGTACAGACCGATAAAGTGACGGCGGAGCTCCCGTCTCCTTTTGCAGGAAAAGTAGAAACGATTTATGTGGAAGCAGGTGAAGTCATTGAAGTAGGAGGGACGCTTTTAACGATTTCGCCAATTCCACAGCACGCCGAGCAAACACTGCTTCCCAACCGAAAGAAAAGAATTTTAGCGGCCCCTTTTACGAGAAAAATTGCGCGCGAAAATAATGTCGATATTGAGGAAGTTAAGGGGACAGGGCCAGCAGGGCGAATTACTGATGAAGATGTTTTTAGGCATCTTGCGACAACTCAAAAGCCCGAAGAAAAAGAAACAGAGAAAGCAATAGAGAAAGAAGCAAAGGAACGAACTATTCCGTTTTCAACAAGACGGAAACAAATTTCAGCGAAAATGAAAAAATCCACTTTAACCATTCCACATGTGACCCATTTTGACGAAGTTGATGTAACGAACATCTTAGAAATGAAAAAGGCAATGAAAGAAGGTAAGGGTCAATCTATTTCGGTTGCTGCTTTTTATATTAAAGCGGTATGCGTGGCGTTAAAAGAGTTTCCTATTTTTAATTCGGAGTTGAGTGAAGAAGAAGGTCTGATTTACTTGAAGCCCGATCTTCATATTGGTTTAGCTACTGATATGGAAGAAGGACTAATCGTTCCGGTTATCCATCATTGTGATAGACTCTCAATCAACGAAATTCATAAAAAAATGAAAAGCCTTCATAAAGCAGCAATGAACAGTGAACTGACTAGCAAAGACCTTTCATCTGGTACGTTTACTATTAGTAACGCAGGGCCACTTGGCAGTACAGGAGCTACGCCGATTATTAATTATCCAGAGGCAGCGCTTCTCGCTTTCCATAAGACGAAAAAAATGCCGGTTGTGAAAGAGAATGATGAAATTATCATCCGTTCGATTATGTCGATTTCTATGACATTTGATCACCGGATTGCAGATGGAGGTACCTCTATGCGTTTTACGAATCGTTTTATTGAATTGATTGAACAACCTTCCCTACTATTAACGGAGCTTGTCTAATGGTGGTAGGTGAAATTATACATGAAAAAGACGTTGTCATAATTGGAGCAGGTCCAGCCGGATATGAAGCGGCATTTCGTGCTGCTAAGAATGGGAGAGACGTTACGCTAATTGATCGATTTCGTCCGGGTGGAGAATGCCTCCATAGCGGATGCATTCCTTCAAAACTGCTTGCAACCGCTGCTAGGAAAATGCATGAAAAGACACCAGGAATTACGGTGACACCCACACCCGCTTTTTGCATGGACAAATGGCAGGAAGAAAAGAATTCTCTAATTGCTACGATGGAAAAAGGACTACAAGCTCGCTTTCATTCAAGCAACATCGAATGTGTAAAAGGACAGGCATCTTTTCTCTCAGAAAACAGGATTGGAACTGAACAGGGGGAGAAATTTGAAGTGTGGTCATTTAACCATGCCATTCTTGCGACGGGTAGCAGCCCAATTACGCCTAACTTTCTTTCATCTTCTTCTCACCCTAATATTTTTCCTTTAGAACATCTTTATACCTTATCGTCTCTTCCAAATCAGCTTATCCTGTTTGGATCTGATTATCTCACAATAGAGGCTGCTAGCACGTTTCGTGCGCTAGGAGTTGAAGTAACGATTGTGACGGATCAAGAGACCATTCTTTCTGAATGGGATGAAAGCATTCAACGAGAATCGATAAGGCAGTTTAAGAAGCAAAAAGTCTCCTTGTACACAGGAGTATCCGGTTGTCTGGTGAAGGAACGTGAAATGACCCTGGTTTTTTGTAATGCTAAAGGAGAGAACGTAGAGGTAGAAACAGAGATCATCGTCTATTCAATTGGCCGAGTCGGAAATAGCGATTCGTTAAGGGTGGACCAAGTAGGAATTGATATACAGGACGATGGCACTATTCCTACTTCTGAGGAATGTAAAACAACAAGCGCAAACATATATGCTTGTGGTGATCTAACAGGAGGACCTTCCCTCGCAGTGAAAGGAATCAAGCAGGGAAAGACAGCTGCAGATCATTGTTGTGGGATAAAGTCTGCCTTCTCGCTTGAATGCCTTCCAAAGGTCATACACACCCAAACTCCGATATCGTCGGTAGGGTTAACCGAAACAGAAGCGAAAGAAGCAGGGTACGAAGTAATGACAGCGAGCTCCTCAATGAAAGCAAACGGTTATGCGATGGTCACTGGAAACACAGAAGGAAAGGTTGTGATCCATCGTGATCGAGAAAATCATGTGTTGTTAGGATTTCATGCCATAGGTGCTGGTGCAGTAGAACTCATTGAAAAAGCAACGCTTGCTATTGAAATGGGTGCGAGGGATGAAGATTTTATCTATCCTTATACACCGCATCCAGGCTATGGAGAAGCATGGACGGATGCAGTTGAAAGTACAGTGGAGATCATGGTGGATACAAAGGTAAGTCAATAGATAAAACGCTCCGATTGGAGCGTTTTTTGATTTGCTTTTAAAAATCTACTGATCAGCGGAAAGGAGATGGATAATGAATGATCATCGTGGCTTTACAAGGTTGATCAGAAGTATTTCGATAATAGTGGGCGTAATTTGCTGTGAATCTTAAACTTTCTCCATGTGAAATGATATATGTTTGTGTATCAACTTCAAGGCTCATACTCCCTTCTTCAATAAACACATATTCTTCTACGCCCTCAGGGTGAGGGTTTGAATGATAGTTACAGCCCGGGGCAAGTTCAATATAAAAAGTTTCAAATGATTTTCCAGGTTCCATAGGGAAGAGGGGAACGACTTTCATTTTTCCACCTTCTTCTATTAGGGGCTCTATTTCAAATCTGTTTACTTTTTTGATTACGGGCTGTTCTTCATCAATGAATGCTGTGAAAGATACGCCCAGTCCGTTAGCAATTTTCCATAACGTGTTAACGGTAGGATTCGAAGCTCCTCGCTCAATTTGTGCAAGCATTGGCTTACTAACAGAACATCGCTCTGATAATTGATCGAGACTAAATCTATTTTCAAGACGAAGTTTTTTTAATTTCTGACCGATTTGTTGCGTTAACGATTGGTTTTCCATTACATACTCCTTTTTTAGCTGTTTGATGAAGATCATTTATTGAAAATTTGTTTAATATAACATACAATAAGTTTAATATATTAAACAAATTAGAGCAACAGGAGGGATATGATGGAGGCAAGCGTAGCAAACGATTCAGAGTTTGGAGAGGGATTAAAGGCAGGAGTAAGCATTGCTGTCGGGTATATGCCAGTTGCCCTTACTTTTGGTTTACTAGCAAGAACCACAGGACTTACACTTTATGAAGCTGTTCTTATGAGCGTCCTCGTCTTTGCTGGGGCTGCTCAGTACATTACATTAAGCTTAATCGCGATTGGCACAGGTGCATTTGAAATTATTTTTACAATCTTTATCGTTAATATTCGACATCTTTTAATGAGTGCCTCTATTAATGAGAAAGTGGAAGAAGATACACCATGGAGAAAAGCAGTCTATGCCTTTGGTATTACAGATGAAACGTTTACGGTTTCAGCAACGAAAGTAGGGAGACTCACGACTGGATATATGTTTGGTTTATGCTTGATCTCTTATTCCAGCTGGGTTCTTTTTACAGGGGGAGGTTACATAGCTGGTGCTACGCTCCCAGGGGTGATTCAGCAAGGAATGAGTGTTGCGCTTTATGCTATGTTTATAGGATTGCTTATTCCCTCTGCTAAAAAAAGTCGAAAAGTGCTTTTACTAGCAGGCTTTGCTGCTTTATTTAATAGTTTCCTTACGTTCGCTCAGTTTTCAACTGGCTGGGCGATTGTGCTTGCGACTTTGTTGTCTTCCATAATTGTTGAGTGGATGATGGGGGAGGAGAAAAATGAGTAACACGATGATTTGGCTAATTATAGGTCTCGCTATTGTGACGTATATTCCAAGAATGATTCCACTCGTTTTTTTTAACTCAGATAAAATACCACCCGTTATTCAAAACGTATTAAAGAACGTTCCCTTCGCTATTCTAGGGGCGCTCATCTTCCCTGGTATTCTTACAATCAGCGATGATCTCCTATTTGGTGTTATTGGAGCGGTGGCAGCAATCCTTGCTGCATATCTTGGGGCAAACTTAATCGTTGTCGTCATGTTTGCAGTAGCTGTTTTAAGTACGTATGCCTATTTTATTTAATATAAGCAAAAATTAAATGATTTATATTTTCTGATTTCTGTGATATAACCAAAGTAAAACTAAATATTGTCTTCTAAAGAGGAGGAATGAAACATGCATTTGTTTCGTATTTTGATGGTTGGTTTTTTCTCAATGACCGCTGTGTCACTCGTTTGGTTCCAATCTGTCGAAGTGATCTCCTCATTTATTGACTTATTCTTTCACAATAAAAGATAACGTGTTGAAAAGAGCTTTTTTGAAAGCTCTTTTTTCTTTGTTTTTTTATGTGCATTAAAATTTTGCTATACTATTCAAGAACTTTGCAACAAAGATAGAACCAAATAGAAAAGGATGTTGCCCTTATGAGATGTATTTCAATTGATATGGATGGGACGCTGTTAACGAATGAACAAACTGTTAGTTTTGAGAATGTAAATGCTATCCGAGAGGCACAAAGTCAAGGTATTACAGTAGTTCTTAATACTGGGAGAGCTTATGATGGTGCAAAAAAGCCACTTGAAGGTACTGGTCTAGAGCTCCCGATCATTTGCTATAACGGTGCTGAGATTCGTTCAATTGAAGGAGACATTTTACACGCCATTTACCTTGATGATGAGCAAGTTCAGTCGATAAAAGGAATTCTTGATGATGAAAGTATTTATTATCAGCTATTTACAAACAAGGGTGTATTCACTCATGACTATGAGGGCACGATTGACTTAATCATCGATATGATGAAAAGTTCAAATCCTAATTTAACTGAAGAAGAATTGCATGTTGGCGCTAAGCGTCAGTTTGAGAGTTTGTCACTCAAGGCCGTTGATAACTTTGATGAATTGTTGGCAGATAAAAGCCTCCATGTCTATAAATTCCTTAGTTTCTCTTTTGATGAAGAACGATTGGAACGAGCGGCGTCTTCAGCGGAAAGCGTTCAGAAGACAGTTGTGACCTCATCAGGTAAAGAAAACCTAGAAATCAATCACGAGAATGCACAAAAGGGCCTAGCTCTTGAGACGTTTGTTGCCCAAAATGACCTAGATATGAAGCAAACGGCTGCAATTGGAGATAATTATAATGACATTTCCATGTTTAAAAAAGCATCCTATTCCATCGCGATGGGAAATGCCGATGAGAAAATAAAACAACAAGTTTCGTTTGTCACGAAAAGCAACGAACATGATGGCGTTGGGCATGCTATTTATAAATTAATGGACGAAGATCTTCTTTCTAGTTAAGAGAAGTGCAGAAGATGTTTAACTTTTTTGACAACGGGAACTGCTTTTTATAGGAAGGGATTCCCAGTTTGAAGGAGGTTTTCCGGACCCTTGTTCGCGCAGTCTTTGAAATACTCTGCTAAAGGAGCTGGAAAAGACAATGATGAAACCAACAGAAATTGAAGAAAAAGCAACATGTCGGATGTGTGAAACAGAGTATACGTGGTTTATTCCGATTGCTAAGGAAGACGTTCATGCAAATGATCGGGTTGAAGCAACGGGAATCACGACAAAAAGCAGTCAGGCACCAATTGTTGAACTTCATGTCCTTGCAGAATGCCCAGTATGTCGTATCCTCAATCGGTTTGATCACAGTTACGATCGTACAAATGTCTATGTGGAAAGTTCATAAATGCGTTAGGAAGCCGGCAGATTATCTGTCGGCTTTTTTTTGAGGGGGATTGATTAGATTTCCCTTTTAAATCTATTGAAAGGTTTATGGTGATTTTGTAGAACATATAGGAGAGACCGTGATTGGCCTGTTCTAAAAAAATGTTTTGCTCGTACTATTTATATAGAGGTCGTATCGGGAGGAGAATGAAGATGAAGAAACGTATAACATGGATCATTCTAGGATTCTCTATTTATGCCCTGATTCTGGGGCTCTATTTATTTAATTGGGCGGATTTTGGAGTACCTGAGGCGTATCGGGGGACAGCAGCAGATCCAGCAACTTTCATGACAGACAGGCAGTTAGAACTATCAGAGGAGTATTCACGTTACAGAAGTTTTTTATCTTTTATCGCAATCCCCTATGAATGGTTAATTTATTTAGCCGTTCTTGGATTTGGCTTATCAAAGCTGTTTAAGCAATTTAGTGAAGGGGTTTCTAGAAAAAGTGTCGTTGTAGTTCCTCTTTATTTGCTTCTACTTACGACGTTTACATGGTTGCTCACATTTCCTCTGCATTATTGGGCGAGATCACTTTCAGTTAAATACGGCATTAACACTCAATCGTTCTCTGGGTGGATGAAAGATGAAATGATTTCATTTTGGATCGATATTCTGCTAACTTCCATCGTTATCGGTGTTTTGTATGCATTAATGAACCGTTATAAGAAAAAGTGGTGGCTGTTGGCGTGGGGGCTAATGGTTCCGTACCTTGCCTTTATGATGTACATTCAACCAGTTGTCATAGATCCTTTATATAATGATTTTACTTCCCTAACAGATAAAGCACTAGAAGAAGAAATTCTTACAATGGCGGATAGTGCTGACATTCCAGCTGATCGAGTATTTGAAGTAAACATGTCAGAGAAAACAAACGCAATGAATGCCTATGTATCTGGTATTGGTTCAAATTTAAGAATTGTTCTTTGGGATACCACTCTGAATAAGCTAGATGATGATGAAGTGCTGTTTATAATGGCTCATGAAATGGGTCATTATGTGATGAATCATTTATATGGAAATTTAGTTGGTGCACTCGTTACGAGCTTTATGGGATTGTATCTCGCATACAGGCTTCTAGGAGCGATGATTCGAAAATGGGGTGATGCCTGGGGAATTACCTCAGCATCAGATCTTGCATCCTTACCAGCATTATTCCTGCTTTTTTCACTTATGTCTTTCGTTGCTAGTCCTGTTGAGCTAGCGATTTCTCGTAACGCCGAAATGAAAGCAGATGCGTATGCTATCGAAATGACTCATGATGTTGATGCCGCAATTGGGTCTTTTCAAACGTTGACTGTAAACAGCTTAAATGAAGTGAATCCGCCATTTATCGTAAAATACTTTAAATATGGTCATCCTACGATGATGGAACGACTAATTATGTTAAATGAATACGAAAAGGACGCTCCCAATGACTAAGGGGCGTCTTTTTTTTGTATGAATAATCAACAACTTGTAGGGTATCCTGTTTTGAAGTGCTCTTACCGTAACAGAACCTTCACTTTAAGAAAAAGGAAAGATAGTATAGGATGAATAGTGAGTAGTAAATTAGAGTAAGAGATCGTGCTTTATTCATATTGTTAGATTAATGATGATGAGGTGACAAACGTGAACGAAGAAATTAAAAAAGTACTTGATGCTGGCATATATGGAACACCAGAATTAAAGCCAGCCGAAAAAGCCTTGTTCTTATCAACATTTAGAGAGCGAGTTTATATTGCCCTTACGAAAAGACAAGTTGCGCAAAATAATGTTTATAAAGAAGTGAAAGAAGAAATGAGAAGGGTTCGTAATGGAATTCTTTATTTAAATGGGGACTTATCCTATTCGATGCTTTCAAAATATATTAAGGAAGCAAGCAAGCTTTCTTTATCATTTACAATCGTGAATGACAAAGAAACAGACACACCGCTTGGTCTAGTTCTAGCCTCAAAACAGGAAGCGGTTGAGCGAGAAGAGGTTTTTATTCGTGATGATCGCTTTTCATTGGAGTAACGGATGAATAAAAAAGCCAGAATGAAAATGATTAAGAAGTTTGTGTTGATTGTTCTTGCGGTTGCACTTGGATGGGGTATCTATAATACTGTGATTGCTGATCCAAGTGTTGGTACTGAGGTTGGTGATCAGGCGGCAGATTTTACCCTTGAGACGATGGAAGGCAAAGAAGTCGGCCTTTCAGATTATGAAGGACAACCTGTTTTCTTGAACTTCTGGGCAACCTGGTGTCCACCATGTGAAGAAGAAATGCCTGATATTCAACAATTTTCAGATGAATATGGGGAAGAAGTAGCGGTATTATCCGTGAATTTCACTAAGTTTGAACCCAATAAGGAAGCCATTCCCAAATTTGTGGAATCACATAACTTAACATTCCCGATTCTTATGGATCGAGAAGGCAAAGTTGGGGAGAATCTTTATCAAGTTATTTCAATGCCAACGTCATTCATGATTGATCGTGAAGGAGTTATTCGGCAGAAACGAGTAGGTCCGTTGACGTTAAAAGACATGGAAGGATGGCTTGATCAAGTAAAATGAAAAAACGGTCTCGGAAACTGAGACCGTTTTTCTTATTGCGAAAATGGAAGCTATTTGTGTGATATCGGCTGATAAGCATCTTGAAAACCTGTCGCCTTCGCTAGTCTTTCAAGTTTTTCATTAATATAGCGATGATCAAACTTATCGAGAACTTTAGGATCAAATCCTCTAATAACGAATTGCCCAAACTCCCAGATGGTTTCGTGCGTATCGTGTTTGTTTCCATCAGCAGCTAACACTAACGAGTGTAGAATCGATCCTAGAACGGATACATCTTCCTTCGCATAATGTCTGATCTGATAGAAGCTTTTATAAAGGTACGTATCATATGTGATTGGCCTTGTAATCACCCTTAAGTTCTTTTTGGCATCATGGTAGAGAGGATGAGGGATGTGTTTTTGCCCAAGGCGTGATAATACTCTTCCTAATCGGTTAATGCAGTTAATGGCTGTGTTTGGGTCATTAATTCCAGGTGAAATTGCTCTTAAGGCTATTTCAACAAGCTTTTGGATGCCATATTCAATATCTTGATCGGTCGTTCGTTCTGTTCCAAGAGAGAGTGTGTTAAGTAGAACCTGTTGATTGGGATTCTGATCTGAAGAAGACCAGTAGGAAAAAATGACTGTTCCTTCATCAACATACTCTCCAATATCACGTTCAAGTCGAATGATAAAATCAAGTTTTGTAGCAGTTGAAATTAAATCAGGTAAATCGATATTTTGTAAATACCCTGATTTTGTTGAGCGGATTGAAATCGATTTTTTCATCTTAATCTCATCTAATTCCCAGGAGTCCCACGAAGCAAGGTTACCCTGATTAGCCTCTTCAAAGTCTAGAAAAGTACGATCAATTGTGGTCAATGTGTTCATTGTAATGTGGTGAATTAAATTGCCGACAAGAATCCAATTTGAAACGTGATGGATGAAGAATACAAAATAAGCTACACAGACAATGGCATAGATAACGGCGAAAACGGGTGAGAGATAGACCACATCATCTTGACTGCTTTGTTCAATTAAAAGAAGAAGTATAATAAAATAAATAATGCCTCCAACGAAAATACCAAGTACTCTTTTTGTAATGCGATCTGTAATGAAATTTTGTAGGGTTCTTGGTGAGAAGTTAGATAGGTACGTTGTAAGAACAACCATTATGGTTGAAAACGTAATGGTAGTCATTGTTAACATAGAGGAAACGAGCGTGCTTAAGATCGTGACACTTGTGTCATAGGTGGCAAAGAAAAAATAGGGAAGAAAAACAGGCTGCCCTTGAATAACTGTACGATCAATAACCAGAGTTAAAATGGCAGCAAGAAACGCCCCTACCCCATAGAATGTTGGGATAAACCAGAAGCTTGATTGGATTCGCTTAAACTTATTATGCTCCATATCCCCTTTGCCTCCAAATAGAAAGATTAAGGATAGTATGTGAAGATATGGCGATGTTTCATACATATAATGAATGTGGAGAAGAGCAAAAGAGAATTAAGTACACTGTTTTTAGGGTATACAGGAAGTAAAGTCAACTAAAGGAGGATCAATAGATGAGGTTAGACCGGACGGGCATCATTGAGAATTTCTCTGAGAAAAGATATGAATATTGGATTGTCGAAAATCAAGATGTGAAAATTATGGTTTCGTGGATTAGTTGGGATGTACCTCAAGAGCTAATTAATAAATGGAAGGAAGAGATGGCTATGTCATGTACCTCTTCTTGAATGTCTTCTAGCTAGAAGACATTCAAGAAGAGAAAGATTCAAGGCATATGCTGAACGATATGAAGTGTTCTATTACAGCTTATTTATAGGTTATTATCAGCCCTCGAAATGTTTTCTTTTTCCATTCTCTTTTTTACAATCTCTTTTGGTTCCCAGCAATTAAACTGATAAGTAGGCTTCGTTTCAAACCCCAGTCTTCCACAGCGATAAGTTGTTCTTGCACTTTTTACAACTTCGAAATGAATACATGTAGCACAGCAATGAAAGCGAGAATAGCGTCCAGCCATTAGGGTGTATCCTCTATTAATGTTACATTTTCAATAGAGTCTATTTCACCATTTTGAAAATGTAGACAGTAAATTTCAGGATTTCTAAGAGCTTTCCAAGCCTTGAAATCGTACGTTGGATCGAAGTGATGTAGCATTAAGGTTAACAGGTTTCCATGAGTCATCAGGACGGCATATTCTTTTGTGTGGTGAATAGCCTCACTTATCGCAGCAATGCCTCTTGACGTAGCTTCCTGACTTGATTCGCCACCTGGAACGGTATAAGAAAGGTCTCTGAAAGTTTTCTCTAATTCTTCTAGCCAATTGTCAATTGGGTTTCCAGATAACTTTCTTTCCTCTAGTCGATCATCCAAGGTAATCGCTTTATCTAATTGAAGTGCAAGTGGCTCTATCGACTGGACGGCACGTCTAAAAGGAGAACTATACAATTTATCAAACGAGATAGATCCAAGAGTTTGAGCTAGCTTTGTAGCCTGGTTACGTCCTTCTTTTGTTAATGAAGCACTTGGTTCCTGGCCAGTCGCCTGGCAGTGTCTGACGAGATATATACTTTTCATTATTGTCGCCACTCCTCGTAATTTGAGTAAGGAATACTATGATCGATTTTAACATTCAAAAGGTTTGTTGGAAATCATTTGTAGAATATTGAAACTTTTATGGCGACTTAGTCGTTATAAGAGAGACCCCTTTTTAAAGATGTTTTACCCCCTGTTTGCTTAAAGAATGGTTATCCATTCTTTAAGCATTTTTTCATAAGGATGAGTGATTGAAAAGTATGAAAATGAGATTCAATAGGAGTGAGTGAATTGGAAAAATTCCCAGAGTTATCAACAAAGCGACTACGATTAAGAGAATTAAGAGAATCAGATGCTCCTGTTCTCCTATCTATATTTTCAAATCCGCACACAATGAGGTACTATGGTAGCGAAAAAATGACAGGGATTGAAGAAATAGAAGGAATGTTAATGAGTTTCAAACAAGGATTTGAAAAAAAACAGGCTATCCGTTTTGGAATTGAGTTAAAAGAGACTGGAGAATTAATTGGGACCTGTGGGTTTCATAACTGGGCAAAACGGGTGAATCGCATAGAAATGGGATATGAATTAAATCAAGAAAAAGAAGGCAAAGGATATATGTCTGAAGCACTTTCAGCCATGATTCCGTTCGCCTTTCAACAACTGAATATTCACCGAATTGGAGCATTAATTCACCCAAATAACGATTCTTCGAGAAAGCTTGTGAAAAATCTAGGATTTCGTGAAGAAGGTGTTTTGAGGGATTATGTGTATACAGGAGGAGTGTATATGGATTTGATTATGTACTCAATCCTAACAAAAGAATGGTACAAAGCTTAGATGAACTTAAGGATGAGAGAACGTCTCATCCTTAAATTTAAATTACAAAACTGGAGAAAACAGTCTTGCGAAAGATTCTTTTGTGCGGTGTTTAAGTCCGCGTTTACTGTAAGAATCTTTTGTTACCCTTACTGAATCGGTTAGGTCATTTTGATAGGCTTCAATCAAGTCATGAATTGTACTTGATTGAAATAAGAACATGTTTACTTCAAAATTTAAATTTAGAGAGCGCATATCCATATTAGCCGTACCGATTGTAGCAAGATCATCATCGACAATCATAATTTTTTGATGCAAAAATCCTTTTTGATACATATAAATTTCGACCCCATAATCAAGAAGCTCTGAAAAGTAAGACCTTGTTCCATATTGAGTGAGAAAACCGTCACTTATTTCAGGAACAATGAGTCTAACTTCGATGCCTCTCATAGAAGCCATGGCTAGTGCAGTTCGAATGGCTTTATTCGGAACAAAGTAAGGAGTTGCAATCCAGACTCGCTTTCTAGCTGAAGTGATTAAGCTGAAATACAAATCAGACATAGCGCCTCTTTTCGTATCAGGTCCACTTGCAACCAGCTGTGCTCCTCCATCTCCTTCAACATCATAAGTATCAAGGTACTTTCTTGATAGCAATTCTTCTCCAGACATATACGACCAGTCCATTAGGAAAACGCCATGAAGAGCAGAAAGGACCTCTCCCTTAACAAGGAGGTGAGTGTCACGCCAGAAGGGCATTGAATTCATATCTCCAGCATACTCATCACCGATATTTAGTCCACCTACAAACCCGGCTTTCCCATCAATGACAATGATTTTACGATGGTTTCGGAAATTAACGGTTTGATTCACGAACCCGTATTTAATTGGTAGAAATTGTTGAACACTTGCACCAACGTCCCTTAGTGCTGTTTTCGAAGCTCGGGAAAGGTTGTGACTCCCAATTGAATCATATAGGACACGAACTTCAACACCTTGCTTCGCTTTTTTGATAAGTAAATCAATGATTGAAAGTCCAAGCTCATCTGATCGGAACGTGTAATATTCCATGTGTATATACGTTTCAGCCTTTTCAATTTCTTCTTTAATGGCGGTAAACGTTTCTCTCCCATTTAGTAAAAGTTTCGTGGAAGATCGCATACTAATGGGACTTGCGACCATTGTAGCAATGAGATTCGAAAAGTTTTGATTTCGCTCACTTAGATCGTGCCATTTCTCTGAAGCAGGAAAATTAACATACTTCTGAAAAAACTCCAGTCCATTGGTTCGTTTTTCTTTAAATAAATGCCCTTTTACTTCCAGTTGACCAGAAAATAAAAAGAAAACATATCCGACAATAGGAAAGAAGATCAATACGTAGATCCATAATAGCGATTTATAAGGAGACCTTCCCTCGAGTAATAGAACGTATAAAATAGATAGTAAAATAGCGGCATAAAGAAAGCCTGCTCCCCATTTAAAGATAGGCTCTAAAGAAGTGAACAGAATAATTGAAAGGGATGTTGACATAAGAAGAAAGAATAGTATTTGTCTTGCTTGTTTCATAATGTAGCCCACCTCGTTTGAATTTGAACAAAAAAAGTAAGGGCATAGCCCTTACTCAGCGTGTTTGGATTTACGCTTCACGCGGTATCTACCCCATAAATCAATAAGCTGATCACCTACTTCAACTAATTGTGAATCTCTTGTTTCACGCTGCGGATTGGGCGTATTCTTAATGGAAGACACAAGATTTTTAAAGGGTTCTGGTGAGGATTTAGCTGTTTGAATAACGCTTTGAACGGTCTCTTTCTTAGTCTGAATTCCTTCAGAAATTGATGCTGCCGTTGTCGTTAGCTTAGTTGTTTCCTCATTAATTTGATCAACTTTTTCTTGAAACCTAGCTGCTGTTTCTGATAAATCCGTTAATGATTTTTTTGTTTCTTTCATATTCTTAACTGCTATGTATCCTAAATAAATAATAGAAAGAACAACAATGCCGATGCTAATGTAGACAATAACCATTTCATAACCTCCTATTTAAGACCATTAGTTAATATTCTCTTACCCTTAACATGCTATACGCAAACAAATTGTTATGAAAACATTTTGCAGAAAATTGAAACGTTTGTATAATTTGAAACGTAATCAATTACTGGAAGGAGAGATGAAAAATGAATCGTTATTCGATCGAAGAATTTGTAAAGTCTACAGAACAAAAGGATAAGGGAGAAGGCTTTTTTGAACTAGAAACACAACGTATGCTAGAAGTGAACTTATCAGGAAGAGTTTGGGCAAAAGCGGGCGCAATGATTACTTACAATGGTCAAATTAAGTTCGAAAGAGAAGGAATTCTTGAACACGGTCTAGGGAAAATGTTCAAAAAAGCACTCACAGGTGAAGGCGCTTCTTTGATGAAGGCAGAAGGAAGTGGGAAGCTTTATCTTGCCGATGCAGGGAAGAAGATATCCATTCTTCATTTGCAAAACGGAGAATCAATCAGTGTAAATGGGAATGATCTTCTTGCATTTGAAGATGGGATCCAGTGGGATATCAAAATGATGAAACGGATAACAGGAATGATGGCTGGTGGATTATTTAATGTTACCTGTCAGGGCCCAGGAATGGTCGCAATTACAAGTCATTATGAACCTCTTACAATTCGAGTTTCACCAGGGAAACCAGTCATTACCGATCCAAATGCAACTGTAGCCTGGTCTGGCCAATTGCAGCCGGATTTTCAAACAGATCTTTCCTTAAAGTCTTTTTTTGGAAGAGGGAGCGGTGAGTCTGTTCAAATGAGATTCGAAGGAGACGGTTTTGTGGTCGTTCAGCCTTATGAAGAAGTATATATGCAAAACAATCAGGGGTAAAAATGTCATTTTCATTGAAAGAGAGTGAACTCAAAGCAGGTGTGAAATTACTTGATGGCCGACCTTTCTATCTTTCGTTAGAGGGAATTGAAAAATTGAAAGAAGAAGAGGTCATTGAATCATTGTTGGATCGATTGGATATTGCGTTAAAATCCAATGAAGTAAACCAAGTTTCAATTACGCTGGATCGTTTTTTTACAAAAGGAAGTCAGCTGTTAGAAAAAAAATATTATTTTTTACAGTCTACAACGATCGAATACTATAAAAAATTTCAATTGGAAAAAATGGTTGCGAATTATAATCGTAGTATTACGTATGAACAGGTCGGAGAGGCGATAATTGAGGATTTTCTTTCGATGTGGGAGTTATGTTCGAAGGGATCGCTCAATTCACCTTCTAAGCATTCTATTCGCGTTCAATATGAGGCGATGAAGCAGGAGATTGGAAAGCAGTACAAAACAAGCTGTTTTAGTGTCTATTGGGATGACAAGCCATTAGGCATAGTGATTCCTATTATTGAACCTGGTACAAATGAAGAGGGAAGACTGTTTTATATGGGCATTTTACCAGAATGGCGTGGTAAAGGACTTGGAACGCCTTTACATCAACTTGGATTAGCATTATTGCAAGAAAAAGGGGCTACTTATTATATCGGCAGTACAGGCATTGAGAATAAACCAATGCAGCAAATATTTCGCAATAATAATTGCAAACGAATTTTCCAGGCAGTTACCTATGTGAAAGAGAGTCCAAAACGCGAAACTTATCATAATATGCTGAAGGAAGTAAAATATTCCTATTGAAATTAATAGAATTTTCATTATAATCATACAAAAGGGTTCTCAAAAAAGGAGAGTGCATGTATGATTCGTTTAGAAAAAGGCAACCTTCTTAAAAGTGACTGTACTGTGATTGCGCATCAATGTGACTGTTTTAATGCGATGGACGTTGGAATTGCAAAATCAGTAAAAGAAACTTATCCTGAAGCAGCGAAAGCAGATGAGGACTTTCCATTTTCACCAAAAAAGAAGTTGGGGAAATGTTCATTTGCTTTAAGTCGAGATAATAAACGTATCATTGCAAATCTCTATGGTCAGTATAAACCTGCTGGTCTCCAAACAAATTACCCTGCGTGGTTAAAATCGTTTGAACATATGATTAAAGAATTAAAGCCATTTGAAGAAAAGGGATTCAAAATAAAAATTGGTTGTGGAATTGACAAAGATGATTTGATTAACGTAAAAAAATCTCTTGAAAAGCTTTCCAAGAAATATGAAAAACCAATACATGTTTACTATTCTTAAAGACAAACGTCCCCAGTACGGGGGCGTTTTTTATGTATAGCAATTTCCCTATTTTTAGTAAGAAGGAATCAAAAATGTAAAAAGAATCCATTTTGTCGTTTATCAATTGGATAGCGTGGAATAGAACTAGTGTAGCAAAGGTTATCAAAATTACTAGAGGAGGTTTCAAAAATGGCTAACAATAGTAATAACAGTAATGACAACATGAGTAGAGAAGAAGCAGGGCGTAAAGGCGGAAACAAAACATCTAGAGAACATAACAAAGATTTTTATCAAGATATTGGACAAAAAGGTGGAGAAAAGACAGCTAAGGAACATGATCAAGAGTTCTATCAAGAAATAGGCGAAAAAGGTGGCAACAAAACGGCTCGTGAACATGACAAAGAGTTCTTTGAAGAAATAGGTGAAAAAGGCGGTAAGAAAACAGCTAGAGAGCACGATAAAGAGTTTTATCAGGAAATAGGCCAAAAAGGCGGAGAACAAACGTCCAAAAATCAAGATAAGGAATTTTACGAAGAAATAGGTAAAAAGGGCGGTAAGAAGAGCGATAACAATTGAGAAATCGGTAAGAAAAAGAACGAAGGGATTTCCCTTCGTTCTTTTGTCTTTTACTAAGCAATGGCTAATGAAGGTCTAAAACTTTGCATAAAACATCCCTTCGCTTCTGCGAAGGGATGTTTTATGTATTAAAATGTTCGTTCTTCTTCAACTTCGTGCTGATCATTAAGAATTAGTAGGCGACTTGGGGAATCACCTTTCGCAAGTTCTTCCGCCTTTTCAATAGCAGTTGAACGCATATCGTAAAGATCCGTTGGAGCAACGTCCTCAATTTTAACGTACCAACCTGTAACATCTTTATTTGGTGCTACTGTATATTCCTTCATGGTTATATCCTCCTTTAAGCTGTGTATAATTAATACTTCCCACGAAAAAGGAGGATAAAACCTGCTTTCTAGGAGAATTAAAAAAATCAGCGCATTTACGCTGATTTTCCTCAACCTACCTAGAGATGAGGTTAGTCGAGTTGAGAAATTACTGTTCATTAAGGAACGTTCGGTTCACCTTATTGGGGTTGAGAGATTATGTAGAAACCGATTACAAATGCGATAGGCACAATCCAAACCATAAAGGCTAGTGCCCATACAGTAAAACGGTTCCATTCTTTTTCCTTAGTAGCCAAGAGCAGACCCTCCACATCATAAGTTTAGTTTCATTATAACATGGACATAGCTAAATTATGTGTGAACGATTGAAATTGTTAGAAATTCAAGATACGAACCGAATAGTGATGGGATATCGGTAAAACTCACCTTGATTCGCCTTCACAGAGGCGATGACGATGAAAGTAAGGTGAACGATAAAAAGCAATGGGAGAAGAAATAATCCAATGATCACAAAGGTGAGAATAGCAAGGATAACGGCATATAGCGTCATGCTAATTTGAAAGTTTAGAGACTCTTTACCCTGGGCATCGATGAATGAATTCCCTTCCTTCTTTATTGACCAAATCATGATGGGAGCGATGATATGTCCGAGGGGAACTAAATAACCAGACAATGCAGAAAGATGAACGTACATAGCCCACTGACGTGTGATTTGATCAGGTGTAATGTCTTTCTTTTCCATCACAATCCCTCCTGTAGCCTCTACCTATGTTCAGCATATTAGAAAATGGTTTGGGATATGCCGTTAAGAAATTCTTCAATAAAAAAAGGAACCAATTCTGGTCCCTTAATTTGCGTTATAGCTCATGTGATAGGAGGCACGGTTGGTAAGAAAGACTAATTCAGCCGACTGCTTTTTTACATTGTTTAGTTCTTCAAGTGGTATTTCGAAAATAGAGTGAGGAAGTGGTACGGAAGCTTCATCCGAAATCACCTTTCCTTCACCTTTAAGCTGAAGGAGAGTTGAAGCGGTGTAGTCGTCAACGGTTTCACCGCGATGTTGAAAGGAAAAGTCTTCAAGTTTCATAATTGTCTTATCAAGATCTTCCTGTTCTTTTTTTTCGATGATGATATGACCACCAACCCAATCAGCTAGTGTATTGCGAACTTCTGATAACGTTGTAGTATCCATTTTATTCACCTCTCTCCTAATTTTCCCCATCTGAAGGTAACATAAACCGTCTAACTAAATTTACATCAGTGATGATGATATACTTGTACTATGAAATGAGATGAAGGATGATTGTTATGAAAAAAATATCGATAGATGAAGCTCTAAATAAAAAGATACCTTTATTAGATGTTAGAACTCCGGCTGAATTTGAGAAGTTCCATATTCCTGGAGCAGTTAACTTGCCGATTTTCTCGAATGAGGAACGGGAAGTTGTGGGGACTACTTATAAGCAAAAAGGGACAGAGGCAGCGAAAGATTTGGGGATTTCGATAGTCTCGCCATTACTCCCTGAGTTTTATAAACGTGCAAAAGAATTAACAAATCATCAAGAGTTTGCTGTTTACTGCTGGAGAGGCGGAATGCGAAGTAAAAGTCTTGCTACGATTTTTGAGATGATGGGATTACCGAGTCTTCAGGTCGAAGGTGGCATTCGAGCATACCGACAGAAAGTAACAACTGGCTTAGAGGATTTTTCGACTCAATCAACTCCATATCTTGTTCTAGAAGGATTAACTGGAACTTCGAAGACCGAAATTCTAACTGCTTTAGAAAAGAAGGGATATCCAGTGATTGATCTCGAAGGTCTAGCTGCTCACAGAGGCTCCGTGTTTGGTAGAGTAGATTTACCTGAAAGAAGTCAGAAGGAATTTGAAGCGAAGCTTTACCACCGATTGAAGGAGATTGGAGAAACACCTTATTACATTATAGAATCTGAAAGTAAGCGCCTTGGAAATATCATTATTCCTGACTTTATTCTAGAGGGCAAACAAAAAGGGACGCGTATACAAGTCCACGCCCCGCTTTCTTATCGAATTCGTACGATCTTAAATACGTATCATCCTGAACAACATCATGAAGAAATCACTGACGCCATTACAAAAATTGAAAAACGATTCTCTGGTGAAGATAAAGAAGTGATTGATCAGGCCCTTGAAGCGAAAAACTATGCTGTAATTATTGAACGATTGTTGCTTTATTATTATGATCCAAGATACGAATATAAAGCTTATGAAAATGAAGGCAACATCATCAATCTTTCATACGAGTCGCTCGAAGAAGGGACTCGACTTGTCCAGAATGAAATCGATCGTTTAGATATTAAGCTTCGATCAGAAGGCGAGAAAGTTTCGCTTTAATGGATCTTTTTTCTTCAGGCAACTGTTCCTTGTTGTATCGTTCAATCAGGTCATCAATGCGCTTAAAGTACAAATGACTTATCCACGCTACGTAGCTTCGGTAAATTGGCGATTTTAGAAAGTGTATAAGCATATTATCATCAGGTCCAAAGTAGTATGTCTTATCGTCAAAAAAAGTAGAAAACCGTCTAAAAGATAGTTTGGTAAATGAGTTGTCCAATTCAAATCGAAATTTATTAAGGGCATCTGGAATCAAGCGGATAGTGAAAACATCGTCGTTATCAAACATTTCCTTAGGCGTGGGTAAGATTAAATAAGGATATTCCTGATCATCAAGGGCAATAAAGAAGTCTGCTGGGGACTCGTGACAGCTAGGCACTCGTTTGACGGTGGTTTCAACAATCAACTGATAGACAGAATCATTCATATTGTTCGTATCCTCCCTTTGTAATCTATCATCATTGTTACCGTACTAGTAAACTTGTATACCCCTTTGTCGAAAAGTAGTTATTACAATCTATTATCCAACCTTCGAAAAAATTCCTTCATTTCAAATATTACAAATATTTTCTTCGGAATGCTTTATCCACCAAGCTGAAGACAAATTGATTTGAATACACCTTCTTATGAATAAGGTTTTTTAAACCGTTAATCTTAAAAATGTTTGAGCAAAAGACTTGAAAGTCAGAGATAGTCAAATTATAATATGGTTACAAGGTCAAAGATAGTCAAAGTCAAAAGAGGCATTTTTCACCTTTTAACTAGTTTAATTAATGACGAGATAGATAAATAATAAGGAGGCCATCATATGCTTTGTGATCAATGCCAACAAAACCAGGCTTCGGTTCAACTGAATGTTCAAATGAATCAACATAAGAAAAGAGTTAACCTTTGTAGCACGTGTTACGCAAATGTGATGAATGGTCAAACAGCTTCATCGCCAAAAGGTCAAATGGATGATTTCTTTCAATCCTTTATGGCTTCAGCAGAACAGAATGGTTTTACAAGTCAAGAAGATGGACCACAAACAGAATCAGGAAAAGGTAAAGGCAAAGGCGGTTTACTTGACAACCTTGGTCGAAATTTATCTGACGCAGCAAAAGCTGGTTTGATTGACCCAGTCATCGGGCGCGAAAATGAGGTAGCGAGAGTGATTGAAACATTAAACCGTCGTAACAAAAATAATCCAGTTTTAATCGGTGAAGCAGGAGTCGGTAAAACGGCGATTGCAGAAGGTCTTGCTCTAAGGATTTCGGAAGGTCAAGTTCCTTCTAAACTAAAGAATAAAGAAATTTATTTATTGGATGTCGCATCACTTGTTTCAAATACAGGTGTAAGAGGACAGTTTGAAGAAAGAATGAAACAACTGATTTCTGAACTTCAAAGTCGGAAAAATGTGATCTTATTTATAGATGAACTGCATCAAATCGTAGGAGCTGGATCTGCAGAAGGATCAATGGATGCAGGAAATATTTTAAAACCAGCTCTTGCGAGAGGCGAGCTTCAATTAATTGGTGCTACAACGCTTAAAGAGTATCGTCAAATCGAAAAAGATGCCGCATTAGAACGACGTTTTCAATCAGTAATGGTGAATGAGCCTACTGTAGAAGAAGCCATTCAGATTCTAAAAGGTTTGCAACCTAAGTATGAAGAGTACCATGAAGTGAACTATACGGAAGAAGCGATTCGTGCGTGTGTATCATTATCGAACCGGTTCATTCAAGATCGTTTCTTACCAGATAAAGCAATCGACTTAATGGATGAAGCAGGCGCTAAAATGAACCTAACGTTTGCTGTGTCGAACCATGATGAAATTCAGCAGCGTTTACACCAGATTGCTACTGAAAAAAACAAGGCAGCAGAGGCAGAAGATTATGAGCTAGCTGCCAAACTAAGAACAGAAGAATTACAGCTTGAGAAACAGCTTGAAGAAACGTTAAAAAACAACTCGAATGCAAATCATTCAGTTGATCTTGAAGAGATTCAGCAGATTGTCGAAGGAAAAACAGGAATTCCAGTTCGTAAGCTTAGGGAAGATGAGCAGACGAAGATGAAAAACCTTGCAGAGCGACTGAATGCTAAAGTAATTGGTCAGGAAGATGCAGTTAACAAAGTAGCAAAAGCCATCCGCAGAAGTCGAGCAGGATTGAAGCGGCAAAATCGACCGATTGGTTCTTTCCTATTCGTTGGCCCAACTGGTGTCGGAAAAACGGAACTTTCCCGTTCTCTTGCAGAAGAAATGTTCGGTGATCGAGAAGCGATGATTCGACTTGATATGAGTGAATATATGGAAAAGCACTCTGTCTCTAAACTGATCGGTTCCCCTCCAGGCTATGTTGGTCATGAGGAAGCAGGACAATTAACAGAAAGAGTACGCCGTAAACCATATAGCATCATCTTAATTGATGAAGTGGAGAAAGCTCATCCTGATGTACAAAATATGTTCCTTCAAATCCTCGATGATGGACGTCTTACAGATAGTCAAGGTAGGACGGTAAGCTTTAAAGATACGGTTATTATCATGACAAGTAATGCCGGAACTTCTGAGCGAAGAATTACTGTTGGTTTTGAATCAGCAGAAAGCTATACAGGGGTGATGGAGAGCCTTGGTGGTTACTTTAGACCTGAATTCTTAAATCGGTTTGATGGAATTATTCCATTTAAGTCACTTGAACAATCAAGTCTCGTTACCATTGTAGACCTTATGATTAATGATTTAGATGAAAGCCTAGAAGAACAAAATATTACACTTACAATTAGTGAAGCAGCAAAAGAGAAGTTGGCTGTACTTGGATATAATCCACAGTTTGGTGCACGTCCTCTTCGCAGAGTAATTGAAGAACATGTTGAAGATGGTATTGCTGATTTGCTTGTTGATGAAGGCAGTATCAAATCAGTGGCGGTTGAAATTGTAGAAGATAAGATTGTTGTTTCACAAAAGAAATAATTTTTTAAGTAAGGAAGTCGCTCTATAAAGATGGAGCGACTTTTTTTATGTTAGTTTTTACAATAATAGGGAAGTTATTAATATACAATCCTGATTTCTTACCTTTAATAATGTTGTCGAATCTTATACAATTTTGACTTCTTTTGCGGTTATAAGTCGAAAAGTCAGAATATTAGTTAAAATAAGTTGTAAGATCTGCTACGTTAGATAAGGAAGGTCAGGAAAGACTTCTCTACTATATTTATAAAGGAGCGAGAACAAATGGAACTGGATCAGTTAGAGATGAACCAGACGTTACAAGAAAGTCAGCCAGAAGGAAAGACAATTCCTTATTTAACAGCATTAATTGGATGGAGTCTTCCCGCAATTGAGGCCTGTGACAAGTTGAATCGGCCTTTTGTAGTGGTAGGTCCTCCTGATTTTAAGGATTACGCCGAAAAGCACGACATTACTTTCGTAGGGTGGGAGTTTGATAGATTGAATGAGGGATCAGACAAGCTCTATAAGCAGCTTAAAGCCCTCGGCGCTGAGGTTGCGGTACCTCTCTATGAAGAGTGTGTAGAATGGGCAGGTGCTCTCAATTCACGCTTTAGAGAAGAACCAAGACTATTTAACCGATCTCTTCTTTTAAGAGATAAAGGGATGATGAAACGAAAAGCACAGATGGCCGGTATTAAAGTAGGCGTCTTTGAAGAAGCAAGAGATAAAGAGGATGTAAAGCGTTTTCTTAAAAGAGTAAATGATGCTCTTTTGAAAGTTGATGGGGATAAATATGAGCCGATTCACTGTAAGCCTTTAGATAAGGCTGGATCAGTAGGACACCGCGCTATCGATGACCCGGCGGATATTGAAGCACTAACAGATAGTGACTTCCCGCTTCTGATGGAGAGTCATCTAGATGGCCAAGAATTTTCGTGTGAAGTATTTGTTAACAATGGGAAAATTCAATTCATGAATATTACGGAATACGTAAAACTTGGTTATTCGAATTTTGTTCCACCTTCTCCTTCTCTTGAAGAGAAACGTCCTGTTATAAGAAAAGCGATTGAACAGCTTATTGAAGCGTTTGAGATCGAAAATGGTGTTATTCATCCGGAGTACTTTATTATGCCTGATGGAACGCTACACTTTGGAGAAGTAGCAGCTCGCGTTCCAGGTGGACACATTTTTGATCTTATAGAGCGCGCTTACGGATTTAGCGCTTATGAAGCACAGATTCTATGTAGTGACCCTAATACAACGGAAGAAGAGTTAAGAAAGTTCTTCCCCGCTGAAGATGAGGCGTTAGGTTATGCTGGGTGTTTGATGGTGCATCCTCATGTGAATTACATTGAGAAGTTAACCATTCCTGAAGAGCTTGAAGAACATTCCTTCTTTGAGAAGCATGATATGTTTACGCCTCCGCAGGGGAAAGTCGCTGAGCGCGTTGGATTTGGAAATCATTATGGCACCATTTTCTTTTTCGGAGATGACAGTGCAGAGATGACTCGTTTACTTGTAGACTATGAAAAGTATGATTTCTATTTGTAGCATAATATTTTTACAATAAAGGAGAATTTAGCATGCCATCTGAAGTAACAGAAGGAAAGATTGCAAGGTTTTCCAGGTCATTAACACGTTTAGAGGAAGCGTCTTCTTATGCGAAATCACGCTATCAGACAGATGTTTTTCAAGAGGCAAATCGCCTATTGGAAACGGAAGAAGGTCTTGAGTTTCTTTACCAATATGCCCATCGATTTGACGGCGCAGGTGTTTTTCAAGATGGACCATGGGAAGATCCATCAAAACTTCAGCCACCGCTTGTCGCGGGATCTCTTCAAGCGAAGGGACTCCCTTATGTCATTGAGATGCTGAGTGATCTTCGTATGCTTGCATTAGCGGAAGGAAAGGGTGAGCATCCCAAGGTTTCTCAAGAAATGGCTATGGATTTCTTAAATGAAGTCATGGCCTTAAACCTTGACTTACTTTTTCCGAACTCATCAGAGGCTTCAAGAATTGAAGAAAAAGAAAATACGGTTGAAACACAGCGGTTGTTTCAATTTATCTCACAATACCTTTCTTCGAGTGCATTGTCAGAAACGCTTATTTATGAGATAGAACGCTTAACCGCTCAACGGCCAATCACGGTAAAAAGAACAGTATCGATGATTAAAATGGCGAAAGAAATGCTTCGTTCTGAAACAAGCGAAGATCAGCGCGCGATGTTAGAATCGTACGTTTCTTCCATTGAGGGGCCTTCAGAATTAAGTCGTTCCAATCAGCAGCCAAATGAGTACCGAAAACAATTGTTGGCGCTATCAACGGAAGAGCTTCGAAAAGAGAGTGAGCAGCTTGGTCTCTCCATGAGAAAAACAGGGCTTTGTTCCCCACATCACAGTGTACTTGCTCGTTTCTTAAGTAGAAAATCGCCGCACTTACTTCCAGTACTGTTGCAATTAACTGGTAAAGGAAAGGCTAATCTTGAAGAGCACGCTGAGCTCGTCCACCAGCTTATAAAAGTTTCGCTATTTCCATCTACTTGTCAATCGGTTTATGGATTAGCCCTTTTGTTAGAAAGAGGTGTTCTTTCTGCTTCGCCAGTGATTCCAGGTTTAAGGCGGATGATTGAACTTGATATTCGACCAGAAGTGCGAAGTGCCTTATTTAACACGGTTGGTGAAGGAGAGGGTCTAACGGCTAACAGTATTTTGTTAGCAGGTGTAATTAGCGTTCTTGGTCAGCCGCTTGGTGTTGGACAAGGTTTAAACCCAACTTGTCAGGCTGCAAGAGGAATTAGCCTTTGGGCTCAACATGCGCCTGGATATTTACTGGAGATCATCCCAAGAGCTGCAAGAGATGGAGATATCGATATGGTGTTTGAAGGGGTTCAAATTCATTCGAAAGACCTTCAAGGTGGACTCGCACCCGATCTCCATCCTGAGCTTGATCCCGTATCGCTTGTCCTCGTTCCTCATCTTGATCGCATTTATAGTGAGATGATGAGCAGAGTGGCATTAAGAGGAGAAGATGGTCATCGCTGGGTAAACCCAGCCTTTTATGGGAATTGGGTTCAAAAAGGATTTAGCACGGTCATTGAGCCGATTACCGGTAGCGTAACGGACTATCCAGGTTTCGTCAGATTGTTTTATGCCACACACCATCCTGAGTACAATGATGATTATGAATTGATCTATCCGAATCCGGTAGGGATTTTTATCACAAACGTTCATGGAAAAATGCTGGGCTTTCATGCGGTGTCCATTCAAAGAATTGCTAAAAGTCCAGATGGAGAATACCGAGTCTACTTTTACAATCCGAATAATGATGGTTCCCAAAATTGGGGGCAAGGAATTGAATGTACGGTTATGGGGAAAGGAGAGCTTTCAGGTGAAAGCTCGCTACCATTCGAGGAGTTTACTTCACGTTTATATGCTTTTCACTATAACCCATATGAACAAGGAGATGCTTATGCAGTTGAGGCTGAGAACATCTCCAGTGTAAAATCTCTTGCCAAGGAAAGCTGGGGACTAGAGTACACGTGGATCAGTAAGTAGGTATCTATTTTAAATAGTTGCGTATCCTATCTAATCTTATAGCGAAGCGTCAGGTAAATGATTTGTTTCCTGGCGCTTTTTTTGATTAACTTAACTTATATAACAAGGAGGCGATCTTAAAATGATCGAGCATGTAGTTTTATTTAAATTCAGTGAAGAAACAACGGTAGAACAGAAAGAAGAAGGTATGAGAAGGTTAATTAAAGTAAAAGACAAAATCCCAGGTATTGTTGATATTCAAGCTGGAAATAACTTTTCTGATCGAAGCCAGGGATTTGAAAGTGGGTTAACGGTGCGCTTTGAATCGAAAGAAGCGCTAGAGTCATATGGACCACATCCGGCCCATCAGGAAGTAGTGGCCTACCTTAAAGAAATAGGAATGAGTGATGTACTTGCACTCGATTTTGAGTGCCTGTAAGAACAGAAAGGAGGATCTACATATGAAAGGATTTGTTCACGGAGGACAGGCAGGTCTACAGGGGTTATCACTGAAAGAGCAACTTGCTGAACAAGAACCTCAGCATGGGGAAGTGAAAATCAAACTGAAAGCAGCTGGTTTAAATCATCGCGATTTGTTTATCCCTGATCGCCATGATCCAGAGGAGGCAGATGTTATCCTTGGTTCAGACGGAGCTGGAGTCGTCATCGCAGTTGGCGAAGGTGTGAAAGAGATTCAGGAAGGTGATGAGGTGATCATCAACCCTGGCCTTGGTTGGGAAAAAAATGCCCCTATCCCGCCAGTAGGATTTCAAATTGTAGGTTTTCCGGGCCATGGTACTTTTGCAGAAACAATCGTTGTTCCAGAGATTAATGCAGTGAAAAAACCAGAAATCCTTACGTTTGAAGAAGCATCTGTCATTGGTTTAGCAGGATTAACAGCTTATCGCTCGTTGTTTACGAGAGGGCAGCTTCGAAGTGGACAAACCGTCTTTATTCCTGGAATTGGAGGAGGCGTTGCAACATTCTTGCTGAAATTTGCTAAGGCAGCAGGATCAAGAGTGATTGTAAGTTCAAGAAGTGAGGAGAAGCGCCAATTAGCCCTGGCGCTTGGCGCTGATCGTGCACTTGCTGATGATGCAGACTGGATAGAAGAAACCACTAATGAAAAAGTGGATTTAGTTATTGAAAGTGTCGGAGCAGCAACATTTAACCGATCTCTTGAAGTATTAGGGAAAGGAGGTACGCTCGTTATCTTTGGTTCTTCAACAGGAGATAATATTGAATTTGATTTGCGTACATTCTTTTACGGTCAGTATAACTTGCTCGGCTCGACGATGGGAAGTTCTGAAGAATTTCATGATATGGTTGCTCTTATAAATGAACATTCAATTAAGCCTGTCATGGACAAGATATATGATTTTCAAGAGATTAAAGAAGCTTTTACTCATTTGAACAGTAGTCATCAATTCGGGAAACTAGCGGTTCGACTAGCTGAAAAGTAACGGAAAATCGCTTCTAGAAAAAATGAGCATCTATACGTATAGAAAAGGAAGCCAATCGGCTTCCTTTTCTATGTTAATAGTAATAAGGTGGGTACCCATAGTATGGATATGGGCGATAATAAGGAATCAAACTAAGTGCAGCGATGCCAGCTAATGGAAAGAAAAAACTTCCAAATCTGCGGTAGCGACCGTATTGTCTTTCCATTTCCTGTCCTTCACTTTCTTCAACTTCTTGTGGAATCATTAAGCACATATGCTCGTCATCTGAGTCCATAATGATTCCTTCATATTCTACTCCATCCTGCATTCTTACTTTAGCATGGTAGCTATGATAACGTTGACAAAGCTGTTTCATATCCCCTTGAAGCTGCTTTTCTTTACCAGGCATCATTGCTCCTTGAACAGCCTGATTAGGCATGTTGCCTTGCATTGCGCCCTGAACGGCCTGATTAGGCATGTTGCCTTGCATTGCGCCCTGAACGGCCTGATTAGGCATATTGCCTTGCATTGCGCCCTGAACGGCCTGATTAGGCATATTGCCTTGCATTGCGCCCTGAACGGCCTGATTAGGCATGTTGCCTTGCATGGCGCCTTGAACAGCCTGGTTAGGCATATATCCTTGCATTGCGCCCTGAACTCCTTGATTCATATGATTACCGTACATGTTCATAAGCAGTTCCTCCTTTACACAACACAGGATATTCACCTAGATCGAAAACAGTTACTAACCTAATGAAAAATTGGGCGTAACTACAGTAAAGATGCGTTCTCTTGTTGAAATTTCCATAAAGAAACTATACGATAAGTTCAAATGACCTTAAATACAGAGGTGTCAGATGAGAGGATTTTATTTAACTAGAACAGAAATGGGAACAATTCTCAAAACCATTCGTAGACAAGAAATACCTGATAAGATTTTAATGAAGGCAATGAAAAGGTCCGGTAGTGAAAAAGAAGAATTACCAACGATTTTTGCTAAATTATCAAAAGCAACGGAAGGAAGTTTTGGGTTCTCAATAAATGAAATTGCGACCCTTGGCAATCAGCTTGAGTATGCTAGCTTTCGTTCTACAGCGGTACAGAATTGGGTTAAAAGAGACATTAAAGAGTGGATTGGGGCGCCACAATTAGGTAAAAAATATGCTATAGAACAAGCGGCGATTTTATTTATTGTAGAGGATTTAAAGAATACACATGACTTCGAAAGCATTCGTCTTCTTTTAAAGTTTGCCTTTAATAACCCGGCAGATCGAAATGATGACCTCATTGATCCGCTTGCTTTTTATACGGCTTATTCACAACTTTTTGAAGCGATCCATACGAAAGTAAAACCTACTAAAGAGGGTATTAGAAAGAAAGCAATGGAATTATCATCTGTTTTTTCGGATTTAACTGAAAAACAAAAAGAAGATATTGAAAAGTTGCTTATTTCTGCGGCACTTTCCGTTCAAGCTTCTTTTTACCAATCGTTATCAAAACAATACCTAGAAGATGTATGGAGATGAAGAAGCACTCCTAGATGCAGAAAAAACGAGCTGTTACCTGTTTTAGGCCACAGCTCATTTCATTTACTCAATTGAAAAGTTAACGGTTTGCTTAAATTGCTCTTCAGTAGCTAACCACATGTCTAACGTATAGGACCCTGGTTTAAGATCTTCTATCATAATCGTATATTCAAGAACTTCAGCTTGTTTTAATTCAACGTTTTCTTCCTCTTTTACAAAACTTTTATTAGCTGAATATGTTTTAAGGGCTTCACCCTCGTCATTATAAAGGGTATAGTCGTAGGTTTGACTACTTGGAAAGTGGATCGTTTGAACTTGTTCCGTTTGATTTTGAATGCGATACAAGAATGTGGCCGTATCATTTTCGGTCGCTGTTAGGGTAAGCGTAGGTTCAAGTGAGCCTGCGACAATACCAGAAGATCCTGCTACTTGTTCACTACTTTCATTATTCTTATTCATTAATGAGTTCTCCTCTCCACATCCAGATAAAGTTAGGAGGACCATCGTTCCGATCATAGCATATCTAAACATCCCATCACTCCTTTCTTTAGTAGACGAGGTGGAACTCCAAAAAGTTACAATTCTATCTAATAAACAGGATATATGATCACATCAGCCATATAATAGAGAGACAAGTTAATTTAAAGGAGTTCGATAGAATGAAGCCATCAATAGTAGATATTCATGCTAGGATAAATGGCAGAAGTGCAGGTGTCCTTGGAAATGAACGGTTTTATAAATTTGCGGTCTTCCTGCCTTTAATTGAACGTCAGGGTGAACTTCATGTTTTATTTGAGGTGAGAGCACATACGCTCAGAAGGCAACCGGGAGAAGTTTGCTTTCCCGGTGGAAAAGTAGACCGCCATGATCAAAGTCCAAAAAATGCAGCAATTAGAGAAACGTGCGAAGAACTTGGGATTCTAGAAAGAGAAGTATCTGTCATGGGAGAATTAGATTTCCTTGTGACATCTTTTCAATCCATTGTTTATCCTTTTGCAGGTGTGATTAACGTCGCATCTGAATTATCTCCTAATCGAGATGAGGTTGAGGAGGTATTTACAGTACCTCTTTCCCATTTTATCGCCAACCCACCAGAGCGCCACGATATTCGTGTTCATGTTCAGCCTGATGATAGTTTTCCTTTTCACCTTATTCCAAATGGTGAAGAGTACAACTGGTCTTCCTCAAGCATGCCTGAGTTTTTTTATTACTATCAGGATTATGTCATTTGGGGCATGACGGCAAGAATTCTGTATCATTTTATTCAATTATTAGATGAAAATAAATGATGGAGCTCATTTTCTGAAAACAATCTATTGTGAATTGAATCAATTATAGGTAAACTAGAAAAGGTCGATTTATGTCGGTTTTTTCTAGTTTTTCTGTTTGAAATATCATTAACTTAGCCTTTTTTTTTACAAATAGTGCTCTAAATTAATAGAATATACGACAAAAATCATCAGAAAGATACGAAAGAATTAATTGTATAAAAGCGCAGTATATAGAGAGAATGCCAAACATTTTTTAGGGGGAAACAATGTTAACCATTATTTTTGTTTTACTTGCCGCGTCTGTTGGGTTCTTTATTTATTCATATTTCGTGAAAGACTATGCGAAAGAAGTGAAAGGACAAGTTGATGATGTTTATATCAACTTAATGAAAGAATTGAAAACGGTTAAGAAACGTACTGAAATGTTAGAAAGCAAAACAAAGTCAGTGAGTGGTGGTCCACATGAGTAAACAAGAAGCAAAGGGAATTGCAGCTGGTCTCCTTTTTGCCGCGATTCTTTTAACTGCTTACTATTTTATGTTTTCACAAGCTAAAGCAGAAGAAAGCAATGAAGTAACAGATGCGATGGTAAAACAGCATTTAGAGGAAAAAGGGATGGTTATGGTTGCGAAGGAAGAATATGATTCTCTAAAAGCAGCAGAACAACCTGACAACGAAAATAGCGTAACAGAGAATAAGAAAGAGGAAGCAGTCAATAAACCTGAAGAGATCAAATTTACCATTAAAGAGGGTATGACGAGTCAGGAAGTGGCTCAAAGTCTTCAGGATCAAAAGTTAGTAAAGAAATCGGATGATTTTATTAAAGCTCTCCGTGACATGGACAAAGAATTGGCTGTGCAACCGGGGGATTATACCCTTAAAACAGATATGTCTTCTGCTGAGATTGTAGAGGAAATTACCCGATAGAGAAACACCCGGCGAATATTAATGCCGGGTGTTTTTACTTTCTTTATTTTGTTAGTTTATAACGTAACCATTAATTTAGGTCGACAGCGTTTGGAGACGATGGAATGGTTAATGGTTTGTCTAGTGAATATCTCCCAATCTTGTCGAATCCCGTATTTTCAAAGCGAATTGTTTGATAGTCGTATTGTGAAGCAACAAGCATTAAAGCCTCTATTGTTTGCATCGCTTCTTCTTCTGACGGAAATTTGCTTTCTTCCGTAAAGGCAATGGTTGCTTCTGATCCGTTTCCAAGGAAAGAGTGGATTGCTACTGTAGCTGGTATAGATGGCAGGTAATAAGGAGTACTTTGATCGCCATCTTTCATTAGAGAGAGAGCAACATCCATTTCAGCTCCTTCTTCACCTTGAAGTGCAGGTCCGTTTACGAGAAAATGTGATCCTGTCCTCGATTTATAAAGAAAATAGGGCGAAGGCTTTTTGTTTACTGAAGGATCAGCATTCCCGAAATTCCCCAACGTGTAGCCGTCTTCTCCATTGGTTTGCCAATTGATTTGGTCTGCACCAAGGCTTTTGGCTAGCTGTTGAACACTATCGTTTATCATAATGGATTCTGTAGATGAGAGACCATCACCAGGTTCAGGAAAGCTAACTACAAGCGTTTCCTTTCCAGTCATATTAATCAATTCAAAAGTAGCATCGGTTAGCGGTGAGCGTTCAAGTCCATAATCGGAAGCGCGAAAGTTCGTTAAAATGAACTCGATATTTTCTTGTGTGCTCTTACTTTCATCTAGCGGAAAGGATAGCGGTACGAGGAGCGTGCTTTCTGGGTCAGGATAAGAAATGATGACGCTTTTTCCATCAAATTGTTGAAATGCTGGAATGTAACGATCAAACACAGTCGGTTCTTCCGCAAACGGCACCTCTTCTTCTTTAGTATCGCTTGTCTTTTCTTCGGCAGGAGCTAATGTTGTGGTTTCCGCTTTGGAATCACTTGCTGAGTTTGAAGAATTGTCGCTTGTTTCGTTTGAGTCGGATTGTGTAATTGCTATATTAGAATCATTGTTATTTTGATTGAGGAGTCCTGGAGTGATTAGAACAGCTAACAATAAAACAACAACAGCAGCTATTCCAGGGATAATCCATGGCGTTTTCTTTTTTGTTGATCGGGACATCTGCTCATTCCTTTTTTTCTCGATATTGTCATAAATGGTTGCTTTACTTCTTTCATCTTTTACAACAGGTAGCTGAGAAAGAAGGGATTTTGTTCGATCGTTCATCATAAGACCCCCTTTAGTTGATGATTAGCTGGATCATCAACAAGTTCCCTTAGTGCTTTAATTGCTCTGTGCTGCGTTGTTTTTACTTTGCTAACACTCCAATTTAGAATTTCAGCCGTTTCGTTAATGGATAGCTCTTGGATGTAGCGAAGAATAAGGACTTGTTGTTGATCAAGTGTACATTCTCTTAAACACATATAAATAGCTTGAACTTCTTCTTTTTGAAGCAGAATTTCCTCAGGTAGAGGAGCCTCGTCTTTTGGATGCTGTTTGTTAAAGTCAAATTTACTAAGCCACCTTGAAGTTCTTCGATTGTGTGTACGTAAATAATCAATCGCTATATTTCTAGCAATGGCAAAGAGCCACGTCTTTTCATTGCTTCGCTCCTCGTAATTGTGATAAGAACGAAGTACGTTAATGTAGACTTCTTGAACGAGTTCTTCTGCAATCGCTCTATTTTTTACCATATAGAATAAAAATTGAAATAAGTTCGTGTGGTAGCGATCGTACAAACGCTCAAATGTCTTATCCATTCTTCAGCCCTCCTTCTTCTATAAAACAAAACGAGTTATCTAGTTAAAAGGTTACAGGAAGATTACAAAAAGAGATAGCTTTTGATGAAGAGGTATAGAATAAACGAATGGAGTTACCGTGTTGGTGTAGGGGAATTAAACGGAGTTATCGTTAAAGTTTCACATGCACGAGTGATTTGAGGTTGTTTTCTGACGGACAATTAATAGAATCGAATGAACCACTATAACTTTTATTTGAATTGATCTGTTTGGAGGTTACACAGAGATTCTTTTCATTATTTTTATCTTTCTTATTCTCTGAATGCGCGTTTCTGTCACCACCTGCATGTAAACAAGCATAGCAAAGCGCTTCTTCTCGCACGCGGAAGGAGCGCTTACTTGTGTATGAGAGAATAAACAACCACGTCATAATAACGGTTTCGCATATAGATATGATCTTTAAAATGGCCTTCTTTTTCAAAATCTAGTTGTTCAAGTCGCTTAACTGCTGAATGGTTGTCTTCGATTGTTTGGGCATAAATTTTATGAAGCTTTATGTGATGAAACCCATAATGAATAATCGCTTTGGCTGCTTCAAGTCCGTATCCACCACTCCAATATTTTCTGGATAATATAGCACCAATTTCTGCTTTTGATGAGGTGCGGTCCCAATTTTGAAAACCGGCTGTTCCGATTAATTCTCCAGAACCATTTAAGCGAATTCCAAAACGGATTGCATGGGTGGATAAGATAGAAGAGGGATCTTTATACGCTCGAATGTAATGAAGAGCCTGAGTTTGTGTTTTCATGATATTACCACCATCATAATACGTAACGTGTGGATCTGAAAAAATGGAAAAAAGAGATGTCTGATCTTCTTCTTTTAGAGCGGTAAGGGTAAGGCGCTTCGTTTCTATTTCAGGAAAAACTCTCAATCACTTCACCATCCTTTACCCTTAACATATGTTCTTAAAAGAAAGGGTAGAGGGCGGATGACACGAAGAAAAGCCCGAATTCATTTAATACGTGTTTCCAAATCGAACCGTAATAAAATTCTTAAGAAGTTCACTGCGGTTCTCTTCATATTCTTCAGGTGATAGTGATGAACGCTCGAGCCCATTATCGAAAAGTAAAATCGAATTGTCTGACATGGTGCGAGTGAACGAGTACTGATACAAATAAGAAAAACCTGGCCTGGTGGCCGGAAGCATTAAGTATGGCATTCGTGTTGCTCCTGGTCTTCTTCGCATCGCCAGTGCCTCAATCATTCCTCCTACGGTTCGAAAGCCCAATCCATGACCAAAAAAAGTACCATCACCTAAATCGACTATGTTTTCTCCCTGCCATTCGGGTGTAAGAGGGTTCACGTCAGGGTTCTTTACATAACGAATATCCCCGGGAAGATAATCAGGTGGTATATTGTGCACTATTTGCAAATCTTGGTCGTATTTCCATCCCCACAGCCGCATATTCGCGAATAGTTGATTAAACCTGTTAACTGGTAACATTTTTACAGCAGCATGATAGAAAATAATGATCATCGCCGTGGCGCATTCAAATGCATACATCGGTCCATTCCGATAAATATCCAAAATCGCTTCTGAAGCCGGTACCCCCGCCTTAAGTTGAAACGCGCCGTCCGGTAAGAGGTGCCAAAACATAGGGTTACAACGTGAACGATAAAAGTCAGCAAATTGAACCCCGCTATAATACAGGTCACGTGAACTACTCGTAATAGAAACTCGAAACCGAATTTCAAACAACAAAGCATCGAGCGACCTGTACGCATAAGTATGGGGACTCATCAACATGACGTCGACAATGGTTAGTTCAAGAGGGGTCTGTATTCCTGCATTTACTATAACTTCTCTATTTGCAATGCTACCTGCTATCGTAATCATGCTGAACCTCCTCCATGAACTTCAACTGGGCACTAAGGGGGCGATTCATCCACTCTATCCATTCACTACGTGACCTCATTCGGATTTTGTAAGAAAGATTTGCTAACTGTTCTTTTTCCTGTTCAGAAAGAGAATGAAATTCATCTTCTCTTAAGTTGGATGATGCTGTATGAGAGAAGCATTCCCGATATTTAGTGTCATGATCGACAACATATGGTGCGAGCTCAGCAGTTAATTCATAGCTATTTTCGTTATGCAAAAGATATGGCAGGTTTTCTTCATACCAGCTTCTAAAGTAAGCGTAAGGGTCATCACTTTCATCTAAACCAGTAATAAAGTGCAGAAGCTCTCTTGCAAATGCAACTTCTTCTTCGTCAGCTGATAGTAATTTTTCACCGATTGGAAGTAAACTTGCAATATTGTGTGAAGAAAAATAAGCCCAAGTCACATAGTGAGTAGAAAGGCCGGCGCGTTTCCTGTTGAATAGTAACTTTGAAACAAGTAATAAATCGTCAGGATGTTGATAGATCGTTGTCAATAATCCAGCTGCTCGATCAATCACAAGACGGTAGCGGGTGTTTAATTTCTCTTCAGAACCCGTTTCAACCATCCATCTTAGTACAGAGTGGATATATTGTGGGAGATCGCAGATCGAGTAGGGAAATGGAGCAGCAGGTGCACGCTCTTTTGCGAGAATATCTTTTTGAATCGATAAAGCGATTCTGTTTCGATCTGACAAGTGTTTCGATAGATTGTGCTCTCTTACGGTGGAAGATAGGACATAGATAGTGGGGTAAGATAGTGTATCTTCATTTAAAAGAGAAATCACTGCTTTTTTATCGTGATCAATTAGATTCTTTACATAGTGCTCCAGTCGTTTAACCCCTTCTGATTTTCGGATTATTTCAAGTGAGACAGAGTGTTTCAACGTGTTGCCTCCTTTCAAAAATGCACTATTACCAGCTTATTCGAGAGAGCGCTATTTCATCACAGCTAATCAAATTGGTCATTTTATTGAAACCTTCGAGGGTTAGGACCGTCTTAAATGTATAGTTACATAAAGAAAGGAGTAAACACATGGGGAATATGGTACGCATTGGCTCTCAGTTTATCGCTGCTTTTCTCGGCGTGTTATTACTTGGCGCCATACCAGGAATGTTTAATGGAATGAAATTAGATCCTCAAGGTTATATGAAAAGGCTTCAACACACGATAGAGGAATTGATTCATTATCAACAATTAACGTTTCGATCAGGGAATGAGAGTTATCAACTATTTCCTCTCATTTATGAGTACCTCTTCTATTCAATCACCATCTTATTTAGTGCTTTGATTCTTGCTTTTTTTGTTGCATTTCTATTTACCTATCTAACTTACATCTCTCCTGCGTTTATTCAAAAATGGTTCAAAAGAGTAGCATTTTTGACAGAATCCTTTCCAGACGTTTTTATACTCGCGATTGTTCAAATCGGGGTGATTTGGGTTTATAAAAAAACAGAGGTCCTGTTGATGGACGTTGCAGCATACGAACGCATTTATACAATGCCAATTCTAATCCTATCTATATTACCTGCCTTTTTATTGTATCGAATTATGATACACGTTCTGGCCGAGGAAGTAGAAAAACCATATGTTGAACTTGCAAGGACAAAAGGGTTAGAACCCACCAAAATATTTCTTTTCCATATTTTTCGAAATACACTATTATCAACTTATTTTCACTCGAGATCGATTGTTTGGTTTACTTTGTCTAATCTTTTTATTATGGAGTATGTGTTTAACCTTAATGGATTAATTCGCTTTATGTATGAGCATCCTACACCAGAAATATTCACAGTTAGTGCACTATTGCTTTTTATACCTATTTTCTTATTTCTAACCGTTTCTCAGCTTGTGGCGGAGCGAACTGCTCAGGAAAAAGCTTTGATGTAGCAGAAAAGGAGGAATACAAACTTTGAAACATGCTTTAAAAAATCCAATGTTCGTGACAGGAATGTTCATCATTGTTCTTCTGCTCGGTAGCAGTATATACTACTCCATTGCTTATGATGATGTTGTGCCGCAAACCTCCATGCTCTATGATCAAGACGGAAATTTAATCGACCGTTCACCTTTTACACCGTTACAGGTTGCTCCATTTGGAACAGATAAGTATGGGTATCATCTATTTGATCAAATCATAATTGGGGCAAAATATACAATTGGTATTGCATTTCTCGTTGCCTCGATGAGAATAGCGCTCTCTTTTGTTGCTGGTGTAGTCGGAGGGACTTATTTTCGCCGCACGTTGCGAAGTACATCTGGATTCGTTGATGCTATGCAATACATACCGATTTCACTGCTTTGTTATTTTATTCTTAGCGGTGTTTTAATGGAAAATGGGATGGAAGGGACATTTCAGTTTTCATTTCTTGAGCGGATGGTATTTGAAATTGTTGTTTTAACAGCAGTTGCGATTCCAACTACCACAACATTAATATCCAATGAAACGCATGCCATTTGGGGAAAAGGGTTTATTGAAGGAGCTAAAACGCTAGGCGGATCTAGAGTTCATATCTTAACAAAACATATTCTACCTCACCTTGGTCCGCGGATGATCATCATATTTCTCCAACAAATGATCAACGTGCTGATTCTCTTACTTCATCTTGGTTTATTGAAGTTGTTTTTTGGAGGCACATTTTTTAATCCAGATCCAATATTAGGAGATGAATATCGGTCTGTGTCATCTGAATGGTCAGGTTTAATCGGTTCTACATTTCGATTTCTCCCATATGATACGTGGATTCCACTTGTTCCGATTTTATTTTTTGTGCTCGTTATTTTTAGTGTGAATCTATTGTTAGAAGGTTTTAAGCAATTAACAGAAAAGCAAATTATGCCACGTTCACGTCAGGTTATTCAGAGTGACAGTTATAAGAAGGGCTTCGATCCGAACGCATTTTATTTCTTGGAAAGAACTGATAGGGGGGAAGAACGAAAAACAGCCAGTAGGTAGTTTAGGTGGCGGTTTTTTTCGTTACCTACCCATCTTTGCTAAAAGGATAATTGATATCGAACAAAAAAGGAAAAGCACAATTAGCGGTTGTGCTTTTCCTTTATTATTCATTTGGTTATTTATTGGGAAGTAGAGTACCACTGAATCGTCGTTTCCTTTTTTCTCTTTGAGCCTTTTAAATAAAAGGACTCATCTGCTTCATCAAAATAAGCGGTTGAAGGATACTCACGATCACCTTTAATGGTCACTTCCACATGATAATGGTTCCAAATATCGTTGATGCCTTCGTTTTCTGTTTGATACAAATGAGACAGCACGCCTAAATACTCTGTTGCGAGTTCCTTCATCTTCTGTTCGGAAAGCTTGTCAGATACCATAAGATCGAGATAAACGGTGGAATCGATTGAAAAATAAATAGCGTCGCTAATATCTAAATCACGATGAGCAATTTCGGAAGCCCTTTTCAGATAGGCAGCACTTATATATGGAGCCTCATTCTGGTCGAGTGAACCTTCTTGTATTTCAGGTGAGTCTAAAGAAATACCAGTAACAGAGAGAGTGGCGATAACGAATAATGAAATGCAGGCTACGATGCCCATCCACTCTAGCATGAGATTTCTTTTTTTCTTATTGTGACCGAAATGGGCAAGTAGGATATTTTCAAGCATTCGTTCTTTTTTTCTGTTTGTAAAGTGTTGTTTTTGAAATAAGGATTCTTTTACTTTTTCTCTTAACTGTTTTTCCTCCATCTTGTTATTCACTCCCTTTCTTCGTTTAGGCTTAATTCGAGAAGGCGACGAGCACGATGCAACCTTGATTTAATCGTTGCTTCTTTTGTGTCAAGGAGTGAACTAATTTCTCGAATGGATAAATCTTCATGGTAATAGAGAATGAATGTTTCACGATATTTTAATGAAAGTTGAAAAATGGAGGTTCGTAATTTATGTGATTCTTCATTTTTTACTGCAATAAGTTCGGGTGAAGGGGTATGGTTTTTGATGAACTTCATCATCACGTTTGTCGGTATAATATTTCGAAAAGACCAGCTTCGCACATGGTCATGACAACGATTAATCGCAATGCGATAGAGCCAGTTTTTTAACGATGCTTCTCCTCGAAACGTGTGAAGCTTTAAAAAGCAGGCAAGAAATACTTCCTGTACAATGTCTTCCGCTTTTCCCCAGTCCTTTGTATATGTATAAGCGAGTCTTACTAACGCTTCCCCATACGTTTCCATTAAATGCTCAATTAATTCTGTTTTTTGAACAGTAGTATAGTTAGTGAAATCTAATTTGAAATCACCTTGTGAGTTTTCATTCATACGATCATCCTTTATATGACATTTATTATAAAGACGAGTCCGTAGTTGAAAAGTTGCGTTAACTGATAAATAATTTGATAACATTGCCCCTTTTTTCTTTTTTCTTTCGATATATAGAATAAGAAGGAGCTGAAGTAATTTAAGAAGTAATCAGAAATTTATTTAGAATAAGGGAGGAAAATAATGATTATCATTGATGCGGGGCATGGTGGGAAAGATCCAGGGGCTATTGCGGATGGAGTAAAAGAAAAGGATTGGAATTTAGAGGTATCCTTACATCAATATGGATTTTTGAAAAAGCTCGGTATTCCTTGTAAACTGACTCGAAAAACGGATACTGATTTGTCTCCTGATAAGCGCTCTGAGCTCGTAAGATCTTCTGGTGCAACGATTTGTTTAAGCAATCATTTCAATGCAGGTGGTGGAAGTGGAGCAGAAGTGATTCATTCAAAATATGCTACCTCCGTTTTTGCTAAAAGCACTGCTGATGCATTGAAGAAGATGGGCATGTCAGTACGGAGGGTATTCTCAAGAGAAGGGATGAATGGGAAAGATTATTATTATATGCACCGATTAACTGGGCAGGTTGAAACGCTTATTATTGAATATGGTTTTCTAGACTCTGCTGTCGATCGAAAGAAATTAAATGTTCGATCCTATCGTTTCCAGTTAGCTGAAGAAGCAGCGCTTGCTGCTGTGCGTTACATGAAAGGGACTCTTAACAGTTCGGTCTATTTCGTCCAATCAGGTGCTTATAAGGAAAAGAGCAGAGCCGAGCAATTATGTGAAGAATTGAAGAAAAAAGGTTACGAAGCATTTGTGAAACAAGAACGTTAAATTTTCTACGTACACAAATAAAGAGAGGGAGGCCACTGGCCACCCTCTCTTTATTTACGCTAAGCATACTATTTTGTTCATGTAAGCTTTAGAAATTGATTGTTTCTTAGCTACTGTTGATAGATGATTCGGTTTATTTCAGTAAATCAGGATTTTCATTCTTAGCTCGCTTAACTTTTGGCTTACGAATGCCTCCTGCGATATCTGCTTTTTTAAAGTCTTTCGCGTATTTTACCTCTTGAGCGTCACTTAGAGAAAATCCGCTTTCATGAATCGGTTGATATTGTGAATTCTTAGCCATTAGTAATTCCTCCTTGTAATGTCTCTTAGTACAGGGTTACCCTCATCAATTTTTCATTAAACATACATGCCTAACTTTGTTAAACAAATCATGTTTGTGGTACTTTATTAGTAAACCATTACTTGACGGAGGAATTATGAATAAAAAGAGAGCATTAAACATTGCCATTGCCAGCATCGTTGTACTAGTTAGTATTTTTTTAATCGGAAGATACACCTATGTGCATGAAGAACATCTTGAAAGAGGAGAAGTGATTAAGAAAGAAAGTACGGACCATCATCATTACGTGTTTGTTCAGCCAGAAGGAGAAGGAGAGGCAATTGAACTCCTAATGGAAGACGAAATGTCCTGGAATCTTGTGCAGGAAGGCGAGATTTATGAAGTGGCTTATTCCTGGTATGGCTCAAAAGAACCGACAATCGAAGAGATGAAACAAATAGAAAGAGAATGAGCAATAAAGCTCATTCTCTTTCTATTTAATAATCCCTGTTTCTGAAATTTTTACTTTCACCTTTGCTTCTATGTTTAGTTCTGGAAATTTCTTCTCCCACTGTTTAGGATGCCATGATTCATGATGATAAGCATTTAGGTCGCGTCCAATGCCAAGAAAATCACAGTTCGCTTCCTGGAGTTTTGCTAGTAAATTGTTCCCTCTTTCCGTTAATTTCTTCGATAACTCATCTGCAATGTCTTCTAACTGACTTTCTTTAAAGAGGTGGTCTTGAGGATATTCCTCGATATTCCCTCTTACTTCTAGATTAACAAAAACTTTACTGACATTCCCATTTTGAAACGAGTACTTAATATCTGATTTCGTGTTTTGAATGTTAACAGTAACCGTCTGGGTCAAGAATCCTTGATCATGCTGTTTACCTATATTTTCAACAATACTGGCTTTTTTACTCTTTGCATCAGCCATAAGAAGTAGAAGTGTAGCATCAAAAGGAGGGAGCACGACCCCCGTGAAGTTTGATTGGTGAAATAGAGCAATTCCGTTTATCTCAGGTGCACCAACCTCTTCATTATAACTAATGTATGGAAAGGCATAGTCCTGCCCAATATCATGAGAATAGCGAAACGCTTTTTCGACTGTCATACGCGGTGCTTCAGTTTTGTTTTCAGCGCCTTTAATAAGGTTCGTTGAAAATTCGGTAATGAGGGTATCGCCGATGTGATCTAAGTTAAAGACATCCTCTGCCCGCCCTTCAACAACAGCTACGCGAGCATCGAGTGGACTCTTTGGATCTCGATACAGAATATCGAACATGTGATCAATGTCTTGTTTAGCAACCTCATCTCCTAAAAGAATAAGTTGATTTTTAGATGCTGTTACCTGTTTCGATATAATACGGTCCATTTTTATCCGTGTGTCTCTAGGTGAAGTACCAGAAAGAGAGATAACTCGATTGGAATAGACTCCTCCTTGACTAACAGGAACACCAAGGTTACGAACAACGAACGTCGTACGAATTTCATTCTCATTTTCATAATCGAATCCAGCACCATAAATAAGTTTGGATTCTTTTAACAGTTCTTGATCCCAGCAAGAAGTTAAGAACAATAGTATGGTTGAAAAGATAATGGAAAGGTGCCATATTTTTTTCATTGCGATTCCTCTTTCTTCTTAAATAAAAGACTAATGAGCAAGAGCATGAGAGGAAAACCAAGTGCAAAAAAATAGCTAGCTTTTGCGTGATAGCCTGAAAGCATTTCAACTGTATATCGATCATGTGAAAACATGGAGAAAAACAGTGCAATAAAGGACGCAATCAGAATAGAACCGGTTGTTTTTTTTCTCTTTGTTAAGCGCTGTATTCCTTTTCCTGCGATGTATAAGTAAGACACATAAGATGTCATCACTGAAATAATCCAGATGGACAAGAAGATCAAATCAACCCTGTCAACGATAACAAAGGAGATGCCTTTTAACATATAAACGAGAGGCTCTGGAATCACTTCAAGTTGGTTAGGGCTAAAAAAAACATAGGTTGTGAAGGACAAAAAAGTATATAAACTTGTGACAGCAATATTAGCAAGGGTTAGGCTTTTAAGTGCTGCCTTACCCTTGTTTTGAACATAAGGATAGATAAATAGAACGATTTCAAATCCCAGCATGGAGACAATCCCTTTTTGAGTCGCTTTGAGAATTGTACCAAAGCCATTTTGACCAATTGGTAGAATATACCTGATATCTGCATCTTTCAACGTATAAGCGGACATTATGATTAGCGGGAGGATGAGGATGGATACAAATTGATAAAACCTTCCCATCACCTTGATCTTGCCAACTGCAAGGTAAGTCCCGCTTACGGTTAGCAGTAATAAAATAACCAACATCGGAGTACGAAACAAAATCCAAGTTTTAATGGTTGTTTCGAATAGCTCTAATACAATGACGGAAGTTGCTATCGCAAAAGCAACATAAAGAACTGAAATGATCCCTGCTGCATACTTGCCAATAATTTTAGGAGCAAATTCGTATAACGTTAAGGTTGGAAAACGTGCACATAAAAAATATAGAATAAAAATAATGAATTGAATGGCTCCACCGGTGATCAAAAGCGTGATCCATCCATCAGTTCCTGCATCTGCATATAAGGATGAGGGAAGTGAAAGGACCCCAACGCCAACCTGTGTTTGGAAAATAATGAAAAATAGCTGTGCGTTATTAATTGTGCTAGTCGTTTTCATTCTTTTTCCACCCTCTTGAACGCCACTCTTGCTTATTAAACTGCGGATGTACATCCGTTGGTCGATCCCCGAGTAGCCATCTTGGAAGACGAACAATTGAATCTTTTAGTTCATTCAAGCGCAAAGGTGCAAGTGGCGAGAAGTAAGGAGTGCCGAATGTTTCTAGACTACATAAATGAATGAGGATGATCGCTAGTCCAAAAACAAGCCCTATAAAACCAAAAGACGCAGAGAGTAGCATGAGTGGAAAACCTAGAAGCCTTATGGACATACTCATTTCATAAGATGGAACAGCAAAGGACGAAATTGCCGTGAGGGCTACAACGATAATCATCATATTTGAGACAAGATTTGCTTCTACGATGGCTGTTCCAATAACTAAACCTCCAACGATACCAATGGTTTGTGCGATAGGACCGGGCAGGCGAATGGCAGCTTCTCTTAATAATTCAAGAATAATCTGCATGATGAGTGCTTCAAGTAATGGAGGGAACGGAACATTTTCAAGCGAACTTTTAATGTTTAAAATTAGTTCAGCAGGTAGCACCTCAGAGTGAAAAGAAACAGTGGCAATATAAAGAGATGGCAAACCGAGTGCGAATATAAAGCTTGCTACTCTGATGAGTCTCAAGATTGAACCAATATACCACCGGCTATTGTAATCTTCCGGAGATTGATAAAATGCAAAGAACGTAACAGGCATGATTAGGGTGGAAGGACTTCCTTCCATCAACAAGCCGATTCTGCCTTCAATAATATGAGCAGTTAATCGATCTGGTCGTTCTGTACTTAGCATTTGGGGAAATGGTGAAAATGGTGAATCTTCAATAAATTCTTCTACATATCCTGGGGTTTGAATGGAGTCGGTTTTGATAGCCGTTATTCTTTTTTCAACCTCTTGAATCAAGTCTGGGTTGACGAGGTGTTGCAAATATATGATTGCTAATTTTGTATCGGTTGTTTTCCCAACCTTAAAAAACCTTATCACAAGATTTGGGTTCTCAATTCTTCTGCGAAGCATTTGTAAGTTTTGCATAATGTTTTCAACAAACCCTTCATGTGAACCACGAACAACTTGCTCATTGATTGGTTCTGACACGGGCCTAGAACTTGCTGAAAAAGCTTCCAGTAGATAAAAGTGTTGATGACCTTCTATAAAGAAGGCTACAAAACCCTTTGTTAATGCAGTGATAGCTTCATTTAAGTTCATTGAACGGCGATATTCCTTAGAAGTCACTGTATCTTCAATGTCTAATTTATTCTTTTCCATTAAGGGTTTCATAATGGTTTTTTGAAGTTTATCCTCATCTACGAGAGGGTCTAGGTACGCAAGTATGCATGCAATATTCTCAATGGTAATGTTTCTAAATTTAATATCTTCTGTATGGTAAAATTTCGAATTGAGATATTCCTTGTTTTGTTCAATTGAAAAAAACGCCTCATGTGATTCAGTAGCAGTTGGGATTTGATAAGGTTCATTTCGGATAGGTTTTCGTTTACCACGTCTCACGCTGCAACCTCCTCTTAGTGATGATAGATAAGTATAGCTTGTGATGAAATGATAAAGTTATGTATCAAGATTGGAAAGGAATCGTAGAATGAGGTTCTGTTTGCAAAATAAGTCATTTACGTAATAGAAAACTGTCTTTCTGTATTGATATATAGCACTTCTTATAACATAGTATCGACATTTGTCAAAAGAATGTACACCATTTGTTTAATTAATGTATAATAAAGTGAACTTAGATGGAAAGGTGGTTCTTACGTTGACGAGTAAAAATATCCAAAAGGAAAAATTAGCGGTTGATCGGTGTATGAAACACCTAGAGGTCGTTAACGTGGGGCCGAAAGTAAGACAGCTGATTTCAATGTATTTAACTTCTATTTATCGAGAAGCCTATCAGGAAGGTTATCAGGATGGAGAGAAAAACGTACAATTGGAGTCAGAACCAAGTATAATCAGATAACTAGTTGAATTTATAATGAAATAGGCTATAATGAAAATAATATTTGATCGTCAGAGCGAAAGAGAGTAGTGTCTAATGACGGATAAAGCGATCTAGGGATGGTGAAAGCCTGGAGCCTAATCAGAGATGAACCGGACTTTCAAGACACTGTTTTGAACTTCAGTAGAAACAGTCGGGCTCGCCGTTATCCGAGTGAAGTTGGCTCAAGTATCTTTGTTGAGCAATCAGAGTGGTACCGCGGAAAAAATCTCCGTCTCTATAGTAGAGACGGAGATTTTTTTGTTTAAGTAAAAAACGTTTAATGACATGAGGAGGAAGATGATGATGTATAAAAAGCTCTTTGCAGACAAACTCTTTCAAGCATTTGATGGGAAAGTTGAGCGTAGTGACATGATACAACGAATTGAAATTCCGAAACATGAGTCACATGGTGATTACGCTTTTCCATGTTTTCAACTTGCTAAGTTGGAAAAAATGTCCCCTAATCAAATTGCGACAAATCTTGCTAGTAAATTGAACGATCCTCTATTCGAGAAAATAGACGCAGTTGGCCCTTATGTCAATGTGTTTCTTAATAAGAAAATGGTTACGAGTGATGTTATTCATCTGGTCCTTAGTCAAGAAGAAGAGTATGGGAGCTCCAATGTAGGTAAAGATGGTGCGGTAACGATCGATTTGTCATCACCTAATATTGCGAAACCTTTTTCAATGGGACACTTACGCTCAACGGTGATTGGGAATGCTCTAGCGTTAATTGTTGAAAAAGTTGGCTATCGTCCTATTCGAATTAATCATCTTGGGAATTGGGGTACGCAGTTTGGAAAATTAATAACGGCGTATCGGAAGTGGGGTAATGAGCAAAAAGTCCGTGAACAAACAATTAAAGAGCTACTTAAATTATATATTTTGTTTCACGAAGAAGCTGCCGTTGATCCTTTACTTGAAGATGAAGGGAGAAAGGCATTTAAAGAGTTAGAACAAGGCGATTTGGAAGCTGTGACGCTCTGGAAGTGGTTCCGTGAAGAATCTCTTAAGGAGTTTAATCGTATTTATGACCTCATGGGCATTACATTCGATTCGACAAAAGGAGAAGCTTTTTATAACGATAAAATGCAGCGAGTGATTAAGATGCTAGAAGAAAAGGACCTGTTAGTTGAATCCAATGGTGCCATGGTTGTTGAGCTTGGAGAAGATATACCTCCGTGCTTAATTAGAAAGAAGGATGGAGCCTCTCTTTATGCCACTCGAGATTTAGCAGCAGCGATTTATCGTTATGAAACATATGGCTTTAGTGAATCCCTTTACGTAGTAGGAAATGAACAAAGCCTTCATTTCAAGCAATTAATTGAAGTTCTAAAAAAGTTAGGATTCGAATGGGCTGAGCAAATGCACCATATCAACTTTGGGATGATGCTTAAAGATGGAAAGAAAATGTCAACGAGAAAAGGGAAAGTCGTTTTGCTTGAAGAGGTTATAAGTGAGGCGATTGAACTTGCAAAAGAAAATATTGAATCCAAAAATCCCGATTTAGCAAACAAAAGTGCTATTTCAGAACAAATTGGGGTTGGGGCCGTCTTGTTTCATGATTTAAAGAATGATCGTCGAAATGACATCGACTTTTCCCTTGAAGATATGTTACGAGTTGAAGGAGAAACTGGTCCATATGTACAGTACACACACGCTCGTGCTTGTTCCATACTACGTAAAGGGAATTATCAAAAAGTAGAAAGTATGGAAATGCTAGAAGGTGAACAAGCCTGGTCAGTGGTCACAAAACTTCGTCAGTTTCCCCATACGATTGAACGAGCAGCTACTGAATACGATCCTTCTCAAATCGCAAAATTTGTTTTAGAACTTTCACGTGCTTTCAACAAATACTATGGACAAGTTCGTATTTTAGAAGAGAACTCATCCAAACAAGCTAGATTACAGCTAGTTATGGCTGTATCAATTGTTTTGAGAGAGGGATTGCGATTACTTGGTCTTCACGCACCTGAAGAAATGTAAAGAAGCAGCCCAAATTAATGGGCTGCTTCTTTCATTTGTTCATATCAGTATCTTCAATCATTCCTTGCGAAGCCTGTTCTTCATAGTCATCCAATTGATCCTCATATCGTTCGTGACGTTCATTAGGAACGACACCAGTGGGTTTACCGTCAATATCAGCAGATAGAAAAGTTTCGATTTCTTCAACATACCCATTTAGTTCATTCGAATCGATATACATGCGATCATAGCTCATTTGCTGATCATTGAAATCAGAAGGGGTTTCAGAAGTTCCGTATCTTGCGGTTCGTTGCCAGGAGTCTTCAGCGTCAAAAAAATTCGATTCTTCTTCATCATTTATATGCTCACTGAATGATTGACCAAGTACATCTTCTTCTGCAGGTCTTTGGTTTGACGTTTTTTGTGAGGGGCTATGTTCGACGCAGGTTTTGGCAGTGGGGAGAATGGAAAGCCTTTCGATGGAGATCTCATTTCCGCACTTGTCACATCTACCATATTTGCCGTTACTTATACGTTCAAGTGCATTGTTAAGTTCAGCTAATTCTTGTTTCGCATGTTCATTTAATGAAAGATCTTTTTCTCGCTCATAAAGTTCTGTAGCTGTATCGCCAGGGTGATTATCATAATTTGAAAGTTCCCCCGTAGAATGTTGGACAAATGATTGAGAAATTCCAAACTCATCATTATCAACCAATTCTTCATTGAGTGCTCTAATACGTTTTTGAATCGTATTTTTAAATGAGCGGAGTTGACCTGTCGTTAGCATTGAAAAATCTCCTTTCGTTTGTTTATGTACGTAGTATGAACTAAAAGACCTTGAGTTACTTCTGAAAATAATTCCATGAGGGATGGATGAAATACCATTAATTTGGAAAAAGTAACGGGGTAGTTGATGAGAAGCTGGTGATGAAATGAAGAGAAACGTGTACCCACTTGAAGTTCTTCTTTGGAGTATTGCCTTTCCCGGATTTGGACAAATCTTAAATAAAATGTATTTAAAAGGTGCTTTTTTTATTGTTTTAGAGTTTGTAATCAATGTAAATGCAAATTTAAACATGAATATTCTTTATAGTTTTCAAGGGAAATCCACTCAAGCAATTGAAGTGACAAATTATGAGTGGGCGATGTTTTATCCATGTGTTTATCTATTTGCCATTTATGAAAGCTATTTATGTGCTTTAGAAAAGTCCGATCAAGAAGTAAGGAAATACCTGTCACTCCCCTTTGTTTCCGGTGCTTATTTTTCTACTGTGGGAGTCATATTTTCAAATGTAGGCGATATTCCTTTTCCACCAACATTTGTGGCTATTTTCGGTATCGTTCTGGGAGTGGGGGTAGGAAGTTTAGTACGCACTTTATTAATTCGCTATGTGTAAAGGAACAAAAAAAAGCCATGAAGGAAACTTGCTTCATGGCTTTTGAGTGATGAGTTTTAGTGTAAGATCTTTACTATCTCCGTTTCTAACCGCTCGTCTCCGCTTTTCTTGTGATCCAGCTGCAGTGGGCAGGGTCTCGATCGCTTCACCCTATCAAATGAACACAAAGACCGTGTTCTTTTGATAGGCCTTCAGCGCTTGTTGACCCTAACCGCCCACTTCCGCTTTTCATGTCTAGCTGCGACTCGCAGAAACTGCGATATTTCGCTCTTTCACCAGAACACAAAAGGCGTGTTCTAGTTCAAGAACTCCAATATCTCCGTTTCTGACCGCTCGTCTCTGCTTTTCATAGATCCAGCTGCAGTGGGCAGACACTCTGTCACTTCACCTTTTCATCCGAACACAAAGACCGTGTTCAAATGAAAAGGCTCCAGTGCCTGCCGTGTCTAACCGCCCACTTCCGCTTTTCAAACTAAATCTCACTCATTCTGAATTCTGGTGATTGTAGTTCTTCGGCGTCTTTTTCGCGTTCTTTTCTTGCCCATTGGAAGAAGATGTAGCCGAGGGCGCTGCCGTATGATAATTCTTGGATGATTTTCATGATGATTCCGCCTAGCTGTTGGTCTTCCATAATTCCTAGCGGCTTGAATTGGTCAAATAATTCAGGTGATACGGTTGTGCCACTAGGGACACAGTATCCCATTGCATTGGCCCATACGGTAGGGTCTGTATAGGTTGCGTAAAGTGGAGTAGTTGCGAAAATGATTAGTGCACAAGCTGGTGTTAGTAGAACGCCATCTGCGAAAATATAGCCGAGTTTCTTTACACCTGATAACGTGTCATACTCAGGTACTGGACAAACGAGTGGCCACCACATCGCGAAAGCTGTCACAATCAGAGCTGCTTTATAGAAATTCTGAGCTGTGTAATGGACCATTAAGTAATCGAATATTTCTGGTATGTGATAAAAAGAAAACAATCCATTAAACAAAAGCAGTGAAATAATTGGGAAAGTGAAAAATTGAACGATTTTGCGAATAACTTTGACATTTAGTAATGGTCGAAGCAACCATGCGGGTGTCCCAACGAGAATAAGAGGTGGCGCAACTAAATAGACAAGAGCCATTTCAGTCATGTGAATACTGAGTAATAAATGTCCCATTAGTGATAATGGTCCACCGAGTCCAATGTAAAATAAGGCAACCCCAATTAAGAAGAAGATCTTTTTATAAAGGGGGAAGGGTGATGCGTCTTTAAAGCTATCTTTCCAGGGTCCTGTAAGAAGTAAATAGAAGCCAGCGATAACAATCGCAGCTACGAGAATTCCAGGGCTCCAGAGAGCACTAAACGAAAACGTGCTCGTTAATTGTTCCCACATAAGGAACACCTCCATCTATGATCATAATTCTGTTCCGTAAATGTTGACCGTTTTCATCATACCACATCATGAACAGGCATCCTATCTTATGATAGGAAAGCCTTTACTTTTTCTTCTCTTTCTATTGTAAAAAGGATTGAAGGTGAACTCAAGGGAGGTTCAAGAGTTTCTGTGAAGGAATCGTGACAGCCTGATGTTGACAATTGACTGATGACTTTCATACAATGTCAACAGAGTGATATATGAATAATTGTTCATATAATGAAACGGGGGAGATTCTGTTGGATAATCAAGATAAGGATGTTACAAATGAAGAAATGGATTTAGATGAAGAAACGCTTTTCATTGTTTCACAAACCTTCAAAGCTCTTGGTGATCCCACAAGGATACGGATCTTGAACTTACTAGCTGATCGGGAATGTGCTGTTAGTGAAATAGCAGATGTCCTTCATCTTTCACAGTCGACTGTGTCGCATCAGCTTCGTTTTCTAAAGAACTTACGATTAGTTAAGTTCAGAAGAGCAGGAACAAGCATCTTTTATTCTCCTGATGACCAACATGTGATGGCATTGCTTCATCAAGCAATTCATCATGCTTGTCATGATTGAACTTATGTTAGAATAGTACGGAAACGTTCAAGAAAACAGCGAAAAGGTAAGCGAATATCCGATATACTATTGATGTGAATGATAAAGTGAAAGGAGAATGGCTTCGTGTTATCCAAAATAAAACAGCACAAAACGGAATCTGCTGTTATTTTCCTAGCCTTTGTTCTACCTTTTATAACGATGATTGTCATTGGGGTATTGTCTATTTACTTATCGTACAGCGGATAGTGCCTAAGAAAGGTGGAGCTAATATGGATATAGGGTCAATTTTAGTTTATATGTCAACGGGACTTTTCTTTGTTGTGTTTGGTATGTTTGGATTTTTCTTATATATGTTAAAGCGGAAAGAAAAATCCGTTGAGCAAGAGGAGATTGATAATAATGAGAACTAAAAATATTCGTCTCCTGATTATTTTATTGGCGTTAAGCGCAGTCTGGGGAGTAGTCTACTGGGTCTGGGCGTTTAGTAATGGGTAGCAAGCCTTTTCGATAGATCGAGAGGCTTTTTTTCATGAACCGGAACACTATTTATTCTCTAGGAGGAGCTATGGATTACATTCAGGAACTTAGAGCGCTTGTCGGGAGTCGACCACTTATATTACCAGGTGTAGCAATTCTGCTATTTGATCAATCGAAATCAAATCTTCTTATGCAAAAAAGGACCGATAATAATAGATGGGGATTAACAGGCGGATTTATGGAGCCAGGAGAGTCATTCGAAGAAACGGTAGCTCGTGAAACGTTTGAAGAATTGGGAATAACCATTCAAAACTTAACTTTTGAATCGGTTTTTTCTGGAGAGAATCTTTATTACCAATACCCGAATGGGCATGAAGTTTTTAGTGTAATTGCTGTCTATTCTGGGCAGTGTGCAAGTGATGATTTTAAATTAGACGAGAAGGAAGTATCTGAAGTGAGGTATTTTCAAATCAATGAATTGCCAGACAACATAAATCCAAATCATCAAATTGTGCTGAAACAGTTAGGCTATTAGCTTAGCGTAAAGTCCATTGACAGATTTGTGACAATCGGATATGCTTAAATCAGGTTAAATGTTTAAACTTTTAAACAGATAGGGGCTTACTGTGATGAATAAAGAAAATGACCATCATGAAGCGCGTCAGCTTTTTCGTAAAAGTACGCCGATCTTTCAGGCGCTTGGCGATCCCTACAGGCAAGATATTATCCTGTTACTTAGTGAACACGATTGTCTAAGCGTGAATGAGATTACCGAGCAATCAACCCTGTCTCGTCCAGCGATTTCACATCATCTTAAAATTTTGCGTGAAGTTGGCCTTGTTTCAGTCGAACAGAAAGGAACAACACGTTTCTATTCTCTTCAACTTGAAGATGGTGTAGCTATATTGAAAATGCTACTAGATAAAGTAGAAGAGACTTGCTTTTAAGTCTTCTACTTTCTTTATTAAACAATATGTTCAAATGTTTAAACTTTAAGAAATAAATGAAGGGGTGGACTCGATATGTCCGAAACAGCATTAATTACAGGTGCATCTGGAGGTCTAGGGGCAGATATTGCCACGTTATTCGCAAAAGATGGCATACACTTAATTTTAGTGGCGAGAAGTAAAGAGAAGCTAGAGTTACGAGCACAAGAATTATCAAAATATGGTGTACAAGTTGATATAATCGTTAGTGATCTGGCAAATCCTGGAGCTGCTGGTGAATTATTTGAAAAAGTAAAAGGACTTGGAAAGAAAGTAGATTATTTAGTGAACAACGCAGGTGTTGGTCTATTCGGTAAGTTCGTAGAAACCGATTTGCAGAAGGAATTGGACATGCTGTATTTAAATATTAACTCTCTAACCCATTTGACGAAGTTAGTTTTGGAAGAGATGACAGAACGCGGTAAAGGTAGCATCCTAAATGTAGCTTCTACAGCTGCATTTCAACCTGGTCCTTTAATGGCAGTCTATTATGCATCGAAAGCCTATGTACTTTCTTTTTCAGAAGCGATCGAGAATGAGTTGAAGGGGACAGGGCTCACCGTATCAACTTTGTGCCCTGGGCCGACAAGAACCGATTTTAGTAACCGTGCTAACCTTGGGAAGTCAAAACTTTTTGATGGAGGTACAATGGATTCCATGGCTGTCGCAAAAGCAGGATATGAAGGAGTAAGAAACGGAAAGAGTATCATTATTCCTGGTACACAGAATAAAATTCTAGCTAAATCAATCCGCTTCATTCCTAGAAAAGTTGTAACAGGAATCGTGAGGCGTATGCAACAAGAAAAATAGATGATATTTGCTTTAACTAATGATAAGCATGAATCGTAATAGATTCATGCTTATGTTCAAGAAATGATCGCATCTATCTTAATCATCATATGGCAACTTTCCTTATTTTGAGATAAGGTAGAGAGAGAATATTATTCCAATTTTTATGGGGGTTAATCTAATGAAGAAACGCTTCTTATTCGTTACGGGATTAATGACACTACTGGTTATACTTGCTGCTTGTGGGAAGGATGTTCCCGACGACCTTGATTGGGAAGTGCAGGACTTTACATATACGGATCAGACGAATAGCGAGTTTGGTTTAAGTGATTTGAATGGAAAAGTGTGGATTGCTGATTTGATTTTCACAAATTGTGAGACAGTTTGTCCGCCTATGACAGCAAATATGTCCCAACTCCAGGATAAGCTTGCAGAAGCGGATGTGGATGTAGAGCTTGTATCTTTTTCTGTTGATCCAAAACGAGATACACCTGAAGAATTAATGAAGTTCTCGGAGAAATTTGATGCCGATTTATCAAACTGGCACTTCTTAACTGGTTACGATAATGAGGAGATTAAAAGTTTCGCAGAGAGTAGTTTTAAAACAGCTGTAGATGCAGATCCAAATTCAGATCAATTTATTCATGGCACTGCTTTTTATCTTGTGAATAAAGATGGCGTGGTCGTGAAAAAGTATTCTGGCGTTTCGAATGTCCCTTATGAAGAAATTGTCGATGACGTTAAAGCTTTACAATAAGTTAAAGCCAGTCCTTCAAGAAAAAGGACTGGTTTTTTTATGGGGAAGTCAAAAACTCTGTAAAATTGACAAAAAAGAACATGATTTCTATAATAACCTTGGAAAGCGATAACAAAATGTTGGTTAATTCCATGAATTAGGCAAAGGTTTGAAGAAGCTTGAAGAATGGAAAGTTCACTATATTAGGAAGATTCGGTATTGTTTATACTAGAGCTTGCCGGTTTTTTCAGTGCTGACAGACCAGAGAAGGAGAGAAGATCATGGCAGAAAAGCGTCCAATTACAGTAGCAACCGGAGACGGAATCGGTCCGGAAATCATGGAAGCAACACTAAATATCTTAGAACAAGCTGGGGCTGAGATTGAGCCTGAATTTATTGATGTTGGAGAAAAAGTTTACCTTACGGGTAATTCAACAGGTATTCCTCAAGAAGCATGGGACTCATTGCGTCGAACAAAAGTACTTTTAAAAGCACCAATTACAACACCACAGGGCGGTGGTTATAAGAGCCTAAACGTAACGATACGTACAGCGATGGGATTATATGCAAACGTTCGCCCTTGCGTATCTTATCATCCTGTCGTTGAAAACAAGCATCCAGATATGGATCTTGTTATTGTTCGCGAAAATGAAGAGGATCTCTACTCAGGAATTGAGCATCAGCAAACGCCAGACGTTGTGCAAAGCTTGAAGCTCATTTCACGCCCAGGTTCTGAGCGAATTGTTCGTCATGCTTTTGAATATGCTCGCAAAAATAATCGTAAGAAAGTAACTTGTCTTGTAAAAGATAATATCATGAAATTGAGTGATGGTCTTTTTCATCAGGTATTTAAAGAAATTGCAGCAGAATATCCTGATATTGAAGCAAATAGTTACATTGTCGATATTGGAATGGCTCGCCTTGCTGATTCACCAGAAGAATTTGATGTGATCGTAACGTTGAATTTATATGGGGATATTGCGTCTGATATTGCAGCTCAGATTGCAGGAAGCGTTGGTTTAGCAGGTTCTGCAAATATCGGAGATCAAATTGCGATGTTTGAAGCGATTCATGGAAGCGCTCCTGATATTGCTGGTAAAGGAATTGCAAATCCATCTGGTCTTCTTCATGGGGCAATTATGATGCTCGTGCATATTGGACAGCCTGAAGCAGCAGAGAAGATTCATAACGCCTGGTTGAAAACAATTGAGGACGGTGTCTTAACAGGTGATATCGCAAAAGGAAAAGACGCTGTTGGAACGAAAGAATTCGCTAATGCTGTTGTAGAGCGGCTTGGTCAGTCTCCTTCAGTGCTAGAACCTGTAGTATATAGTAAAGAAGTGGCCGATGAGCAAGAAGAAACGAATCGTCCAAACTATGTTCCTGAACGTGAACTTGATGGAACAGACGTGTTTTTATTTAATAATACATTAACGATTAACGAGATTGCTGAGAAGCTTACGCGTGCAGCATCAGCTAGCGATCATGAATTTGTGATGATGACAAATCGTGGCGTTAAAGTATATCCAAACGGATTCTCTGAAACGTTTTTATCCGATCACTGGCGCTGTAGATTCCAACCAATTGAAGGAAAGAAAGAAACGCACGGCGCAATTCGTGAGTTATTAACACAAATTGAATCAGAGGATTTAGACTGGATTAAGATTGAGAATTTATACCGCTTTGATGGGAAAATTGCCTATTCATTAGCACAAGGACAATAAGGAACGAAAGCGTGCCAAATCGGCACGCTTTTTTATTTTACTGCACATTTTTTAGGAATTGGATAAATTAAACTGAATTGCAAAAACTACATGGAGAAACCGTGAATGTGTGGTGAATAAAATGTTTCGATGGTTGAAAAAAAGTCCTTCTCCAGAAAAATTAAAAAACCTACCTGAGCTTATTCGCAATCTCCAGGACTCAGGCGATTTTCTCCATTATGAAAGCAAACAACAGGATAGTTCATTTTTTATTTACTACTTTAAAACGCTTGTTCACGAAACGGAATTAAATGACCATATCCTTCCATACCTAGTGGAAAAACCATTTAAGACATTGGAGGATATACCAGAAAGAGTGCCGATTCCAGGTGTTATTCTTTCGAGCGATCTGAAAGAGATCTGTGAGAAGGTGATGCGAGGCTTCGTCATTATTCGATTAAATGCAAATGCAACAGAATGTGCCCTTATCCCATCACAAGTTAAAAAAGCAAGGGCTGTTACCCAACCAGAAGTAGAATTTACAGTGGTCGGCTCCAAAGAAGCCTTTGTTGAATCACTTGATACGAACTTGCACTTAATTAGAAAGCGCCTGCCTGTTCATGAACTAAAAGCCTATGAATTAACGGTTGGCAAGCTGACAAACACAAAAGTTGTCGTTCTCTACCTTGATGGTATTGCAAACGAAGAGAACGTTAATACGGTTAAACAAAGACTTGAAGATATAAAGGTCGATCAAATTGTGGATAACTCTGTCATTATGCAGCTAATTACTGATAATAAAAATTCTCCTTTTCCGCAACTGATTGATACTGAGAGGCCAGATCGGGCCACATCTGTTTTATGTGAAGGGAAGGTTGTCATACTCTCAGATGGTTCACCACAGGCATTGATCGGACCAACAACTCTGGTCGAGTTTTTCTCTGCATTTGAAGACTATTTTGTTAACTGGATCGTAGCATCCAGTGCTCGTTTGATTCGTATTTTTGCTATTTTGTTCTCCATACTTGTGACGCCTGTTTATGTAGCGACGTTAACCTATCACTATGAGTTAATTCCAAAAGATTTACTCGGTACGTTAGTTAGTTCAAGGCAGCGCATTCCGCTTCCACCAATACTAGAAGCGATCTTTCTAGAATTATCAATTGAACTATTAAGAGAAGCTGGAGCAAGGTTACCTACAAAAGTTGGACAAACCATTGGTATTGTTGGAGGTATTGTGATCGGGACAGCATCGGTTGAAGCTGGATTAACGAGTAACGTATTGCTAATTATTGTCGCCCTGTCAGCACTGGCTTCTTTTACTACCCCTGTTTATCGAATGAGTAATACAATTCGTTTAACACGCTTTCCGTTTCTTCTATTCGCTCATCTGTGGGGGCTTCTTGGGGTAACCATATGCTTTTGCTTCTTAATCGCTCATCTTCTTAAGCTCAAGTCCTTAGGTCGACCTTTTCTTGAGCCGATTTATCCGCTACGTGTTCAGGATTTAAAAGATGCGATTATCAGATTGCCTTTAAAATTTCAGAATAAGCGTCCGATTCATTTGCAATCAGAAGATACCGTACGATTTAAACCTGTTACTGAAAAAGAGAAAAATGATTTTCATGAATAAGATGAGAAAGGAGATGCTTTTATATGGCAGGGCCAGAAGTGAAAGATCAATATAAGGTATCTCCATTTCTCGTCTTTTACCTCGTCCATTCTGTCCAAGTAGGCGTAGGAGTAATGGGATTTCAACGCATTAGTACCCAATATGCAGGCAATGATGCCTGGATTTCTGTATTGGCAGCGGGACTGAGTTTGAACCTTATCATTTTTCTAATTTATAAAATTATGATGAAGGAAAAGGGGGATCTCATCTCTTTACACCAAAATCTTTTCGGAAAATGGATCGGCGGATTACTAAGCTTAATTGCTATCGCTTATTTTATTGCGATGGGTATAACGGTTCTACGAACGTATATTGAGGTGGTTCAAGTTTGGATGTTTCCAGATTTAAATAAGTGGATTTTTGGAACAGTGTTTTTACTCCTCGTTTACTATTGTTTATCTGGAGGTTTTCGAGTGGTAGCTGGGATCTCCTTTTTTGGTGTGGTCATTCCTTTTTACCTGGTTCTTACCATGATATTTCCTTTGTTTTATGGGCATTTTCGTGATCTACTCCCAATCTTCAATCACTCCTTAATGGAGATGTATGAGGGAGTCAAAGGAGCGTCTCTTTCCTATTTAGGTTTTACAACTCTTTTCATATATCTGCCGTTTATCAAAGAGCCAGAAAAATCCCATCGCTGGGCGCAAGGTGGTCATTTATTGACTGTTTTTATTTATACAATTGTCATGATCACGACAATCGCGTTCTTTAGTCCTGAACAACTCCAAAAAACGGTCTGGGCAACATTAACGACTTGGAAAATTGCTGAAATGCCTTTTGTACAGAGATTTGAATATATCGGAATTGCTTCATGGGCACTTGTGATCTTACCGAATCTTTGCATTACCATTTGGGCTGCTGGTAGAGGGATTAGAAGGTTGTCAAGAGTTAGTCAGCAAAACGCAACCATTCCAATACTAGTCCTTATCTTAATTAGTAGCAGTTTGTTTGCACGACGAGAAAGTATCGACCTTTTGAATCAATATACAAGTAAGGTCGGTTTCTATTTTGTCTACATTTATGTTCCATTTGTATTTCTCTTTCAGTACATCAAAAGTAAGGTGGGAAGATCGGGATGACTCGACTGTTCATTTTCATTGTGAGTATCTTACTCCTAACAGGATGTGTTCAAAGAAGTATCCTGGATGATATTCAAATGGTTACGATTATTGGCTATGATCTGCCTGAAGAAGATAGCGAGGAAGGTCTTATCAAAGGGGTTGCGGTAGCCCCTCAATATCAAGCTGATGGAAGAATTGATAATAGTGTTTTTATTCAAACAGCAGCACTTAGTAAAGAAATACGAAGTCAATACAATTCAGAATCCCCAAAACCGTTCGTAAGTGGGAAACTGGAAGTCGCGCTATTTAGTAAAGACATTGCGGAGACAGAAGGCATTATTCAATTAGTAGATACGCTTCAAAGAGATCCTTCTATAGGATCGAGAGTTTTTTTAGGGATTTCAAGTAGCGATATGGAAACGTTACTAAGGACAAACTATGGCAATGTCGACACAGGTACATTTATTCATGATACCCTGAACCACAATAGCAAGCACGGAATGCTCCCAGAAACAAACCTTCATGATTTTTTATACAATTATTATTCTGAAGGAAATGACCCTTTCCTCCCTCTAGTTGAACTTGATGAAGATAAGGTGAAAATCATTGGGCTTGCTCTATTTCAAGGAGATCGAATGGTTGGTTCAATTGATGCCAAACATCTTTTCACGTTTAAAGTTCTTCATCATAAATTTTCGAGTAATGATTCTTTTACTGTCAAAATAAATGAAGAAGAACATGCAGCTATATATAATATTGCTTCAAAGCGAAACCTTAACTTAAAGAAAGTGGGGAGTAATAAAATTGAAATTTATGGGGAAGTTCTTGGAGTTATTAAAGAATATTCCGGTCAGAAGCTTACGCCTGCTAAGTTAAAAGAAATTGAAGTGGCGATGGAAGACGATATCGAAAAAAGGGGAATGGAAATGATTGAAGAATTTCAAACCCAAAATATTGATCCACTTGGACTTGGTAATGCTGTAAGAAGTGTCACGAGAGGAGATTTTACTAAGGAGGATTGGAGACAGCAATATCCTGACATGGATATTACATTTCAAATGAACGTAACGGTCACGGAATCTGGAGTGATTGAATAAAAAATGAATCTTATAGCGTACTTGATCAAGTACGCTATAAAGTGGTTATTTTACTTCCATTTTCTTCTCAATTACTGACGTCAAGGAAACAAGCTCATTCACTACGATTGTAAGGCGTTCCTTTGCTTTTGTTTCAACCATATAGCCTTTCTCATCAAAGCATGTTGGGTCTGCACAAAATTGATCTGGAAGGACAAGGGCATAAAGACCTCTCATAACGGTTCTCATATTATTAAGAGCATTAATGCCACCTTTTCCACCGCCACCAACAGACGCTAAAGCGGTAGGCTTAGATTTGAAATGAGAACCTCCTAAGAAATCAAGGGCGTTTTTTAATGCTCCACTCATCCCGTTATGATACTCAGGTGAACAGATGACAAACGCATCTGCTTTTGTAGCATTGGTGATGAGTCGCTGGACTTCTGGGTGATCCAGATCTTCTTTTCTCCCTTTAAATAACGGAAGGTCATGGAAGCCAGCATCGAATGTAAGGACCTCAATTCCTTTCTCATCTAACTGATCAGTCACAGTATTTGTTAAATTTCGTGTCATAGACTTGTCTCTTGGACTGCCGTTCATAACCATTACTTTCATTGTGAAGCTCCTTTCTACTACCTCTATATTCTTTTCATACCTCAATTGTGAGTAAATCAATCTCCTATTAGCGTATTAAAAATCTGTGAAACTTGCATCGGAAATAAGGAGGGTGAAATTCTCGTACTTTAGTCTTAGGAATCTTTAAACCAGTTGACTTTTGTTGCATAGAGAGCTGCTTGAGTCCGGTCGTGAAAATTGAGTTTTGATAGTATGCTACTCACATGTGTTTTAACGGTTTTTTCCGTAATATATAAAGCCGATGCGATTTCTTTATTGCTTTTTCCTAACGTGATCTCTTTTAATACATCTCTTTCCCTAGGGGTAAGCATGGAGAGTTTTCGCTCTTCTTCTGTCGGGCTTTTCTCAGTCAGGTGTGACATAAGCTGATTTGTAGCAAGAGGGTGGAGGTGGCGATTACCACGATTGGCTTCACGAATCGTGTGAATTAATTCATCAGGATCAATATCTTTTAATTGATAGCCTTCTGCGCCAGCCCTTATGGCTGGAAGAACATGATCTTGATCTGAAAAGCTTGTTAAGATAATAATTTTGATATGAGGAAGACTTTTTTTTTAATTGTTTTGTTGCTTCAATGCCATCCATTTCTGGCATAACTAAATCCATTAAAATGATATCAGGGTTTAATTCTTTAGCTAGTCTGACTGCGTCCGTTCCGTTTGCTGCTTCACCGATAATCTCAATATCCTGCTGTGTTTCAAGAAAAAAGCGCAATCCTTTTCTTACCATAAGGTGATCATCAGCTAGTAGTAGTTTTATTTTTCTCTCCATGTTAATCCCTCTTTCATATTGGCAGTCTAACTTGAACTTTTGTTCCATTCTTTCGGTTACTAACAATCGAAAAGGTACCTCCAAGTAGTGAGGCTCTTTCCTTCATTCCTCTAAGCCCAAGTTTGAAATCTCCAACCGCTTCTTGATTAAAACCGCTACCCTTATCAAAAACTGTAAGACAGACCTCTTGTTCAGTAATTTGAAGGTAAAGGGTAACCTCACCTACCCCTGCATGCTTATGTATGTTGTTAAGTGATTCTTGTCCGATTCGAAAAAGCGCTTCTTCAATTGGTCGAGGAAGAAGTTTAAAGCCCGAGACGTCACAAGTGGGTGATAGACCTAACCCAATCGCGTAGGTTTTAAGTGATGTCATGAGACCGGCTTCAATCCCTACAGGTCGAAGTTGCCAAATTAATGTTCTCATTTCTTGCATGGCTTCTTGAGAAAGCTGTTGAATATCTTGTAATGCATCACTTAGTACATGGGGCATATTAAGAATATTTCGTGCACCACGTGCTGTCATAGATAATGAAAAAAGTTTTTGGCTCACTGAATCATGCAAATCTCTTGCAAGTCTATTTCGTTCTTCTGAGAGGATAAGTTCCTGTCTTTTCTCATTAACACGTGATTGCTCGATGGCCAGAGCCATATGGTCGGCAACTGCTCGTAAGATTTCCCTATCACTTTTAGAAAAGGATTCCTCAAACACAAATAATATACCGATATGCTCGTCTCGAACCTTCACTTCTATTGCATGAATGATAGAAGGTTTTGGGTGAAGGGGGAAAGTGTTCTTTTTGAGCGCAACTGGTTTTTCGTTTTGAACAGCTTCGTTCATTTCTTGCATGGTTTCTGCAGAATAAGCTTCGTTCACCACGCTTAGTTTTCCATCTTTATAGATCGAATGGAGAACATCATTCGGTTTGCTTTTCAGAAAGTAGCCGACTAAAGGCCAGTTGAATGACTCTCCAGTACGGTGCACAATAGCACTAATGAGATCATCAGCACATTCGTGACGCCATAATTCTCTCGTTAATGTTTCTAATTTTAAATAGTTTTCCGCTCGCTTCTGTTCATTTTGATAAAGTTGTATTCGTTTAATAGCAGTACCAATTTGAAAAGCAACGGATTGAAGAAGTGTCAATTCATCGTTAGAAAACGACTCTTTACCTGGGGAACCAACGTTTAATACTCCAAATGATTCACCGGCAGCTGTTAATGGGACGGTCGCATGGTGCGTCAGTCCTCCAGTATCACCCGTTTTAAAATGCACAGCATCTTCTAGACGTTTACATTCTATAATATTGACGGCCTGATTTAATCGTCCGTCCCAGTATTTATTTAAGCACCAACACGTGCCTTTGCACATCGGTTCTTTATCGTTTTGAGCAAGAGCAGCGGGTAGTCTGACATCAGCTTCACACGTAAATTTGTTTTTATCAGTTGATAAGAAAATCCAACCAGTGTTTAATCCTGTAACACTCAATAATTCTTCAAGAACAGCTAGAAGCATAGGCTTCAAATCTGTTGAACGATTTAATGTTTCTGCAATCGTTTTTAACGTATATAATTCTCGTTCATCACCCATCGCTATTCCCCCAATATTCAAACAATTGACAACGTTTATTATACTATAGACGAGGTTATTCTCTAAAGAGTGGTATTTACAAGAGAGCTTGTTAGCGTCATGATCATGCTAGAGAACGGGGAGGGAAAGAATATGAAAATTAAAGAAAAAGCTACAGAGCTTTCTTCAGTTCAACTGATTGTTCTTTTCTATTTATTGGCTGTTGTACTGTCGACAGTTCTCTTAAGTCTCCCAATTGCCCACCAAGCAAATGTTGAGTGGGGCTTTATCGATGCCTTGTTTACAGCGGTAAGTGCCATTAGCGTGACGGGATTGACGGTTGTTTCAACCGCTGATACGTTTAGTACGGTCGGAACTTACATACTCGCGTTTGTTCTTCAATTCGGTGGAATTGGCATTATGACTCTTGGAACGTTTGTTTGGTTGTTAATGGGAAAAAAAATCGGAATGAAAGAACGCCAGTTGATTAGTACAGACCAGAATCGCGGGACATTAGCTGGACTAGTAAAATTAATGAGACAAATTCTTGGACTTATTCTCTTATTTGAGGCGATTGGAACAATAATTCTTGGCATCTACTTATTAAAGTATTATGATTCGTGGCAAGATTCATTTCTGCAAGGTTTTTTTGCTGCAGTAAGTGCTACAACTAATGCAGGATTTGATATTACGGGAAGTTCACTTGTGCCATATGCAAATGATTATTTTGTTCAAACGATCAACATGATCTTACTTATTTTGGGTGCGATCGGATTCCCGGTTCTAATTGAATTGAAAGATTATTTATTTCAAAAGAGAGAAACAGTAGCTTATCGATTTACTTTGTTTACCAAGGTTACAACCGTGACATTCTTTGCACTTATTATAATAGGAACTGTACTCATATGGATTTTAGAAGCCGGAAATTTTATGGCGGATAAATCTTGGGATCAAGCACTATTCTATTCCCTGTTTCAATCCGTTACAACGAGAAACGGCGGGCTTGTTACGATGGATGTAAGTGAATTTACTCTCTCAACTCAAATGGTATTAAGTTTGCTCATGTTTATCGGAGCATCTCCTAGTAGTGTTGGAGGAGGAATTCGAACAACTACGTTTGCTGTTGCTGTTTTAACAGTCATTCATTTTGCAAGAGGCAAAAAGAGTGTTAAAGTTTTTGGAAGAGAGCTTCTTCATGATGATATTATTAAATCGTTTATCGTGATTTTTACGGCGACAGGTCTTTGTGGTCTAGCAGTCGTTATTCTTTCAGCAACAGAACCGTTTTCGTTGGCTGAGATTGTGTTTGAAGTAACCTCAGCTTTTGGAACGACTGGTTTATCACTTGGCATTACTTCTGAGCTCAGTACTGCTGGAAAATGTGTGATTATCTTTCTAATGTTTGTAGGAAGAATCGGTATTATTTCCTTTTTGCTAATGATGCGTGGGAATGCTCCTGTTGAACATTATCACTATCCAAAAGAACCAATTATTACCGGATAATGAGACTTGTGTGACAAATGTATCGTTAGGAATACGCTTTCATTAGAGCTGTTATATTCTTCTAGGCAGGGGTATATGTATACTACTTCTAATTCCTAAGGAGGAAGGTATCATGTATTCAAAAATAGTAGTCGCTTATGATCGTTCTGAAGATAGTGAAAAAGCTTTACATCAAGCGGTTAAATTAGCAGAACTAAGCAAAGCTTCTATTCATTTAGTGCATGTAGCAAAAGAATCAAATAAACTCTCGGCTCAACCAGCGACAAGAATACCCTATGGGACAGGCAGTATTGGCAATGAAGGACATGCTGGTGTTCCATCTCCAGTTCCTGAGGAGCAGAACGGCGTTATGATTGAAAGAAGCGAAGGAGAAGCCATACTTCGTGAAGTAAAGGAAACGCTTCATCACATGGGAGTGAATGTTCACTCTGAAGTAAGAGGCGGTGATCCTGCTAAAGAGATTGTGGACCTAGCTGTAATGATAGAGGCAGATTTAATTGTAATAGGAAGTAGGGGATTGAGTGGGATAAAAAAATGGATGCTTGGAAGCGTTAGTGAAAAAGTTGCCCAGCATTCTCCCTGTCCAGTATTAATCGTAAAATAGGAATTTCTAGCCTGGGAAACCGGGCTTTTTTTTGTGAAAGAATGTTAAATAAAAATAACTAAAAGTTAAGTTTACTTAACATTATGTTTGGTATAGAATAGATTTATAAGACAGGAGATATGTGAGGAGTTAAGATGATGTTGAACAATCGAATTAGAGAATTAAGGGCACGTTTCCGCTTCACACAACAGGAGCTGGCTTCAAAAGTTGGAGTGACAAGACAAACGATTGCCGCTGTGGAAAAGGGAGAGTATGTCCCATCTTTACTACTAGCAATGAAGATTTGTCGTGAATTTGACATGTCTATGGAAGAAGTATTTCAATTACAGGAGGAATCAGAATGAAGTTATCTGTGATTTACATGATGAATGTCATTGTTCTTGGACTTTTTGGATGGGCAATGGTTACGTACTACGATGCAGCGTCTCAATTCCAACGTTTAATGAGTGGAAGTGGAGATGATGTCATCATTAATATTACGCCTATTATCATTACTCTCCTGATTGTTAGCATCATCGGATTCATGATTACTCGTAATAAGAGAAGAAATAACAAAGGATGGAAAGAAGCCCTCCTGCTTCCTTCCGAACTGTGTGAAGATGATGAAAGGGAAAAAACGTTAACAGCTCACGCTTGTCGAAATGCATATATTGCCATGATGTTTACTTCACCACTTTTAATTGCAGCAATGACTTTGCAACCGGTAGTGTCAAAGCAATTTCCGGCTTATCCCATTCTTGTCTTACTATTCTTACCATTTGTTCAAATTAGCGTGTTCTATTTTTCTCTTCGTAGGAAGTTGAAATGATCGGTTACCAGCAAAGCTTCACAGTTAGCTCGCTACAACTATCTTCGTTTCCAGTGTTAAGGTCGACACGAATGGCATCTGGTGTATAGGCAATGTGGAAGGGAGAAGTGATACCGGCACGCTGAATCAAGGAATGAACATGAGATTGATCATTTTTTTGAGCGGCATCTTTTAATTCATGAGCAAATTGAGCATCCTGATTCACTTTATCCAGAAGTTTTTGTCCTTCCTTCATAAGATTCGTACACGCTACAGCTGAATGCTGGAAACGGGTAACTTCAATAGGAGGAAAGTTGCGGTAATAAGGATAAGTATAGGGAGAATAAGCCCATTTGCTATAACGATCGTCTTTATATGCCATTATCGTCCTCCTGCATACGTGATACTGTTACTGTATGGCGTTCCTTAAAAAGGTGTGCGTCTACTCTGAATTTGTGAAATCTGTTTCGAACAGGTTACAATAATCCAGAAGACGTTTTGAGAAGGAGCATGATGTTTTGAAGAAATATATTATTTTTACGATTAGCCTTGTTTGCCTTTATTTCATCTTAAACTTAATTATTGGTTCGATTGTAAATGCAGTCTTTCAACCAGAGTGGTTAACTGCTTGGAGTAAGGGGCAGGAATTAACTGGCACAGTGACATTCGGTCTTTTATATAATCCTATTGATCTTATAAGTTTGGTGTTATCATTTGTCATCAGTGCGGTCATCACATCAAAAATCAAGTACACCTAAATCGTGCCAAGGCACGATTTTTTGTTTTTATAAATGTAGAACGTATGATAAGCCTATAATCGGAAACTAGCAAGGAGAATCCATAATGATGATAAAGCAAATAACGAAGGCATTTCCTTATGCGCTTCTACTTGAAGCTGATCCATTTCTCGCTCATATCGAACATTATTTGAAAGAAGGATACTGTTACGTTGCAGTGGAAGAGAAGGAAGTAATTGGCGTCTATGTTTTAGTAATAAAAGAGGAGAAAAAAGTGGAGATTATGAATATTGCAGTGAGGGAAGATAGAAGGGGAGAGGGAATAGGGAAGCTTCTTATTCATGATGCAATTAATAGGTCTGCGGATCATGGAGCAAGGAAGGTTTTGATCGGGACTGGGAATTCGAGTCTCGATCAATTAGCGCTCTACCAAAAATGTCAATTTCGTATAACAGAAATTATTGAAGGATTTTTTGATCACTACCCTGAACCGATTATTGAAAACGGAATTCCTTGTCGGGATATGATTCGATTAAGTTACGAGATAGAGTAAGCAAGATCCATTTTGAATGTGAGGAAATGGATCTTTTGTAAGATTACATGTGGAAGGCCGTCTAAAAAAGATGGTCTTTTTTTGCTGAAACAAAGATGAATGGAGTTAATTTATTTCCTGTTAAAAGAGCAATAGGATTTCAATGTTACAATGGTTAGTAGAAGAGATAAAGGAGTGGCTAACGTGAATCCCGGTGAGCTTACGAAGAAGTGCAGTATGTTAGAGACAATAATTGATAACGCTTACGAATGGCTTGTCGTTGTAGATAAGGAAGGCACTATTGATTTCATGAACAAAACGTATTGTGAATTTCTAGAAGTGGATAGCTCAGAAGTTATTGGTAAGCACGTAACGGATGTCATTGAGAACACACGCATGCATATTGTTGCAAGAAGCGGAAATGTAGAAATAGCGGACTTGCAGTATATTCGTGGAAACTACATGATTGCCAATCGTGTTCCCATTTATTACAACAAAGAACTAGTCGGAGCTGTTGGTACAGTTATTTTTCGCGATACTGAACAGTGGAAGCAAATGAATACCCATATTAAGGAACTATTATCCGAACTGGAATATTATCGTAGCGGGTCAGCGAGGGAAAACGGCGCGAATTATTCCTTATATGACATTGTGGGTGTGACAGATTCGATTCAGAGTTTAAAAGAGAAGGTGAAACAAGTAGCAAGCGGAAATGTTTCGGTTCTCATTCGTGGTGAAAGTGGAACAGGCAAAGAACTTTTTGCGCATAGCATTCATCAACTTAGTGAGCGTAGCAACAGACCTTTTATTAAAGTGAACTGCGGTGCCATACCGGATCAACTTCTTGAATCTGAACTTTTTGGATATGAGGAAGGTGCTTTTACTGGAGCGAAAAAAGGAGGGAAGCCTGGAAAGTTTGAGCTTGCTAATACGGGTACTATTTTTCTTGATGAAATTGGAGACATGCCGCCTAACATGCAAGTGAAATTATTACGTGTTCTGCAGGATAGAGAAGTAGAGCGTGTTGGCGGAGTATCATCGAAAAAAGTTGATGTAAGAGTGATCGCAGCTACAAACCGACCTTTAGAAGCGATGGTAGAGGAACGTCGCTTTCGTGAAGACTTATTCTATCGAATCAATGTGATGCAATTGCATATTCCACCATTAAGAGAAAGAATTCAAGATGTAAAACCGCTTGCAGAATCTTTTGTAAATAAAATTTCCATGAAAGCTGGGAAGCGCGTCATAGGAATTGGAGAGGAAGCCTTTCAATTATTAAAAAAGCATAATTGGCCTGGTAACGCTCGGGAGCTTGAGAATGCACTTGAAGCTGCTGTTCATTTAACACGTAGTGAAACAATAGAAGTCACGTCGCTTCCCGATTACTTAAAAGATAAGGCGGGTATCGTAGCGGGAAACAGAAAGTTAAAAGATATTTTAGAAGAAGCTGAAATAGAAGCCATCCGGAAAACGCTCGTTCAATGTGAGAATGATAAAATGATTGCGGCTCAAATACTTGGTATAGGGAAAACAAGCTTATATGACAAAATCAAGAAGTATAATCTTAAATAAATTCCAGAAATCCGGAAATCGTTCCGGATTTCTGGAATTTATTATTTTTCTAGAAAATGATGATGTTATGACGATTAAATGAAGACTAATATGTCTCTTTTTCCGAAAAAACGGAATTTAGGAAAAGGAAATAAATCACGCAAATGTTGAATGCGCTTACATTTCTGTGAACAATCCCACTATGGCATGATTCTTGCAGTTAATCTTATGAAGAAGACAAAAAGGAGTTGTGATGATGAAGAAACATTATATGAGTGGTTATGATGCAGTAAGCGATATTGCTGATGGGTCAACTTTGATGGTTGGAGGCTTTGGATTAGTAGGAATTCCTGAGCAAATGATTTTAGGGTTAGTAGAATCAGAAGTTAAAAACCTGACGATTATTTCAAACAACTGTGGTGTAGATGATTGGGGGCTTGGTCTTCTACTAAAAAACCACCAAATTAAAAAGATGATTGGATCCTACGTGGGAGAAAACAAAGAGTTTGAAAGGCAGGTGCTTTCGGGTGAACTTGAAGTTGAGTTAATTCCACAGGGAACGCTCGCTGAAAGAATTCGAGCTGGCGGAGCTGGTATTCCCGCTTTTTATACACCTGCAGGGGTTGGTACTAAGGTAGCTGAAGGAAAAGAAACACGCACCTTTCACGGAAAAGAATATGTCTTAGAGCATGCTTTGTATGCAGACTACAGTCTGATTAGAGCTTATCAGGCGGATGAGGGCGGGAATCTTGTTTATAACAAGACAGCACGTAATTTTAATCCAATGATTGCAGCTGCAGGAAAAATCACTTTAGCTGAAGTTGAGAACATAGTAGCTACAGGTGAACTGAATGCAGATCAGGTTCATACCCCAGGAATTTATGTTCAGGGTCTTCTTGAAGCAAAGCAGGAGAAACGGATCGAACGAAAAACCATTCGTAACAGATAGGAGAGATAATGATGAAGGCTACAAAAAGTAATGTACGAGAACGAATCGCTAGAAGAGCGGAAAAAGAAATTAAAAACGGTTATTATGTGAATCTTGGTATCGGGATTCCCACTCTTGTTGCTAACTACATATCAGATGATAAAGTGATTGTCCTTCAGTCTGAAAATGGTCTTCTTGGAATTGGAGAATATCCACAAGAGAATGAAGTGGACCCGGATCTCATCAATGCTGGAAAAGAGACCGTAACAGAAATGAAAGGCGCTTCTTATTTTGATAGCGCAGAATCGTTCGGGATGATTCGAGGGGGGCACATTGACCTCGCGATACTCGGAGGGATGGAAGTATCTGAAGAAGGTGACCTCGCAAATTGGATGATACCAGGAAAAATGATTAAAGGGATGGGCGGGGCAATGGATCTTGTTCATGGAGCAAAGAAAATCACGGTTATTATGGACCATGTAAATAAAGACGGTGCTCCTAAAATCGTGAAGAGCTGTTCGCTCCCATTGACAGGGAAAAGCGTCGTCAACCGCATTATTACTGATCGCGCGATGCTAGACGTAACAGATAGTGGGTTAGTGGTGCAAGAAATTGCCTCGGGATACACTTTGGAAGATATTAAACAATCAACAGAACCTGTCATCAAAGTATCACCAACACTGAAATATAATGCGTATTAAGAAGGAGGGCTAGTATGTTAAGTATGATCGGTTTAATTGGTGGGTTATTACTTCTCATTTACCTTACGATGAAAGGAATGAATCTACTAGTTGCGGGACCTCTCTGTGCGATCGTTGTTGCAGTACTGAGTGGATTGCCGCTTTTCCCACAGCTTGTGAAAGAAGGAGCTCCGAATTTCGTTGGAAGTTACATGGGTGGATTTTCAGGGTTTGTTGCTTCTTGGTTTCCTATGTTTTTACTTGGAGCAATCTTTGGGAAAGTGATGGAAGATAGCGGTGCGGCAGATAGCGTCTCTAAATGGGTTGTAGAAAAGCTTGGATTAAAACAGGCGGTGCTCGCTATCGTTCTAGCCTGTGCGATTTTAACGTACGGCGGTGTCAGTCTTTTTGTTGTCGCATTCTCAGTTTATCCGATGGCTGTTGGTCTATTTAAGCAAGCCGATTTACCACGTCGGTTTATACCAGCGACGCTTGCGTTTGGCTCGGTTACCTTCACTATGACATCTGCTGGATCTCCAGAAATTCAAAACTGGATTCCGATCGAATATTTAAATACGAGTCCTTATGCAGGTTGGCAAGTCAGTTTAATAGTAGCGTTATTCATGGCACTATTTGGTTACTGGTGGCTGAAACGTATGATATCGAAAGCTGTAGCAAAAGGAGAACGATTTGAATCGAGAAAGGAAGATCCTGAAGTAGAGAATCGTCCACTTCCAAATCCATTACTTGGACTTGTACCACTTGTTATCGTATTAATTATCTCCTTCATTTTCCATGATAGCTTAAAGCAATCAGCACTCATCATTGCTTTACTCGGAGGGGTTGTAGCGACTTATTTGTTAAATCGCAAATACTTTGAGAACTTTGGACGTGCCGTTTCTGATGGTACGCTTGGAGCATTGATTGCAATCGGAAATACAGCGGCTGTAGTTGGTTTTGGGGGTGTAGCACAGTCTGTTCCAGCATTTGAAACGGCAGTGGATTTCATGACGGGTATTCCTGGGAGTCCTCTTATTGGGGGTGCAATTGCAGTAAGTGTGATTGCTGGATTAACAGGATCAGCATCTGGTGGTCAAGTAATCGCTCTTCCAATCCTTGCTCCTCACTATATTGATGCTGGTGTGAATCCAGAAGCCCTTCATCGTACAATTGCCATCTCTTCTGGTGCCCTTGATTCATTGCCTCATAATGGTTATGTTGTAACAACGATTCGGGCTATATGTGGTGAATCTCACCAGGATGCATACGGTGCAGTAGGAGCGCTTACAGTCATCGTCCCTCTTATAGGACTTGCTCTTGCTATTCTATTATTCAGTCTCGGACTTGGAATTTAGTATGAAAAAGGAGGGAGTTTGTTGTTAGTAAATAAAAAAGTAGTCGTAATCACTGGAGCAGCGAGCGGGATCGGAAAGGAACTAGCGCGAGTGTTTGCAGAGAACGGTGCAAAGGTTGTCCTTAGTGATTTGGATGAGGATAAGGTCAAAAGGGCTGCAGCTGAATTAAAAGAAAATGGTATGGATACGATTGGAATTCGCTGTAATGTAACGAAAGAAAACGAAGTAGAGGCATTATTTTTTCAAACCCTAAAAAAGTTTGATCGGATAGACGTTTTGATAAATAATGCAGGTCTTCAACACGTTTCAACTATTGAAACATTCCCAACGGAAAAGTTTGAACTGTTAACGAAAGTAATGCTTGTTGCACCGTTTATTGCAACTAAGCTAGCTTTTCCCATTATGAAGAAACAGAAGTGTGGTCGAATTATTAACATGTCTTCTATTAACGGACTTGTGGGCTTCTCAGGAAAAGCCGCTTACAATAGTGCAAAGCATGGTGTGATTGGACTTACTAAAGTAGCTGCGCTTGAAGGAGCTGAAGATGGTATTACAGTAAATGCTGTTTGCCCAGGATATGTGGATACTCCGTTAGTAAGGGGGCAGCTTGAGGATTTAGCTAAAAGTAGAGAAGTAGCATTAGAGAGAGTACTTGAAGAAGTGATTTATCCGCTCGTTCCACAAAAGCGTCTGCTCACAGTGCAGGAAATTGCAGATTACACAATGTTTCTCGCAAGCGATAAGGCAAAAGGGATTACAGGTCAGGCCGTTGTGATTGATGGGGGTTACACAGCACAATAATAAATCCCTTCAGTGAAAAAAGCTAAATCTCTTCCCTCACAAGCACTTGTAAACGCTTTCCTTTTATTTGTAAAATAGAGAAGAATGGAGGGGAAAACATGAAAGACGTTTTTATATTGGAAGGTGCAAGAACACCATTTGGTTCATTTGGTGGTTCACTTAAAGATAGTAATCCAACAGCCTTGGGGATTTCAGCAAGTAAAGAAGCTCTAAGAAAAAGTGGAATAGAGGCTAGTGAAATTGATCTTTCTGTTATTGGGAATGTGATTCATTCTACATCAAATGCTTCTTATTTAGCGCGTCACATTGCACTTGGGAGTGGAATACCTATTGAAAGTCCAGCACTAACAGTAAATCGACTTTGTGGTTCTGGTATGCAAGCTGTCATCTCAGCAGCGCAATCCATTATGATGGGGGACGGTCAAACGGCCCTTGCCGGAGGAGCGGAGAATATGAGCTTATCTCCGTATACGTTAAGAGGAAGTCGTTTTGGAGCAAAAATGGGTGCTCCGAAAATGGATGATATGCTTTTGGCTACGTTAACTGATGAGTATACTGGAACTGGAATGGGGATAACGGGAGAGAATCTGGCAGTAAAGTATGGGATTTCTAGAGAAGATCAGGATGAATATGCAACTCAAAGTCAGCAAAAAGCTGCTGATGCAAGAGAAAAAGGTATTTTCATAGAAGAAATTGTACCTGTTGAAGTAAAAGGGAGAAAGGGGATTGAAACCTTTTCAACTGACGAACATATTCGAGAAGGTACAACAGCAGAAAAGCTAGCTGGGCTTAAACCTGCTTTCAAAAAAGATGGAACTGTCACTGGTGGGAATGCAAGTGGCATAAATGATGGAGCCGCTTCTGTCGTATTGGGAGGAGCAGATTATGTCTCTTCAAAGAATCTTAAGCCACTTGCTCGAATTGTCTCCTGGGGTATAGCGGGAGTAGATCCTTCGATTATGGGAATTGGACCAGTGCCTGCTATACGGCAAGCATTAGATAAAGCAGGTATGACACTTCAGCAGATGGACTTGATTGAAGTGAATGAAGCCTTTGCCGCTCAGTATCTAGCCGTTGAAAAAGAGCTAGAGCTTGATCGCTCACGAGTGAATGTGAACGGTGGTGCAATTGCTTTAGGGCATCCAGTAGGTGCGAGTGGCACGCGTATTCTTTATACACTTATAAAAGAATTAAAGCGTAGAAATGGAAAGTATGGTGTTGCTTCACTCTGCATTGGTGGCGGACAAGGAATTGCTATGGTGGTTGAAATCAATTAATTTGTCAGAAAAGATTGCCAATTAAATAAATATTGCGTATACTAATGGTACTAACATACGGAAAGGGGTTGTGCATGATGGTAAATAACAAAATGAATTCATTGTTAATTGCATATTGTGCACAGTCCAATTGGTAAGGTAGGAGTCTTTTCTTACTTCTGATTAATAAGATCAAAAACCATGGGCTGTGCGACTGTGTCGCTATGTCTATGGTTTTTTTATACTCGATCAGCTAATCATCTACGCTGATTGTAGGATAAGAGCCGACACCACTGTACGGCTTTTTGTCATATTTACACTTATTAATCAGGAGGCTTTCAATTGAATCGAATAACATTAGGTTGGAATTCATACTTTGAAGACAATTATCAAGCTATAGCAAATGGATTTATACCAGCTCGAGTTATAGTAGAACATCGTGGAGGTTATAACGTCTCTACAGGAGAAAGTTCTTATGCAGCAGAACTTTCAGGTAAGTTCCGATTTGAAGTAACACGGCGTGATGCTTTGCCAGCAGTTGGTGACTGGGTCCTTATTGCTCCTAAAACGGATAACAAAGCAATTATTCATGATCTGCTACCGAGGAGAAGTAAGTTTTCAAGAAAAATTGCAGGGACGACAACTGAGGAACAAATTATTGTAGCTAATGTTGATACGGTTTTTCTTGTCAATGCATTAAATCAGGACTTTAACCCAAGTCGTATTGAAAGATACCTTGTCATGGCGTGGGAAAGCGGTGCAAAGCCGGTTATTGTACTCAGTAAAGCTGATCTTTGTACTGATGTGGAACAGAAAGTAAGTGCTCTTTATAGTATTGCTGTAGGTGTACCGATCCACGTAGTGAGTTCGGCGACCAAAAAAGGGATTGATGAGTTAAAAGTGTATTTAACAGAGGGAACTACCACAGCTTTGTTAGGTTCATCAGGTGCTGGTAAGTCTACGCTCATAAACAAATTATATGGCAAAGAAATTCAAGTTGTACAAGATATTCGCCAAGATGACGGCAAAGGAAAGCATACCACGACTAGTCGAGAACTGATAACGCTTCAAACAGGTGGCGTACTAATTGATACGCCTGGAATGAGAGAACTTCAGCTCTGGGAAACCGATCATCTTTCTCAAAGCTTCCCTGATATTGACGCATTTGCAGAGAAATGTCGTTTTAGAGATTGCCAACATGAAGGTGAACCTAAATGTGCAGTGAGAAATGCAATAGAGGAAGGAATGTTAGAAGAAAGAAGGCTTGAGAATTATAAGAAATTCCATCGTGAGCTAGCTTTTCTTGAGCGACAAACAAATAAGAAGGCTCATCTCGAAGAGAAGAAAAAGTGGAAAAAAATCGCTGGAGATCGAACTAGAAAGAATCGCTAGGATCTTTAATTTAGGAAGGAGACGACCAAATGACGGATGAGCGCTCTGTGTTAAACGATTATGCTTCGCTAATTAATTGGTTAGAATCGACTGCGATGGAGATGAGCGAAACCATCTTCTTTCAGCCTATCAAGCAAGGCAAGTGGTCTCCAGCTGAAATCCTGTCCCATATCATGATGTGGGACAATTATCTTCTTAAAGAAAGAATTCCTTTTATTGAAATGGAAGCTAATTTGCCTAAACTTGATAACGTTGAAGAAGTAAATCAGCGCGCAGCAGAGTATGCGTTATCTGGTCTAAATAAAGAAAATTTAGTTGCTGAAACCATACAAGCACGAAGACAAGTGGTGGCCCGCCTTCAGCAATTTGAACCGATTCAGTGGAGCAACACGTTTTATATTGAGAAGTATCCAATCTGTCTTACAGGTTATATAAAAGGTCTTATTGAGCACGATGATCACCATAAGTTGCAAGTAGAAGTTTTTATGAACGAGCAAGGATTTTCCCAGTCCCACTTTACCTTATAGCTTAACTTCCTCATCTCTCCGACTTCTGAATCAGCGGATAAGAAAGAGAGGCTGGGGTTAGGCTATAAGGTGGAGGTGAGAAGAATGGCAAAACATAAAGCAAACCCTACAACCAATGGCCTGGCTTCATCCCAACCAGAAGGACAGGGAACAGGAGTTGAAGTAGGGATAACGTACGACTCTAAACGAAAAAAGAAAAAGAAATAACAACGAAGCGCTGCTATGAGCAGCGCTTTTTAGATTGTTTTAAGCTCTTTTTCTTCCATTTTAAATCGTTTATTATTACGATCCATTAGTAAATTTCTGCAAACTGCCTGATGTGCAAAGTATTTAGCGCGCTAACGAGACGGCTTGTGGCTTCAAAGAGGTTGTCCTTTGATACAGTTGTAAGAGGTAATTTGAATCTTACAGCACCTTCATAGAGTGAAGGTGACAGCAATACATGAGCTTCTAGAAGTATATCCCTCAATTCTTGAAGGTTTAACGCTGGTTTAAAATCAAACCAGATGGAAGTAGAGTCACCTTTTTCTAAAATTGTTATTTGGTCTTTTAATGCATCTAATTTATTTAGTACTTGTTTTTTCCTTGCACGTAATTCCTCTTTCACCTCTTCAAAATGCTCATGAATTTCAACTGAATATAAAATGTTATGAACAATTTCAAGAAAAACGGGAGGAGGGGTCATGCTAAGTTGAATTTGAAGCGCCGATAAACGCTTTATAACATGCTCTGGTCCTAAAACCCACCCCATACTTAAACCGGGGGAAATACCAGTAATGTGTCCTACTTGTACAACGAGTTTTTGGTCGGTACCAAGTTCATAATATGAGCAGCTATCATTATCGTAAGACCCTGTAAGCAAAGACGTTTTCACTATTTCTAGTATTGGAATACCGATTTTTTCATATTGTGTTAATAATTTTTTTCTTTGTTGGATTGTTGATGATTGTGTTAGGGAAAAATGGTGCTCCATCATTGAATTTGCAATAATTAGTTTGATTCCTTCCCTTTGGAAATGATGATTTGTTAAAGGGCGATCAGCTGAATAGCGAATAACGTGAATGCCAGAAGCTAGAAATAAATTTAATTGGGAAGGGTTTATTGGTTCTTCGACGGCAATTACGTCACCAGGATTTAGAAAGCATTTCACTGATAAAAGTATCGCTTGTTCGAGACTAGAGGTCAGAACGATGTTTTCAGTAGATACTGATTGATTGATAAAGCGGTTAATCATATGTTTGGTTTGAAACATAGTTGAAGAAAATTGTTCTTTACTAGTAGTGTAAGCAGTTAAATCATAAGCATTTCGTGCAAGACATAAATCTGGTGCAACCTCTCCTGCGTTCAAGTTAATGAACGAGGGATCATTCATATAGTTAGAAGAATGGGTAAATAGTGTCGTATTTTCCGATAAATGCTGATTTCGAAGTTTATTCCACGTTGTAGAATGACTGGGAATGAAATCTGCTGCATCTGAACTGACTCGTGTCCCGCTTCCTTGCCTGGACGTAATGAGTCCGCTAGCCCTCAATTCAGCGTAAGCTGTCGTAACAGTGCTTCGATTGACACCTAGTTGGACGGCTAGATCGCGTTCAGCAGGAAGAGGATTCCCCGTTTGGAGAGAGCCATTTATAATGGAATCCTCATAGTAATCAACGATTTGTTTGTACAACGGTTTGCTGCTCTCTGGATTGAGTATAAATCTCGCCATTGTCCACCACCTCACTACTATTATAGAGAAAAATAGAGAAAATTGTATAAAATTTTCAAAAAATTAGAGTGGAGAAATTCACGATATACACAGGTTTTAAGCCGTTTGACGGATATTTTTGTAGAAAAAAACAAATTGGATGGTATACTTTTGGCTAAATTGGATGGTTACAGAAAGTTTTTTGAAATTTAAAATAAGTTTAATCATTCAGTTAATTGTTAATATTCAAACGATAATCGATGATGGTTTACATAAGTTGAGTGATATGACCTCCCTGTTATAGATCTCGCAATGGTTTCCCAATCGAAGAACTTCGTTTGAATTTATAACACAAAGGTCTACGTAAAGCTAGACCTTAACTGAATGGTACAAACAAATAGGGGGTAACACAATGAAGAAAAAGTTTTCGCTTTTGCTTTCGGTCATCTTGTTGTTAAGCCTTTTCCTTGCAGCGTGTTCCGGTAATTCGAACACTTCAAGCAACACAAACAGTGAAGGAGAAGCGACAAGCGGAGATAGCGATAGCTCAGAAGGATCAGCGGAACAGGTTCTAAACTTAACAGATACACAGGATATCCCGACTATGGACTCAACGCAGGCAACAGATACTGTTGCATTTAATGCAATGAACCAGGTATTTGAAGGTCTTTATCGTCTTGATAAAGATAACAAGCCTGTCCTAGGTATGGCAGCGGAAGAGCCAGAAGTTGAAGAAAAAGACGGCGAAACTGTTTATACATTTAAAATTCGTGAAGATGCGAATTGGTCTGATGGCACACCAGTGAAAGCAGACGATTTCGTATATGCATGGCACAAAATTATTCACCCAGATACGATGGGCGGATATGCATCAATGATGGGTGCTGCAGGTATTAAAAATGGTAATGAAATTATTACTGAAGGCGATCCACTATACGGTAAAGTAGAAGAACTTGGTGTGAAAGCAGTAGATGAGAAAACACTTGAAGTTGTGGTTACGCAACAAGTTCCTTATTTCTTTGATCTATTAACATTTGCATCATTCTATCCACAACCTTCGGAATTTGCTGAAGAGCAAGGCGAGAACTATTCACTTGAAGCAGATACAATGCTTTACAACGGTCCATTTACGCTAGCTGAATGGAATCACGGTGAAGGTTGGAAGCTTGCTAAAAATGATGGATACTGGGATGCTGACACAGTACAGTTGAAAGAAGCAAATTACAAAATTGTAAAAGACGAAGCAACTCGTGTTAATCTTTATGAGACTGGAAGCATTGATCGTGCTAGTCTTAGTGCAGATTTCGTTGATCAGTTTAAAGATCGCGAAGACTTTACAACAATCCTTGATACAACAATTTATTTCCTACGTATGAACCAGAAGAACGAAGCACTTGCTAACAATGATATTCGTAAAGCTCTTTATTTATCGTATGACCGTGATGGTCTAGTAAATGTACTACTAAACAACGGTTCAGTAGCAGCTCGTTACCTTGTACCAAAAGAATTCTTGTTCCTTAACGACGAAGATTTCCGTGCGCCAGCTCCAGACGGCTATCTTGCAGATCAAACTGCTGATGACGCTGCTGAGTACTGGAAGAAGGGGCTAGAAGCTCTAGGTACTGATAAAGTTGAACTTGAATTCCTTACAACGGATAGTGACCTTGCATCTAAAATCGCAGAGTATGCGAAAGATCAGTTTGAGTCTAAGTTAGACGGTCTTACAATCACAATTAACAAACAGCCTTGGAAGCAGTTCCTTGACCTTGAAGATGCTGGAGACTTTGATATCTCAACTGGTGGTTGGGGACCAGACTATCCAGATCCAATGACTTATATCTATATGTTTGAAACAGATGGCGCCTATAACCGCATGGATTACTCTAATGAAGAGTATGACAAGCTGGTTACTGATGCTAAAACTGAGACGGACGAGCAGAAGCGCTGGGAAATGATGCAAGAAGCAGAGCGCATTCTAATCGAAGAAGATACGGCGATCCTACCTACTTATCAGGGTGGCGGAGCGATTATCATGAAAGATTACGTGAAGAACTATCATATCCACAAGTTTGGTGCTGATTCTTCTCTTAAATGGGTAACGATCGAAAAGTAAAAGCTTCACTAGAAAAGCGCGAGCCATTAGGCTCGCGCTTTTCTTAAGGTTGAAGTGCTGTCTAACCAATCTGGAAGCTTTCGTTGATGAGAAAGCTGTTCATAGGCATAAGCGAGCTTAATTAGTTGCGGTTCGCTGAACGGCTTCCCAGTGAAGGTAATACCAAGAGGTTTTTTGTTTGAAGTAAAGCCACCAGGGACGGTTATAGACGGATAGCCTGCTTTTGCAGGAAGTGTTGAGCCGTAAGCTCCTACAAATAGCAATGCATCTAGTTTCTCGGTTTGCATGAGTTTGTCTAAACCATTTTCTTTTGCATTAGATAAATCCTGGAGGCGACTTTGCAAATATTGTGCTTCGGTTAAAGATCCGGTCGTTTCGTTTGCTTCGATTAAAAGGGATTGTCCGTACGGAAGAGCTAATGGGTTTTGATGATAGTAATTAATAATTGATTGAAGGTCACTTAAAGAAGATGTTGTGTTTTTTGCTAGATAGCTATTAACGCCGGATTTAAATTCATATCGTAAGACCTGGTAGTCTTGCTCAAGCATTTCTTGATCAGAACATAGTTGATCAACCTTTAAGATTGAGCAACCAATCTTCTTTAGGTCTTCGGTTGCTCTATTTAAAATCTCTTGTTCTTCAGCATGCATGGAATCATAATAGCCGTTCTGGACAATTCCAATTCTCAATTCTTCATATAAAACAGGGAGTAGATAAGGTGTATAATCTTGATAATTAGGTATGGTATTTGTTGCATGATCCAAAGGGTCTTCCCCTGATAAATGACTGAGTAGAATGGCTGCATCGGTAACATTTCGGGTCATTGGACCAGCGGTATCTTGTGAAAAAGAGATTGGAATGATTCCTGAACGACTAATTGCGCCAACTGTGGGCTTAAGGCCAACGCCAGCATTCGAACTTGATGGGCTTAGAATGGATCCATTTGTTTCTGTTCCAATCGCAGCTGTAGCAAAATGACAAGCTACTGCAACAGCTGACCCAGAACTGGATCCTCCAACATCAAGAGTACCTGGTCCATAAGGATTAAGTACTTGACCACCTCTTGAACTGTAGCCATTCGGCATTTTATCACTCATAAAGTTCGCCCATTCCGTCATATTGGTTTTGCCTAACATAACAGCTCCAGCGTGTCTCAGCTTTGTCACTAAAAAGGCGTCATCTTTCCCGTAGGAAGTAGCTAGAGCTTGTGAGCCGGCGCTTGTATGCATATGATCACCTGTATTGATATTGTCTTTAAGTAGAATTGGAATTCCGTGTAATGAGCTTCTTGCTCCTTTCATTTTGCGCTCTCGATCAAGTGAGTCTGCAATCATTAATGCATCCGGGTTAATTTCTAGAATGGCGTTAACTCTGTGATTATGATGTGCGATTTGATTAAGGTAAAATTGAACAAGCTGTTTTGAAGTAAACTTATGAGCAAGCATAGCCTGTTGGATATCGAGGATTGTGGACTTTTCTAACCAATCGATAGATAGCATTTTTAATTCCTCCTAGCGCTTTTTAAACCTATTTCGACAATAAATGGAAAAATCCCTTTTGGACATTCTATTCTTTCATGCTAATGATGGCTGAAAAAACAAAAAAACCGAACCAAGATAAGGTTCGGTTTTTGATCGTTAAGCAACTCTCGTTTGACGAGCAAACCAGGGTTTTAATTTTATGAAAAAGGCAACAAAAATACTAGCTACGATTGCACCTTTTAGTAGATTAAATGGTGTAATACCGGTTAATACAAGTGCCTGACGGGCAGAAGCAGACATTTCTTCAAAGCCCATAAACCATGTGTATGCCGGAAGAATAATTAAATAGTTCAACAATCCCATCATCGCTGACATTAGAATCGTTCCGAGCGTCAATCCCAGTGCTAATCCTTTCTGAGTTTGATTAAATTTACGGAAGATTAAAGAAGTTGGTACGATCAAGAAAACTCCAGCAATGAAGTTTGATATTTGGCCAATCGGTACACCGGTGAAGCTTCCCTGTATCCCAAAGTGAATGAAATTCTTAATCGCTTCTACAAGTATCCCTGCAACTGGCCCGTATAGTATGGCAACAAATAGCGCTGGAATTTCACTGAAATCGATTTGAAGAAAGACGGGAAATCCAGGCAGTGGGAAATCTAAAAGCATTAATAAATATGAGATACTGCTGAACATCGCAACTACAATCATGCGTTGCGTTTTTGAGACACTTTTCATTTTGACATTGCTCCCTTTTTTTCGAACCACCGAAAAAGGAGATGTGGTCCCAATGCACACAAAAAACCATGAGTATGGGGCTCATGGTTACGGCATGGGGAAATAAGCAAGCTTCTATTAAATTTCAAAGAAAGCTTACTACTCCACCATCTTCTCCCATCCAGACTATACTGTCGGCTCTGGAATCACACCAGATCCTGCCCAAAAAACAGGCTCGCGGGCTTGAGGAATTGCATATCCTTCACCGCCGGTCGGGAATTACACCCTGCCCCGAAGATAGTTCGTTATAATGATTACAGCTTTATTATACAGTGGAATGATGGATATCTCAATCATAACATCTTGAAACTAAGCTATTTTATGATAACGCTTTCAAAAAGTATTGAAAAAACTCTCTACCTTTTTAGATAGAGAGTTTCAAGAAAGCGTTCTTATTTTTTCTCAGCAAGCCAAGCAGCGACCATTTCAGCTTCTTCACCTTGAATCAAACCAGCGGGCATGCCGCCACCTTTACCATTCTTGATAATATCGAGAATTTCATCTTTCGAATATTTACCACCAACGGCTTCTAGTGCTGGTCCAGCACCGCCTCCCAGGTTCTCACCGTGGCAAGACGCGCAGTTTTGTGCAAATACTTTTTCGGCTTCTCCACCTCCAGCGGAATCGCCGCCTTCTTCACCGCCGCCTTCTTCGGCCTGTTCACCATGACTGGCTTCGTTTCCACCAGCGTGTTCTTCGGTTGTGGAAAGCCAGTATGTAAAGCCTACAACCATAACTAGGAACAAAATTATTGCAGTAATATAAGCGGATGATTTACCCATTCTGTTCACCTCCTGTATCCTCATCTTTATCATACTTTTCTAACATTCAATTATCAAATATATTTTGCTTATTTCTTCCTGAATTATGTATCTATGAGAACTAGTAAAAAAATCTTCTATTTCAATGTGCGAATTCATAGACATAGAGTGTGAAGTGAATGAAAGGGAGGAGATAAAATGAAAAGCAGCTCTCCAAGGCTGTTTGGTGATACAAGCAGTAGACAAATTCGTTTGATTTCTTTTTTTACAGTATCAGGACTTATTTTTTTGTTTATTGTAGCAGGTGTGATTTCATCGTCAGAAACGAAATACCAGCTCTCCTCTTCTATGCTACATGATTGGATCACAAGCTTTTCAACAGAAGCGATGGTATATGGAATGGGGACTGAGAATCATTATTTAACTCAGGTATTACCTGAAGAGAGTGAGCCGCCAGCATTTTCTCTAGTCATGTTTCAATTTATTACGAGCGTTAAGCCAGGCGATATCAGGAGTCTTCTAGGGGGGGAACTCCCTGGTTTTGCGTTATATGATGCTAAAATCCACGTTGCTGGGGAGGGAACGAATTTTACCAACCTTCCCGTCGAATCCGCTCCACCTTTGGATGATTTACTTAAAGAAAGAGAGGTACCTACGGAGAAATTAGAAATTCAAGATTCAAAAGATCAGGTTACACCGCCGCTTCAAACAACGAATGGGAAGAAAGTGGCCTTTATTTATCATTCACATAGCTATGAGTCTTACTTGCCGTTATTAGGTCTTGAAGGGGAAAAAAATGCTGATTTAGCGAACGATGGGAAAACCAACATTACGCTAGTTGGAAAATTGTTAGGTGAAGAACTAGAGGATCGGGGGATAGGCGCACAAGTTGACGATTCAAACATGGGAGCCCTATTAAATGAAAAGGGCCTTGAGCATGGAAGTGCTTATGATGTATCGAGAACGATCGTACAGTCTGCGGTAGCAAGCAATGATGATTTTAACTTATTCATTGATATTCATCGTGATTCATTAAGAGCGAAGGATACAACGGTTACAATTAACAATGAGGAATACGCTCGAACAGTTTTTGTTATTGGAGAAGAAAATCCCAATTACGAGAAGAATCTCGCGCTTGCAAAAGAATTACATGCTGCGCTAAAAGCAGAATTTCCAGGGCTAAGCAGGGGGGTAATTAGTAAAAAAGGAAAAGGAGTAGATGGCATTTATAATCAAGACTTATCTCCTAATGCTATGTTGATTGAAATGGGTGGAGTGGACAATAACCTTGAGCAACTTAGTCGAACGGTTAAAGCCATTGCAGATGTCATTAGCGAACATTACTGGGGAACGGAGAAAGTAAATAAGTAAAAAAGTGAAGCGCTGTGTCAGTTCACAGCGCTTCTATAAGGCTTCTTTCTTAATAGTTAATAAGCTAGTAGCAATACCAACTGCAAAAATAGTAACAGCAGAATAGAGCGAAGCATTTAATCCAATGGTTTTGGATCCAATAAGGATGACAAGACCATCTATTAGAAAGATGATGATTCCAACATTTAACGTAACGATGCGGGAGATAAATTGAGCGAGCAAATCTGTTCCACCTGTACTTGTCTCGTATTTCAACATAATTCCAATCCCTGTACCTACGAAAAAGCCTCCTAATATGGAACTGATCAGAATAGGAAAAGAAAAGGCGTATCGAAGGGGAGAAAGAAGATCAATAAAAAAAGAAGATAGTAATAATCCATGGAGGCTATTATAAAAGTAAGGGCGAAAGTAGAGGAACGCAATAATATAAAGAGGAATACTTAAACAAATGATGGTAAGACCGGTTTGATAACCCCATATGTATTTTACAATTAAGCCGATTCCAATCATTCCACCATCAATAAGGTGGTTGGGAACTAGAAAGGCATTGATACCTGAGCCAACTAAGATACTTCCTATAACAACAGCAACTATTTTTTTATACATAAGAGGTTCACCTGCTTGTTCATAGTTGTATCAAGTTTATGTAAAAGGATTTCATTTCATTACGATCACATGAAATAACGATTGTTTATATTGAATTGATAACGAAGAGGGTTGAGAAATTACATGGATGAAGTCATTTCCTTATGTGACATTTATTTCATTTTTAAGAAAGGGAGTAAGATTAGAAGAAGGTGTGGACTGGATAAGGCGCCTGTTTTATTGAAAAAACAAAGGGAGAAAAGCTTACACGTTTAAAAAATGGAGTATATGGAACGTAGTACATTAGAATGAGAACTTGTTATGATTCGTTGATAGGGCAGGCCATTAGCCTGTCTTATTTTCATTTTTCCACCTATAAAAGTAATATTTTTACAATTAATTCCTTTCAAAAAGATTATACCATGACGTTCCGTAAGATGTTATTGGGAAATTGAATCTCTAAAAACAGCGAATAAACTCACGTTTTCCTACATATTTCCCAATACAAATCCTTAAAATACTGTGATAATCTACAAATGTACCAAAAATTCTAATTATTCCGAAATGGAGGAAAAGAAATGAAAAAAGGAATTGCTGTTGTTCTAGCAACTGGCTTAGCATTTGGATCTGCCCTTCCTTCTGCTTCAGCCGCTTCTACTAAAGATTTAAATGCGGAGCAGAAACAAGCTCTTGAAAAAATGGAGATCGTGAAACAAGATTGGGAAAAAGAGCGTAAGGTACCATCATTTTTATCTGGTAATCTATCCGAAAAAAGCGTGAAAACAGAAAAGGCAGTGAAATCATACCTTAAGTCGAATGAATCTCTTTTTAAAGTAAAGACACAAGATCTAAAGCTAGTAAATGAAACAACCGATGAATTAGGGATGACACACTATGAGTACGTTCAAACAGTTAAGGGTGTTGAAATCGACAGCGCAAAATTCATCGTACATACGGATGAAAACGGCGAAGTAACAGCAGTGAATGGTAACCTTCATCCAGAAGCTGCTCAGAATTATAAAGGAAGTTCAGAAGCAAAGCTTTCAGAAAAAGATGCAGTTAAAAAAGCATGGGAACATATTGATGTAAAACCTCAAAACGTCGTTACAGATGAGCCGAGCTTTGTTCGAAAGTCCGATGTCTCTGATATGGTAGAGAAAAGTGAACAGGTCGTTTATGAGAAAGATAACGAATATTATCTTACTTATAAAGTGCAGCTTCAGTTCATTGATCCGTATCCAGCAAACTGGCAGGTCTATGTTGACGCTCGGGATGGCTCGGTTGTAGATGCTTATAATGCAGTTGCTGACGGTGCAGAAACAGGATATGGGTATGGCATTCTCGGAAACTATAAGTCTCTCAATACTTACTACTCAAATGGCACGTATTATCTTTATGACACAACAAAGCCAATGAGCGGCGTTATTGAAACGAGAACGGCTAATAATGGAACGTCACTTCCGGGAAGCTATGCGGTAGATAGTAACAATGCGTTTACCTCTAGCTCTCAAGGTGCTGAAGTTGATGCCCATTATAATGCCGGAGTCGTGTATGACTATTATAAGAATACTCATAATCGCAATAGCTTTAATAATAATGGAGCAACAATTCGATCAACCGTACATTATGGCTCGAATTATAACAACGCCTTCTGGAATGGTTCACAAATGGTATATGGCGATGGTGATGGGTCAGTTTTCGCACCACTGTCAGGAGCCCTTGATGTTGTCGCACACGAAATTACTCATGCGGTGACTGAAAGAACTGCAGGTCTTCGATATCAAAATCAATCAGGGGCACTTAACGAATCAATGTCGGATGTTTTTGGTTATTTCGTTGAACCTGGAGATTTCCTTATGGGTGAAGATGTCTACACACCTAACAAGTCAGGGGATGCGCTAAGAAGCTTATCAAATCCAGAAGCATATGGACAACCGTCACATATGGATGACTACTATTATACTTCCTCAGATAATGGTGGTGTGCATACAAATAGTGGGATTCCAAATAAAGCAGCTTATTTAACGATTCAAAGTATCGGGAAAACAAAAGCCGAGAAAATTTACTACCGCGCATTAAGTCTTTATATGACACCTACAACGAACTTTAGTGCAGCACGTTCGGCGTTACTTCAAGCGACTACTGATCTTTATGGAACAGGTTCGACATATAATTCAGTCGCAAACGCATGGAATCAAGTTGGCGTCAATTAAACGATTGAAAGAAGAGTTCAAGCAGAACTCTTCTTTTTTTTTGCTTTGTTCTAAAGGAAAGAGGGTAGGGGAAGGAGGATGAATGATCGAATGATGGAAATAGTAAGAAGGAAAAAGAAGAGAGTGTTGTAGGGGGAAAAACTATTGTTGCTTAATAAGTGATTGAGTTATTTCCCAATTTTGTTTGATAATGGTTATAATGAAAGCAGATTAAGGATCGGAGGCGCAAAATGGAACATTTAGATATGCATCACATATTTGAACTCGGACTTATTCTTACGATGATTGCGGCTGGTATTACGGCTATTGCAAAAAAACTAAAGCAACCATATCCCATTGCCCTCGTCATCATTGGAACATTAATTGGATTATTTAACATTCCGGTACTTGAGCCGCTTAAAATGTTTATTACTGAGGGAGACGTTTTTAATTTCGTTATTTTAACGATTTTCCTTCCAGCGCTTCTAGGCGAGGCCGCTTTGAAATTACCTTTTGAGCATTTAAATCAAAACAAAAAGCCGATCCTCGCTCTGGCTTTTGGGGGAACCTTTCTTTCTTTTCTAGTGATTGGGTTTTCTACCCATTTTCTACTAGGGTTATCAATTCCAGTAGCATTTGTATTTGCGGCATTAATGAGTGCGACTGATCCTGTTAGTGTATTATCGATTTTTAAAAGTATGGGGGTAAATCACAAGCTTTCAACAGTTATAGAAGGAGAAAGTTTGTTTAATGATGGGCTTGCGGTTGTACTGTTTAAAATATCTGCTTTTTCTCTTCTAGCCTATCTCGATATGGGCTGGGGAGGACTAACGAGCGGTGCTTTTGAATTTGTAAAAGTTGTAGCGGGTGGATTACTGGTCGGTGGTGGTTTAGGCTATGCCATTTCCATCCTTACGAAGTACTTTGATGACTATCCACTTGAAATTATTTTTAGTATCCTTCTTTTCTACGGTTCTTATTTAACTGCAGAAAGCATTCATGTTTCCGGTGTTATTGCCGTCGTTGTAGCAGCATTAACGTTTGGTAACTTTGGCTCAAGAGTAGGTATGAGTCCAACTACCCGATTAAATATTAATAACTTTTGGGACGTAGCTGCATTGCTAGCGAATTCAATTGTGTTTCTCATGGTTGGTCTAGAGATTACACGTATCAACTTTTCTGATCAGTGGGGAACAATTGGTCTTGCGCTCCTAATCGTGCTTATTGGAAGAAGTATTGCGGTTTATGGCAGTACGCTATTCGTCAAAGGCCTTCCATGGTCATGGAGACATGTTCTTAACTGGGGAGGTTTAAAAGGTTCTTTATCGATAGCTCTTGTTCTTAGCTTACCAGGCGATTTTGACGGACGAGATACGGTGTTAATTCTTACCTTCAGTATTGTTTTATTCTCTTTAGTGATACAAGGATTAACCATTAAGCCACTCATTAGTTATTTTGGTCTAAGAGCAAAGCACAGCGGTTCAAAAGAGTATGAACATATCGTTGCTAATTTGCATCGTTATGAAGCGGGAGTAGCAGAGATTAAGAAAGTAAAGACGCAGCTTTTCGTACCTGAACCAGTTTATTCTGAATTGCTAAATCGTTACCAGGATGAAATTGATAAAAGTCACCGAGAACTTGAGGTCTTGTTAAAGGAGTATCCGGAGCTTAAGAAAAGTCAGCTCATAACGTTAAGAAAGCACTCACTTTACGCTCAGTATGATAAGATCAACCAACTAGAACAAGAAGAAATCATTTCGGGAGAAATAGCTGGAAAGTATAAAGAGCTATTGAATAATGGTCTTGCTGAATTTGAAGAAGAGGAAGTTGTGAAAGATTCAAAAAGAACACATTAAGCTGTTACATTTGTAGCAGCTTTTTCTTATGAAGTGCATATCCTATTATTAAGCTGGACAAAGCAAGCGTAATAATGAGAAGATTTCGTTTATTATTGATTGTACGGGGTATGGTTTACAGTAAGTAAAGCAATAAGGTATAGTGTAAAAAGTCATTTTCAACCACATGAAATAAACTCACAAGGAGGACTTTTGAGAGAAAATGCCTTATCTTCAGACCGATCGTCTGACCATCATTCCTTTCTCTTTTGATTTGATCAAAGCAATGACAAATAAGAAGGAACTAGAAAAGCTTTTGCATGTCGAAGTACCGGAAGAATTTAATAACGTTCAGTTTGAACAATTTTTACCTTTTCATCTAACTGATGGCACTATTTCAAGCCATAGATGGGAAGGAATATTAATTCATACTTCAGATGAAAAAGTCATTGGTACGATGGGATATAACAATTTAGAAGCGACAAACAATCTTGAAGTTGGGTATCATTTAATTCCTGACTATCGCAATAAAGGATACGCCATTGAAATGGCTAGTGCTCTCGTTAGCTGGGCTTTTCCAGATAAGGAAAGTAATGAGGGTAAAGAAGAGATGAACAACGTGATGGACCGCATTGGTTTATCTAAATTAACAGTAGAACCGCATCTCCTAAAAAACAAAATTGATGAAGAAAAGTTTATAAAAGAAAATGAATATATGTAAAACCCTGCCGATGCAGGGTTTTTTTTGTAGTTGATAAAAAATCTGCCCACCCTATTCTAAAATTTCCTCTTCACTCAGCAGACTCAGGTGTTAATGGATCAACTAATCAGGGTAATTACATTATGAAATGACGTGAAATATCAAACAATATCAAAACTATCACATATTTGCGAAATCACCGTCACCTCTCGTTAAAATAAGACTATAAACAAATCAAAGGGGAGAAAGGGTGACCGATTCATGGGTTACTATGATAATAATGAAACAAGAATGAAACAAACAAAAAGTGGAAGGAACTGGTTTCTTTCAAGTACGTTTGGCGCCATTGTAGGAGCATCCATCATGCTTGTTGCTGCGCCTTATGTCTCTAACACAGACCAGCCATCAACGAATCAAGACGCGGTAACAGCTAGCGGAAATGTAGAAACCTCGAATGTGGCATATAACGTGTCCTCAGATATTACTTCAGCTGTACAAAAGGCACAGGATGCAGTAGTTAGTATAACAAGCTATCAGAGCGGTGGTTTTTCTTTAGAAGATCCTTCGGGTCAATCAGGTCAAGCAGCATCGTCTGGGTCTGGAGTGATTTATAAGAATGAAGGTGGTAAGGCCTATGTTGTGACAAATAATCACGTAGTCGAAGGCGCCTCTTCGGTAGAAGTAACGTTAAGTAATGAAAAAAAGGCTGAAGCAAAGGTACTTGGAACAGATGCATTAATGGATTTAGCTGTTTTAGAAATTTATGCAAAAGATGTCGAGGCCGTCGCAGAACTTGGTTCCTCATCAAATCTTCAAACTGGAGAACCAGCCATTGCAGTCGGTAATCCATTAGGTTTCCTCGAAGGGTCTGTAACACAGGGAATTATTAGTAACCCAAGTCGTACCATTCCCGTGGATCTTGACCAAAATGGACAGCCTGATTACGAAGCAGATGTGATTCAAACGGATGCCTCAATTAATCCCGGCAATAGCGGTGGTGCATTAATTAATATAAAAGGGCAGTTGATCGGGATTAACTCTTCAAAAATTGCCGAAGAAACAGTAGAAGGTATTGGATTTGCGATTCCAATTGAGGATGCACAGCCAATCATTGAGCAGCTTGAAATGACTGGGGAAGTGAAACGTCCCGTAATGGGTGTAACGCCTGCTTCATTAGCAGAAGTGCCAACGCAATATTGGACTGGCACGCTTAATCTTCCGGAAGATGTAGAAAGTGGAGTCGTATTAATGGGAATTGCACCTAACTCACCTGCTTCGGAAGCGGGTTTAAAAGAAGGGGACGTAGTTATTAAGCTGGATGATACAGAAGTAAAAGATTCAGCTTCTCTACGGAAGTATTTATACTCGAATAAAGAAGTTGGGGACAAAATGGAAGTAACGTTCTATCGTGATGGACAACAGCAAACCGTAACAATGACATTAGCGAATCAAAATGGATTGTAAACGAAAAACCCTCTGGATTATGCATCCAGGGGGTTTTGGTTGTTAACTTGCTGTTTTGTATCAGTCAATCTTGTAAGAAGATAAAAAACTGGCGTGTCTAAAAGAGCCAGAGCCATTTTAATGACAAATTGAGAGAGAACCATCACCCATAGGTTAGGAACAGTCCCTGCAAAGGCAATTGTAATGAAAATCGTTGTATCTAAAAGCTGAGAAGTAAATGTACTTACATTATTACGTAGCCATTTATGCCTGTCAGAAGTTCGCTTCTTTAACAGAGAAAAGACGTAGACATCAACGTGTTGAGACACGAGGTACGCAGCAAGACTTGCTAGAACAAACCGGTAGTTTTGACCTAGTAATATTTCATAAGCAGCCTGGGTATCGGCTGCGAATGGTGCTACTGGAAGAAGCATACCAAGGTAGATCATGATACTTGCGAAAATCTGAGCGATAAAGCCGTACTGAACCGTTCGTTTCGCTTCTTCTTTACCGTATTTTTCGTGAATAATATCTGTGAAAAGAAACGAAAAGGCATACATCACAACGGCCGCTGGGATGACAAAGCTTCCGATCATCACCACTTTTCCTGCTAGGACGTTTGCGATCACTATCGAGGTCGCAAACAGAACATTAAACAGGACAAGATTTCGGTCGATGAATTGATTTTTCATTTTATTGCGTTGCTTTCTCACGAATGGCTGTCGTTTTAAGTTCGATACCGCCACGTGCTGATTGATAAACCGTAATGGTTACTTTTAAAGGGTCAATTGCGTATACAACATCGTCTGCAATACGTGCAGCGAGCGTCTCGCAGAAGCTTCCTTCGTCACGATAAGACCAGAGATAAAATTTCAGAGATTTAGACTCGATGCATTTCTCATCAGGTACGTAAGAAATCTCAACTCGACCAAAGTCAGGTTGTCCTGTTTTAGGGCAAACCGCTGTAAATTCAAGTGCATTAAACGTAATTTCTTGTACGTTCGGTGCATCGAATGATTCGTTTTTTATCACTTCTCTTGCTTGCTCCACACTCTCTGGGCGAGGCATCGGACCAGAAGAGGGTAGCCAAGCTTTATCCATACTATTCATTAATAATCCTCCTTTAGTTTTGATGAAGCAGGAAGGTTACGAACTGCTGTCATTCAACGTTGTCTATTATAACAGAGGAACTTTCCAATGCGAAGTTGGAAGTTCAGGCCAAATTTATTAGTTTAGCTTTTAACATAAAGGGAAAGTAAAAAAATAGCTAAGCAAACTAAGAAAGATAATAGGAGGAATCATCATGCAAACAACGACTACGACTGTAAATAATGAAAAGAATGGTAAGCTTGTAAAAGGTATTTTGGTAGGTGCTATTGTAGGTGGCGCGGTAGCGATGCTTGATTCAACTACTAGAAATAAAGTGAGATCATCAGCAGGCACGTTCAAGGACTCTTCAAAAGGATTTTATACTCGTGTGAAAGAAAATCCGAGCGAAGTGAAAGACGACTGGATGGATCGGATTCAATCAGCTTCTTCTGTTTTAAAAGAAGCAATGAATGATGCTCAAGCCCTCTATGAAAAGGTGAATGATGATGTGGTAGACCAGGTGAATCAAGTGAAAGAAGATTCAACTGAAGTCCTTTCTTCAGCAAGAGAAGCAAGTGAAGATCTCAAGGATATTGGAAGTAAAGTGAAGGATGCTGGTCAGGAAGTAACAGATTCGAATGAAAATGAATATGAGCCAACAAACATTCCTGGCAGTGAAACGCGTACACCTGGTAGCACAACAGTGAACCCGAAGACATCTCCAAATACTACACTTTAATTTAGTGAGATTGTTAATTCCCCCAAATATGAAAAAGACTTCCGCTTATTATTGCGGAAGTCTTTTTTTTTTAATAAATGTAAGATGCACCAATGATAATCAAAAGAATAAACAAAACTACGATTAACGCGAAACCTTGACCGTATCCATATCCACTCATCGTCTCGTTCCTCCCGTCAATATGTGTCGCTTCCTTACTAACCTATGTGGAAGAGTAAGATTGGGGACATAGGCAAACGCCCTTTTTAAAGAAGGGAGTTATATGGACCGCATCGCAACTGCAGGAAAATCAGTAAATATTGCGGAACATCCCGTTTTTTTGAGCGCAGCTATTTGATGAGGATCATTGACAGTAAAAGCACGAACAGGGATACCGCGCTTATGTGTATTAGTTATAAAATACTCATCAATCGCACCATACTCAATGTGGATACTATTGGCACCAACTCGTTGAAGATAATCCCACGGCTCAACTAACTTTTCCATGAGGAGAATAGCGGTTTCAACTTTGCAGCCTTTTTGAGTGAGCCGCTGAATACTATAGTGATTAAAGGAAGAGATAATGGTTCGATCATAAAGCTGATAATGTGTCAGCAATTCAAGTACCTTTGTTTCTAAGTGGTCATAAGGAAATTGACCATTTTTTAGCTCTATATTCAACATAAGGGAGGTGGAAGTAATCCATTCTAAAACGCTTTTTAGAGAAGGTATAGAGTTTCCCTGGAAGCGACTTGAGAAAGCTTGACCGGCGTCTAGTCGAACTAAATCTTCGTATAGGAAGTCTTTTACAAAACCAATGCCATTTGTCGTACGCTCTAGTCGTTCATCATGAATTACAACAGGTACAAGGTCTTTCGTTAATTGAACATCGAGCTCGATTCCTTGAGCACCAGCTTTATGAGCCGCTTGAAAAGAAATGAGTGTATTTTCAGGGTGTGTACCTGACGAACCTCTATGTCCATAAATATGGAAAGAAGACATATGTCACCTCTCTTTAGCTAAGGTTAATTGATCTATGTATGGTATTCGTGCTTTCACATGGATCTCCTTGTCATTTCTACTTCTAAGCTTTTCTCCTATTCGAATAAACGAGTTAAGCGTTTGAGTTGCATACATGCTAGATGGGAAGAAAGGAGGAGAAATTTTGTTTAAGGGATTTGAATTACCAGAAGCTCACGCTCATTATTTTAAAGGGAATTTAGAAAAGCGGTTTAATCATCAGCATTTTCAGATTTTAGGATTCAGTTTTCCTATAAACGGCAGCTCTTTTGATCAGCATGTTCATCGAATTGAAGGGATAACGATAGAAGAGGAAGGCCATCAACATCGCTATAGCGTAGAATCTGGACCACCCATTTTATTAGCAAAGGGTGGTCATTATCATAAGTTTAGCGGGGAAACGGTGTCAAAAGAAAACCACGAACATTATTTTTCAGGAGAAACGAGTCTTCCTATAGGGAATTATCCCTTGAATTGGTAAAAGGCGATGCAGTGCATCGCTTCTTTTACATTTTAATTTCGCGCTTGTTTTGATAGAACGTAAAGGCAAGTGCCCCTATTAAAATGGTCCCTTTAATAATATCCTGAGCATAGTAAGGAACATTTAACATCGTTAATCCATTGAGAAGAATGCCGATCAAGACAGCCCCTACAAAAGTACCGAGTGCGTTTGGTTTACCAGCACCGAGTACAGAATAGCCAATTAATGCTGCAGCCACACCGTCCATTAGAAGTGGGGCGCCAGCAGAAACCTGGCCTGTACCAATACGAGATGCGAGTACAATGCCAGCAATACTAGCAAATAGTCCGCTTAACACATAAGCGAGAGTACGGTATCGCTGCACAGCAACTCCTGAAAGCCTTGCTGCTTCGCGATTACTTCCTGTCATATAAAGCAATCGACCAGCACGCGTATACGTAAGGAAAAGGTGAACCAATATGACACAAAAAATCATAAAAATAGCGGGGAACGGGACGCCTGCTATTTCCCCTTGTCCAATAAAGAGAAATGAGGGGATAAACTTGCCTGGTGCCGTTGTACCGTCATCCATTGGCATATTATTGTAGATTGAAAAGCCTTTTGTGTAAGTTAATTGAATACCATTTACAATATACATGACAGCAAGTGTTGCAAGAAGATCAGGGATTCTGATTTTGATTGTAATGAATGCGTTGATCAAACCAATGACTATTCCTAAAAGAATCGGGATAAGAAGGGCTATAAGAAGCTCCTGTCTATACCATACGAGGGAGGCAGCACTTGCAATGGTTGCTAAACTAACTGTCGATCCAACTGAAAGGTCAAATCCTCCTACAATAAGTGTAAACGTTACCCCGAGTGCAACAAGCGTAACAATCGAGATGGACCGAAGTATATCAGCGAAATTACTATAGGTTAGAAACCGATCGTTCAACAAGGTGAAACTTACAATAAGCGCTAATATGACGAGCAGTGTGCCGTATTTCACAAAAAAATGAACTATTTTATTTTTAAAAGGTGTGACGAGAGCATTTTGTTTCTGTGTATGTGCTAATTCAGCTGCTGATTTCAATTGTTGTACCTCCTGTTGCTGCTTGCATAATGGCTGATTGATTCATGTTATCACCAGTTAAGGTCGCTGTGATTTCTCCGTCGTACATAACAAGAATTTTATCGGAAATCTCCAAAAGCTCATCGATTTCACTTGAAAAATAGAGAATCCCTTTTCCTTCATCAGCGAGTTGCTTTATGAGAGACAATACCTCAGATTTAGCTTTAACGTCGATGCCTTTAGTAGGTTCATCAAATAGAAATACGTTTCGATTTGCATCTAACCACTTTCCGATCGCCGCCTTTTGTTGATTTCCTCCACTCAGGTGATGAATCGGTTGCCGAGTGGAAGAAGCTTTTATACCAAGCTGATTGATTTGGTTGGACGCATAATTTTCTTCTTTCTTACGGTTGAGTAGGCCATTTTTTGAGTGACGGCGTAATGAAGGAAGCGTCAAATTATCTGATAACGAAAAATCCAGTAAAATCCCTGTTTTTCTTCTTTCTTCAGGTATAAGGCAAACACCCGCATTAATGGCGTCACTAGGAGAGCGAAAACGATACGTACGATTATGAAGGTGAATCTTCCCTTTTTGAGGCTTTGAGGCGCCAAATAAGGATAAGGCGGTTTCGGATTTACCCGCACCTACAAGTCCTGCGACGCCAATGATTTCTCCATGATTTAATTCCAAATTGATATTTTTTTCGGTTTCTGGAACATGAACATTCTCAGCTCGAAATAACGTGTGGTTTGATACTTGTCTTTTTCGTTCTTTCTTATTTCCAATCGCTGAACCAAGCATATTGGTAATAATCTCATCGGCTGATACCGCCTTTGTTTCAGCTGTGAGATGAACTTTACCATCACGTAAAATCGTAAATCGATCGCTTATTTCTTCGATTTCAGGCATACGGTGAGAAATATAGATAATACCGACACCTTTCTTTTTTAAGCTGTTAATCAGGTGGAATAAAAGTTGTGTTTCTTCTATGCTAAGTGGCGCGGTAGGTTCATCAAGGATTAAGTATTGAACATCATGAGCCATTGCACGAGCGATCAGAATCAGTTGTTTTTCCGAGAGTGTGCAATCGGAAGCAAGCTTATCTGGATTCAAAGGGATCCCCAGTGTCGCTAGTAATTGCTTTGTTTTTTTGCGCTCTTTTTTAGATGAGTAAAGTTTAAAAGGAGATTGATTAACGGAATCAGCCCAAATATTTTCTGCTACCGAAAGGGCAGGAAAGAGAGCCGTATCCACTTCTTGTACAACAATGCCAATGCCTGCTTTTTTGGCATCAGAAGGAGTTCGAATTGATAAGGGTTGCCCGTTATATGAAATTGAACCGCTGTCCCGTTCATAGTCCCCACAGACAATTTTCATTAGCGTGCTTTTTCCTGCTCCGTTTGTACCTAATAAGGCGTGCACTTCACCGGCATGAATCGTGAATGAGACGTTTTTTAATACAGTCGTACTGCCAAATGATTTAGATATATTATGAATCGTTAATTGGTTCATTTAGTGTCTGCCTCTTCAACGCGTTTTTCCATCCATGGTGATGTGGCAGCGTCAGATGAACCCCATCCGTCAACGTATTCCCCAAGCTTATCCATGGAGATCGTTTCTTCAGGTAAATCGGACTGCTTTACAAGATGAGGATCAAGTGAAAAGATGTCAGGTGCATCTTCTCCAGCGATTTTTTGATAAGCAAAACGAACTTGAACACGTCCAACTTCAGCTGGATCAGTTGCAGCTGATGATAGCCACGGGCTATTTTCCTTCTGCATCATTTGGAGGTCTTCATCACTCATATCAATGCCATAAACCTTGATTTCGTCTCTGCCTGCTTGCTCGATCGCTCGAGTCGCGCCTTTAGCAAATTCATCCCATGGAGCAAATACAGCGTCAATGTCTCCTTTGTTTGGGTATTGCTTTAGAATCGTTTCCATTTGTGTCTGGGTATCAAGAGCTGTATTAGCGCTTGCCGTTCCGAATTTAGCGATTTCCTTAATTCCTGGATAGCGCTCCTGGAATGCCTCGTAGATGACATTTCGTCGTTCCATCGGTGCAAATCCTCCAACCCAAACGTATACAATATTGCCTTCGCCGTTAAGGTCTTGAGCAAGTTTTTTCAGCGTGTCCCACGCGAGGCTATAATCATCCTGATCGATGACGGTAACGCCTGGGACATTAATATCACTATCAAAAACGACAACAGGAATCCCTTTCTCTACTGCTTTTTTCACTCCTGGTTCCAGTGCGTCTGCTCGTCCGTGATCGATTAAGATGGCATCGACATTCTGATTGATCGCTGTATCAAGATGTGTCGCCATCTTTGAAAGATCATTATCAGCATTATAAACCTGGACACTTCCTCCAAACTTTTCAACCTGATCTTCAACCCCTTTGACATATTGGGAAGAGAATGTTCCAAGAGAAGCTTGCATAATCGCAGCAATCTTTATCGGTTTTTGCACCTCTTTTGGAATGTCAGATGAAGTTTGCGATGTTTCGTCTTGCGTTTTTGAGGCAGTCTCATTTGTTTCATTATTGCTTGCTTCAGGTTCACTTACAGCATCTTGCTCACTTGTGCATGCGGCAAGAACGAAGAGAAGAAGAATGGATAACATAAGTCCTAAACGTTTCATGAATGTACCTCCGTGTTTTCAATATCTGGTAAAGTAAGATGAGCAAGGTTTTCTTCGAATGGTGTTCGAATGATGCCGTGTTCTGTAATGATTCCTTTGATTAAGCGATGTGGCGTTACGTCAAATGCAGGATTGAAAATCTCAATATTTTCAGCCGCGACGCGCTCTCCTTGATAGTGTGTGATTTCTTTTGAATCACGCTCCTCAATCGGAATGGCATCTCCATTAGGAATCGAATAGTCAATCGTTGAAATGGGTGCTGCAATATAAAAGGGAACATTGTAAGCCTGAGCGATATGAGCAAGGCCGAGCGTGCCGATTTTGTTAGCTGTGTCTCCGTTGGCTGCAATTCGATCCGCACCGACTATTACCGCTGCGATTTTCTTTGTTTTTAAGACGTGCGCCGCCATGCTATCCGTAATAAGCGTTACGTCGATACCGGCACGTTCAAGTTCCCATGCGGTTAGTCGAGCACCCTGGAGAACGGGTCTCGTTTCCGTTGCAATCGCGGAAATCGTGAGGCCGTTTTGCTTAGCCAAGTGGAGCGGAGCAAGGGCAGTTCCATATTTCGCTGTTGCAATTCCGCCTGCGTTGCAGTGGGTGAGAATGGTATCGCCATCCTTCAATAGTTTAAGTCCGTGTTCTCCGATACGTTGACAGACAAGTTCATCTTCTTTATGGATAAGTAACGCTTCGTGAAGAATCGCGTCTTTCATTTTTTCGACAGTTGATAAAGGAAGAGTCACACGAACAATGCGATCGATCGCCCATGAGAGATTCACGGCAGTTGGGCGAGAAGATGAGAGGTATTCTCCTTGCTTAAGTAACTCTGCTTTAAAAGTTGATGGTTCGGTTGTTTCTGCGTGTTGACTCCAGAGAACAAGACCATACGAAGCCGCAATTCCAATCGCTGGTGCACCGCGCACGACGAGGGAAGATATGCTATTCCAAACATCTTCGATCGCCGTCTGTTTGAGATAGCTTTCTTGATGTGGTAATTTACGCTGATCAAGCAGTAAAAGGTGATCTCCTTTCCACTGAAGAGATGGGATAGTCATTTAAACGCCCTCCTTAATCGTATCGATGTAATATTTAATCGAATCGATGTTCTTTCGATTTAAAATGAGTTTTTTTCCAAGTGTTAAAGCTCTTCTTTCCACTGCTAGTTTTACTTCTGGATCAGTAATCGTCTCAATTTCTTCTACATGAGCAAGTCCAATCGTTCTTCGGATGATTTTACAACCAGCAAAACCAATACTATCGACAAAAATAGACTGAAGATGAGTATTGAGATAACCTCTGGAATAGCGGTTATCTTCTGAAAGGTGGGTGTCCCAAAGGGAGCGGAACGTAGAGTCAAATACGGTCCAAACTTCAGTGATAACACCAAAGAGATAGGCTAGATATCCGTCTTTTTCTTCCTCGGTTCGATGGGCTTCCTGGGAGAGAATGCTAAGCGTAATATTGGCAATAAAAGCCCCAACATCAAATCCCGCTGGGCCATAGAAAGCAAATTCCGGATCGATTACTTTTGTTGAACCCTCCGTTACGAAGAGGCTACCTGTATGTAAATCCCCGTGTATTAACGCTTCTCCTTTTGTTAAAAAGGAATGTTTAAGCGAAGCAACTTCATTTAGGAAGTCTTGATCTTCCCACAAAATTTCAACATCTGGTCGAATTTCGTCTGAAAATGCGTTGCTTTCAGCATTATAAAAGGGGTCTGAAAAGACGAGACTCTCCGTGATCCCGCATAAATCTGGATTACTAAACCGTTTAGCAAGCTCTTTCTTTTTTGCAGAACCAAGACCGTAGTCAGAGGTGAAAAAGAGCGTGTGAGCGAGGTAAGTCCCGACATTTCTTGCGAGCTCAGGGTAGACACGTCCTTCAATAAGTCCTTTGCGCAAAATCGTATGCGATGATAAATCTTCCATCACTGTTGCTGCTTTTTCTGAGTCATGCAAATAAACAACTGGGGAAAATTCAGGAACAAGCGAATGAGCTTGTATGAGGGCCTCGCTTTCAATTCTCGACCGGTCAAGTGTCAGTGGCCAGGATTCACCAACAACCTTGGCATAAGGCAAAGCTTGTTTGACGATCCACGATTCCTCTGTTGCTTTGTTTTGAACATGGAAAACATAGTTTAAATTGCCATCCCCGATTTCCTTTACGAGAAGGGGGGAAGAGGGATCGATAAAATTGTGATGCACTAAAAAGTGAACAACGCTTTCTTGTGTAAATGGTGTATATCCCGACTTAACTTGAAAAGACATGTGTAAGTCCCCTTTCTAATGGATGATGTATAGAAGCATTCGTGATTAAAAGACATAAAAAAAGCCTCTTTCCGAAGAAAGAGGCTTGAAGACAGATATCCTTCACACCTCTTATCTTCCAGGATGAATAACATCCTGTTGGAAGTAGCACCGTGCCATCTAAGCCATCCTGAAAAGATGTACTTAAGAATAGGTCGGTTGCTGGGCGTCATAGGGCCAAATCCCTCAGCCTGCTCTTGATAAGAGAAAGTTTATGAAATTATTTTACAATTTTTTCGCTTGAAATGTATGTTACAGAGAAACAGATGCATTTGTCAATAATATTTTGAATTTTATTTATATATATCTGGACGTCGATCTTCAAAGATGGGGATACGACTTCGGATTGATGGTATTTCTTCCTCATCAATCAAGCCTGTTAAGATCGTTTCCTCTTCGCCTGCTTCTGCGATAATCGTTCCCCACGGATCAATGATTAAAGAATGTCCGCCAAACGCATTGTCTGGATCTGCTCCTACACGATTACAAGCAATCACGTAACATTGGTTTTCAATAGCGCGGCTAATAAGTAATGCTCGCCAATGATCCGTACGCTGTTTCGGCCATTCGGCTGGAACGAACAAAACTTGTGCACCTTCAATGGCATGAAGGCGAAGCCACTCAGGAAAGCGAATATCATAACAGATGAATCCGGCACTTGGGAGTTCTTCAAGTGTGAAGTGGCTTTTCTCATTTCCTGAAACAAGGTATTTCTCTTCATTCATCAGGCGAAATAGATGAGCTTTGCTATACTCATGGATAAGCTGCCCATCTCGATTGAAAACGAGCATCGTATTCGTTACATGATCATTGTGTTGCTTTGCAATTGAGCCACCTACTATACTCACCTTATTCTTTTTGGCTAGGTCTGAAAGAAATGCAATGGACTTTTCTGCATTTGTATCCCCAATTTCGTCTAGTCTCGATAAGTCATAACCAGTCGACCACAGTTCTGGTAAAACAATAATATCTGGTTTGTCATGAACAGCCTTAGCAACAAGCTCTTTCACTTTCGAGAAATTTTCTTCCGGGTTTCCAAACGCAATATCAAATTGCAACAGAGCGATTTTTTTCATTGTTTTCTCCTCCTCGCTTACAAAATAAGCTTTACATGATTGTGTATCCAAGATAACATAATTTACTAGAATTTCACGAAAATTTTAACAGGATGTGATTCTTTGAAACAATTTCAAACTTCGGATGCGCTTAAACGATTACCGGAACAATTTTTTGCGAAGCTTGCTGGAAAAGTGAACCGCTATGTAGAAGCGGGTTATGACATGATTAATCTTGGACAGGGAAATCCTGATCAGCCAACACCTGATCATATTATCAAGTCCTTGCAGAAGGCAGCTGAAAATCCCACCTATCACAAATATCCGCCATTTCGAGGACAGCCTTTTTTGAAGCAGGCGGCTGCTGATTTCTATGAGCGAGAATTTGGAGTGAAGCTTGATCCAGAGAAGGAAGTTGCCGTTCTTTTCGGTGGAAAAGCAGGCCTTGTCGAGGTCAGTCAATGTTTACTAAATAAAGGTGATGTGGCACTCGTTCCAGACCCTGGATATCCCGATTATTGGTCAGGTGTCGCGATGGCTGAAGCGGATATGCAAATGATGCCGTTGCTTGAGGAGAATCATTTCTTACCAGACTATGATGCGATTCCAGAGGATTCATTAAAAAAAGCGAAAATGATGTTTTTAAATTATCCAAACAACCCAACTGCAGCTGTTGCAACGAAGCGCTTTTTTGAGGAAACAGTCAGTTTTGCAGAGACGAATGATATTTGTGTTGTGCATGATTTCGCTTACGGTGCGATCGGGTTTGATGGCGAGCGACCGATTAGCTTTTTGGAAACAGGGGGTGCAAAAGACAATGGAATTGAAATCTATACCCTTTCAAAAACATATAATATGGCGGGATGGCGTGTAGGATTTGCAGTCGGAAATCAATCTGTTGTTGAGAGCATCAATCTCCTTCAGGATCATTTTTACGTTAGTCTATTTAGTGCGGTGCAAGAAGCCGCAGCTGAAGCTTTGCTTGGATCGCAGCAGTGTGTAGAAGACCTTCGCGATACGTATGAGTCGAGACGAAATGTTCTCATTCAAGGACTCCATGACATTGGCTGGAATGTCACTTCTCCTGCGGGATCGTTTTTCGCCTGGTTAAAAGTACCTGAATCCTTTACTTCAGAAAGCTTTGCAGATTACTTACTTGAAAGCGTCCAAATTGTTGTCGCACCTGGCAACGGGTTTGGTGAATATGGTGAGGGCTATGTACGAGTGGGGCTATTAACGTCTGAAGATAAGCTAAGAGAAGCGGTGGAACGAATTAAGTCTCTTAATCTCTTTTGATTCAGAAAAATTAAAAAACAGTTTGACAGAATTTCTTGCGTCTGGCATAATTCAAATCAATTACTAAAAACGAATAATTGCAAACTCTTATCCAGAGAGGTGGAGGGACGAGCCCTTTGAAGCCCGGCAACCGATTTTTAAGTTTTCTTAAAGACACGGTGCTAATTCTCGCAGCAAAAGCTGGAAGATAAGAGGAAGAGCATGGTGATAAAGACCTCTTCCTCGTGAAGGGGTCTTTTTTGTGTGATGAGCGAAAATTGAAAGGTAAAGACTGAAAGGAATGAACGTGATGAGCCGTCTTATAGCTACCTATCTTGTAAATAATGATCATCAATTAGCCCAGCGTGCCGAATCGATCGCTCTCGGATTAACCGTTGGCACATGGACGAATCTACCGTTATTAGAAAAAGAACAGTTACAAAAACATAAAGGAGAAGTCGTTAGGGTGGAGGAGAGAGAAGGTAAAGGGATCATTGTTATCTCCTATCCAGCGATTAATTTCAGTGCTGATATACCGGCGATTTTAACAACCGTTTTCGGCAAACTTTCTCTTGATGGAGAAATAAAACTCATTGATTTAGAGTTTTCGGATGAGTTGCTTCAAGCCTTTCCGGGGCCGGGGCATGGGATAGAAGGCATCCGCAAACTTGCAGATGTGCATGATCGACCACTTGTCATGAGTATTTTTAAAGGGGTGATTGGAAAGCCATTGCATGAGTTAGAACAACAAATGCAGGCACAAGCCCTTGGTAAAGTTGATTTCGTAAAAGATGATGAAATTCTTTTTGAAAATGAGTTATCTCCTCTTGAAAAGCGCGTCCCTGTTTTAAAAAAAGTGCTGGATCAGACGTCAGAAGTGACAGGGAAACGCACACGATATGCGGTTAACTTAACCGGAAGAACGGACATTCTGAAAGATCGAGCAAAACGCGCGATTGAATTAGGGGCTGATGCCCTGTTGTTTAACGTTTTTACATATGGTTTAGATGTCCTTCAGTCTCTTGCTGAGGATAAGGATATCTCGGTTCCGATCATGGCTCATCCTTCTTTTTCAGGGGCTATGGCTGCATCGAGCACTTATGGCATAAGTTATTCCCTGTTACTTGGAAAATTACTTCGAACCGCTGGTGCTGATTTCTCTCTTTTTCCTTCCCCTTACGGAAGCGTGGCGTTAGATCGAAACGAAGCGCTCGCAACAGCCTTAGCTCTGACGGAAGAGAATCAACTGAATAAGACATTTCCGGTTCCTTCAGCAGGCATCCATCCAGGATTGGTCCCACTTTTACTTCAGGACTTTGGAAAGGATAGCGTTATTAATGCAGGAGGAGGCGTGCACGGTCATCCAGGAGGAGCCGCTTCTGGAGGAAAAGCATTCCGAGCTGCGATTGAAGCTGTTCTAACAAATCAAACTCTCGAAGAGGCATCGCTTAATAGTGAGGCACTTCACCAGGCACTTACAAAGTGGGGGAGCACAGAGGTGGTTCGATGAAAAAGCCGATTATATTTTGTGATTTTGATGGCACGATTACAAATAGTGATAATATCGTTTCCTTAATGAAACGTTTTGCTCCGAAAGAATGGGAGCAAATAAAAGACAATATTTTAGCGCAGAACCTATCCATTCGGGAAGGAGTGGGGCAGATGTTTCATTTGATTCCTTCCAGTCGAAAGAAGGATTTGCTTGATTATTTATTAGCTACAACCGAGATTAGACAGGGATTTGCCGAGTTTGTTCATTATACAAAACGAGAAGGAATCCAGCTTTACGTTGTAAGCGGAGGAATTGATTTTTTTGTCTATCCGCTTCTAAACCCATTTGAAATACCAGAAGAGAACATTTTCTGCAATGGGAGCGATTTTACGAACGAAACGATCACGATTACTTGGCCATACTCTTGTGATGATGATTGTACAAACGATTGCGGATGCTGCAAGCCAGGCATCTTAAAAAAGTTTGATGGAGATACATACCGAAAAATTGTGATCGGTGACTCTATAACGGATCTAGAGGCAGCTAAACGGGCAGATCAAGTCTTTGCAAGAGATTACTTAGCAAAGAAGTGTAAAGAACTATCCATTCCTGCAGTTCCGTTTGAGTCGTTCCATGATATCGTTCGAAAATTGAGGGAAGAAAAGGAGGGGTATGATGAGTCTCGTACAGAAACGTTGGAACGAACTCGCTGATATCAAAGATGAGTTAGCAGCTCGTGATTGGTTTCCAGGAACAAGCGGCAATCTCTCAATCAAAGTAAGTGAGGAGCCGCTACAGTTTCTTGTTACCACAAGTGGTAAAGATAAAAGAAAACGAACGGAAGAAGATTTCATATTGGTCGACCGTGATGGACAGGCAATCGAAAAAACTTCTTTAAAACCATCTGCTGAAACAATTGTTCATCAGGCCATCTATCAAAAAACAAATGCAGGATGTTGTTTGCACGTCCACACAGTAGATAACAATGTGATTTCTGAACTTTTTCGTACAGAGGGTGAGGTTACTTTTCAGGGTGTTGAATTAATAAAAGCATTTGGGCTCTGGGGACAAAATGATCGAATATCCGTTCCAATCATTGATAACTCCAGTGACCTTTCTTTACTTGCTCAGGATGTTGTTCATGTTATCACTAAAGAAACGAAAGCTGTATTAATGAAAAATCATGGTATTACGGTATGGGGACGCGATGGTTTTGAAGCCAAAAAGTATCTCGAAGCATTTGAGTTTTTATTTAGTTATCATCTTAAATTAAGAAACTTTCAATCTGTAGTAAGCTAAGCGAGGGAGGAAGAAAAAATGGCGGTTATTAAAGTGAGAAATACAGGTGAAGTAATTGAAGGAAGGGATGCTGTAAGTGCATTTCTACAACAAGAAGGTGTTCTTTATGAACAGTGGCAGGTAGAAAAGCTCCCTGAACAATTAAGAGGTAATTGCACTGTAACAGAAGAACAAAAAAATGAAATTTTAACTGTATTTAATGAAGAAATTCGTTCGCTAGCTGAACGCAATGGATACGGAAACTGGGATGTGGTGGCTCTTTCTGAAGAAACGCCAGACCTAGATGTCATTCTGAAGAAATTCGAACAAGTGCACGTCCATACGGAGGATGAAGTAAGAGCAATTACCGCTGGCCATGGGATTTTTGTGATCAAAGGAAGCGTCGGATATTTTGATGTTGAATTAGATCCAGGCGATGTGATTTCTGTTCCAGTGGATACACCGCATTTCTTTACATTAATGGATGATCGTCAGGTTGTAGCTGTTCGTCTATTTATTGACCCATCAGGCTGGGTTGCCCACCCTTATGAAGAGAAAGAAAGTGTAAACTAAAAGAAAGCGACCGTGAGTGTTCGTCGGGCGCTTTTCTATATCGATATTTAGGTGCAAATCGTAATCAAATCTTCTAGATCTGGCCAACCAAAAGCCGTTTCTAGAAGTTTTTTTTCTGCAATTTCGGTCTCTTTCTCAGCAACTTTAAGTGGATGAAAGCTTTGATAAAAGTGAGCGGCTGGATTTCCGTTCAGAACCCACACAAGCATCGATTGGTATGATTCGTTTTTGAGCTCTTTCGCAACAGAACATAATAGCTTTTTTCCTGCCCCTTTTCGCTGTGCTTCTTCAAGAAGATAAATCGCATACAGCTCTCCATCATAGTGATAAGGTGTTGATCTATTTTTCCCACCGTTTGCAAACCCGATAATTTCTCCTTGATCGACGGCTACAAAAATAGTGCTGCCAGCTTGAATAAACTTTTTCCAACGGGCTTCCCGTATTTGAATATCAAGTGCATTAAGATAATCTTCTGGAATGAGCTGCTGATAGGTCGATTTCCAGCTATTCACATGAACAGTTGCTATCGCTAGAGCATCATCTACTGTCGCATTTCTAATTTTCATGGGAGCTCTCCTCATTACCTATGATTTCTTACTCCACTCACTTCTAGAAAAAGGGAATGAATCCTGCTAGTCGAATAAATGAAGTAGCCATACATAATGGAAGGACTGAGTTCTATGAAAAAAATGAAGGTGAACATAGAAGGTCTCGACGTCTGCATTTATGAATGGGGAAGTCAGCGTAACCCCACCGTTCTCCTACTTCATGGTTTGACGAACAATGCGCTTGGGTTTAACGAGATCGCTGATCGTTTGCAGGATCATTTTCATTTGTTTGCGATTGATTTACCTGGCCACGGTGAGACTCAGCCTTTTAATGAAGAAAAAAATTATTCCTTTCAATTTCTAACCGAATGGCTCGAAAAGGTACGTTTTGAACTAAGCAATCAGCCAGTTTATTTGATTGGCCATTCTTGGGGAGCGGCTCTAGCTCTCCACTTTAGTAGTCGGTTTTCTGAAATGGTGAATGGCGTTGTGATGATTGATGGAGGTTATCTCCTTTTTGAAGAAGATCCTTCTATAACGTTAGAGGAATTCCTGAAGCAAATGTCACAGTGGATCACAGAAAGTTATTATTCAACTATAGAAGAGTATGAGAAAAAGAAGAAAGAGGAAATTGGTAGATGGAGCCATGAATTGGAGCAAATGGTTCACAGGGATATGAAGGAAGTGGTGGGCGGCGTAGCAATGAAGGTAAGCGGAAATACGGTAAGAGCGATTGGAAAGTCACTCTATCTTGAGTCGTGCCGCGACGTTTTCCATCAGGTGCAGGCGCCAATCTTTCTTATAAGAGCAACCCTTCCTGAGGATGGAGAAACGATAAGACGTCAGGCAGCAGCTAGAATGCAGGAGGAGCTGGGAACTCATTGTAAGGTAAGTGCTATTCCTGAAACGGGACATGTCCTACACTGGCAAAGACCTGAAGAAACGATAAAAAAGATTAAACAGTGGTTAGAAGAAAAGGTTAACGAAAAGATCTATACACAAGCCCCTGAATAAAAGGGGTTAGGTGCGATAGATCTTTGGGAAGTTTAATGTAACGATTGTTCCTTTGCCTTCGTTACTTTCAATAGTAAAAGTGCCTTTATGTTTTTTGACAATTCTCTTGCAAATTGTCAGTCCAAGTCCTGTTCCGTTCTTTTTCGTAGTGAAAAAAGGTGAGCCAAGTTTTTCAAGTTCTTCATCAGCGATGCCACTACCATTATCAATTACTTGAATCTGTATGTGTTCCTTTCGTTCCATAGCTTTGATAGTAATTTCTCCTTCTTCACCAATTGCGTCCATCGCATTTTTAAGCAGGTTAATAAAAACCTGTTTTAGTTGGTTACTTTCACTATAAATAGGAGAGAGAGAAGAAGCATATTCCTTTTGTAAAATAATGCTTTTCATGTTAGCTTGACCGCTTAGTAATTCAATAACTTCATCTAATATAAGATCAATACGGTTGTTTTGAAAATTGGTTTTTGTTGGTTTTGCTAGAATAAGAAATTCATCAATGATTTGCTCAATCCGATGAAATTCTGAATCCATCACTTGTACATAGCGATCAATGTCTTTATCCGTATTTCTGAATTGAATTAATTTCAAAAAACCTTTCAATGAAGTGAGTGGATTTCGTAACTCATGTGCAATTCCTGCCGCAAGTTGACCAACAATAGATAGCTTTTCTGATTGAACAAGGTGTTCTTCATTCATTCGTTTTTCTGTAATATCTTTTGCTATCCCAATCAATCTCTCAACTGAACCTCCTTCTACAAGAGGAACAAGTGTAATATCGAATAATTTGTAACCCTGCTTGGGAAAAGAGTACCCTTCCTCAAATTGAATCGTTTTCTTTCGAATAATCGCTTCTTGAAATCTTTTAATGGCTTGAATTCCCTGATCAACACCGAGAAAATCTTCTATTCTTCGGCCGGATATGGCTTCTTTGGAAGTTTCATAATTGGATAGATAAGCTTCATTTACAGCTTCAATTTCATAGTGATGCACATCAATGACCCGAATTTGGAAGATCAGATCTGAAATATGATGAAAGATGATATCTAAATTTACATCTTTTAGCTCGCTTCCTTTTTCCATAGAAATCCCCCATAATCAGCTTTTTGACATCGCATTAATTGGATATTTCTACAAGATATGCGAATTCCCTTCTAATTATGATCGATATGCGTAAATGATTGACGTTTTGTAGCGATTGAACAGAGAGGTTAAATTCTGTATCCCTGTTGGAAAGGCTCCTATCCATTGGAAGAAGATTGCAATTCAAATGGTCATGCTATAGAGTAAGAAGAAGTATTTTGATGCAATCATTCATCTGATTTTGTGAAAGGAAGGGTTTCTAAAGAGCATGACTAAAAGGGATAGCGTCTTTTTTCTAAGTTTGTTTTTATTCTTTTTTCATGGTGCAAATACAATCATTATTAGCTATATGCCAGTTTATTTCCAACATAGCGGTATGTCGGAAAGTAAAATAGGATCTATTCTTGCGATTGGACCATTAGCGGCAATTCTAGCTCAACCCTTTTGGGGATACCTAAGTGATAAATTTGGTACGATAAAAAAAGTTTTGCTTGTGACGCTGGTTGGAGTAGCTGTTGTTAGTGTTTTTCTTTTAACGAACAGTCATTACGTGTTTATTTTAATTTCAGCAGCGATTTTTTATGTGTTTATGTCTCCTACGGGAGCACTTGGCGATAGTCTTGCTGTTAAAACCGCTGCTAGCGTGAATAAAAACTTTGGAAGTATTCGAACATGGGGATCGATTGGTTTTGCTGTATCAACGCTAATCGTTGGTCAGTTTTTCTCTTTCTTTGGTATAAGTACGATTCTAATTCCATTCATGTTTATGATTGTGATCGCCTTTCTTACAGCGATGAGAGTATCGGATGTAAAAACGCGTAACAAACCAGTAACAGTGTTTGATGCGATGAGGATTGGGAAGAATAGTAAGTTTCTATTATTTTTAGGAACAATCCTGTTTTTAACGATTCCACATCGGGCCAATGATAGTTTCATAGGACTTTATCTCACGGAACTTGGTGGGAATGAGTCTCAAATTGGGCTTGCTTGGTTTGTTGCTGTATCTAGTGAAGCTGTTATATTCGCTACCAGTCACTATTGGTTCAAAAGATTTAATGAAATTGTCTTTATCATGATTGCAGGTGTCATCTATGCAGTTAGGTGGTTTGGGTTAGCGTACATAGGGGGGCCGGTTGCCGTTATCCTCCTTCAAGTTTTTCACGGTGTAACGTTTGGTGTTTTTTACGTTGCTGCGTTTCAATATGTGACAAAGTTAGTACCCGAGCACTTGCAAGCCACGGGACATCTTCTATTTATCTCTGTTTTCTTTGGACTATCAGGGATTCTAGGTTCATTGTTCGGAGGGCTGATCTTTGAAAGATCTTCTGGAGCAACTTTGTATGCTGTGATGGGATGTTTAACCCTAGTTGGGTGTTTTGTGTTACTTTTCTATCGCATCGTTGAAAAAAGAAAAACGAAAACAGATGAAAGTTACGCTTAGGACAGATGAAATTCTGTCCTTTTTTTATTATCCAATTATTTCATACCCGAATTATGCTGAAATAAACCAGATAGGATATTGGTGATGGTTGTCACAGACCGGTGAAAGAAACCTGACTACAATGAAGGTGTGATAAAAATAAAGTTGTGGAGCGTGAGGAGTATGTTTGTTCATTTTTTGAGAGAGAACAAGGGAGCTTCTGGCATTCTTTTTCTTATTCGATTGTTTCTAGGCTATCAATGGATCACGGCTGGATGGACAAAAATAACGAGTGGTTTTGACGCGAGTGGTTTTTTGCAGGGAGCGGTTGCGAGTGCGAGTGGAGAACATCCGGCTGTTCAAGGTTGGTGGGCTACTTTTTTAGAAGGCGTAGCCATTCCCAATGTCGATTTCTTTAATGTCTTAATACCATGGGGAGAGTTTCTAGTTGGACTTGGTTTAATACTTGGTACTTTCACAACTCTTGCGGCATTCATGGGAGTAGTGATGAACTTTGCTTTCCTCTTTAGTGGTACAACTAGCACGAATCCAATGATGGTTATTCTCGGAATGCTCTTATTAATTGCCGGTTATAATGCAGCTAAAATTGGGATTGATCGATGGCTTATCCCAATTGTTAAGAAAAGCATTCATATGCGACAGATGAAGCCAGCACTTCATCACTAAGAAAGAGGTTCCGTGAAAACGGGGCCTTTTTTGTTTTGATAATTAGAAAGGTTGGTGCAAGCGTAACATTACAGTTAAATAAAAAAAGAGGAGGAACTGTAATAAAAAGTAAAGAGGCAGATGGGAAGGAACAGCGAATTTGGTTTAGTGATTATTAATTTGGGAGGCTAGACCATGTTTGGTATATTTAAAGAAAATGAAGAACGCTATTTGAGTTGGCACAGCGCTAATCAAAATGGGTATGTTTTTAATCATTTTAAAGGAAAAGATGCGGCTTATAATAAAATTCATTTAGCTACTTGTAGGACACTTTGGCGAGAAAAAGATGAGGGAGCAAGAACGAAAGTGGAAAAGATTTGTTGTGATAACCTTGATGAGCTTCTTAAGATAACAGAAGAGATGAGGCAGACAAAAGGTTATTCCTATTGCAAAATCTGTATGCCCGAATACATATTGAAAGGTGAAAAGTTAGCCAAATATTCTTGGCGTTAAGTTATAAGGAAATTGGTATGATAACGTTACTTATAGTATTAGGAGAGGATACAAATGCTTCAAGATCAAATTATAGTAAAAGGAAAAACCGTAGATAACAAAACACGATGCGAACATTATCACAGTGAACGAGATATTGTTGCGATTAAATTCTATTGTTGTGATACTTACTATCCGTGTTTTTTGTGTCATCAAGAAACAGCTGATCATCACGTCACAGTATGGCCAAAGGAAAAATATGATAAAAAAGCTATTTTATGTGGAAACTGTCGTTCTGAATTAACAATTCAGGAGTACTTAACAGCACATTCTATGTGTCCTTACTGCCACGCTTCCTATAATGAAGGTTGCAAACTTCATTACCATCTTTATTTTGACGAAAATAAAACCGTGAAATAATCGCTTTACTTCAGATGAAGGTGCAGGTATTATTATTTCAATCTTTAATTGAAATTCTATTACGATGCATTAAACTAACTCTAACGATAATAGACTGCTTGAGACACAGAAGTTCTGTGTTTTTTCTTTTGTCGTCTCCCCTTCACGTATTGTTTTTGTGTATTTTGGCAGAAGTCTTCGGTTGATTCGTTTAGTTTAATGGCACCATTAAGAAAGAAGGAAAATAATCATGAAGCTGAAAGAACTATTTCTTCATCCGCCAAGAGCTTTACTGCTTCTATTTCTCATTGTAAGTACGATTGGAACTGTTTTACTGAAATTACCCCAAGCAACAACTACGCCTGTCAGCTGGTTAGATGCCTGGTTTACAGCTATATCAGCTATCACAGTTACAGGGCTCGTCGTGGTAGACACGGGTTCTGTTTATACAGTTTTTGGTCAGGTTGTTATTATGCTATTAATTCAAGTTGGTGGACTTGGTATTATGTCATTTGCTGTTGTTATCTTTCTTCTAATTGGAAAGAAAATCGGGATTTCACAACGTCTTCTAATCACACAAGCATTAAATCAAAAAGGAATGGGCGGCATTATTAAGCTTGTAAGAAGTCTCTTTATTTTTTCAATAGTAATTGAAATCATTGGAGCCACTCTTCTATCTGCAAGATGGATACCGGAATATGGAATAGGGACCGGCATTTATGTAGCCATCTTTCACGCCATTTCAGCTTACAATAACGCTGGATTTTCCATTTGGTCTGATAGTCTTTCTTCCTATGTAGGAGATCCGATCATTAACCTTGTGATCGTAATGCTTTTTATTTTAGGAGGAATCGGCTTCACAGTTTTGATTGATCTAAAGGATAAGAAGCATTTTAGAGAGTGGACGCTTCACACGAAGTTAATGGTGATAGGAAGTCTCTTTATTAATGCACTTGCTTTTCTCGTCATTATTACTCTTGAGTGGAATAACGCTTCTACTCTAGGTCAGTTAAATGGAGCTGGGAAGGGATGGGCGGGCTTTTTTCAAGCGTTAACTCCACGAACAGCAGGCTTTAATACGATTGATATCGGTAGTATGGAAGAAGCTTCCCTCTTCTTTACAATATGTCTCATGTTTATTGGTGCAGGAAGTGCTTCTACGGGTGGAGGCATTAAGCTGACGACGTTTATCGCTATGCTTCTTTCTGTTAACACTTTCTTAAAAGGAAAGAATGAAGTAACGATCTTTCATAAGACGCTAGCCTTTTCGGTCATTATCAAAGCACTTGCTATTACGGTTATCTCGACAGGGGTTGTTCTAGTAGGGGTTTTCATTCTTGAACTTACGCAAGACTCCCCTTTTCTAGCGAATTTGTTTGAAGTTGTATCGGCGTTTGGTACCGTAGGACTATCAATGGGGATAACGGGTAATCTAGATGGCATTGGGAAGCTCACGATTATTGTGATCATGATGGTAGGGAAACTAGGACCCCTCACACTAGCCTTTATCTTTGCTTCTAAGAAAACACCAAAAATCAGATATCCTGAAGAAGAAGTACTGACAGGTTAAAATGGTTTCTGATTAACTTTTTTATGAATGGGCATCAGATGGTAAAGATAATAGAGATAGCAAAAAGACCGGTTACGTAAATAGGTAAACCGGTCTTTTAAAAAGATAGGAAAATAATTCTCGAAAACTATTGACGACATTATATCACCATGGTAAGATGGTTCTTGTCACTTCGAAACATTAGCAACAACTTACATACGAAAATGTTTTTAAAAAAGACATTGACTAAATGAGAGATTGCTGGTAAGATAGAAGTTGTCACTCGGGAGAAACGAACCGAGATTAATAGAATTAAATCGATCTTTGAAAACTGAACGAAACGCCATGTAAGTAGTTGTTTCTACGGAAACAAAAATTGTTTTAAAAGCTAGATTAAGCTTTCTATCGGAGAGTTTGATCCTGGCTCAGGACGAACGCTGGCGGCGTGCCTAATACATGCAAGTCGAGCGAAGAGATGGGAGCTTGCTCCCTGATCTTAGCGGCGGACGGGTGAGTAACACGTGGGCAACCTGCCCTGCAGACTGGGATAACTCCGGGAAACCGGAGCTAATACCGGGTAATACATCGCACCGCATGGTGCAATGTTGAAAGTTGGCTTTCTGAGCTAACACTGCAGGATGGGCCCGCGGCGCATTAGCTAGTTGGTAAGGTAATGGCTTACCAAGGCGACGATGCGTAGCCGACCTGAGAGGGTGATCGGCCACACTGGGACTGAGACACGGCCCAGACTCCTACGGGAGGCAGCAGTAGGGAATCTTCCGCAATGGACGAAAGTCTGACGGAGCAACGCCGCGTGAGTGACGAAGGCCTTCGGGTCGTAAAGCTCTGTTGTTAGGGAAGAACAAGTACCGTTCGAATAGGGCGGTACCTTGACGGTACCTAACCAGAAAGCCACGGCTAACTACGTGCCAGCAGCCGCGGTAATACGTAGGTGGCAAGCGTTGTCCGGAATTATTGGGCGTAAAGCGCGCGCAGGCGGTCTTTTAAGTCTGATGTGAAAGCCCACGGCTCAACCGTGGAGGGTCATTGGAAACTGGAGGACTTGAGTGCAGAAGAGGAGAGTGGAATTCCACGTGTAGCGGTGAAATGCGTAGATATGTGGAGGAACACCAGTGGCGAAGGCGGCTCTCTGGTCTGTAACTGACGCTGAGGCGCGAAAGCGTGGGGAGCAAACAGGATTAGATACCCTGGTAGTCCACGCCGTAAACGATGAGTGCTAGGTGTTGGGGGGTTCCACCCTCAGTGCTGAAGTTAACACATTAAGCACTCCGCCTGGGGAGTACGACCGCAAGGTTGAAACTCAAAGGAATTGACGGGGGCCCGCACAAGCAGTGGAGCATGTGGTTTAATTCGAAGCAACGCGAAGAACCTTACCAGGTCTTGACATCCTCTGAAAATCCTGGAGACAGGACGTTCCCCTTCGGGGGACAGAGTGACAGGTGGTGCATGGTTGTCGTCAGCTCGTGTCGTGAGATGTTGGGTTAAGTCCCGCAACGAGCGCAACCCTTGATCTTAGTTGCCAGCATTTAGTTGGGCACTCTAAGGTGACTGCCGGTGACAAACCGGAGGAAGGTGGGGATGACGTCAAATCATCATGCCCCTTATGACCTGGGCTACACACGTGCTACAATGGACGGTACAAAGGGCAGCAACACCGCGAGGTGAAGCAAATCCCATAAAGCCGTTCTCAGTTCGGATTGCAGGCTGCAACTCGCCTGCATGAAGCCGGAATTGCTAGTAATCGCGGATCAGCATGCCGCGGTGAATACGTTCCCGGGCCTTGTACACACCGCCCGTCACACCACGAGAGTTTGTAACACCCGAAGTCGGTGGGGTAACCTTTATGGAGCCAGCCGCCGAAGGTGGGACAAATGATTGGGGTGAAGTCGTAACAAGGTAGCCGTATCGGAAGGTGCGGCTGGATCACCTCCTTTCTATGGAGAATTACGAAGGTAACTTACGTTACCAACCTTACATGAGCGTTTCGTTTAGTTTTGAAAGAATGATTACTTCTTTCAAAACGTGGCTTATATGATGAAACAGATGTGCACCTGCGTCTTCGAGTAACGCTAACGATGTTGGCTTCCTCGGTGCAAGGCAGCATAGAAGTGGATTCAAGTAGTAGCCTTGTTCCTTGAAAACTAGATAGCATAAACAACGACATCCAATAATTATTTTTATGCAAGAACTTAGTAATAACTGATGCGTTATGGCAGCAATGCCTAACAAATCGAAGGTTAAGCTACTAAGGGCGCACGGTGGATGCCTTGGCACTAGAAGCCTAAGAAGGACGGGACGAACACCGATATGCTTCGGGGAGCTGTAAGTACGCTTTGATCCGGAGATTTCCGAATGGGGGAACCCACCATCTTTAATAGGATGGTATCCATTTCTGAATACATAGGGAATGGAAGGCAGACCCGGGGAACTGAAACATCTCATTACCCGGAGGAAGAGAAAGCAAATGCGATTTCCTGAGTAGCGGCGAGCGAAACGGAATCAGCCCAAACCAGAGGGCTTGCCCTCTGGGGTTGTAGGACGTCTCTTTGGAGTTACAAAGGCACGGATAGACGAAGCGACCTGGAAAGGTCCATCAGAGAAGGTAACAATCCTGTAGTCAAAATCCGCTGCCCTCCGAGACGGATCCTGAGTACGGCGGGACACGTGAAACCCCGTCGGAATCTGGGAGGACCATCTCCCAAGGCTAAATACTCTCTAGTGACCGATAGTGAACCAGTACCGTGAGGGAAAGGTGAAAAGCACCCCGGAAGGGGAGTGAAAGAGAACCTGAAACCGTGTGCCTACAACTAGTTGGAGCCCGTTAATGGGTGACAGCGTGCCTTTTGTAGAATGAACCGGCGAGTTACGATCCCGTGCAAGGTTAAGCTGATAAGGCGGAGCCGCAGCGAAAGCGAGTCTGAATAGGGCGAAATAGTACGTGGTCGTAGACCCGAAACCAGGTGATCTACCCATGTCCAGGGTGAAGTTCAGGTAACACTGAATGGAGGCCCGAACCCACGCATGTTGAAAAATGCGGGGATGAGGTGTGGGTAGCGGTGAAATGCCAATCGAACCTGGAGATAGCTGGTTCTCTCCGAAATAGCTTTAGGGCTAGCCTCGCGGCAAGAATCTTGGAGGTAGAGCACTGATTGGACTAGGGGTCCTTACCGGATTACCGAATCCAGTCAAACTCCGAATGCCAACGATTTATCCGCGGGAGTCAGACTGCGAGTGATAAGATCCGTAGTCGAGAGGGAAACAGCCCAGACCACCAGCTAAGGTCCCAAAGTATACGTTAAGTGGAAAAGGATGTGGCGTTGCTTAGACAACCAGGATGTTGGCTTAGAAGCAGCCATCATTTAAAGAGTGCGTAATAGCTCACTGGTCGAGTGACGCTGCGCCGAAAATGTACCGGGGCTAAACGTATCACCGAAGCTGTGGATTGTCTTACGACAATGGTAGGAGAGCGTTCTAAGGGCTGTGAAGTCAGACCGAAAGGACTGGTGGAGCGCTTAGAAGTGAGAATGCCGGTATGAGTAGCGAAAGACAAGTGAGAATCTTGTCCGTCGAAAGCCCAAGGTTTCCTGAGGAAGGCTCGTCCGCTCAGGGTTAGTCGGGACCTAAGCCGAGGCCGAAAGGCGTAGGCGATGGATAACAGGTTGATATTCCTGTACCACCTCCTTTCCGTTTGAACGACGGGGGGACGCAGAAAGATAGGGAGAGCGCGCCGCTGGAAATGCGCGTCCAAGCGATTAGGCTGGTGAATAGGTAAATCCGTTCACCGTGAAGGCTGAGTCGTGATGGCGAGGGAAATTTAGTACCGAAGTCCTTGATTCTACGCTGCCAAGAAAAGCCTCTAGTGAGGAAAGAGGTGCCCGTACCGCAAACCGACACAGGTAGGCGAGGAGAGAATCCTAAGACGATCGGGAGAACTCTCGTTAAGGAACTCGGCAAAATGACCCCGTAACTTCGGGAGAAGGGGTGCTTCCTCGGGTTAATAGCCCAGGGGAGCCGCAGTGAAAAGATCCAAGCGACTGTTTAGCAAAAACACAGGTCTCTGCAAAGCCGTAAGGCGAAGTATAGGGGCTGACACCTGCCCGGTGCTGGAAGGTTAAGAGGAGGGGTTATCCCTTACGGGAGAAGCTCTGAATCGAAGCCCCAGTAAACGGCGGCCGTAACTATAACGGTCCTAAGGTAGCGAAATTCCTTGTCGGGTAAGTTCCGACCCGCACGAAAGGTGCAACGACTTGGATACTGTCTCAACGAGAGACCCGGTGAAATTATAGTACCTGTGAAGATGCAGGTTACCCGCGACAGGACGGAAAGACCCCATGGAGCTTTACTGTAGCCTGATATTGGATTTTGGTACAGCTTGTACAGGATAGGTAGGAGCCATAGAAGTCGGACCGCCAGGTTCGATGGAGGCGTCGGTGGGATACTACCCTGGCTGTACTGACATTCTAACCCAGCACCGTGATCCGGTGCGGAGACAGTGTCAGGTGGGCAGTTTGACTGGGGCGGTCGCCTCCTAAAGTGTAACGGAGGCGCCCAAAGGTTCCCTCAGAATGGTTGGAAATCATTCGCAGAGTGTAAAGGCACAAGGGAGCTTGACTGCGAGACCTACAAGTCGAGCAGGGACGAAAGTCGGGCTTAGTGATCCGGTGGTTCCGCATGGAAGGGCCATCGCTCAACGGATAAAAGCTACCCTGGGGATAACAGGCTTATCTCCCCCAAGAGTCCACATCGACGGGGAGGTTTGGCACCTCGATGTCGGCTCATCGCATCCTGGGGCTGAAGTAGGTCCCAAGGGTTGGGCTGTTCGCCCATTAAAGCGGTACGCGAGCTGGGTTCAGAACGTCGTGAGACAGTTCGGTCCCTATCCGTCGCGGGCGCAGGAAATTTGAGAGGAGCTGTCCTTAGTACGAGAGGACCGGGATGGACACACCGCTGGTGTACCAGTTGTTCCGCCAGGAGCATAGCTGGGTAGCTACGTGTGGAAGGGATAAGTGCTGAAAGCATCTAAGCATGAAGCCCCCCTCGAGATGAGATTTCCCACAGCATTAAGCTGGTAAGATCCCTTAGAGATGATGAGGTAGATAGGTTCGGGGTGGAAGCGTGGCAACACGTGGAGCTGACGAATACTAATCGATCGAGGGCTTAACCTAAAACAAAAGTGATGTGAGTATGTCTCACTAAACTTGATATTATTGGAATACGTTGTGCGTGCTATCTAGTTTTCAGGGAATACCTGAATAGTCTAGTGATGATGGCGAAGAGGTCACACCCGTTCCCATGCCGAACACGGAAGTTAAGCTCTTCAGCGCCGATGGTAGTTGGGGGATCTCCCCCTGCAAGAGTAGGACGTCGCTGGGCAAAGAAGAAAGGCGAGAGACCAAATGGTTTCTCGCTTTTTTTGTATGGTTTTGTATCTTGATTTTTATTTTATCTTTTTTGATTGTTGTCAATCGACTTCTTCGAAAGCTACGTAGGGGTGGGAGAAGCAAGAAATTCGAGGAAGCAAGTGATGTCAGACCGGAGTGGATATTTGAAGATCCATGAGGATCTGGCAGCGCGCAGCTGACGAAGAAGTTCGCCGCTTATCGCGCCCCGTATGAGAACACGGAAGTTAAGCTCTAGCGCCGATGGTAGTTGGGGGGTCTCCCCCTGCAAGAGTAGGACGTCGCTGGGCAACTTAAGAAAAGCGAGAGACCAAACGGTTTCTCGCTTTTTTTGTATGGTTTTATTATGGATGAGTTTTCACTGGCTCAAATCCCTTATTCAATACCTTATCGGGAATAAACTTTACTCCTTCTTCAAATCTCCCACACCTCAATCGATCCTATCAAATTATAAGGAGTAAATGGTGTTTTTGGGCTCTCCTATTAAATCACACTTCTCAGGGGTTCTCAGACGAACAAATTGATATTTATTAATCATAAAACTCCAATTTGACACTCCACTCTTAGGTTTAGTAAACAATGAAATTATTTGCCCGCAACGCATTTTCAAAAGAGAGATTAGCTAGTAGTTGGAAAGGGTACAAACTACAAACGAATAAATGAGGAACTGTTACATTATTAGCACACGTTACACTACCTTTTATATACGTCCTTACTTCTTATAAAAAAGTGAAAAGTAAAGAAATAAAGAGTCTTGAATTTCACATAAATGGAAAAGCTTAAAAAGACATGTGATAGGCTTGTTACTTTGCAATCCACACTAAACACGTTATAATATATTCAACGTCAAATATAGTCAAAGTCAGTATGGGGACGGAGAGGAGGGAACTCAGTGAGGAATGTTTCCGATATTATTGAAGCCTATTTAAAGAAAATTTTAATGGTTTGATGGAAGGGATGCTGTTGAGATAAAACGAAGTGAAATAGCAGATAAATTTCAATGCGTTCCCTCACAAATTAATTACGTCATCAATACTCGCTTTACGATTGAAAAAGGGTATATTGTGGAAAGTAAAAGAGGTGGGAGGGGGTTATATACGGATTGTTAAAGTTAAGCCCGAAACCCACGCTGATTTAATTGATGAAATGCTTTCAGATTGTCAAAAATCAAGTTCCACAAGTCGTTTCAGAAAATATTATCCTTCGTTTACTCGAAGAAGAGGTTTATTTCAGAACGAGAAGCGAAGTTAATGTTAAGCGTACTAGATCGTACAGTGATTACAATAGAGCTACCGTTAAGAGATCACTTGCGTGCGAATATGTTGCGTGCAATGCTTATCGCTTTAAAATATAAATAATATTACTACGATAAGGGTAGATAAGGAGGGTTGCCCTATGACTTGTCAGGAATGTGGTGAGCGCCCTGCTACGCTTCATTTCACCAAAATTATAAATGGTGAAAAAACAGAAACTCACATTTGTGAAAAGTGTGCAAAAGAAAAAGGTGAGGTTGAGCCAGGCACTAACCATTTTTCTATCCATAACTTATTATCGGGATTACTAAATTTTGAAACTCCTATTGGCGAGAGCCAGGCTCAGTCTTTCTACAAACCGGAGCCAAGTCACTGTCCTAAATGTGGCTTAACTTATCAGCAGTTTACGAAGATTGGTCGTTTTGGCTGTTCAGATTGTTATAAAACATTTTCCGATAAACTTGATCCTATACTTAAGAAAGTTCATGGGGGCAATACGATTCATTCTGGGAAAAATTCCTAAACGAGCTGGCGCAGCAATAGAAATGGAGCGCAAAGTTCAAAATTTAAGAAACAAAATGAAAGAGTATATTGAGCATGAGGAATTCGAGAAAGCTGCAGAAACGAGAGATTTGATTCGTTCCCTTGAAGACAAAAGTTTATCGGAAGGGGGAGAATAATGTCGCTTCAGCATTTTATCAGCGAGGCTGTGAGTCCATGGATGAAAAACGAAGGTCCTGACTCAGATATCGTAATGAGTAGCCGCGTAAGGTTTGCACGTAATTTAAAGAATTACGTCTTCCCTATTCTTTTTAATCGTGAGCATAACCTAGAGGTTATTGAAGAAGTAAGAGATCAATTTACTGACATACCAGACGATCAGGTAGGGCAGCTGGAGTTAATCGAAATGGATGATTTAAAGCCTATCGAAAAACGGGTACTTGTAGAAAAGCACCTTATTAGCCCTAATCTTATCGAACACTCCAAAAATGGAGCTGTACTTTTGAGTGAGAACGAAACGGTTAGCATTATGATTAATGAGGAAGATCATTTTCGTATTCAGTGTTTAGTAGCTGGGTTTGAACTTAAAAAAGCTTTGTCGCTAGCCAATTCTCTTGATAATTGGATCGAAGAAAAAGTGGATTATGCTTTCGATGAAAGAAAAGGTTACTTAACTAGTTGCCCGACAAATGTAGGAACTGGAATGCGGGCATCGGTCATGTTACATCTTCCCGCTCTTGTGTTAACACAGCAGTTGAATCATATTATTCCAGCTATTAATCAGCTGGGACTCGTGGTAAGAGGGAGTTATGGTGAGGGAAGCGAAGCCCTGGGTAACATCTTTCAAATATCAAATCAAATTACACTTGGTAAGACTGAAGATGACATTATTGAAGATCTACAAGGTGTAGTTAGGCAAGTTATTGAAAAGGAAAGAGCTGCTAGACGTGCCCTTCTTGATAACTCGAGAATTGAATTGGAAGATCGGATTTATCGAGCACTTGGTGTCCTACAGAATAGTAGGATCATTCAATCAAAAGAGGGCGGCTAAATGTTTATCAGATGTGAGACTTGGGATTGATTTAGG